>CAZPXP010000015.1:0-121111 GCA_964590975.1 uncultured Ferruginibacter sp. | reverse complement strand
TTTAAACCATTAAGAAATTAAGGAACATTAAGCCAACGCTAATGAACCGCGTAGACCCACAACCAAAAATCGTAAGCCAACGAAATATAACTTAACTAATCTTAACTCCTTAATGTTTCCCATCCCACTTCGATCCTTAACTATTCTTAACTCCTTAATGTTTTATTTCCCCTCCATAATCGGCGTCCCGTCTCTCATCTTGCCGCTTCCTGCCCACTACTTAAGATGAACTAATCCCAAATCCTTCCTAACTTGCACCTTTAACACAACACTATGCTTTTCAATCTATTTGGAAAAAAAGAAGAAAAAGGTCCCGAACGCTTGTTTAAAGATGTGGTATGGATCGATACAGAAGCAAAAAACCAGGGGTTGCTCAATATATTTAAGGCCAACCCCGATGTTCTTTTTGTAGCCTGGTTCCCCGATGCAGCAGCCAGCTTCAGGGCCTTTGGCACCGCCCACGGTATTACAGAAACACAGGTAAAAGAAGCCCGGCAGTTACACCAGCATGATGTACAGGGCAAGCAGGTGGTTTTCCTTGAACATCACCCCCTGCATCCCAAAGAGGTTAAATTGGCAGAAGATTTGCACTTAGGCCCTACGGAAGTCCACGGAGCCCTCGACGAAGCCATCTTTGTTCACTTTGGGAGTGAAAAAATGATGCCGTTCGTCAAAATGCTGGGCTTTAAGGCCAGCGACCCCATTGAGCATCCCTTCGTAACCGCTTCTGTCATTAAAGCACAGGAGAAGATGGAAAAAAAAGTGGTGGTAGAGCAATCAGCCAATTCCCTTGCAGAATGGTTGAAAAAGAACCTGGACTAAAGTGCAGGTACCCGCAGAATCGAAATCCGGGTCATTTCCGGCATGGAAATGGTAACCTGTATGTAAATACTAATTGTTAATTAAAACTATTCGATATGAAAAAAGTATTCATAGCCACCTGTTGCCTGGCATTTGCCCTTGGCGGATGCCTCAAAAAAGGCACAACAGAAGTAACCTGCGAAGTGTCGGTGTTCAGCGTAGCAGGCAATTATAAGATTACTAAAATTGAAAATATATCCGGCGGCTCTGTAACCGATGTAACAGATACATACCTTTCCGCCTGCCAGAAAGACAACGTATTCCAGTTGATGGGAAATAAAACAGCCATCTACCAGGATGCAGGTACAGTATGCAGCCCCGCAGCCGATGGCACCGGCACATGGGATATAGTGGATGGCAAGCTGACAGTTACAACCAGTGGTACCGGCCTTGATATTACCAATGCCCTTGTTTTTAACTCCTGCAGCTATATTGTATTAGAAGAATCCAATCGTGGTGCTTCGATCAGGGTAACGCTGGTACGCATCTGACAATACAGTAAATAGAAATTTAAGAGCCCGGTTCCATACCGGGCTTTTTATTGTACCCGTTAATACTTACATTGAAGCAGCTTCGTCACATCATCATCAAAATATCCCACTAAAATAGTAGGTTAAATTATTACATTGAAAAAAAATAGTTGTAATATTGCATTACAATAGTCTATTAATATAATAGGTTATATAAATACACATTATTCATCCAATAAATACAGGATTATGAGTTTACGATTAGGAGACGTAGCCCCCAACTTCAAAGCCCGCACCACAGCAGGCGAAATAGATTTTTACGAATATCTTGGTAATAGTTGGGGTGTGTTGTTTTCACACCCGGCAGACTATACGCCCGTTTGTACCACAGAACTGGGTAAAACAGCCCTCTTACAGGATGCCTTTGCTGAAAAGAACGTAAAAGTGCTTGCCGTAAGCGTAGACCCGCTCGATAAGCACAACAGTTGGATAACCGACATCAACGAAACACAGTCCGTTACAGTCGGCTTCCCGATCATAGCCGATGAAGACAGGACCGTTGCCGGGCTCTATGATATGATACACCCCAATGCATCAGAAACGTTTACCGTAAGATCCCTCTTCATCATCGGTCCGGATAAAAAGGTGAAGCTCATCATTACTTATCCCGCTTCTACAGGCCGCAATTTCCACGAAGTGCTGCGCGTAATCGACTCCCTGCAGCTAACAGCCAATTATAGTGTAGCCACACCGGCAGACTGGAAACACGGCGAAGATGTGATTGTTGTACCGGCAGTATCAACAGAAGATGCAATAAAAAAATTCCCCAAAGGGGTAAAGGTCGTAAAGCCATACCTGCGCTATACGCCCCAGCCCAATCTCGACTGATTTCCATAACTGACATAAAAAGAAAACTCCCCATAGCGGGGAGTTTTCTTTTTATGTCATCTTTAAAGCCAGCATACTAATACCACAGCAGGTTTCGTATAAGCTAACACTTATCAAGCGCTTGTACAATATCAGCTACGATATCGTCAATGTGTTCCAGGCCCACCGATACACGGATCAGACCCGGCGTAATACCAACAGCAGCCCGCTCCGCTTCGCTGAGTTTGGAGTGCGTAGTGCTGGCAGGATGTGAGGCAATCGTACGGCTGTCACCAAGATTATTGGTCATAGACAGCATCTGCAATGCATTTAAGAAATTACGGCCGCTTTCAATACCCCCGCGAAGATCGAACGTAACAATCCCACCACCGTTCTTCATCTGCTTCTTCGCTATATCATACTGCGGATGTGTAGGTAGAAACGGGTATTTAACATTACTGAGTTTAGGATGACCATCCAGCGCCGTAGCCAAACGCCATGCACTATCCGCATGCCTGTCCATACGGATAAACAACGTTTCAAGACTCTTCGTAAGTACCCAGGCATTAAAAGGGCTCATCGAAGGACCCGTATTCCGCACAAACAGGTACATCTGGTTTATAAGTTCCTTATTACCCACCACTACACCACCCAGCACCCTGCCCTGCCCGTCAATAAACTTAGTAGCAGAGTGCAGCACAAGATCAGCACCAAGCGCAATAGGCTGCTGTACTGCGGGAGTGGCAAAACAGTTGTCCACCACCAGCAGTATGCCGTGCTTGCGGCAGATCTCCGATACATATACAATGTCCACAATATCCAGGCCCGGATTAGAAGGCGTTTCCACATACAGCATCTTTGTATTTGGTTTGATCAACCCCTCAATCGTTTCCGGCCGGTTCATATCAAAGTAGTCAAACGCAATACCCCACTTAGGCAGGTACTTTGTCAGTATTGTATGCGTAGAACCAAAAACCGCCGAAGCAGAAATAATATGATCCCCATTACTCAGAAAAGTCATAAAAGTAGAGAACACCGCAGCCATACCCGTACCCGTTGCAATACCATCCTCTGCACCTTCAAGGATACAGATCTTATTGATAAACTCATCAACCGTAGGGTTCGAGAACCGCGAATAAATATTTACCTCCAGCGTCTCATCAGAGAAAGCCGCTGCCATATCCTCCGCGGAGGCATAAGTAAAACTGCTCGTAAGAAATAAGGGAGTCGAATGCTCCATTTGCGCCGTCCGTGGTGTTTGTGTACGGATAGCGCTTGTTTCAGGATGCTGTGCCATGAACTGGTAATTGACGTTGTTGATAATGATGAGATAAGGGCCTCCGCCCGAACAGCCGCAAAGATACTATGTGATAAACAATTCAGGGACAACCAAAACAACAGAAAATATAAAAAAATCCCTTTGCTCTAAGTATTTTCGCATTCCGTAATCATACCCGGCCAAACCTAAAAAAGAGGGTGTGAAAACACCCTCCGCTGTGACTATGACTGCTATCTAAAGAGAAAATCAGAAAGAAACTCTAGACAGACAAACTTTACCCCGTCCCTTTGCAGCACAGGGGCTGAATATTATTTATATACATATTGCAGGTATTTCGTTTTGGCATAAGGATAACACACCAGGAATACCCCGATACTGATTACAAGCAGCGCCAGCTTAACCGCAAAAAAAGCAGGCGAATAAAACGGCAGGAGGAAAATAAGAAACAATCTGCCCGCCTCCAGTTGAAATACCCATCTCTTCTGTTCCATAATAGCCCCGCAATTAATAAGTGTAATAACTGTAAGTATCGCGAATACAGTCTTTACAAGCGGGGAGGAATAATGCTCAAAAGCAATAAAGAAGAACAGCGAAACCAGCAACACAATCATCTGAACCACTACATACTTATTAAGCGGCTTTGTTATAACATCCCCGTTTCGCTTTACCCCGAATAAAGCCTCTGCCCTGCCACGGAGCTCAGGATCAACAGCCGATGGCCTTCCGAATACAATTTTCAGCCTTTTCCACCACGACCGTTCAGCCTTTACAGCAAGCCACATTTCAATGGCAAAATGAAAATGCTGCCAAAGGAAGCTGTACGTATTCAGAGGTTTGGTAAGTCCGTAAACCGGCGCCTCCTCCTCCTTTTGAAAAGTGCCGAACAATTTATCCCAGATAATAAGCACATCACCATAGTTTTTATCGAGGTAGCGCTCATTACTGGCGTGATGTACCCTGTGATGCGATGGCGTAACCAGCACATACTCCAGCACCCCCAGCTTACCTATAAGCCGTGTATGGATAAAGAAAGGGTAAAGACCATGAAGCAACAGCAATGCCGTAATCATCTCTGCCGGGAAGCCGATCAGTGATAACACCGACCAGAAAGCCGTGCGGATCACGGCCTGCAATACCGTTATCCTTGCCGATACAGTAAAATTGAACTCATCGCTCTGGTGATGTACCACATGCGCCATCCACAATACATTTACCTCGTGCGCCAGACGGTGATACCAGTACCACAAAAGATCAGTAAAAAGAAAAAGTAATATCCACCAGAAAATACCACCCTTAATATCGAACAATCCAAAATGCCTTTGCAGGTAATCATACACATAAAAGAACGATCCCGCAATCATAACGTCGGCCAGTCGCTCCGCAATACCAATGCTCACATTGGCAATCGATCCGTGCAACTCAAAAAAATCCTTCCCCTGGCGTTTAGCCAGGAAATACTCAAGCAACATCAGACCTGTAAAGAACGGAACCGCCAGGCAGAGATAATTAATAGTCATTCGATCCGGTTTAGATACACTATTTATATTTTACCGCGCGATGCTGCATACAAATCATACCAATCCTGTCTGTCAAGATCGATATTAAACGCACCAGCTACATTCCTGATCCTGTCCTCGTTAGTCGTTCCGATTAAAGGAAGTGCCCCCAACTTTACCAGCCACGCAATCGCAATAGATTCGATATTCGCATTGTACCTGAAAGCCAGTTGCTGCAATTTCTCCCTTACCCTCACCGCCGTGTCAAAACTTCCTGTAGCAATCAGCCCTTCCGCCAGCGGCGCCGTTGCCAGCGGGCGCATATAACGCTGCTTGATATAATCCACCTGGCCATTGTCAAACGCGGCGGTATTCAGGAGATTCAATTCTACATAGTTCGTAATTACCGGCGCCTTCAGGTACGACGTAAGCAACTGGTGCTGGAATACCGTAAAATTCGCTACACCTATATTCCTGATCTTACCCGAATCCTTCAGTTCCTGTAATGTGAACGCCGTTTCTTCAAGACTCGACACAGGATCAAGCTGGTTCAGCAAAAAGATATCTATATAATCCGTACCCAGGTTCCGTAACGAATTATCAACACTCGCCAGGATGTGCTCCCTCGAAGTATCATAATGCCTGGTACGGATCTCAGGCCTGCTCCGGTGCGGTAACCTCAGACCGCATTTTGTAAAAAGCACAATGTCCTCCCGCCTGATCTTGTTCCTGCGTACCACTTCTCCAAACAATTCCTCGCACTGGTATCCACCATAAGTATCAGCATGATCAAAAGTATTGATCCCCAGCTCAAGGCAAAGATGTACAACAGACTCTACCTTCCTGTAATCAATCGGGGCTTCATCCCACCGGTAAAACCCATAAATAGCCGGGGATACTTTTGGCCCCGAGTCGCTGATATACACTTTTTCCATAACCTGATTTTTACTTTTTATTGTCATAAGTAATACTTCGCATAAAGTATCATGTCATAATAGTCACGCATTCTTCAGACGCCGTGGTTGGGGTCGAACCAACGTAAATGATTTTGCAGATCATAACCTATCCACTCGGTCACACGGCTGTGAAGGGCAGAGGTGAACGGCCTCTGCCCGCGTAAGCCTGGCTGGAAAGCCAACTTTTAGTAACCAAAAAACAAAACGTACTTATTTAAGTAGCCCGTCAACAGTAACGGCCGCATAATATAAACCCCCAATCGTCGGGCCCGCCGCATACTGGATATACCTGTTGTTAAAAATATTGGCCCCGCCCACTTTGATAGTTGTATTCAGTTTAGGCAAACGATAATTCACCTGGGCATCTACCGTCTGGTAAGCCGGTACCCGGCCATTGGCCAATGGGCTCTCCCACTGGAATGCATCCTGCCAGCGCCACACTATATTAAATCCGAAATTGGTAAACAACTCACGGTTACCCGCCGAAACATTCACCACCCACTTAGGCGTATTAAACGCCGTAATAAACACATCAGCCGTCTTATTGGTCTTGATGTTATTATAGCTCAGGTTGGTACCCAGTGTATACTTCTTATAAAAGTTCCAGGTCAAACCAAGCGAAGAACCATAGTTGCGGTAAGTATTTCTTGCATTGGTAAATACCCTGTACCTCGTTTGCTTATTGCGGTTAGCCGCCAGCATATCTACCACAGCCTGGTCGCTGCCAACTTTTACAGTATTGTTTTCAGGAACAGCCACTTCCACCTGGCCAAGGAAGCCATCATAAGAGTTGATATAAGCATCAGCATCAATAATAAGATGATTATTGAGCAAAACACTCTTATACCCGATCTCAAAAGAGTTGATGCGCTCAGGCCGCGTTGATGAAAGATTGGTGACTTCCAGCAGAGCACGGTTCTTTAAAGCTGCATTATTGGCAGTCATTCCTGCAGTTACGTCCTTATTAACAGCAGCATTAAAATTATTCACAGATGTAAGCGTATAAGAATTGTCAAGATAGCCGAGGCCATCATTGATATACGACAGGCCACCCACACGGCGCACATTCCCGTTGTTTACAAAAGACAGTGCTTCAAACAACGCAGGAAAACGGAACCCGTTTTGGAAAGTAGCCCTGAAATGATGACGGTCCTTTACTGTGTACACTACCGCCAGCCGGGGATTGAACTTAGGATCAAACTCAGGGTTATAATCATAACGGAACGAAGCAAACACCTTCAACCTCTCTTTAAAGAATGTCTTGGTCAGTTGCGCAAAAACGCCATATTTCCTGTAGTACACATTCTTCCCAAAATCACTCGAATCAGCCACTTTACCATTCACCTCAACCGGCTTCGTACGGTCAGTAACCGGTCTTGAAAAGTCAACAAAATTATTCCCGTCAGGTATCACCTCATACAGTCTGAAATCAGCACCAACAAGCAGGTCAAAATATTTTACTTTCTCCGAAAGATCCCACTGCCCCTCTGTCTGGTACATCCTGCTCTTTTGCAGCAGCCATGCACCACCAGTAGCAGGCGCCCCTGTAATACCCGCGTTAACGTGATCCCAGTTATTGATCTTAATAATGGTATTCTTCAGCTCATCAAAAGCCTGGGTACCCGGTTCAACACGCCCCTGGTCCGCCACCTGCCTTGCCGATGCCATAGCAGACGCAAGATCAGCGCCACCACTCAGGGCAGCCTGCAAAGCCGTCTTGAATTTAGCCCCCCATGCATTATTAGATAACTGTGTAAGCTGCAGGTTATCTGCCAGTGGTTTCAGGTTATAAGAGTCGCCCGTTTTTTCAACAGATACATAAGACCGTATAAAGTAATTATGCCCCTTCAACTCGATCTTATGATTCTGCACCACTACGTTATCCAGTTGTACTTTATTACCACGCTGAAATACACCATCCATCTTACCCACACGATAGCCATACGAAAGCTCCGCATTATCCGTAATACGGTAATGAAGTGCCGCATCAAACTTAAGATTATCTACTTTCGGATTTACAAGATCCCTCTCCCAATAGCCAGTACGACGGAGGATAAAAGTTTTATTGCCCCCATTATAATTTACCCCGTTAATCGTTACCGCGTTATTATTCTCATCACCATAACGGTTCCAGGCATCAGCAGCAGGATTGCTGTTATTCAATTCAGCATAGGCCGGGTTGGCCGTATTGAGCGAATTGGGGTTCTGATCAGTAGTCGTATTCGAAAGCCAGTCCGTACCCCTGAAGTAGCTGAAGTTTACCTTAAAAGCAAGCCTGTTATTAAACGCTTTTGCATAACGGATGGCCGTTTCAGTAAGTACACTCACCGGGCGGTCTTTTCCGTCAACATGGTTTACACCGGTCTTTTGATAAATACTCAACCCCGGGCTGGTAAATGGGCTTTTAGTGATCAGGTTGGCCATACCATTGATGGCATTCATACCATACAGCGCAGAAGCCGCCCCGGGCGTGATCTCAACGCTCTGTATATCCAGTTCCGTTGGCCCGATAGCATTACCCAGTGGTACACCCAGCGTAGCAGCCTGCATGTCTACACCATCCACCAGTTGCATAAAGCGAAAATTATTGGGAATATTAAAGCCCCTTGTATTCGGCACCTTAAACGTAAGGCTTGATGTGGTCATCTGTACACCCTTTACGTTCTCTAATGCGTCGTAAAAGCTTGGCGCCGGTGTTTCACGTATGGCACGGATATCGAGCTTTTCGATAGCTACCGGTGATTTTAATATTTTTTCCGGTACCCGCGAAGCTGTAACCACCACCTCGTTCCCGAGCACAGCCTGCGTAGCCAGTGCTACCTGCAGGTTAGAGCCGAGACTCTTCACCTCAACCTCCTGTTGCTGAAAACCAACAGAAGAAAATATCAGCGTGAAAGGAAGCCTGGTTCTTGTTTTCAATAAAAAGCTGCCCGCGTTATTTGTTATTGCAGAAGCAATAGTGCCCTTTATCTGTACTGTAACATTGGGCAACGGCACTTTGCTTTCCTGCCCGGTTACGACACCAGATACTTGTATCAATGTGCTTTCCTGGGCATTGGCAAATTTACCCAGTAATAAAAAAGTAAAAAAAAGTGTAAACAATAACCCCTTCTTATTAGTATTAATTGTAGTCGTCATTTTATGTATTTCTTAATAAAGCAGTATGTATTTAAAAAGTCTACTATTTTAGTAGGACTAATAAGTAAAAAAAATTACTTACAAAGGCCGGAGAGGTAACATCGCTCCTGTAATAATACAGGGCACATGACGTAAGATATATAAAAGAGTGTAAACCGTTTCATGATGCAAATATATAGACAAAAATAATTAGTCCATCATTTTAGTAGGGTATTTTTAAAATATTTTTATCAGTATGCGGACGCTCCATATAATAACAAGTGTACCCAAAAGGATGAATGCCGTTTTCCTGGGCATCTTTACCGCCAGTCTTGCCGCTATAGGCGCTGCAACAACACTACCCAAAATCAAGGCAACAATAGTTTGCCAGTGATTAACACCCAGCAACTGGAAGAAAGTAAATGCACTTGCCAGGGTTACAAAGAACTCGGTCAAACTTACCGTTCCAATCACAAAGCGGTGGCTCCTCCCCGAATTGACAAGTGTGGTAGTCACAATAGGCCCCCATCCACCACCACCAAAAGAGTCAAAAAAACCACCCACAACCGCAAGCAGCCGGAATCGTTTAAACTTACGTGGTTTACCAGACTGACGGAAAGCATTCACTATAAACTTTATACCAAGCAGCAGCGTGTACCCCGCAATAACCGGTCGAATATAACTCCCATACCTGTCACCAAGATAAACCAGCATAATAGCGCCTGCAACAGCACCGATAACACCTGGAATCACCAGTGCTCTGAATAATCGCTTATTTACATTTCCAAAGCGGTAATGGCTGTATCCTGAAGCCCCGCTCGCAAACATTTCTGCTGTATGTATACTGCCACTGATAGCAGCAGGGTTTACACCAGCCGAAAGCAGCACTGTAGCACTCGTCACACCAAAGCCCATACCAAGAGCCCCATCAACCAACTGGCCAAGAAAACCCGCTAATACCATCAGGGGAAAATTACTGTCCAGCCCACCATACCAGCCGCCCACAATCTCACCAATAGTTCGTAGCGGCAGATAAGAGAAAATGATATGCCCGAGTATCATAAGAAAAAAGGCAGCCGTGCAATAAGAAGCAATGCGCTTCCACTTCTTGCTTTTACTCGCATCATCCTGCTCCACCATCGGCCGGGTAATGGCATTCATTTTTTCTACCTTTTCAGCAAAATCGCCGGTCATACTGCTTCGGATGGTATGCAGGTTCTCAATGAGTTCATCTACCTCAGAAGGCAGGGCCTCATTCAGTAATTCTTTTATGCGCTTAGCCGCTGTAGGAGATTTTCCATTGGTAGAGATGGCAATCTTCAGTTGTCCTTTCTGTACAATACTACCCAGGTAAAAATCGCACAGTTCGGGAGTATCAGCAATATTAACCAGTATGCCTCTCCCGGCAGCGAGAGCTTTGATCGTGATATGCAGTTGCGGATCGTCCGTAGCACCGATTACCATATCCCGCCCTTCAAGGTCTTCAGGCTCAAAAGGCCTAACGATAAATGAACAGGCAGGATATAAATTGATCAGGTCAAGAGTCTCGTAATGAAAGAAGGGAGCAACTACCGCAATATGAGCATCAGGACAGTTGGAAAGGATGGACTGTAACTTCTCACGGGCTACGTTACCACCACCAACTACCAGTATAGACAACCGCTCCAGTTTCAGGAAAACTGGGTAGAGTTTATTTTTAATCTGTATTTCTGTTGCCTCCATAATCATTAACTATAATTACACCGTTATTTCACATTTAGAATTTTGTACGCCAGGTATAATCTCCAAAAGTTTCACCAGCATGACGCCCTTGTTGGTAACTGCCGAAAAGCTCATCCAGTTCGGAGAGAATATCATCTTCCTTCAATTGCTTTTTATAGGTTTGGTTGAGCCGCTGTCCCTGCCGGTCTCCCCCGATCTGCAGGTTATACTCACCCGGTCCCGTACCCACAAGCCCGATCTCGGCAGCATAGGGTCTCGCACAACCATTAGGGCAACCGGTCATCCGGATCACGATACCTTCCTCCAGCAGAGCATATTTATCCAGCAGCCCTTCTATCCGGTTCAGCAACCGAGGCAAATAGCGTTGCCCCTCGGCGAGCGCAAGCGGGCATGTAGGCAAGGCCACACAGGCCATTGAATTCTTACGTATACCCGTCAGTTGTTCCTGACGGGCAGCAATACCATACTTATTCAATATTTCACCGATAATGATTTTATCCTTTTCATTTATATCACTCAGTATAATATTCTGGTTACTGGTGAAACGAAAGCTCAACCTGTCAGTTCCGGCAAGTTCCAGCAGCGCCGTTTTCAATGCCTGCTCCTCATAGTCCTTAATCAAACCGTTCTCGATAAACAGCGTATAATGCCAGCGTCCTTTATGATCTGCATACCATCCAAACTGGTCCTGCCGCTCCGTAAACCTGTAGCCGCGAAGGGGTTCGAGTGCAAAACCACAGCGCCTTTCAAGCTCTGCCTTAAAAACATCAATACCCATACGATCAATGGTATACTTAAGACGGGCCAGTTTACGATCGCTCCGGTTACCATAATCGCGCTGGATCGTAAGTATCTCATAAACTGCTTTCAATGTTTTTTCTTCACCAGCGGTAAAGCCAAGCAGGGTAGCCAACCTCGGGTAGGTATCCGAATTACCATGCGTAGCAGATAAGCCACCACCCGCTGCAATATTAAATCCCGCCAGCCTCCCATCCTTTTCAATAGCGATAAGACCAATATCATTCGTCAGTGCATCCACATCATTATTGGGTGGTATAGCTATGCCGATCTTAAACTTTCTTGGCAGGTACCGATCCTCGTATAAAGGATCTGTTTCATCGTACTCCGCCAATTTCTCTTCATCAAGCCATATCTCATAATAAGCCCTTGTTTTAGGCAGCAGTAAGTTGCTGATCTTTGCAGCATAAGCATGTATTTCCTCGTGGAGCAACGATTGGTTGGGATGAGAAGCGCAGGCCACGTTGCGGTTCACATCGCCGCAGGCAGCAATAGAATCAAGCCCTGCGAGGTTAAACTGTTGCAGCACAGGCTTGATATCCTGCTTCAGGATGCCATGCAACTGGATGGTTTGCCGGGTGGTTACCTTGATTACACCCGTTGAGTATGCACCCGCAATATGATGCGCAGCTATCCATTGATTTGCTGAAAGCAGGCCACCAGGTATGCGCAGGCGAATCATGAAACTGTAAAGTTTGTCCAGTTTCTTTGCAGCCCTTTCCTCGCGCAGGTCGCGGTTGTCCTGCTCGTACATACCATGAAACTTTATCAACGCGTGATCATCCGGTCGCACAGCCCCTGTGATTTCATCCTGCAAGCTTTCTGTAAGCGTTCCCCTCAGGCCCGCACTGTGGGTCTTGATATGTTCTACAGGAGATAATTTCATTTCACTCATCATTCATAATTTTCAATACACATCTTTTATATAGCGCCCTTCTTTCTTCAGTTGCTCAAAGAAAGCTTTCGCATGCTCCTCGTTCAAATTGCCTTCCGCCATAAATATCTTCAGCAGTATCTCCTCCACCGATCTGCTCATCGGATCTTTTTCACCACACAAGTATAGGTATGCCCCACCCTTTATCCATTCAAATAAAGCAGCCGACTGTTCTGCCAGTTTATCTGTTACAGAAGTAAAGCCGTTATTGTTCTTTTCAAATGCAAGACTTATCCTCGTTAGTGTACCAGTATTGAACCAGGTCTGCCATTCTACCTGGTAGTAGAAATCAGTAGTAAAGTCAGTTTCCCCAAAGAACAGCCAGTTCGCACCCGCGTCACCATTTATATCGCGCTCCGCAAGAAAGGAGCGGAAAGGGGCGATACCCGTACCCGGACCGATCATAATAACATTCTTATCCGAAGCAGGCAACCGGAACCGCCTGTTAACCTGTATAAAAAAAGGTAATGCTGCACCCGGCTGCAGTGATTCGAGATAGGCGGTACATAATCCTTTTCCCGTTGTATCCTGTTCAGTAAACAGATCCTGCGCCACTATAATATGTATTTCATCCGGGTGCGCAGCAGGCGAAGAAGCAATATTGTAAATGCGCGGCGCAATTGGGTTGAGCAGTTGTACCACTTCCTCAAACTGCGCTTTATCCTTTACAGGATAATGCCCGAGCAGGTACAGTAAGTCTTTTCGTTGTGCAGGTATAGTATGTCCGGTAATCGTGGCATACTCCTGTACAATCCTTTCTGTAAGAAATCGGATGTTAGCCTTTCGCAAAAGCAACGTATGTAAGAGATATGACTCCTTCTTCCAGATCACTTCTGTATCAGCTAAAAGACCCACAGATTCCAGTATAGCACTTACTTCAGCAGGGGCATTCTCTGGCACAATGGCTACAGAATCGCCCGCCTGGTAAGCTATACCGGGAACTGATAAAGCAATGTGATAGGTACGTTTCGTTGAACCGGTGGCCGTAAGATTAATATTTTCAAGTACCGTTCCGCTAAACCACTTCTTTTCTCCTGCTTTCTGAGCAGGTTCAGGTTGCGCGGTCAATTTATCAGCAGGCACAACAGGTACCTGTAAACGGCTTAGCACTTCATCCATCCAGCGTTCTGCGTCGACTTCAAAGTCGAGATCGCATTTCTGCATCGGCACAAAACGGCGGGCGCCTAACTTTTCAAGTTGCCGGTCTACGTCCTCGCCCGTCTTACAGAAGAGCGGGTACGCCGTATCGCCAAGGGCAAGTACCCCGTAATGCAGTTCCGGTATCTTAAACCCATTACTATGAATGTAATCGTAAAACTTTTGTGCTGCAATGGGAGGTTCACCATCTCCCTGTGTGCTGATCACAGTAAAGAAGTATTCTTCCTTGTCAAGATCGCCCGGTTTGTACTGATCCAGACCTACCAGTTTAGCCGGTATACCCTTTTTCTTTGCACGGGCAGCAAATGCAGTAGCTAACTTCTGCGCATTACCCGTTTCAGTACCGTAAGTAATGGTGATTCTCTTTGCAGCAGATACAACAGGTATTTTTTCCGTTGTATCAGGCACACCACCGATCAGCCCGGATAAATAACCATTTACCCAGATCAGCTCTTCCTTTGAAGAAGCCTTTATAAATTCTTCCAGTTGTTTAAACCGCGCGGTTGCTAACATAGTCGATCATGTTGCCAGTTCATTAAATACAGTACCCACACCTTTTGTATGGAACCAATTGAATGCAGTATGCAGATTTACCACTTCGCCGATAATCACTAATGCAGGTGAACTGAATCGGACACCTGCAAAGTCAGTAGCACATGCCTGTAGAGTAGAGCGGTGCACACATTGGTGTACAGTTGTACCCTGTTCAACTACAGCAATTGGCGTAGCCGGCTTTCTTGAGTAACGAAGCAGTACCTCAGCCAGACCTGCTATATTACCTGCAGCCATATAAAAAACCAGTGTATCATTATCATTGGCAAGCGTTCTCCATTTTTCAGCGCTGTAATAAGTACTGGGCGTAAACGAAAGAAACTGTACGCCCTGCGCATAATTTCTTGCAGTCAAAGGAATACCCGTAGAAGCAGAAATACCCGACGCTGCAGTAATGCCCGGGATGATCTCATACGAGATATGATGCTCCACCAATGTCCTCAGCTCGTCGAACACATTACTGAAAAACGCCACATCCCCTCCCTTCAACCGGAGCACAGTACTGCCCTTCTGTGCATAGCTGACCATCATCGCACTGATCTCTTCCTGTGGAACGGAAGCCCTGTTATTAGCCTGCTTGCCGGCAGTAATAACCAACGCATCCAGCCGGGCATGATCCCGTATGATAAGTGGGTTTACCAGCCTGTCGGTAATAATTACATCGGCCACTTTCAGACGTCTTTGTAATTTAACCGTAATGAGTTCAGGATCGCCCGGACCAGCGCCTGCTATAATAACCCTGCCTGTTGTTGCTGTGTGCATACTATTCAATGATTTGATCGTGAGCCTTTTTATTTACTGCAACATGCAGGCCCCAACGGTTACATTGCTGGTTTCGTCAATCAGTATGGCACCGCCATTAACTGCCAGCCGGGCATACCCATCAAAGGGTAAGGGCGAGGCCGTTTTGATCTTTACTTTTACAATATCGTTTAATCCCGCACTTCCGGGCTCAGGCTGCTGTTCGAGTGTGTTTACATCCAGTTTATAAGTAATATCTTTTACAATGGCTTTTACCAGGCGGCTGTTGTGCTGAAGGTAATACCGGCTGCCAACCGTTAAGGGCTTGCTGTCCATCCAGCAAAGCAGAAGGTCAAGTTCCGAGCTGATCTTGGGTACATTATCTGCCCGCACAATTACATCGCCACGGCTGATATCAATATCATCTTCTAACCGAAGTACGACACTCTGTGGTGGAAATCCTTCTTCCACTTCTTTACCACCAACTTCAACAGCCTGTATCCTGCTTGTTAATCCCGATGGAAGTACGGTAACAGTATCACCTTTACGGTAGATACCACTGATGATCTTGCCTGCATAGCCGCGGTAATCGTGCAGGTCTTCCGATTGCGGGCGTATTACATATTGTACCGGAAAACGCGCATCAGTAAGATTAGTGTCCTGCTCCAACGGCACCGTTTCAAGAAGGTGCAGCAGCGTTGGGCCTTCATACCATTTGAATTTTTCGGAAGGCTCAACAATATTATCGCCCTGTAAAGCGCTGATGGGAATATAAGTTACCTGCTTAAGACCTAATGATTCGGCTACCTGTGCATAGTCAATAACAATATTGTTGTATACATCTTCCGCATAGTCCACCAGGTCCATCTTATTGATCGCCACCACCACGTGCGGAATACGCAACAGGGAAGCAATAATGGAATGGCGCCGGGTTTGCTCCGCTACACCAAGCCTTGCATCGATCAGTATGACGATAAGACTGGCATTAGAAGCGCCCGTGATCATATTCCTGGTATACTGTACATGCCCCGGTGCATCCGCGATAATAAACTTTCTTTTTGCCGTAGCAAAGTATCGGTAGGCAACGTCAATAGTGATACCCTGTTCGCGTTCAGCACGAAGTCCATCCGTAAGGAGAGCGAGGTCGATATTACCCGCAGTTTTATTCTTTGTCTGCTTTTCGAGTTGCTCCAGTTGATCGGTGAGTATACTTTTACTGTCGTACAGCAGGCGGCCAATAAGTGTACTCTTACCATCGTCTACGCTGCCCGCAGTTATAAATCTTAAAATATCCATTGGTTCTGATTGTAGTAATTTAAAAATAGCCGTTCTTCTTTCTGTCTTCCATAGCCGCTTCCGTTACCTTATCGTCGATACGCGTTTCACCGCGTTCACTGATACGGGTGGCAGTGATCTCACTGATCACTTCTTCAAGCGTGGTTGCACCAGATTCCACCGCAGCAGTACAGGTCATATCCCCTACCGTACGGTAACGAACTGTCTTGGTAAGTACCTGATCCATTTCATCTATGCGCACAAAAGGTGATACAGCCACCAATTGTCCTTCATGTTCGATAACTTCACGTTCGTGGGCAAAATAGATCGATGGCAGAGCTATGCGCTGCTTACGGATATAGTTCCATACATCAAGCTCCGTCCAGTTACTGATTGGGAATACGCGTACGTTCTCACCCTTCTGAATACGCCCATTATAGATATTCCAAAGCTCTGGGCGTTGCAGCTTGGGATCCCACTGGCCAAACTCATCACGCACAGAGAAGATGCGCTCCTTGGCCCTTGCCTTTTCTTCATCCCGCCGGGCACCCCCAATACAGGCGTCGAAACCAAACTCGTCGATAGCCTCCAGCAGGGTAAACGTCTGCAACCAGTTACGACTGGCGAACTTGCCCTTCTGCTCAGTAAGATTTTGCCTGCGTATAGTATCCTCAACCTTACGAACGATCAGCGTGGCCCCCGTTTCCGCGGCAAGCCTGTCACGAAAAGCTATAGCTTCGGGGAAATTGTGTCCTGTATCTATGTGCATCAGCGGAAAAGGCATTTTACCTGGTGCAAAGGCCCTGAGGGCGAGTTGCACCAGGGTGATAGAATCTTTGCCACCACTGAACAAAAGCACAGGTCTTTCAAATTGCGCCGCTACCTCCCGAAAGATGTGAATACTCTCCGATTCAAGTTGTTCGAGGTAATCTAAACGATACTTACTCATACGTTGGTCATTAATATCCTACTAAAATAGTAGGTTTATATGGTAAAAAATATATTAACTGTGAACATGAAGTCCGCACTCCTTTTTCCCTTCCTCCTCCCACCACCAGCGTCCGGCCCTGAAGTCTTCACCCGGGCGTATGGCCCTTGTACAGGGAGCACAACCGATGCTTACAAATCCCTTATCGTGCAATGGGTTATAAGGAATCCCGTTTTCCCTGATGTAGCTCTGCACGTCTTTGCCCGTCCAGTATAACAAAGGATGATACTTGATCACACCGTTACTTTCATCCCACTCAAGCTGTTCCATATCATGACGGTTGAGTGAGTGCTCGGCTCTTATACCTGTGATCCATACCTTCTGCCCGGCCAGTGCCCGCTGAAGTGGTTCTACCTTCCTGATATGGCAGCAGGCTTTACGGTTCTCTACAGAACCGTAAAACCCATTGGGCCCATTCGCAGTAATCAGTGCCTCCAGTGCTGCCGCTTGTGGGTAATATGTTTTTATAGAGATATTATACCGCTCGGCAGTGCTGCTCCATACTGAATAAGTTTCAGCAAAAAGGCGTCCTGTGTCAAGCGTAAAGATTGATACGGGCAATTGCTCCTGCACAATAGCATGGGTAATAACCTGGTCTTCCATACTGAAGCTGGTAGAGAATATCACCTGTCCGGGATAGCGTACAGTCAACTCTCTGATGCCGTCCCAGTCAATATTCCCATCATTTTTGTAGAGAATATATTTAAGCGTATGTATATCACCTTTCAGCATCAGCCAATCTTTTATAATGAAGTTTCCGGAAGTCACATTCCAGGGCAGGAAAACAGTAAAATCTGATTAACCCTACCAGTTTAATAGGGCAAAACTATATCAATAATCAATACAAAAAAATTATTTAGACCGGTGGGATACAAAACACCATGCCAGTTTCAGCATCAACAGGTATTAGAAATTCCCTTCGGCAACAGCTCGTAATGCAGTACTGTAAAACATTTCACAATATTGAAATATTGCGTCGTAACAGGTGCCAGACAAGTCAACAAAAAAAATTTGTTAAAGTCCGTCTTTCGCATTTATCTTTGCGCCAGTTCTTTATAACATCTTATCAAGAAAGGCAGAGGGTAATGGCCCTTTGAAGCCTTAGCAACCCCTACAATTTACTCAATTGTACGAAGGTGCTACTTCCATCCCGAAAAGCGGGAAAGATAAGTCAGAGTCAAGCTTCGAAATTACTGCATAAGATATTTTAGGCTCATCTGGCTTACCGGGTGAGCTTTTTTATTGCCCCTATGGCAAGGAAAGCCCCGGTAGGCCCGCACTCTCACTGGTAAGTATGATTTTCAGGAACGGCTCACACGACCGGCGCCCCGGCGCAGGTCAGCATATTGATATGACTATGACAATTGTAATCAATTTACCAAATCAGGAAAAAGAACAGGTTTATGTTGCTTTTAACAAATGCTTCCGGAAAAAAATTTGGAAGTATCAGATTAACCCTACTACTTTTGTAGGGAGATTGAACCAACATTGGCAACAGGTAAACAAATATCTTTCTTCAGTGCTTCAGCGTTTTGCTGCCGCTGTTGTTGTATGCCGTGAGGCATCATATCATCTTTTCTCCCGAATGGGCGCTGGCCCATACATACACCAGCCAATTCTTTCTACTTCTAACGACTTCTTGCTGTAGCTGTATTAACTTATGTTATACGGCAAACAAAACAATTCAACCACAGTATTAATATATTTTAAAAATAGTTTTATGAGTCAACAACGTTTTGAAACATTACAATTGCACGCAGGGCAGCAGATTGATCCCACTACCCAATCAAGAGCGGTACCCATTTATCAAACCACATCCTATGGCTTCAGCAGCAGCGAGCACGCGGCTAACCTGTTTGGATTAAAAGCCTTTGGCAATATCTATTCGCGCATCATGAATCCTACCAACGATGTGTTTGAACAGCGCATCGCGGCTTTGGAGGGTGGTGTGGCCGCACTGGCTACCTCATCGGGCCAGGCAGCACAGTTTCTTGCCCTGAATAATATCTTACAGGCAGGCGATAATTTCATCACCACAACTTACCTCTACGGCGGTACCTATAACCAGTTTAAAGTAGCTTTTAAGCGCCTCGGTATCGAAGCACGTTTTGCCAACAGCGACGACGTGGAAAGTTTTATACCCCATATCGATAAGAACACTAAAGCCATCTATCTTGAAACGATCGGTAATCCCCGCCTTAACATCCCCGACTTTAAGAAGTTTGCGGCACTGGCAAGAGAATACGACCTGCCACTGATTGTAGATAATACTTTTGGCGCAGGTGGTTACCTCTTCCGCCCGCTGGAACATGGCGCCAACATTGTAGTGGAATCAGCCACCAAATGGATTGGCGGACACGGCACCAGTATCGGTGGAGTGATTATAGACGGCGGCAATTATAACTGGGGTAACGGTAAGTTTCCGCAATTTACTGAGCCCAGCGAAGGTTATCATGGGCTGAAGTTCTGGGATACATTTGGCGAAAGCAATCCTCTCGGCCTTCCCAACATTGCTTTCATCATCAGGGCAAGAGTAGAAGGACTGCGCGACTTTGGCTCTTCGCAGAGCCCATTCAATGCTTTCCTGCTGCTGCAGGGTATAGAAACGCTTTCACTGCGCGTACAGCGTCATTCAGACAATGCACTGGCCCTGGCGCAATGGCTCGAAGCACATCCTGCTGTTGAGTCAGTACTTTACCCCGGGCTGGAAAGCAATCCTTATCACCAACTCGCTAAAGAATACCTCGTGAACGGATTTGGTGGGGTATTACAGGTATCAATCAAAGGAGGCAGGGAGAATGCGACGAAGTTTATCAACTCGCTGAAGCTGGTGAGTCACCTGGCTAATGTGGGCGACGCCAAGACCCTCGCCATCCACCCCGCAAGCACTACACACGAACAACTGAGCGAGGTTGAGCAACTTGCCTCAGGCGTACTGCCCAACCAGATAAGGATAAGTGTAGGTATTGAACATATTGAAGATATCAAAGCTGATTTTGAGCAGGCATTTGAACAGGTATTTGCTCCTTCATTAGTGGCTTGATGTCTATAAGCACCGGGGTAACTAACGGGTTGCCCCGGTGTTGTTTTGAACAGGCTGATTTCAGCAACCAAAGAACCAAAAACAAAATGGCAACACAGATATTTACAACAGATACTCCGTTAGAGCTGGAGAGTGGAGTTGTTCTGCCCGGTTACCACCTTGCGTACACAACGCTTGGTACACTTAACAAAACAGGTGATAACGTAGTATGGATATTTCACGCACTAACAGCAAACAGCGATGCAGAAGAATGGTGGTCCGGGCTGGTGGGCACAGAAAAGCTCTTTAATCCCGCAGATCACTTTGTCGTATGCGTCAACATGCCCGGTAGTTATTACGGCAGTATCAGCCCACACGATGATAATCCTGCTACAGGTACTGCTTACTATCATAACTTCCCCTTCTTTACCACACGCGACATGATCAGGGCTTACCAGCCCCTGCGCCATGCGTTGGGTATCCGGAAAATACATATCGGTATCGGCGGCTCTATGGGGGGGCAGCAACTGCTGGAATGGGCAGTTGAGGAACCGGAGCTGTTTGAAGTGATTGTACCCATTGCCACTAATGCGCAGCATTCTCCCTGGGGTATCGCCTTTAACGCTTCACAGCGTATGGCTATAGAGGCCGATCAAACCTGGCAGTTACGTACGCATGATGCAGGAACAGAAGGAATGAAAGTGGCGCGGAGCATCGCCCTGCTCTCCTACCGGCATTATACTACCTACCAGAACAGCCAGTATGAGCTTACAGATACACGCATTGAGCAATTTAAGAGCGAGAGCTACCAGCGTTATCAGGGTGATAAACTAGCTAAGCGCTTTTCTGCATTTAGTTATTACTTCCTGAGTAAAGGCATGGACTCACATAATGTGGGGCGTGGGCGTGGTGGAATCATCCGCGCGCTGTCGAAGATTACAGCCGACACACTGCTGATTGGTATATCAACCGATATCCTGTTCCAACCTTCCGAACAGAAGTTCCTGTCCGAACACATCGCAGGCAGCAGGTACCACGAGATAGAGTCACCCTATGGCCATGACGGTTTTTTGGTAGAATACTGGAAAATCGAGAACTGTATTGTAGAATTTTTATTAACAAGAAAAAGTCGCCTTACTGAAGCAGTTAAGCAGGTGGCCCCAAAAGCAACAATATGAGCAGTAAGCAACAGCAAACAACGGCAACAGATAATAAGACCGGTAAACAGGGCCCTCATTTACAAATAGGATTATTTGGCTTTGGCGTGGTGGGCGAAGGTTTATACAAGGTTTTACAGCAAACCCCTTCATTACGTGCTGTAATCAAAAAAGTGTGCATCAAAAATCCAGATAAGAAAAGAAATGCACCCGCAGAATTATTTACTACAGATATCAATGATATTCTTGAAGACGGGGATATTAATGTGGTGGTGGAAGTGATCAGCGAAAGCGAGGCTGCATGGCATATCGTCAGTACAGCGCTGCGCAATGGCAAAGCAGTAGTTAGCTCAAGTAAAAAGATGATTGCTGAACACCTGCAGGAGATACTGGAATTAGAGGAGCAGACCCAACTGCCTTTTTTGTATGAATCAAGTGCCTGTGCCTCTATCCCCGTAATCCGCAATCTTGAAGAGTATTACGACAATGACCTCCTGCACTCACTCCGGGCTATTGTAAATGGATCTACCAATTATATCCTCACCAAGATGTTCGAGGAGCAGGTAGACTTCAAAAGTGCTTTACTCCTGGCGCGCCAGTCAGGCTTTGCAGAAGCCAACCCTGTACTGGATACCCATGGCTGGGATGCGGTAAACAAATGGGTGATCCTGCTTTGCCATGCATACGGCATTGTCACCCATCCCGATAAGGTATTGTTTACCGGCATCCAGAATATACATACGGCAGATGCCGCCTACGGCCAGGAGAAACAGTTAGAGATCAGGCTGGTCGCACAGGCAAAAAAACTCAGAACAGGGAAAGTAGCAGCATTCGTACTACCCCAGTTTGTAAAGCAGAAAGATCATCTTGCCTTTGTAAAGAATGAATACAACGGCGTAGTTATCGAAAGCTCTTTTTCCGATAAACAGTTTTTTTATGGTAAGGGCGCGGGATCATTTCCCACCGCTTCTGCCGTACTGAGCGATATTGCTGCGTTGCGGTATGGTTACAAATATGAATACAAGAAGTTGCGTTATCACGAACCCTGCGAACTGACAGACGACTTTTATCTACGCATCTTCCTGAGCTTCGACGAATGGCAGCATATTCCTAAAGAACGCCTCCAATGGATAGAAGAGTGGCATGCCGACGCCGGCAGGAAATACCTGGTGGCCGTGGTAAGCTTTCGTGAACTCCAGGAACACTCTTGGTGGAAAGAAAACAATACATCACTCGTACTTACCCCCGATCCTTTTGTAGAAGAGATAGACACCCACCAGCTTAAAAAGAGAAGCCTCGCACTGGCAGGCATACCCGGCTAAGAAACGCAGGCGGCAGTGCCGAAAAGATACTGAATGGTAAGGAGCCTTAAGGGCTATATAAAAAAGCCTCCCCAAAAGGGAGGCTTCCTTACTTGTACCAATGAAATTAGTTGATTTCAACTTCAGCGCCTGCTTCAGTCAGCTTAGCTTTCAGATCTTCCGCAGTAGCTTTGTCAACACCTTCCTTAACGGGTTTAGGTGCACCATCTACCAGATCTTTAGCTTCTTTCAGACCAAGACCAGTCAGGTCTTTTACCACTTTCACTACAGCCAGTTTATTTGCACCAGCTGCTTTCAGGATCACATCAAAAGCAGTTTTTTCTTCAACAGCGGCTGCGCCACCACCGTCGCCAGCAGATACTACTACTGCAGCAGCAGCGGGTTCAATACCGTAATCTGCTTTCAGCACTTCTGCCAGTTCCTGTACTTCTTTTACTGTTAAGCCTACTAAAGTTTCGGCTATTGCTTTTACATCTGCCATAATTGTTACATTTTTTCCGCCTTCATCGTGTTACACTCCGGCGGAGGTTTTTAAAAAAATTGTTTTATCTAATAAGCGCAGGGCGCCGATTATACGTTTGAAATACCGGTAGTTGGTTATGCTTCCTCCACAGCAGCTTCGGGCCTGTTTTGCAGGGCGCCGATAACACGCTGGATAGGCGACTGCAGCAATCCGATTACTTCACCGATCAGTTCGTTCTTCGTCTTGATCTTCGTGAGGTTAGACAGTTGCTTGTCACCCACAAACACATCACCATTAATAAAAGCAGCTTTCAATTCGGGCTTGTCGCCGTTCTTTTCCTTGCGGAAACTGCTGATGATCAGGGCCGGTTCTTTCGGGTTTTCACTGAAAAGCAGTGCAGTTACTTTATGCAGAGAATCGTACACACCTGCATATTTTTCAGCATCAAGACTTTCAAGCGCTTTGCGGATGAGGGTGTTTTTAGCCACCTTCATTTCCACGTTCTTGCTGAAGCATTCCCTGCGGAGGCGCGTAACCTGCTCTACAGAGAGACTTTCAGTATCAGTAATATAGAAGTTGTTGTACTGAGAGAACTTGCCTTTCAGCACTTCAATCACTTCGTTTTTTTCCTGTTTTGTCATAACAAATATTTTTTAGATCCCTTTCCGCAGAAAGGGAAAGGATTAGTTCACAAATGATTTAGTATCTACTGCAATGCCGGGGCTCATTGAGCTGGCCATGCTTACACCCCTCAGGTAAGTACCTTTAGCGGTAGCTGGTTTCAGCTTGATGATGGCATTCACAAACTCAGTACTGTTTTCGGCGAGTTTTTCGGGAGTGAAGCTTACCCTTCCGATAGAAGCGTGGATAATACCCACTTTATCTACCTTGAAGGCAATCTTACCACCTTTCAGATCGTTTACTGCGCCCGCAACGTCGTTGGTTACCGTACCGGTTTTGGGGTTGGGCATCAGGTTACGCGGACCAAGCACTTTACCCAGCTTACCGATCTTCGGCATCACAGCGGGAGTAGCTACGATCACGTCGATATCAGTCCAGCCACCTTCAATCTTTGTGATAAACTCATCCAAGCCCACAAAGTCGGCACCTGCTGCTGTAGCTTCAGCCTCTTTGTCGGGTGTGCAGAGTACCAGTACACGTTTGGTTTTACCCGTACCATGGGGCAGGGTTACTGTACCGCGGATAGCCTGGTCAGCTTTCTTAGGATCAACACCCAAACGAACGTGGATATCTACAGAACTATCAAATTTTGTTGTATTAACTTCTTTAACCAAGGTTGTAGCTTCCTTCAGGGAGTACGCTTTGTTTTTATCAACCTTAGCATTCGCAACTTTTCTCTTTTTAGTAATCATTGTCTTGATCAGTTTAAGGTGATAAAATTAATTTTCCCAGGGCGCTTTGCCTTCAACGGTAAGACCCATACTGCGTGCAGTACCGGCAACCATGCTCATTGCGCTGTTTAAGGTGAATGCGTTCAGATCAGGCATTTTGTCTTTCGCGATCTCTTCTACCTGGGCCCAGGTAACTTTACCCACTTTGGCACGGTTAGGCTCTTTACTGCCACTCGTAATTTTAGCGGCATCCATCAACTGAACAGCTGCGGGGGGAGTCTTGATTACAAACTCAAAAGACTTGTCTGCAAAAACGGTGATTAATACGGGCAGTACTTTACCCATTTTATCCTGGGTCCTGGCATTAAACTGCTTACAGAACTCCATGATGTTGATACCCTTACTACCCAGGGCAGGGCCGATTGGCGGCGCAGGGTTGGCTTGTCCTCCTTTACACTGGAGTTTTACATAGCCTGTGATCTCTTTTGCCATGAATTTAATTTTTTTGGTGATAACGTCCGGGCAAATTTGCCAGAACTCCCAATTCCCTTATCCACCGGAGTGGAGAACTAAAGAACTATTTGGGGCGGCAAAAGTACGCAAATACCCGGAAAAACAAGCATGGAGCAGGAGTTTTTTGAGTAGAACCAGTTTTCAGCACATAAGAATGGTATCCCCTAACCTACAAAATACTGTCAAATCGACAGGATGCAGCCAAAATACTTATACCTTTCTCACAAAACAAGATGTAAGTTAACTCAATCTTCCGCTTGAGTTGAAGTGATGTTGCAGTGATGTTGCAGTGATGTTGAAGCGATGTTCCAATAATGTTATAGCATGTCGTCCTGTTACAGTTTAGGCAGGTGCAGGCCTGAGCATCATTACCCATTCCATAAGCCATTTTGTCAGTTTGCTGCCGGGATTATATTAAAGAGTACCCACTACCCAGGCAGGCAAATGCTCCGGATTTCGGTTTCTTACACACCCTAAGGTTGGCTATTTAGCCTTTAGCCTGCCCAATTTCTTTGCAAGCTTTTGAACCTCCGCCTTCTTTAAATCGGTAAAAACTACGATCTGATCTATTGGCAGCTCCGCTTCCAGCATTTTTATAGCCATTTCCTGCTGCGCTGAAACCCTTTCTTTCAGCCTGAGAAGTTCGATTTGTTCCTTACCCATCACCTCAAAAGCATTACTATCCCGTAACCCGTTCATCAATCCCTCCGTAAGAAAACTGAAATAACCCTCCTCCGAAATAATAATATGATCAATCACGCCAATATCGAGTAGTTCACCCGCCTTAATCATATGGCAGGTAGCCGTTTCATCCTCAGGCGAAGGCACAAGTTTACCCCCGGGATGATTATGTACAAACATCACATTGTCAGCCATCTTATAAATAGCCATTCTATAAACCTCGGGCATAGCTATGGTCAGGCGATTGCTGGCGCCAAGACCAAGAAG
This sequence comes from uncultured Ferruginibacter sp., assembly GCA_964590975.1. Taxonomy (GTDB): domain Bacteria; phylum Bacteroidota; class Bacteroidia; order Chitinophagales; family Chitinophagaceae; genus Ferruginibacter. The sequence goes on along the minus strand of CAZPXP010000015.1, from coordinate 95,120 downwards.
CTCAATAAACAGTATGCGGCGTTGGCCATCAATACCAATAAATCCATATTTAGCAGATTAAAGTTTATTCTTTGTTAAACTTTATAAAATAATCACTACATTTATCTTGTTAACTTATTATTTACAACTTAAATTTAATTTATGAAAACACTAAAATTCGTAGTCTTATTATTATTAATTTTTAGCATCAGTTCTTGTAAAAAACAAATCGACACTCCACTAAAGGAAAACGTCAACAATACATTCTCAGAAGATCTCAAAACAGCTCAAGGTCGTTTCGTATTCACATCAGCAAAAGCTTTTGTAAATACACTTGACCTATTATCTAAAAAAAGTGTACATGAAGCCAGAGCCTTTATATTAAAATATAACATCGCTACACTTGAGGCTTTAAACAGCAGGCAAGGTAATGACCAATCATCTGATTTTATCAGAAATGAAAGTGATTTCTCCTTACCATATATTTACTCACTTTTACTTAATGAATCCGGAGAAGTTCAGATTGGAAATGAAGTGATTGTATATAAAGATGGGGTTAAGTATTATTTCCCTGTAGAGGAATACCATGCTGGTCTAAGCCTTGCATCGGCAAAAAAGAAGAAGGACATCGAAATAAAATCAATTTCGAAAAAAAATTCAACCAACAATTCACGTATATCTTTTAGCGATAACGGTTTAGATGCGAGATGGCAAAGAGAGTTTTATCAACAAAGTTATCAGAATAATGGAACAAGAAAATTTGTACACGAAATTGTTTCTTTTACTGATTATTATGACTTTTATGATCCAGTTACAGGCCTATCGGGTTACACTTTTTATACACAGTTATTTCTCAGAATAAAATTAGAATGGAAAGGACGTCGTAATTGGAATCCTGCAGGAGAATATCGCGATATTAGTTATAATCTTACAAAAGATATCTATTTGAGAAATGTAGTTTTTCCTTATACTTCACAGTATGCTTTCATCCCATTTACTGGTAACATATCTGACTTCCGTACTCAGAATAGCGACTTGCAGGTTCAGCTTGGAGGTTTTAGCGGTAATACTGTGAATGGTGGCGTGTACTGGGAAGTTGATCTAAGAGGTAATATATATCAATATGTTCTGGGAGATTTAGTATTAAATTCTTGGAATAATATTGGCTCACCACTATGGTAATTGATTAGACTGTTTGGCTAATATATACAGAGCTATATCCTTTGGCCAGAGCCGTCTCAAAACTCTTGCGGAATGACTTGTAAATCCGCTCCCTGGTCATCTTTACAACAGGAACAGGGATAGAGGCTATTACCATCGTCTGGCTTTGATCCTCCAGTGTGGCAGATACTTTATTCTGAACCTTTACTATATAACACTGAAGCCGTCTTCGCCGCCAGTTAAAACGTGTCCTGCAGATAAGATGCAAAAACATAGATGGGTAGTCTTTGCGTATTTTACTCCATAAAAGATGCTCAGAATCAATGGCCAGCGCTTCTATCATAGAGGAAAATGCAATCACTTCCAAATTCCCCATCAAAGGCATTTTGGAATAAAATTGAAGATCCCCTTTGATGTCAGCTTCGTCCTCAAAGAACGCTTTGTATATCCGGTAAAATCTACCGAAATTTGTTTTGATGTTGTGCATCGTTATTAGAGAGTTTAGCCACTAACTAAGACAATCGCACAACATCTTTTTATTCAAACTATTAGACCTCTATTTTTAAACATTTGTTAATAGCACAACACGTTAAGGTTAATTAATTTTGCTTGCCCGGTATAAAAGCAGGCAGGGTTTCAATTTCCGGCAAATATTTACTAACAGAGTAACTATTTTTTAACGACGCTAAGAAAACACCTGGCACATTAAAGCGGTCAATTTTGCTGCGGCCTTTTCCAGAGTAAAAATGGTTAGACAAAATATTATCAATCTCTCTGAATGAATCAGATACAAAAGGTACTATTGAACAAATTGAATCGGCACTATTGTTAAGATACGACACCCGGTAAAAATCATAGCTACCAGCGTAGAGAGCGTTTTTCATTAGCTTTGTTTTCACTATATACGACTTTAAAAGTTTCCCTGCATTAAATATCGAATTTATTTTTTCTAACTCGGCAGCCGACAACTGGCATGAATAGTAAATTTTAGGAGAGGCTTGCAAATCCTTAGGGTTATAAACTTTAATCAGCCCACTCGAATCAATAGAACAATAGAGCTGCAGAAAAACACTATCTCTAACGCTGGTTCTATAAGAATTTACATCAAATGAAGCATATTCAATTTCCTTGAAAGCAATTGGCTGAGACTTACACTTAATATGCAATCCCAAAAAAAGGCAAATAAAAAAAGTAAAAAATTGCATACAAAATATTTGTTATAAAAAAACGAACGCTGTTACACAAGTCCTTTTCATATTGTTGGGTATTAAAAAATAACAGTTAAACTTCCGTACCATTTACAATGATGTAACAATATCAAACCGCCGGTTAAACCCCGCACTAAAGTTAAAAAGAATTACTGAAGTTCGGTATTCAGTTGCCCAACCATTTTAGTATTACCGATGGTGAGGCATCCGAAAAATGTCTCACCAACACTTTCAAGTAAACCGATCTTCCCAAAAGCCCCTTGTTACTATGCCAAAAAGACTACCCTTAGAGATAATTGCTCTTAGTGTACATCTGTCAGCAACATTACCTATTTCGTCGAAAGTATATTTCATACAAGAGGTTAGTATTACAGTCACCAATTTGGCACTTGGCAAAGTTGGCGATATTTACCGCTGAACATCATACGAAGAACCAATATTTAAATTTACGGAAAACCGTCATAGCAGCCACTGAACCACCAATTTTGTCAAACCTCTGTTATGCCTTCGGTGTTCATTTCTGTCGTGGCATAGGTGTCAAATTTTCAGCTTTCCAGATAGTCCTTTTGCTTTTTTGAGAATAGGCACGCACTGTTTATAAAAGCAAATATGCCACCAAAAGTGGTGGCACAATCCTAAGTTAAATATCTTTTGGAAAAGGGTCGGAAAAACCTTTTTTGCTTTCAAACTGCATTTGGTCACTTTCCTGTAATAAACATTTCTCAAGGTCAGCTATCATTTTTTCTTTTTCAATATCCTGACCAATAAAAACAAGTTCGTTCATTCTGTCGCCCCATTGCTTGCTCCATTTACTTTCAATATACTCTCGGTTATCAACAAACGATTGGTATTTAATCCGTTCATTAAAAGGCATACTTGCCCACCACACACCCGCTTTCTCAAGTCGTGATGAGCCGCCCGCTTGACTGAAATTAATTGCATCATTTGGTCTTGATGCTAACCAGAAAAGTCCTTTTGCTCTGATTACACCACTCGGGTAGTCTTCATTTAAATATTTCCAAAATCGTTCGGGATGAAAAGGCTTTTGATTACGAAACACAAAAGATGAAATGCCATACTCTTCTGTTTCAGGTGTATGAACTCCGCCTTCTAATTCCTTTTGCCAACCTGCCGATGTCTGTGCTTCTTCAAAGTCAAAAAGTTTGGTATTTAGAATTTCTTTAGGTTCTACTTTACTGAAATCAGATGTTAAAATTTTAGCACTTGGATTCAGTTTATGAATGGATGCCTTTAAAAGTCCAACGGTTTTTGCGTCTACCAGATCTGTTTTGTTCAGGATAATCACATTTGCAAATTCTATTTGGTCAGTCAGCAAGTTCACAATGGTTCTGTAATCACCTTCCATATCGGTTAACTTTCGGTCAGCCAATAGTTCATTTGTTCCAAAGTCTTTAAAAAAGTTGAAGCAGTCCACCACAGTTACCATTGTATCAATGTAGCTGAATTTAGAAAGGTCAATACCCTTTTCTTCGTCCACAAAACTGAATGTTTGAGCAACCGGAACAGGCTCACTTATTCCCGTGCTCTCAATAAGCAGGTAGTCAAATCTGCCTTCATTAGCTAATTTTTCTACTTCTATCATCAGGTCTTCACGAAGTGTGCAACAAATACAACCGTTGCTCATTTCTACTAATTTTTCTTCGGTACGCGAAAGCACATTTTGTTCCGCAACAAGCCTCGCATCTACATTCACTTCGCTCATATCATTTACAATTACGGCCACTTTCAAGCCATCTTTATTGTGCAAGATATGGTTAAGCAAGGTTGTTTTACCTGCTCCAAGAAATCCGCTTAGTACGGTTACGGGTAATTTTTTAGTTGCTGTTGATTTCATTGAAACGCTTTATTTTTATAATTTTAATTTTATTAGAACGAGAGATAAGCCCCGGATTTATTCCTGGTTTCCCTTCCGGAATTTCAGTATTTATTTTTTTGTAATACCTCACCCAGGCAGGAAAAAAACTTTTTGTCTTTGGGTTTTTAAAAGTCATCGGCTCAGGTTGAAAAAAATCGTTTTGATTATTGGCTTGTTTGAATGTTTCATAAATTAATTCGCTGCAATACCATTTACCATTGCTTAATAAAAATTCATCATCGTAAGGCTGCCCTATAAGTTTATCCGCGTTTGATATGGCATTCGGAAGTAAATTTTCATATTGATGTTTAACCCTGGCAATGGTTATGTTTTGAATTAATACCGTGTCGCCACTTCTTGCAAAGAAATTCTGTAAAGAACTTACCTGCACCCTGTCGCCAATAGCTTCTATAACTTTTAGAGTATCATTCACTTTTGTAACCATGGCACAATGCGAAAAGTCTTTGCCATCAACACCTTCCGTTACCGTTTCAATAGCATCACATAATTCGCCACAGTTTAAGTTTTGAAACAACAAATCACCCTCCCGCAAAACTTCAGCTTGATACAAATGCTTGCAACTTGGTGCTGATGTGCAGCAATAACAAAACGTAATAATATTGAGCAAGATTATTTTTCCTGTTCTCAAAAAAGTTACAGACAATTTTTTAACTACCCTTGTCACTTTATAATTGCTGTTCGATACAACTCTTTACCCAAATAATTTATCACTTCTAACCGTAAAGTGTCTTTTTGTAATTGCACACTCATAAATCCATGATCTGAAACAGCAAACTTTGTTTGCAGGCTATCTTTTGTTACTGGGCGAACTTCACTTCCTGCACCACTCACAAAATAATGTGTAAAGCCTTTTGGTTTTTGGTGTTGCAGATCGTGTTCATGTCCTGCGAAATAGATGTCCACTTTGTGCTTTTCAAAAATTGGTAAAATCGAATTTCTCACATCAGTCATTTTGCCCCTTCGCACACCCGTTGTATAAAGTGGGTGGTGGCCAATTACAATTTTCCACGTAGCAGTAGTATTAGCAAGTGTACTATCTAACCAAGCAAGTTGTAGCGTTCCATTTTGCTTTGAGAGGTCGCTATGGCTGCTCCTGTCTAATGATCCATCAAAGGGATTGGTATCAATAACAATAAAAATTGCTTTTTCTGTTGAATTAGGTATAGCTCGCTCAAAACTATAATAGCGCTCTTTTGTTCGCCACCTTCTACTCACTTTGCTATAATCTAATTGAGCTTGAATACTACCTCTGTAATCATGATTGCCAAAAGCCGTGTACCATGGAACATTTAAACTGTAGGCTGTATAAATATCTTCAAACGATTTATTCCACTGCGGATCGGCGGTGCTAATAACGCCATCAGGGTAGAAATTATCACCCATGCTCAATATAAAAATCGCATGATTTTTAGTGGCCTCTTCCCCCATCTTATCCGCTACATCTTTCTGATGAAACTCCCCGCCTCTTCCCCAGTCTCCAATTACCAAAAAATTAATACTGTTATCTTGTTTCCAATATTTGTCCCCGGCCTTTTGTTCAGATGCAGTATGATGCAAATGGCTGCAACTTAGCGCCAAAGTGCAACAATATAAAAACAATAATAATTGTAAAGCCTTACTTTTCATTTTCGTTATGATTGTAGTTTGAGCATTTTTTGCAGTTCCTAATATTTAATACATGCCCTGTAATGATTAGCATACCAAAAAAGTATCCTGTATAATGCAGCCAATGATATTCTTCGTGAAATAAAGTAGAAAATAAAAATCCAGAAAAAGAACCCCAAAGTAATAAACCCATTTTTGGTTGTATGCCTTTTCCGGTTGCTTTAAATATCGATACGAAAGAGATAATTAGAAATAAATAGTTAAAAACGGGGTTTGTAAAAAAGCCAGATCCAACAGCTATTAATAATGGTGTTGCAATGCAATGCACTAAGCAAATTGATGAACTTACAATACCTATTATATCCGCTTTATGACTTTTAGTAGTGTTAATCATTTATTAATTCTTTGTAACCAGTTAATAATATTTTCTACATGTTGTTCACCATACAGCGAAATGAATTTTTGAGTTTCTGTATTTTGATTGTCTTTATAAACTGCCAAACGTTTCTCTGCAAAGTCCTTTGTTAGATCTATTTTGCAGTCATTCACAATGCAGTTTGTCCATTCATCAAATGTTTTCGGTATCATTTTAAAATATATTTATATAATGCATCAGTGCTGCAAAAGTAATCATTATTTTCTTAAACGCAACATTGTTGCATTTAAATTTCAAAAACAACGACATTACAGCAACGATCATATAAACGTTTCAAGACACCCCAACATTTTAGCCTTTAAACATTAAGGAATTAAGAAACATTAAGCCAACGCCAATAACCCGCACAGTGCCACTACAAAACCACGTACTCCAGCAACATAAAACTTAACTACCCTTAACCCCTTAATGTTTCAAAAAAACACTTAACCATTAAAAATTAAGCCAATGCCATCAACCGCACAGTGCCACCACAAAACCACGTACTCCATCGACATAAAACTTAACTACCCTTAACCCCTTAATGTTTCAAAAAATACTTAGTCTTTAAACATTAAGGAATTAAGAAACATTAAGCCAACGCTATTAAACCGCACAGCGTCACCACAAAACCACGTACTCCAGCGATATAGAACTTAACTACCCTTAACCCCTTAATGTTTCAAAAAATACTTAGCCTTTAAACATTAAGGAATTAAGAAACATGAAGTCAACGCTATTAAACCGCACAGCGTCACCACAAAACCACATACTCCAGCGATATAGAACTTAACTACCCTTAACCCCTTAATGTTTCAAAAAAATGCTTAATCTTTAAACATTAAGGAATTAAGAAACATTAAGCCAACGCCATCAACCGCACAGTGCCACCACAAAACCACGTACGCCAGCGACATAAAACTTAACTACCCTTAACTCCTTAATGTTTACCCCCTCAACCCATGCCTGCCGCAGCCAGGCTTACCCCTCCGGCTTCTCCTTCTTCCCCACTTCCTCCAGCAGCTTCAGCCCCAGCAAACCGCTGATCCCGCTGTTGGCACTGTCACCACCGCCACCGATCAGCACATCAGGCATGATCTTGATCTGCTGCGTACCAATCGCCTCCATCACCTTCAACTGGGTAAAGTTGTTTCCACCCATCGCTTCTACAGACAATTTATAAGATTCAGCGTTAGACCTACCAATCGCCAGTATCTTTTCAGCCTCGGCATTACCCGTTAAAGATATCCTTTCCGCTTCAGCGCGGGCCAGCAGCTCCACCTGTTCGGCGTTGGCTTTAGCCAGCAGCCTTGTCTTCTCGGCTTCACCGCTGGCAAGCAGTTTCAGCCGGTCAGCATCCGCGGTAGCCTGCAGGCGTACGCTGTTGGCATCACCCGTAGCTTTCTTTACAGAGGCGTCGGCAATACGTTCAGCGATCACCACACCCTGGTCAGCCTTCACAATCTCTTTCTGCATCTCGGCGATGGCAGTCTCTTTTTCAAGGGTCTGGCGTGTTTCCTGTGCCAGTTTTTCTGTCTCGTAAGTGATCTTCTGCTCTTCAGCCAGCTTACGGTCCGTAAGGGTTTTCATCAGGCTTTCGGGCGGTACAATATCACCTATAAGCGTATCCACGCCAAACACGTTGTACTGGTCAAGTACACGGCCGATATGTTCACGTGCCGAGCTTTGTCTTTCCTTACGGGTACCCAGAAAGGCAATTACGTCGCTATCCTGCGCACTGTTACGGAAATAGTTACCGATCGTGGGCTCCAGCACCTGGCTCACAAGGTTGTTCATATTACCAAACCGGGCTATCACCTTGGGCGCTTCGGTGGTAGGAATATGGATGATCTGCGAAACGTCCAGGTTAAAGGGAAACCCATCCTTACTGCGCACAGTGATCGTGCTCAGGTTTTTATCAAGCTGGTGGCTCTCGCTCCGCGCGCTGGCCCAGTTCAGTACCAGGTTGGTAGTCGGCACCAGTTCTACTTTCATGATATATGGGTTAATGGGGTATTTACCCGGGCCTAACGGTTCAGCCCATACGCCCTTCTGTCCTTTAGAAACAATATTACCATGCTTAAACTCCGCACCGCTGAGGTCCTGCCCCTCTTCACCCACATAGCTGATCACTACACCTACATGACCAATCGGTATCTCCGTCATCTTCACCATTTCCACGGCCGCAAACCAGGGGTTAAGGAAGTAAGTACCCGCAAGGATCACCTGCTCCTGCAAACCCTTACAACCACCGTTCTCCATAAACATATCCATATCCTGAAACTTGTTATGGCCTTCAATGATACGGCCTGCGATCTGCTGCTCCTCAAGCGGTTTACCTTCCTGCGTCGTAACGATGCCTACCACATTGTCGGGGATGGTGGTCATATCAGTAATCTCCACTTCAAAAAGAAAGGTATTGATACGGTACGAGCCCGGGGTGATGAAGGCCGTCTGCCTGCCTTTACGGCCACCATTATCAAGAAACGCCTGTGCATCCTGGAAGCCATCGCAGGCTACTTTGCGGCCAAGGATCAAACCCGTTTCCAGCTCGGTACCGTCTTTGGCAAGTACCAGCCCCAGCTTACCGGTAGGAATAACAGTAAAGGGCTGGAAAGTAATTTCATACTGCCATATCCATTTACCAAAATACACACCCGGAGGCAGTGTCTGTGCCTGAAAGCCCGCTTCACCTTTAGTCGCAACGATACGGCCTTCCGGCAACCGCTGGTTACCGATAAGTACAAATTTTTTAGTAACAAGCCCGATGCGGTCCTCAGGAACGATAACCACGCCGAAGAATACCCGCAGTATGAACTTGTAAAATAACAAACAGAGCAGGGGTATGCCTATGATCATCCCCCACCTCAAAACTTCTGCTGAATCCATTGTAATTGATTTTATTGATGAATGAAAAAGAAATTAAGTTGTTGCGTGCAGGGCTACGGCCGCCCACTGCCCCTTATGGCATGGCATACGTCCGCCTGCGCGTTAAAGCACATTCCTGGCTGATACCGGAAGAAAAAGATTAAAACCGGGGTGGTGAAGTGTTAAAACGGGTCAGGATAAAATCACCGGGAAAGAAAATTACCTTTTTGGTACGAAGTCTCATGTTGAGTCTTGCTTAGTTTTACAACACAAAGATGGTGCAGCCGAAGCGGCTGTAAAAGCATTTTCAGGATGAATGGTTCCCCCGTTCAATGATGTGCGAAAAGACACCTACAGCAGGTAAAACAGGTAAAAAAAACCGGGCAACTGCATACAATACGGATGCAATTGCCCGGCAGGAATAATTGTTCAGTTAATAATGTAATACCGAAAAAGTCGTTTTCTCACCCTTCATCTTTATTACAAAGATGTTGCTGAAAGCGCTGTCAGGCAGATCTCCGGCCACCACTTTTTTGCGGCAGAGCATATTCGCAATATCGTCAATCGTATTGCTGTGGCCTACCACCAGTGTGTTGCGCTTGCGCTGCTTAAGCCGGTTAATGAAAAGCGAGTCTGGTACCGGGCCATACAATTCTATGGGCACCCCGGTCAGGTCGCTCGTTGGCCGGGCGGTAGCCTGGGTACGTATGGTAGGCGTGGCAAAGATGTGCGCGATCTTCTTATCCGCCATCAGGGTTTTCAGCCGTTCAGCCCGCTGCTGTCCTGCGTCAGACAGTTGCGGGTCCTTCGGCGAACCGGGAGCCTTTTCGGCATGCCGTACCACATAATAAGTTCGGGTACAGCCGGTTGCCAGGCAGACCAGTACGATAAAGGTCAGCAGTAATTTCATTGTTGTTCGTTTTATCATTAATCAGTCTTTAATCCCCAGTCAATACCCTTATCCGTTGCAGGCAATCCGTCTTTCAGCCATTTGGCAGGTTTCTCCCCCTTCAGGTAATAGTCAAAAAACTGCCCCAGCCTCACGCTCAGGTCCTTACGGTTGCGGCGCTCTACAAGGTTGTGGTCTTCCCCGTTGTATTGCAGCAGCCACACTTTTTTATCAAGGCGTCTCATCGCCGTAAAAAGTTCAATACCCTGCCACCAGGGCACCGCGCCATCCGCATCATTGTGCATGATGAGCAGCGGTGTATTAATCTTATCCGCCGCAAAAAGAGGCGAGTTCTTTATGTAAAGATCAGGCCGCTGCCAGAGGGTAGCCCCGATACGGCTCTGGTCCTTTTCGTACTGAAACTGCCTGCTGATCCCTGCACCCCAGCGTATGCCGCCATAAGCGCTGGTCATATTAGCCACAGGTGCACCCGCAGATGCCGCTTTGAACATATTGGTTCGGGTAACAATAAAAGCCGTCTGGTAACCACCCCAGCTCTGGCCCTGCAAGCCCATCCTGGTACTGTCAACCCATTTATTCTTAGCCAGCGCCCTCGCAGCACTCACCACTGCGTTCAGCGCACTGTTACCCGGTTCACCATTCTTATAGTAGATATTCGGGTCAAATACAAGATAACCATTACTAACAAAATAAGGTATGTTAATGGTCGAAGCACTTGGTGCAGGAGCCTTATAGCTGTACAGGCCATCCGCATTCTTTTCGTAATAGTAAAAGATAACGGGGTACTTTTTAGTAGAGTCGAAATTCTCAGGCTTATACAGCAGCCCTTCAGCCATCTTACCATCAGGCAGTTTCCATTTTACAAGCCCCGCCGTAAGCCAGTTATAATCTTTTTGCTGCGCAGATATATCCGTAAGCTGTTCCAGCCTCTTCAGATCGGCAGACAATACAAGTTCATTGGATTCAATATTTGAGAGACCAAAAAGATACGCATTAGCTTTCTTTGCCTTTACCAGTTGGCCAAAGGTATAAGGCCCGTCATTGATCTTTACCGGTACGCCGGGCATATTGGCAGTCATCGTGTAAAAGCCATTGTACTTGGTATCGCGGTTAAAAGAACGCAGCAGCAAAACCTGGTCGTTCTTAAGAAAACGCTCTTCAGGGTCGGTGCGCTGGTAACGCAGTATGGTTTTATTCTTCTTTCCGAAGCCGGCAGTAAAATTAACCGGGGGTGTATTGCCCGTAGGGTCAATACGCCAGATATCGTACCTGTCATACACAAAATAATACGCATCATTTTCCGACCAGGTCATATCACCTATACCCGGCGGCACCCTCGGATGATCATCTTCATCATCATACAGGTGTTCTTTAATGGAAGAAGATACATTCTTTATGGTTTGTGCAGCTACATCATAGATAAAATACTGCTTCGCCGCCTGGTCATACCAGCTTACATATTTACCCGACGGAGAAGGCTCAAAATCAGCTACAATATTTTCCTTTATCTTTTTCCTGCTGCCATCAGCCGTGCTGATCACAAAGGCAGTCAGCTTCTGGTCAGTATCCCACTGAGTCGATTTACGGTTGCCCTTCGTCGTTATACCTAAAACCCAACCCGCATTTCCTTCGTCTGCAGTTATAACCCCTTCAACATCATCATCCGCAAGCGGTATCACTTTGTTCTCACCCGGGCGTATTACAGCAACATAACTTCTTTTCAGGTCATTATCCAGCCGTTTCAACTGTGCAGGTTGCAGGTAATCGTCGTTATAATGCCATACGTCAAGGCGCGCAAGTTCAAAGTCAACCAGTGTAGTATCCTTTGGCGGGCGGATAGCTGCAGTGCCAAAGTAAAGCTGTTTACCATTTTTACTGAAAAGCGGCCCGCGGTTTTCACTGATGGTATTCCCCAGCTTCATACCAGGAGTATTCTTATCAGCCAGGAGTGTAACACTGTCGCGGCCATCCCTATAATACCATAGCTTATAAAACTTCTGCAGGGCCTTGCTGCCGCTGTCACGCTCCGCAACAAAAGAGAGCTGTGTACCATCTTCGTCAAAAGAAAACAGTTTTGCATCATTAAAACCCTTCATGATGGTATCCGTTTTATCAGCAGCCAGCCGGTAAAGCAGCAGCAGAGCTTTACTCGTACTATCTTTCGGGTTCTTTGCAGTCTCTATCAGCAGGCGCGTACCTTTCTTGTCAAACACATATTCACTAACCGAGCGGAATACCTTTTCCTTACCATCGGCAAATTTCTTTACCACCAGGTCCGTACCATCACCCCCGGCACCACCCGGCACATCGTCTCCTTCTGCATCAGCAAAAACCCCATCCTCCTTAGCCTTGTAAATAAGCTGTGCCGCCTGTTCTGCAGCAGCAATCACTTTTTCACGGGGTACTTTTCGCTTTACCGAGTCAAGCGCTGCACGTATCACAGAGTCAGCAGCCTTAAGCAGCGCATCACGATGCAGCTTAACAGAATCGATCATGGCCTTCTTCTTCGCTGTATCCGGAAGAGCCTTTTCCATATGCCATGCCACCCAGCCGCTGCCCTTTTCAGGAACACGGAAAGACTTTACACGGGCAATACGCATAACGCTGTCCTTCCCCAGTTCAAGTACACCCAGCGAATCTTTTGGCATTTCATCCGGCCTCTTCTTTTTGATCCTTGCCTGGCGCGTATCCTGGTAATAAGGCCTGATCTTAAATATAACATAGCGGCTGTCGTCGCTGATAAGAGCGCCATACCCGCGGCTGATCACCTTTTTATAACGGGTGGCCGCATTCTGTATAACCAGTTCGCCGTCACCTTCCTGCGGCACCACAGTATATACGGCATACTCGCCGTTATTACTGAGCGCACGCTCACCCACCGATTTCCAGCCATCATACACAGCATGGGTAAGTGGTTTTTTGCCCTGGCCCAGTACACCCAGTACGCAAAAAATACAGAACAGTAAAATGCCATAATGCTTCATGAGAGCAGCGTTTTGATGAAGGCTCAATTTACAGCAAGTTGGGCACAATGCGGGAGCCACTTAAACCTTTTTGCGGCCTTTTGTAAAAGACGCCGGGCAGGGGCTGGTTTATGCATCAGGAGGCATACCCCATTCTGTTTTCAGGCGATGAACATCGGCCCCCCCGAGCCTGCACCGGTTATAATGACCGGCATTGGCTTTCTGCCGGTACGCCTCATATACACTTACCGCACAGGCTACAGAAATATTGAGCGATTTAATGATACCCACCTGCGGAATGATGAAGTTGCCATCAGCCATACCGATCATCTCTTCACTTACCCCGCTGTGCTCATTACCAAATACCAGCGCAACAGCTTCGGTAAGGTTCAGCTCATGCAGGGTTACAGCGTCGGTACTGAGGTGGGTGGTATAGATTTTATGGTAACGCTGGCGCAGCGCTGCAAAGCAGGCCTGCATATCAGTGTACTGGTGAATGGTAAGCCACTTAGCTGCACTGCTGCTGCTCTTGGCACCCCACTTTTTATGGCGGGGTATCTTTGTATTGAGAATAAAAATATCCTGTATGCCTACAGCATCACAGGTACGCATAACCGCGGAGATATTATGCGGATCAAAAACATTCTCCAGCACTACCGTAAGGTCAGGCTGTCGTTTATTAAGTACCGAATCCAGTCGGTCAAATCGCTCAGGAGTCATAGCCGCAATTTATAACTTTTAGCGGTAAGCATTATACGCATGACAGATTGTACAGCCACCAATAAAAAGGCCGTCCGCGGGGGACAGCCTTTTTAATATCATTATGCCGGTTAAATTAGAATGCGTAACCGAGGGCAAGACCCAGTGTAGGGAAAATACCACTGCCTTTCAGGCCCGAAAAGATAGAGTTTTGATTGTCTTTGTAGCTGAAAGACTGGTAAGAGATACCACCGTTCAGGTCAAGAGTAAAACCACTGCCCCAGATCCACTGGTTACCAATAATAGCTTTACCACCAAAAGAAGTAAACTTCGCCTGGTCGCTGGTACCATCTTCTTTGATTTTACCTGTAGAGAAACCAGCGCCGGGTGCAGCGTAGAAACCAGCAGGTGCAGCCTTGGTGTTGCTCAGGTAAAAACGATACTCTGCGCCAAAACCAAATGAAGAATACTTAAATCCACCAAACTTGAAACCACCGAACGTAGGTGCAAGAACGATTGAGTTTTTAGGGCTCAGTGCACGTTCGTAAGCAACACTTGCAGAACCGAAGATCAAACCAAGTGGGTTTACCTTTACTACGTTAACAGGTCCGCCTTCTCCGTCCTTTTGGGCGATCGCAAACGAGCATACAGCAACGGTTGCAACAGAAAGAATTAATTTTTTCATTTTGAAATTTTTAAAAAGGGTTTTGATTTTTAAATTCCCGCAAAGGTAGCCGTTTATTTTAAAAAACACTTGATACCAATCCACTTTTTTACTAATGGCAATACCGGGAAAAGCCCCTTTCTTCAGTATGCATAAATAAAAAAACGCCCGGCCTGTTTGATAACAGGATCGGGCGTTGATAAAAACGATTAACTTATTTCAGCAAAAATTTACGACAGTTGCCATTTGTTCTGAAACCCGCTCGCCTTGCGTACACGGCGTTGACTGTTCCACAAATCAACAGCACCAAATACTTTCTTTGTTTCACTTTTGTGTGCAGGAGCTACGGTTTCTTTTACTTCCGTTACTAACGCTTTTAATTCTTCTGTTCCCATCTGTACATAAGATGGCATTACATCACTTTTCATGATTCGTCTATTTTAATTGTTACAATTCGTTATGTTGTGCAGGGCCAAAAATGAAGTCGTAAAAAACTGATTTTGCAGGTATGCTCCAGGTAAAATCCTCGAAGTAGTGACTATGCCCTGTATTGACGCCGCAAAGATACGAATGCAACACTTAGCAAACAAATAAAAACAATGGTAAATGGAAGAAAATAATGTTCAGCGGTCAAACAACATTGTAGCCGTAATCCTTACCCGTAAAGCATTTGCAGGCCTTCGTATCTTAAAACAAAAAACAACGTGTTAGTATTATATATATGCATTGCGCAGAAATAAACGATAGCTTTTGCCGGCGGCTGGCTGCATAAAACAGGGCTGTACATTCTTTGTATTATACTGTTATATAATACATCTATAATGAACCATACTTTTTATACCATGCCACTACAAAAGCAGTCACTTCGTCATAGCTGAACAGGCCCGAAGGTTGCTGGTTGCTGCGCAGGTACATACCATACAACCACCGCACTACCGGCTCAAAAGGATTGCGGTGCCGGAGGTTAAAAGCACGCCAGAGTTCAAGATCATGCATAATAGCCGGCGAAAGCCCTTTGCGGTACTGGCTGGCGGCAGCAGTATCAAGCAGGTAGAGATTGCGGTTAGCATACAGAAAAAGATCAAGGTAGGTCGAATAACGAAACAACGTATCCGCAGAAGAAACAGCAGCAAGGTAACCGGCAAAATTAGCTTCATTCTCCCTCGCATACCCCAACTGGTGCCCTACTTCATGGCAAGTGGTAAAGGGCAGCAAAAAACGGGGTATGGTAGTATTTACCTGCGCCTCGGCCGAAAAAGGATTGTAATATCCTGTAAAACCGGTATAATTACCCAGCCACCCCCAGATCGACGGCTTGAGCGATACAGGCCGGTACCGCATAAAGGGCCACCTCTTTTCAGCTTCCCTGTAAGCAGCAGTTACACCCTTAAACAGGGCCTCGTTATCCAATCCCGTAATCCGGCTGTCTGCCAACGCCGCACGGCAGGCATTGGCCTTGTCCACCAGCACGGCATTTACCGTTTTCAGCTCATCCACAGTGTATTTACCCATCTGTAAACCAAGCTGATGAGCAATGCCCGGCCGGTTGTAGTTAAGCCCCCAGAGCAGGTTAAAAACAATATATATCCATAACGCAAGCCTTACCCCACGCAATACTTTATTGCCTAAATACCTCCCGTTCACCCGCCTCCTGAAAAGATCACGGGCAAACCGGTACAGTACACCCACCAGCCAGAGCACAGCAAAACCATACAATACATCACCCAGGCTGAAAGGCAGCCAGCCCAGCAAAAAGCGGAATATGGCCGAAATAACAGGATACACCCCCATACTGTACAGGCGCTCCACCCAGTTCCCGTTCAGGCTGAACAGCTTAATCATAACCACCAGCACCACCGGAATCATCCATTTCCGGTACTTTTGCACCCAAACCCGTATCAAAGCACCCTTCATAATTGTTGAATAATAAAGCAAAACTGCTGTAAAAAGGCAAAAAACAGAGTTTTTACGCCAAAAATAAAATTATTGGCGTACCTTTGCCGTCCTTTAAAATTAACTCAATGGCTAACAAAAGGGCATTTGAGATAGCTTTTGTGGGGTTAAAACCCGGTGTCCATGAGTTTAATTATGAAGTGGATGATAAGTTCTTTGCTGAATTAGAAAACCGGGAGTTTACCAACTGCCATGCACAAGTAAAGCTATTGCTCGATAAAAAAAGCAGCTTCATGCTGCTCAAATTTGAGGTAGGTGGTAAAGCAGATGTAGCTTGCGACCGCTGTGGCAATAAGCTTACAATGGATCTGTGGGACGAATTCAATATGCTGGTAAAGCTGGTCGATAATCCCGACGAGATGAACGCACAGGAAGAAGATCCCGATGTGTTCTACATCAGTAAAACAGAAAGCCATCTGCATCTCAACGATTGGATATTCGAATTTGTGATGCTCAGCGTTCCCCAGCAGAAAGCCTGCCCCGAAGAAGAAATGGGCGGCCCGGGTTGTAATACCGAAGTATTGCAGAAGCTGAAAGAAATGGAAGAAGAAGCAAGAGCCAATCACTCAAACGAACTCTGGAAAGGGCTCGACAAGTTCAAAAAGAACTGAATCATTTAAAACAGTATATAATAAAATAAAAATCATAAGATATGCCAAATCCCAAACGGCGCCACTCACAACAGCGCAGCGCAAAAAGAAGGACGCATTATAAAGCAGAGGCCACTACGTTGAGCGTCGACAAAACAACGGGTGAAACGCATGTTCGTCATCGTGCGCATGTAAGTGAGGGCAAACTGTACTATAAAGGAAAAGTGGTAGCTGAAAAAGCGCCTTTAAAAGCGTAACCATTTATTTCCTACCTTCATTATTCTAAATCTGGTATTCAAACTTAGCTTTGAGTGTTGGGTTTGGAATTTTTTATTTTGCTGGTATGATGACAATCGGGCTCGATATGATGGGGGGCGATTTTGCCCCGCTTGAAGCCGTAAAAGGCGCAGCAGCTTACCTGGCCGCAGCGCCAGCTAATGTTAATCTGGTACTCATAGGCGATGAAGCGGCTATGGCGCCTCACCTCGCCGCTGTTTCCATTCCTGCAGACAGGTACACCATTATACACGCCCCCGAGGTGATCGGCATGCACGAACACCCCACAAAAGCACTTAAAGAAAAACAAAACTCTTCCATCGCCATCGGCTTTCACCTGCTCGCAACAGGAAAAACAGACGCCTTTATCAGCGCCGGTAATACCGGGGCCATGATGGTAGGTGCCCTGTTCAGCATCAAAGCCATTGAAGGCGTACAACGCCCTACCATTGGCGCCTACATGCCTCGCGAGAACGGAACGCTGGGCCTCCTTGCAGATGTAGGGCTCAATGCCGACTGTAAGCCCGAGCAACTCAACCAGTTTGCTGTACTGGCCACACTTTTTGCACAGCACGTACTCAATATCAACCAGCCTCGCACCGGCCTTGTAAACCTCGGTGAAGAAGAAGGCAAAGGCAACCTGCTGGCACAAGCCACCTACCCCCTCCTTAAGGCAAACCCTCTTCTTAATTTTGTAGGCAACATAGAAGGCCGCGATATCCTGCTGGATAAAGCCGACGTGATGATCTGTGATGGGTTTACGGGTAATGTCGTGCTTAAGCTGGCAGAAAGCATTTATGATATCGTCCAGCGCCGCAACATTAAAGACGAACATTTCGATCGTTTCAACTTTGAAGCCTACGGCGGCGTACCCGTACTCGGTGTCTCCAGGCCCGTAATCATCGGTCATGGAATTTCACAGCAAACAGCCTTTTCCAATATGATCCGCACCGCAGTGCGTATGCTCGAAACAGACCTTACAGGTAAAATGAAGGAGAGTTTTACCCAGCCATAATACTTTATACACACAACGACCTTTAACATAAAAATGCCCCCATATTTATTATGGAGGCATCTTACTATAAGTACTTCAGCTATTTATCCTTTAGGCTTCACCGCAACAGCCGCATTTTCACCAATCATCCTGTTCATCACCTTCACCGTCTCGTTAATATAAATATCACCACTCACCGCCTTAAGCCAGCGCTTGTTCTTTTCCAGCTTATCCTTATCAGCACCCAGTCGCTGTTCATCAGTTGCTGTACTTTTTACATCCATTGCAGCAGCCAGCTTATACAGCTCTTCCAGCTCCTTATAGGTTGCTTTCAGTTTTTTCTGCTCCTCCTTGAATGCCGTAATATTCAGGGGGTATTCCTTTTCACTCTGCTCAGACAGCCATTTTGCCTTATCACGGATACCCGTAAACACCTTGCTGTTCTGTACCTCATCCTCCGAAGTCTTTATCACACCACTTGCATCATAAGCTGGCTTCCAGGCCTGGTAGTCAGCCTTGCTGATCTCATCCCAGGGCAGGCTGTAAACATTGTCCTTTTCCCTGAACTTCAGGTAATCCAGCCTGTCAGGCAGCACTACGTCAGGAGTTACACCATTAAGCTGGGTAGACCCTCCGCTGATGCGGTAGAATTTCTGTAAAGTAAGTTTTACCGAACCCAGGTCTTCCGTTTTACGTTGTCCGAATATACCACCCTCATCTTCGGGGTTCAGGGGAATATTGCGCTGTACCGTTCCCTTACCGTAAGTAGTAGAACTACCGATAATAATACCGCGTTTATAGTCCTGTATGGCAGCAGCGAAGATCTCAGAAGCAGAAGCACTCGTACCATCTACCATCACCGCGAGTGGACCGTTATATAAAACCGTCTTGTCTTTATCACGCAGCACATTCGGGCGGTCATCCCGGCCACGTACCTGGCAGATCGGTCCGTCTTCAATAAACAATCCGGCCATCTGCACCGCATCATACAAAGAACCACCACCATTACCACGCAGGTCAAGCACAATACCATCTACGTTCTCTGCTTTGAGCTTCTCCACTTCCTTCGCCACATCTGCCGCACAGCGTGCACCATTGGGGCGCTCAAAATCTGCATAGAACTCAGGCAGGTAGATATAACCAATCTTATGCTCACCATTAAGGATGGCGCTCCTCGCAAATGTATCTTCCAGCTTGATCTCATCACGCTGAAGGATCACTACTTTGATGGCGCCATCTACCTTACGTACGGTAAGACGCACCTCAGAACCTTTATCCGCACCACGGATCAGCTTAACCGCATCAGGTACAGAATAGCCGGTTACATCCACGGGCTCTTCCTTACCCTGTGCTATCTTAAGAATTTCGTCATTCTCTTTCAGGTCCCCGCTCTTCCATGCCGGACCACCGGTAACAAGGCTGGCGATCTTGATTTTACCATCATCATCCTTGAGCTGTGCACCTATACCATAAAAACGACCACTCATGCCTTCGTTAAACGAACGGAGGTCAATGGGTGGAAAGTAATCAGTATGCGGATCCATGGTCGTAGTAATCGCGTTTACAAAAGTGCTGAACACATCATCCTTTGTTTCGCGGTTACGCTTGGTAGAAAAATAACGGTCCAGTTGCTTACGCACCTGGTCACGCGCTTCCCTTTCAAGGGTACTGTCTGCTTTGGCCACATAATCTTTCTTACCCTTGTTCTTTTCCCTGTCATCCTGCATACTCACAAGACGGTCAAGCGCCATATATTTCAAACGCTTACGCCATATATCTTTACGATCTGCAAGCGATTTAGGAAAGTCGCGTTTGTCCGGGTCGATCATCACCGATTCATTCACATTAAAGTCAAACGGCTTCTGCAGCAGTTCTTTATAAAGCTCAGATGCCTCCTGCAAACGCTTCTGGTACACATCGTTCATCACAAAGAACGACTGTATCTCGCTGCCATGGATTTCATCATCAATACGCGTTTCAAACTTCTTAAACGCGTCAATATCCTCCTGAAGGAGTATGTTCTTATCTCCGTCAAGATCCTCCTCAAACTTCTTCAGCACAGTACGCGAGAAGTCGTCATTTATTTTCTTCGGGCTGTAATGCCCCCCTTCGAGCATGAGGCCCACATTACGCAACACCTTCACATACTTCGACTTAGGATTATCCCCACCCGCCTTGCCCGATGTGCTGAAAGCTATAAACAGGCTGGCAGCAGTCAGCACCACCATTACCGGTAAAAATTTTTTACTCATAACTATTTGCGCAATTTTATGCATAAAGTAAAATTAACGCAAAATATGTGCACTTTATTGAAACCCTTACCACCCAGCCACATAAAGTTTCCTTAAAATTCTATGAGCGGCAAAATACCCCCCAAAGGGTATTGCATAATCCTGACAAAAACCGCACTTTTACCAAAAAAGCATTATGGTGAAGTTATTATCCGCCACCCTGCTCCTGCTTTTTACCACAGGAATGGCTGCAGATGTCCACGCACAGGCATCAAAAAAGACAAAAAAGGCCAAAATTGCCAGGAAAACAACAGCAAAGAAAAAAAACATACCCGTGACCGCAGCAGTTCGGGAAGATGAAGCCCTCATGAAACTGGAAGACGGCAAATACCTCTATACCGGCCGGGAGGGCGACCAACTGGTATATGAAGTAAACGCAGGCGGTAATATCTACGACTTTATCGTTACCCTTAAACCAGGCAAAGATGAAGAAAGTCTGTCGTTCGACTGGGTGATGACAGCGCCGGTAAACCGGCAGGGACACGTTGACGTCAGTGCAGCAGCCAAAGACAGCAGCCACAAATACATCAACTATTTTAGTGGGGGCAACCTGAACCTCACCGATGCCTGTACCGTATGGATGACAGGTGTAAACTTCAGGGATATGCCCGGCAAGAAGACAAGCATGCAGATAGACGATAATGACCCTGAAATGTTTTACCGGAAAGATGAAGCAGAAACAGCATATACCATACGGTACAAAGAGCACGATATTACGCTCGGCATATTTAAGATCGACAACGACAAAGCAGCTAACCAGCACCGCCAGATGTGGATACAGGGCATCAGCAGTTACCCGCTTATCGTTAAGATGGATATGGGCTGGACCATCCGCCTCAAAGAAATCAAATAGAAGAGATTAATATAAAACCAACCGGCAAAATAAAAAGGCGGACGCTCTGCTTGCAGTCCGTCTTTTTTATTACAAAAAACAGGGCCTCACGGCCCTGCTTTTTAACATGTATTGACTGCGAATTAATACATCAAACTTTATGCATCCATCCGTACACATCAGGCTCAAGCCCATAACGGATAGCATTCATCCTGTTGCGTAATGCCGGAGCTGCTGTCCACTCATCTACTTTAAACTGCATTACATAATCTTTATACTTCAGCTCTCTGATCAGCGAAATAGTAGCGGCAGTACCTGTACCAAATACTTCCTTTAACTCACCTGCCTTATGTGCTTCAATGATCTCATCAATACTGAGCGCACGCTCTTCAATAGTATATCCCAGATCCCTGAGAATGGTCATTGCACTATCACGCGTAACACCTGCCAGTATAGTACCCTGCTCAAGATCCGGTGTAATAGCCTTATTACCGATGATAAAAAATACATTCATCGTACCGCACTCCTGCACATACTTGTGCTCGTAAGCATCCGTCCACAGCACCTGGTCGTAACCACTCTTCTTTGCCTGTGCAGTAGCATACATAGCACCACCGTAATTACCCGCTGCCTTGGCATAACCGATACCACCAGGTACCGCACGCACATATTTTTCTTCTACGTAGATGCGCATGGGCTCTACATAATAAGGACCAGTAGGGCTCAGGATGATCATAAACTTGTACCTTTCGCTCGGACGTACACCGATCATTTCATCACTGCTGAACATAAACGGACGGATATATAATGAATGGTCTTCCTGCTCAGGAATCCACTTGCTGTCGATCTTCACCAGTTGACGCATGCCTTCCATAAAAATATCTTCAGGCACCTGTGGCATCTGCATCCTTTCAGCCGAAATATTAAACCGGCGGAAATTATCTATCGGCCTGAATATAGCAGCGTTGCCCTCAGCATCCTTATATGCTTTTATACCTTCAAAGATAGCCTGGCCATAATGCAGCGACGCCAGTGAAGGAGAAAGCAGCAGGGGTTGATAAGGTTTGATCTCAGCTGTTTTCCACTCACCATCTTCATAATCCACTTCAAGCATGTGATCAGTAAAGTATTTACCAAACGGAATGTTTTCAAGATTGATGTCGTTCAATTTACTTTCCCCGGCCATCGTAATATTTATATCAGCAGCTGCAATCATATTCGTTAATTTTACACAAAGAAACAAAAAAAACCAGCGCGCAGGGCGCCGTTCCATGACATTAGATAATATTCAACTTCCGCCATTTATCGTTGCCCGTTTGTTCAAAGATTCACTCGTAGTGTTAAATACTGAACAATCAAAAACGATCGCCCCCTCCGGCACGGTAACCACCGGAGAACAGCAGCCAATTACCAGCCTCGGGCAAAACGGGCAGCGCATCCTTATTCTTGTTCACGACACCGATGCCCTGTACCTGCAGGATAGCCGGCTCGATTTCCTGCTTGGCATTCTCTCAGCCTGCAGGCTCACCATGGCCGATGTTTCTCTTGTCAATATGGCCAATAATAATGCCACCTGGCTACAGCTTACCGCCACATTCCAATCCGAAAAGATCTTTCTTTTCGGTGTCGATCCTTCCGTCATCGCTATGCCCATCAGCTTTCCCTGGTACCAGGTACAGCGGTACAATAACCAGGTTTATCTCAATGCACCAACGCTGTCCGAACTGGAGAACGATCGCATGGAGAAAAGTAAGCTGTGGACCTGCCTGAAACAAATTTTTGGACTCTGATTTAACCCCCATTCAGTCTGATGGATACCATCATATTTGCCACCAATAATGCCCATAAAGTAGAAGAAATGCGGGCCGCACTGGGTAATTTATTTCATATTCTTCCCCTGAAAGAAGCAGGCATCAATATCGATATTCCGGAACCCCATGATACACTCGAGGCTAATGCCACCGAAAAATCGCAAACAATTCACCGGCTTACCGGGCAGGATTGTTTCAGTGAAGATACCGGGCTGGAAACGGAAGCCCTCAATGGTGAGCCAGGCGTAAAAAGTGCACGCTATGCCGATAATGACCCCGATTTTACCAGTAATATCGACAAGCTGCTCCACAGGATGAAAGGGCAGGTAAACAGGAAAGCCCGCTTTCGTACAGTTATTTCGCTTATCATTAAAAACAAAGAATATATATTTGAGGGAATTTGCAACGGGCAGATCACTACAGCACCGGTAGGTACAGGCGGGTTTGGATACGATCCTGTTTTCATCCCGGATGGTAGTGATCAAACCTTCGCAGAAATGAACCTTATCGGAAAGAATCGCTTCAGCCACCGTAAAAAAGCCTTGCAAAAGATGGTGCAGTACCTCCGTGACCAGGAGTACTGATTAGTAAAAATCATTATAAATCAAAGATTTATTACAATTTGAGCACAGAAAGCAACCATATTTTATCCGATAGCGACTTACTTAGGGGCTGCCTTGAAGGTGACCGGAAAATACAGGAGATGCTCTACAAGAAATTCTCCCCCAAAATGTACGCCGTTTGCCTCCGCTACAGCAACAGTGCCGATGACGCCCGGGACCTCTTACAGGAGGGGTTTATTAAAGTATTCAGAAACCTGCACAAGTTCAGGGCAGAAGGTTCGTTTGAAGGCTGGATCAGGAGAATATTCGTAAACACTGCCATTGAACATTTCAGGCGCTCCGTAACCCTACAGTCCGTTACGGAAACCCACGAAAACACATTCGAAGACCGCGAATGGAATGCGTTCGAAAACCTTGCCGAAAAAGATATTCTTAACATGATCAGGGAATTGAGTCCGGGATACCGGCAGGTGTTCAATATGTATGTCATTGAAGGCTATTCGCATCGCGAAATTGCAGATATTATGGGTATAACAGAAGGCACCAGTAAATCGCAACTGGCAAGGGCCAAAACGATTTTACAGCGAATGGTCGCTAATAAACTCAATCAACAATAAAGCAGCAGCGTCTCATGCAGAGCAACTGGCAAAAAAATCTCTACCATCAGGAAATTGCGCCCCCGCAAGGTGCCTGGGAGAAAATTGCCCGTGACCTCGATAATGCCTCTCCTGCTGAAAGTATTTATAACCTCGAAGAAATGCCGCCCGGAGATAGCTGGGCTGCTATTTCCGATGCACTCGACCAGGAAGATAAAACAGCATGGGCCAGCAATATCTACCAGCAGGAAACACTTCCCCCCGCAGAGATATGGTCTTCCATCAGCCAGCAATTAGACAGCGAAACTTCCGCTGCTGCTAAGTCCGCAACAATACCAGTCCGCTCCGGCAAATGGTACAGGGCAGTCGCAGCAGCAGCCGTGGTTACCGGTGTACTGATTACCAGCATCTGGCTCTTCAACCGTACCCCGCAGCACCAGGCCGAAATTGCTTCAGTATCTCCCGCACCCCAACAGCAACAGGCCAGCACAAAGCCAATACCCGAACAGATAAAAGGCTCAATCAAAAGTACCGGCGAAACATCGCCAGTGAGCGCCGCCGCTGTAACTACAGTGCATCAGTTTCCCGAAACAGAACCGGCAGAAACCGAATCAGTCACAGTACCTTCTGTTAAACCCCTGGCTTATGCCACCAACACACCCGTTGCCATAGAAGAAGATAAAGCCGAAGCATCACTTTATAACCGCAGGAAGCTGGAGAATCCCGATAGTGACCCCATAACCGGAATGGATAATACAGTTACAGTAGCCAATGGCAATTATATCAGTATCAGCGGCCCCGATGGGCAATCCGTAAAACTGTCGTCAAAATTCTCCAATCTCGTCAGCTACCTCAACGATACAGCCCCGCAAAATGAAGAGCTGCTCGATAAGATCATCAGGGAAAGTGCTTTCTGGAAAACCCGCTTCCGCAAATGGCGCGAGAAAATGCTCAACAACACCTCCGCCCCGGCCTTTACCAACTTTCTCGACGTAGTAGAACTCGGTAAATTGCTTGAAGAAAAAGAATAAACCCCACCCGCAGTTCCTGTTATCTTTACGGCCATTTCAGGTAACATCCAAACAATATGGCAAGAATCAAATTAGACATTCCCGGTAATTGTATAGCCACCATCCGCATACCCGTACGCATCACAGATATAAACTATGGCAATCACGTAGGTAACGATGCCTTTGCCGGCATCCTGCACGAAGCACGTATGCAATGGCTCCACCGCAATGGCTTTACAGAACTGGATATCGAAGGTACCGGTCTTATTATGAGCGACCTTACGATCCTGTTCAAAGAAGAAGGCCGGTATGGCGATACCATGGAAGTACAGTTACACTGTGGTGAATGCAGTAAAGTAGCCTTTGAATTGTATTATAGTATCTACACCGGAAGAAACGGAGAACCCGTGCTCATCGCCACTGCAAAAACAGGAATGGTTTGCTACGACTATGCAGCCAGGAAAGCAGTGCCGGTACCCGCTGTGCTGCTGAAATTATTACAAAGTTCATAATATAACTGCAGACCAGATACGCCAGTTCTCTTCTGCCTGCAACACCAGCATATCATAACCATTCTTTACCTGCGCACCAGCAGCCATACCCTTTTGCAAAAAGAGTGTTTGCTCCGGATTATACACCAGGTCGTATAAATAATGGCGTGGTGTCAATGCATCATAAGGAAGTTCAGGGCAATGTTCCGTTTCCGGGTACATGCCCAACGGGGTGGTATTGACGATCAGGGGATGTTCCGCAATAAGACCTTCATTAAGATCTGCGTATGTCAGATGACCTGCTGCAGGCGTACGGCTTACCATCGAATAATCAATACCCAGCTTACGCAGTACATATTGTACAGCTTTTGCAGCCCCGCCCGTGCCCAGCACCAACGCTTTATTATGGTGCGGTTGCAGTCCCGGTAACAGCGATTGTTCAAAACCTACTACATCCGTATTATAGCCCCACAGTTCACCATTATGCAACCGTACACAGTTACAGGCACCGCAGGCCTCTACCACAGCATCACGATAATGCAAAAAAGCAATGATCCTTTCCTTATGCGGAATGGTAATGTTAAACCCGCTCAGTTGCGGATTATCGGCCAGTACCCGGGGAAATTCACTGATATGGGCTAACGGGAACAGATCATAACGATAACCCTCAAGCCCCGAAGCTCTAAACTTCCGTGTAAAGTATTTCTGTGAAAACGATTGGGCCAGCGGGTAGCCGATAATACCATATTGTTTTACACTGTGCATGTAACCAGCAGAAGCCGCTGTAGTTTATTTAGACAGATAAAGATGAAAAGTATCGCCACGCAGCCCGATGCGCATAGCTTCAAGAGGAATCACTTCCGTAGGAGCAATATTGCCAAGGTTAACATTACAACCAATCAGTTCAAGAAAATATAATTGTTGTGCCTTCTGGGGCGCTTCCCAGATGATCTTTTCTTCAGGTATCTGCGTCAGTATTTCCTGCACCAGCCCTTCACGCACCTCGCCACTGCCGCGGTAGATACCTACGTTACCAGCCTCACGCGCTTCCGCAATCACGTAGGTAGAACCAGCACTCAGTTCGGCCCGCATCAGCTCGATCCATTTATATGGTGGTATAATATGCGCCGCATCCTTACTGCCCACTTCACTCAGCACAGTACCATGCTTGGTCAGCTTTTCGATATAGCCGCACTTTTCAGTATGCGGTATATTGATAGAGCCATCGCTTACTTCCATAAAGCTCACACCAAACTCTTTACAAACAGAAATATAATCCTCAAACTGGTTGCGTATAAGAAAAGCTTCAAATAAAGTACCGCCAAAATAAACAGGAATGTCGTACGAGCGGTACACTTCAAGCTTCTCTTTAAGATTAGGCGTTACATACGATGTGCCAAAGCCCAGTTTTACAATATCAACATGCGGATGAGAAACACTCATGAAATTTTTTGCTTCCTCAATGCTCAGGCCTTTATCCATTACCATTGTAATGCCATGGTTACGTGGTTTCGTATTACGCTCGGGAATTTGAGAAAGATTAAAATTCATGCTTACTGTTTTAAGGCGCAAATATAACCACGATAAGGGAAAAGACAATGCAATCGGCTGTGTAAAACATCCATCCTACCGGAAAGCTGGACTATTTTAACAAATATGCGGCTCCGTCAGATGGACTTATTCTTTTTAAACCTTGCAATCAGGTCTACCACCTGCTGGTTTTGAAGTATAGAACGGTTCAGCTCAATAAACTTCTTAATGAGTTTGGGGCTCTTGTCCATCGCCAGCTCCAGTTGAAGCAGGGCTTCCTTCGATTTACCCAGTGCAAAGAGAGCTGCACTTTTATAAAAGATAAATAATGGCTTGCCTTCGGTTTGTTCCAGTGCCGTTCCCGCGTATTCAAATACTTCATCAAAATAACCCGCATTATACAGGCAGTTAAGCAGTTCCGTCCACCCAAGCATATTCTTCGGCTTCATGCGTACCACGTTACCCAGGCAACTGATCGCGTCTTCAGTACGGCCCATCTGCCGGTAGCACTGCCCAATAGCCAGGTTATACTCAGGCTGCATGCGGTGCAGGGTAAGCGCCTTTTCAAGGCTCTTTACCGCACTCTCCCACTGCGCCTCGTTCATATAAGTGCAGGCAATCTTATAATGCAGTTGGCTGTCGTCTTTGCTCAGGTGGCTCGCCTTTTTATAGTTGAACCTTGCCAGAGCATAGTTCTTCATCTTATCGTAGCAATGCCCGATAGCCTCATAGATCACATCTTCCGGCCTGGCCAGCTCAAGCACTTTTTCCAGCACCTCTATCGCTTCCCTGTAACGGCGCAGGCGCAGCAGGGCATCGCCCATATTACGGTAGGCATAATCAAACTTCTCATCTATAGCTATGGCATACTGGTAGGCGTCGATGGCTTTTTCATAGAGCTTCAGACCCTGGTAGGCCGCCGCCAGGTTAAACCAGGCCAGCTCGTTATAGGGAAACTGGTCGATGATCTGCTGGTGCAGGCGGATACCCTCTTCATTACGGCCCGTAAAGTCCGTCCAGAAACAGATCTTATAGAGCGCCTCCTCATTATTAGGTTCCTCCTCAAGAATCATTTTAAGGCAGTCAAATACCTTATCGAAGTTCTCGTAGTCATCATACACGTCTGTCAGCTCAAACAGCAGGTCTATCCGCTCCCCACCCTCAAAACGCCCGATAGCCTCCTCCAGCACCGCGGCTGCCTTACCCTGCTGGTCAAGCGCCAGGTAAGCATCCGTACGCAGGATGTAGAGATCCTTCTCACCGCTGTCCAGTATTTCCGCCTGGTCCAATACGGCAAGTGAGGCTTTATATTGCCTTGTTGCGATCAACAGATCGGCCTTTTTCAGTAATAAAGAGGAGGAATATGGGTAACGCTCAATAGCGTAAGAAGCAGCTTCAAGTGCCTGTGGCAACTGTTCCAGCTCGTCATAATAATCAATGATGCGTTCAAAAGCATCTTCTTCCAGAAAGGAGTGGCTATGTCCTTTTTTCAGGTTGTCGTATTGCTGTAGCAATTCCCTGATTTCTTCCCTGTCCTGCCGGTATGGATATCTGCTCATTCTTATTCAGGTTTACCTAAAGTACAAATAAAAACAAACAAAAAGGTTTTTCCTGTAACTTTTTTTTACGCAAAACGTTAAATAAATGTGAAAACAAGTGATGAATGGTATCTATATACCAGGAAAAAAGTTATATATTTGTGAAAGTAAACAACAACACACCAACAATGTTCAGGACAGCCAGAATACTATTTGCAGCAGTAATGCTTACCAGCATTACACTCAGTGCTGTGGCTGATCGTGGCATGGGCAAAAAGAGCAAACTCAAAGTTTTCTCCGCTAACTTCAATACCAATATTGGTCTCAGAAGCGCCATCGCGTTTAACCTTAAATCCGGTTTTACTTACAAGAGCAGCCAGATGGGACGTACAAGTTTCAGTAACAATTCTTTCAGCAGCAACACATTGATCACTTACCAGAAAGGTAATAACGTCTATGTAATGCCTGCAAAACAGAAAATCACTGCACTCCCCGAAATGCAGCAGGGTTACACTGGTATGAAGCTGATTATCAGGCACTAATACAAGGTCGTCTGTTTCCTAATTATTAATTATCTCCGTCATACGACGGATTTTTTATTGCCCTTTCTGTTCATACCAGGCAAACCCCTCCGTCTTGGGTATACTGTCAAATGCCTCAGAAATCATTACAGGCGGCACTGCAATCCTCCTGGCTGCCGTATCCATCCAGGCCCCGTCCACCGTAAGCGTTGCCGCAAGGGTATTTCCATTGGTCCATATCTCATGACACATACTCCATTTTCTGAAATCCCGGCTCATACCAGCAATCCTTACGTGTATATTTACTTCGTCGCCAAACCTGATCTCCCTTTTAAATACACACTCTTCCCTGAACAGGATTGGTCCGATATGGTGCTGCAGCAGCAGCGCCGGGCTGATACCCATCTCTATCATCAGGTCCATACGGATAGAAGCACAGATATCATAATACATTGAATGGCGGAGGTGAAAGTTGGGATCAAGATCGCTCCAGCGGATGACCGCAGTTCTGATAAATTCCATAACGCAAAGATAGGATGGTTTACCGGTTAGTAAAACCACCCTGCTGCAGGCAGACTGGAAGGTAGCTAATCAACTTATCAACTCACCCCGTACCTTTATACCATGCAGTTTAAAGACATAGTCAATGCAAAGCTCTCGCAGGAGACCGACAGGCCCATGATGAAAAAGGAGGCCTTCCCTGTAAGTGATCAGCTACAGGCCTATCTGCGTAACCATGGGAGAGATATCAAACTGCCGGTGGTATACCGCGACCTGCTCAATTACCGCTATGCTACTTCCCTGCGGGATAAAAACGGGAAACTTACCCATTGGGAAACGGCAGTGTACGACCTCAAAGAGATGGAGTTTTTAAAAGAGGCACTGGTAGAGACCTATGCCACACTCAAAACAGAAGGCGATATGAGCTTCAGCAAGCACCTCGACGTAGAACGTATCGACTTCTGTGAATTTGGAAATAGTGTACCTTTCCGTATCCGTATTATTAACCGCATCAACGACAACTACGATCACTATTACATAAAGTCAGCCGATGCCTCACGCATATATGGCCTGGAACTGGAGCACCTGCTCTCGCCCAACCGCATAACCTTTCTCCACCATAAAAATACCCTTGTAGAAGAGCATATAGCAGGCATACCCGGCGATGTGTTCCTGGCAGATTACCTGAACCTCCCCGAAACCAATAAGACAAGAATCGCCAAGGAATTTGTAAAATTCAACGAGCGCTGCTTTGCACGCCTTTTAGGCGATATGCGCAGCTATAATTTCGTAATAGACATTACCCCTGATATTGAAGACTACCAGTACCGCATCAGGGCCATCGACTTCGACCAGCAGAGCTATGAAGGCCGGAAAAACCTTTACCTACCACAGTTTTATAAAGAGAACTACGAGTATGTAAATCTTGTACTGAAAAACCTCAGCCCCGATGTAATTGCCCAGTACCAGGCCGAAGAACGTAATATTATGGCCTACCGCGTGGTAGGTGGCCGCGCCCGCCTGATGGAACTGATCAATATCATGAGCGGCGACGAACTTTCTGAAAATTATAAGGTCAAACTGCTCAGGGAAGAGCTCAATAAGCACTTTGATACCAATGCCTTCAGCCGTTGTAAAACAATGGGCCAGGTGGTAAAGCAGCAGCTTAAACAGATGCTGCAAAAGAACCTGCGCCAGTTGCAACGAGGCAAAGGAAGGTTCAACGATTGAGTAAAACTACTTTGAAAAAGCAGGTAAAATACTGCCTTTGTTACGAAGGATTGAGTTTCTCCAGTAAATCCCAAAGCCGTTTGTTTTCCGCTTTCAGGTAACTGATTTCTTCCTGCAACTGGGCGATCAGCATTTTAGTAGACGTATCATCTACAAGAGTTTGCTGATTTACAAAACCACCGTGATTAGCAGTAATTGCACCCATGAAGTTAAATACCTGGCGCTCATCCCAGCTTAGTATATCCACCTGGGTAAGTTTATACACTGCGGATATTTTTTCTAAGGTTTCGATAGTAACAGGCGTCTCGTCTTTTTCGTACTTGCAGTACTGGCTGGTAGACACACCTATTTCATCCGCAACAAACTGTTGCGTGTATCCGTAAAAGTCCCTGATCTTCCTTAGTTTTTCGCCGATTTTCATAACATGAAAATATTTTTCGTCTGTATAAAATATTTGTAATGCTCAATTTTAAAGGTATATAAAAGCTGCTAACTTTGCTGAAAATTACACCGATTATGAAAAAAATCTTAATTACTACGCTTGCAGCCAGCGCCTTTACAAGCCTTGCACTCACTTCCTGCCAACCAGACGAACCCGTTTATGACAAGCTTTTTTATAGTGTTATTAACGACGAGATGTTCTGTAGACCTGATCTTTGCCTTTAAGCGTACCGACCCCACCGGGGCACCCTGTAATACACGATAAACTTTAACAATCCTGTACAGTAAAAAAGCAGAGATTTGTATTCATCCCTGCTTTTTACTATATGCTTATGCCTTGTAAAATGACAAACCCTGCCATTGCGCTTATGCTCCTTCTAATAGGAGGATGCACTGTAAAAACCAGGGTACCTACGGAAGTAAGGCCGCCAATGGTATTTGATACTGCCAGCTATACTTCTGAAACCATTAATACCCAGTTTCTTGCTGATGAGATTAAAGCAGATGGCCTGTCAGTCAGGTTTCTGAATGGCATTACCCGGCTTTACGGAAAAGATTATTTTATATACTTAGACCAAAAGGATTCGCTGACTTTTGTTGACATCAGGGCGAGCCGTATATATAAAACAGATATCAGCAAAGTATTAAATGAACTTGATGAATATCGCATCGGCCAGGTGTCAGGCAATCAATTATTTTTGCTTAACCGCGAAACAAAAACTCTTTTTAAATATACCATTGAAAAAGACTTCACTCTTCGTTTTCAAAAAAAAGTGGATCTTAACAAGTCAGATAAACTTAAAGGCATCAACTTCGTCAGTGATGTTGATGCCACGCAATTCAGATGTAATGATTCGTTATTGTTTATTAATTATCTTGTAAAGAAAACCAAAAATTTTATTGACGAATATGCTTTGGTATATTTCAACCTGAATGAACAGAACCTAACCCCAAAACGCATAATTGAGTATCCACCTAACTTTCATAAAGAAGAAATAAGGAACCGGGAATTGTTATTTGATTTTTTAAACGACAGTACACTAGTATTCGGGTTTATGCAGCACGATACTGTGGGTATGTACTTTACAAAAAGTAACCGCATCATACGCTCACGCATCAACCTGCAAAGTGGTTTCCGGCCATTTGACGAATCGAAGCACCGCAATCTTGGCTATACAGCAAAATATTTACTTATCAATGAAGCTAATCACAAGTTGTTTTTTGATCCCTCCCGTCGGATATACATGATGAAAAGATTAGCCAAGGCTCAAAAAACGGATACCACCATTGTTCAGTGCTATGTATTTACTCCCGACTTTACACCTGTACATACCTTTAAGTTGAATCATACCGTTTGCCAGGCATTTATTTATCCCTACGAAGAGGGATTTATTGCCCTCACTAATAATCTTGATAAAGCCTATTATTATGCATTTAAAAAATAATGCTCGTACATTCATAGTGTTCACCGCAGTAACATGCCTTGCTTTTAATAGTTGCAAATCCAAAACATCAAAAAATAACGAGGCTGTTTTGTTCAATACAGCCCCGCTTGCTAATATTATCGGCAGCAAGCCTGCCCTTTTTCTTTCCTGCATACGGTGCGGCTGCATGGTAGATGAACTCAATTATATAAATCACACCTCGCCAAAGGTATTAGACCGGTTCGACCTGTTTGCAGATACCAACTGCATAAAAACGCTTCATTTCAAATCGAGGGTAAAGCATGCCCCGCAGTCAGTCCTCGATAGTGTTTATGATGAAAACTACAGCGTTATGGTTTTTGTAAAACAGGGCGATACGATAGCTGCAAGGCTTATCAAAACTGAAGAAGTATTGAAAATGAAGGATATACTGGATACGTATTGACTAAGGATACCTTTTCTTTCCCGCAGCTACAAAGCAAAAAGTCAGGGCCCGATCGCAAGCTGTGCTGCAACCAGGCCCTGGAAAAACAAATACACCTGAACAATAAAACTATTTTTTCGCGCCGGCATTCAGTTTAGCCCGCTCCAGCAGGAAGCTGAAGTCAGAGTTCATGCCCGCTGCATCTTTCGCAAAAATATGGCAACTCGTGAGGCAGGAGCTTTGCTGGAAGTAGGTTTCGAGCACCGGGTTAGACATAAACTCCGGTACACCCACAGTATCCGCTCCCTGCGTAGGATTATCGCCCTTTATTACACCCCACTGGCTGCCGATAAGCCTGTAATTAGCCCATACACTCCCTTTAAGCGCAGTTTGCCATTGCAGGTTTACCTTTTGTGTAAAGTCGTATATAGGTAATTTCTGTACCACCTGCGTGCCATACTTACCGTCGTTCGCTACACTCTTGGCATAAGGTTTAACAGGCTGCCAGAGATAAGGCGTATCCGGTGGCGTATTGATAAAAGAAGAAGGACACGCCGGGTTGTAAAAAGAGAATTTATTACCCGCTGTGGCCACCTGTGCCGAATCAGGGGCATTCAGGTTGTGCTCAAAGCTGGTCCATATCCACATGGGGAAGTTCTGGGTTTTATGCAGGATGTGCATCGCTACCAGGCCTACGGTTTCTGTCAGGTAAAGCGCTTTGCCGGTCGCACTGCTGGCAGGTGGCACGTAGATCACTGCCTGCCGGTGATAATACTGCGTAGTATCATCCACACCGGGCACAAGTATCTTCCAGGTAGCCTTGATTTCTATGGCGCCTACCTGGCCACCGGATTTACCCTTATCATAATACCCTGCGGGGAAGTTGATCGTTTTGCCCTCCTGTCCTGCTTTAGTCGTAAGACCACTGTCGCGGATATACTTTGCCTCATCTTTATTCATTACTATTTCATACAGCACATAGTTCAGGTTTTTATCAACCAGTGGCTGACCCGTTGCCTGCTTAATATCGCCAACTGTAGTATCACTGGCAAATTCCGAGCTCATCTTGGAAATCATGCGCAATCCTTTTAAACCGGGCACAGCTTTAAGCGGACCGGAAAAGGCCAAAAGGTTTTCACCGGTAGCAAATACTTCGGCAGGATCCAGATAGTATTCCCATACACGCTTGGCATTGGGACTATCGGTAAAATTACATTTCATAGGAGTCCCATCGCTGTTAGCGGGCCAGTTGAGGGCCACAAAAGAACGCCATGAGAAATGGTCAAAACAGATCTGGTCACTGGGTATGAGACCCGAATATCCTGCGGGTAAAGTAACATCCACTTCGTGCGGGATCATGGGAGAGATCATCGGAGAAGGTGTGCCGCAGCCAGTTTTAAAGGCGGTAGGGGCGGGCTCTTTGTCTCCACCATTACAAGCCATCCAGCCGGCCCATGCAAAAGCGAGGGCCAGGAAAAGGAGCGATTTTTTCATAACAGATAGAAGTTTGGTTTAATGGCTGCAAATCTATATTTGTGTATAATGGCAGAACAGGGTATTTCTACCTGATTTTTCCCGAAAAGGTAATCTAACGACAGGTCAGCCAGTAGACTGGCACACTTACCTGCCTGCCGCAGGCAGATTGAAAAGCAGAACAATACCTGTTAGGAAATAAAAAATGTGGCAAGGGGGTGCGACTTGCGGTAAAAAGCTTATCTTCACCGCAATACATCAATACTTTATACAATGGATACTAAACACCAGGGCACCGTTAAATTCTTTAATTCAGAAAAGAGATTTGGCTTTATCAAAGACGATAACACCGGAAAGGATGTCTTTGTACACGCCAGTGGCCTGTCAGAACCTATCGCAGAGGGTGACACTGTTGAATACGAAGTTCAGAACGGCCAAAAAGGTCTGTCTGCAGTTAACGTAAAGAAACGGTAATTCCTACTCACCCGGTAGCAGTTTGTCTACCTCCCGGTTTGAATTGTCCTGCTTTTAGAAGATCGTAGCGTTTTTTTAACCTTGGGGTGTACAACAACCTTCTTTTTTACAATTGCATTAGAGTCGGTTTTGGGTGGCGCAGGAGGAACCTTCCTTACTACGCCAAAATTGTCGTTACTATTGGTAATGGTAAAAGTTCCTGTGCCACTATGGCTGCGGTGAGCTATGCGCTTGGTTTGTGCCATAGCGAGAGTGCCGCTGCAAAGAACTACTGCAAGGAGGACAACTGCTTTTTTCATTTTGCTGTTTTAAATGGTTTATACCTGGGCAGGTGCTGCTTTATGCACCACCCTGTTCTTTCTTTTGGAAGACTTCATCACTTTCTTAGCCTTAGACTGCACAACAGCCTTATTTTTTACTATCGCATTGGAATCAGTTTTAGGTAGCGGGGCAACAGGCATTGCAGGCTTATACTCCCCAAAATTATCTTTACTGTCAGTAATGACAAATGTACCCGTACCACTATGGCTCCGGTGAGCTATACGCTTGGTTTGTGCCATGGCAAGAGTGCCGCTGCAAAGGACTACTGCAAGTACAACTACTTTTTTCATATTGCTGTTTTGAAATGGTTTAAAATACCAGTAATAGTCTATTAAAGTTAGACAAGTTGTTCTACACACGATATATTTTAACAATTTGTTAGCAGGCAGCAAAAACACAGTCACCATGCCTCATATACCCATGCCGTGTACTCATGACGCCTGTCGCTGTTTCCTCCATAACCCGGGTACTGCAGGTAGGTGGTTGCAACAAGTGGGTTGTTACCGTCATAAGTATATGTTGTAAAATCATAGTAGCCCGATGAACCCTTGGTTTCTTTCCTGCTGAGCCTTCCCGAAGCATCATAAGTATATAGAATCGTTTTCTGTATGTCCTTCCCGTATAATTCCTGGTAACTGGTAAGTTTACCACCGGCATCGCGGCCTATTACTGTTGTAATGGTACCGCCCGGGGTGATAAACTGTGTTTTAATGAGTTTGCCTTTTGCATTAAAGAAAAAGAGCCGGCTGCTGTTGCTCGCTTTGTCCATCTTGTTAACGGTCGTGATTTTTTTAGGCAGGTTTTTGGCATCATACACAAAAAGATCCGACTGCTCCAGCTTACGTTCATAATTGTAAAAGTTGTAATGATCCTGCTGTACCGGCAGGTTCTTATTATTATACTTCACCAGTGTTTCATAAGTACACCTGTAATTATCTCCCTCATAAGCACGATAGGTTACCAATTGGCCTTTTGTATTGTAAAAAAAAGAATCAGCACGAAGCAGTTCCCTTTTGCGCTTATTCCAGTTGTATTTATAAACCTGCCGGGCCGTCAATTGGCCGTTCATATCATGGCTGCGTAGCTCATCCGGCCCGGTGGTATCGATCTGCCGCCCTCTTTCATCCACCCGGTACAGTTTTACCAGTTTTATTTTCTGGTCTTTCCGGGCCGGTAATACCTGTTCGTCTTCAAGATCAGCCAGGTTCCAGAACTGTACCTGTGCCCGGGTAATACAGGGCAGACCGGAGAACAACAGGAGAAAGACAATCAGTGAGTGATAAAAAGAGAGTCGCATATTTTTCTTTTCAGAAAAATACGCAAAAATTGGCATTGCAAAATACCCGGCTGTGGGTATATGATGAAGAATGTACACCGGGGATACGGAAACCCCGGCTCAGAACAGGATAAAGGATAACAGGCAGGAGGGCTCCCGCATGGTTGACACCTTATTAAAACAGCCCGAAAAGCATAGCGTCGATCTTGGAGATAACCTGGCCAAGATGCTCTTCGTTCTCTGCAAACTTATTCTTGTCTGCATCGATCACCAGCAGTGGCCCTTCCTTATAATTGCTGATCCAGGAGTCGTAAAACTCATTAAGCTTTTTGAGGTAGTCAAGCCGGATGTTTTCTTCGTACTCCCTTCCCCTCTTCTGGATCTGAGCTACCAGTGTAGGCACAGATGCTTTGAGATAGATGAGCAGATCCGGTGGTTTTACCATTGTCTTCAGCGTTTCAAAAAAAGTATAATAGTTATCAAAGTCGCGTTTGCCCATGAGGCCCATATCGTGCAGGTTGGGCGCAAATATGTTAGCATCTTCATAAATGGTACGATCCTGTATAACGGTTTCTGTACCCCTTTGTATTTCAAGTAACTGGTTAAGGCGGCTGTTGAGAAAGAATATCTGAAGGTTAAAACTCCAGCGGGGCATGTCTTCGTAAAAATCGTTGAGATAAGGATTATGGTCTACATCTTCAAACTGAGGTATCCAGCGGTAATGCTTGCTGAGCATTTCTGTAAGGGTGGTTTTACCGGCGCCAATATTACCGGCAATTGCAATGTGCTTTGGCTTTCTTGTTTTGGCCATATCCTGCTTGCCCCCGGGGGGAGCTTTTTAAAATGTAAACAATGTTACCCGCTGCGAAAACGGGCAGGTGAATGTAGGCAAAGTTTATTAAACCCCCTACGATCCCTTTGAGAAAATATTTCTATCGAGGATAAGGTTAAAAGTAGTTCAGACCAATGGCTTCACGCACTACACGCATGGTTTCGCGGGCGCTTGCACGGGCTTTTTCCGCCCCTCTTTCCATTACCCGTTTCAGGTAAGTTTCGTCGGCGAGAATAGCATTTACTTTTTCACGTATGGGGCTTACAAAATGCACCATATCTTCCCCCAGTTTCTTTTTCATATCGCCATAACGTATCGTGCAACTGTTAAAGTCGGCCGTAAACTGTTCCACCACACCTGCTTCAGAAACCAGTTTCATCAATGTAAAGAGATTACTGATATACTCGGGCATTACCGAATCAGGGGTCTTCGGGCCTTCGTCTGTTTTAGCCTTCATCACTTTTTTACGGATCAGGTCATCGTCATCAGCGAGGTAAATAGTAGCCAGTTGGTTTTCACTCTTACTCATCTTACCCGCACCATCAAGGCTGGGCACCTTAACCAGTTCCTGGTTGTAGTTAAAAGCCTGTGGTTCTGGAAACACTTCGCCATAACGGTGGTTAAAGCGGTTTACGAAGTTGCGGGCCATCTCCAGGTGCTGCTCCTGGTCTTTACCAACAGGAACATACTTTGCACGGTGAAGGATAATGTCGGCTGTTTGCAATACAGGGTACGTCAGTAGCCCGGCATTGATATTTTCCGGCTGTAACCGGGCCTTATCTTTAAATGTTGTTGTCTTTTCAAGCTCCCCGAGGTAGGCCAGCATATTAAGGTAAAGATAGAGTTCGCTGGTTTCGTAAATATGGCTCTGGCAATAAAAAGCAGCCTTTTCGGGGTCAAGCCCCGAAGCGATGTTTTCTGCCAGTACCCTGTGTACGTTTTCCTTTAATTCTTTGGTATCGGGGTGGGTCGTAAGGGAGTGCAGGTCGGCCACCATAAAATAGCACTCAAAATCTTCCTGCATACGCACATAGTTCCTTATTGCCCCAAAGTAGTTACCCAGGTGCAGGAAGCCGGTAGGCCGTATGCCGCTCATTACTATTTCTTTATCAAAATCCATAAGGTTTGCGAAGATAAGAATAGTTTATGTTTCGGAACCACTCACAGAAAAACAGGTCTTTACTCACCTGAATCCATTATTTTTGATACATGGAAGTGAATGATGCTCTGGTAAACAAACTGGCTAACCTGGCAAGGTTACAGTTTGACGCTGCGCAAATGGAAGGGATAAAAAACGATCTGCAACGGATGATCGCTTTTGTCGAAAAGCTCAACGAGCTCGACACCACGGGTGTGGAGCCCCTGCTTTACATCAACGACAATGTGAATGTACTGCGTGCGGATGAGGTAAAGGGCAGCATTACGCGTGAAGAGGGGCTTAAAAATGCCCCGCTTACAGACGGCATATTCTTTAAAGTACCAAAAGTGATCACCAAACAGGGATAGGACTACGCCAATACGATGCAATCCATTATACACTTAGAAAATATCAATAAGAGCTATTTCCTCGGTAAACAGGAGCTGCCTGTACTGAAGGGAATTGACCTTGATATTGCGAAGAACGAATATGTTGCGCTTATGGGCCCCAGCGGAAGTGGCAAAAGCACGCTGATGAATATCCTTGGCTGCCTGGATTCGCCTACGGGTGGTACGTATATCCTCAACGGCAAAGACGTGAGCAATATGCCGGATAACGATCTTGCCGATGTGCGTAACCAGGAGATCGGTTTTGTGTTCCAGCAGTTTAACCTCCTGCCCCGTCTTACCGCTGCAGAAAACGTAGCACTACCCCTTATTTACAGTGGCATCCCTAAAAGGGAAAGGCTCGAAAGAGCAAAAGCCATGCTGGAAAAAGTACAACTGGCCGACCGCTCGCACCACAAACCCAACGAACTCAGCGGCGGACAGATACAACGCGTGGCTATTGCAAGGGCACTTGTAAACAATCCCTCTATCATCCTGGCAGATGAACCGACGGGTAACCTCGACAGTAAAACCTCCGTAGAAGTAATGCGCATTTTCGACGAAATACAATCGGCTGGTAATACGGTAGTGCTCGTAACACACGAGGAAGATATTGCCGCTTATGCCCACCGTGTGGTACGCCTGAGAGACGGCCTGGTTGAAAGCGACAGGAAAGGCACCGGTAAAACTTTTGCCGCCGCGGAAAAGCTGTAGACCCTGATTATTTTCTATACATTGTACCGTTTATAAATCCGCATACATGAGCACAACTTTCCACTCCCGGCTGGCTGAGGTAAAGTCATATTTCGACAATGGCGATACACACCTTGGTTACCGGCGCCTGCTGGACTCTGCCATCGAAACCCAAAACACTACCGTATTCAGCGATACACTTTCCTTCTGCGACTGGTACGATGACTGGTCGGAGCAAAAAACCGGTGGCGAAGCTGTACTGAATGAACACGTCGCAACTTTACTGGACCGTATAGGACAGGCATCTGTAATCGTTGCACCCGATCATATTAAACTTGAAGCCCGTAATATATCCAAACGCTATCAATCCGGTAATTTCAGTTTATCGGCACTCGATCTTTCCCTGCCTGCCGGGCAGATCACCGGGCTGGTAGGCGAGAATGGGAATGGCAAAACAACCTTGTTGCGCCTGCTCTATGGCGAGCTTAAAACAGATACCGGCAGAATCGACTACCAGTTGAATCATGTTCCGGCAGGAGCCACTTTCTACGATATCAAAACAAGACTGGCCTTTATTCCCCAGCGCCCCGCACCCTGGTACGGATCGTTGATGAATAACCTGCAATTCACAGCTACTCATTTCGGACAAAGGGGAAAAGAGAATTATCTGTGGACAGAGATGATCATTGCACGCATGGGACTGCGCCCTTTCAGGGATTATAACTGGAGCCGTATATCATCCGGTTACAAAATGAGGTTTGAACTTGCGCGTACCCTTATCAAAAAACCGGAACTGCTGCTGCTGGATGAGCCATTGGCCAACTTAGATGTGCTGGCCCAGCAGATCATACTGGAAGACCTGAAATATATCGCCCAGTCGCGGTCGATGCCCATGAGTATCATCCTCAGTTCACAGCAGTTGTATGAAGTGGAAAAAGTAAGCCGTGAAGTGATTTTTCTGCAAAAAGGTGTAGCACGTGTACAATCGTCGGGCACTACTGCTGATGCAGCCGTTGAGCCCCGCCAACTGGTACTTGAGCTGGAAACGGGTACTACAAGAGAAAACCTCCAATTGCTGTTTGCAGATAGCGGTTTACAGAAGATCTCTTTTAACGGTGGTGTTTATATCCTTTACTTTAACGAGGCGGGCGGCATCAGTAACGTACTGAAAAAGCTGGGGGACGCGGGGTTACCTGTAAAATATTTTCGTGACATCTCCACTTCCTCACGTCGCTTTTTTGACGCTTAAATCCTATTCATTACCTGCACAACGCATTATATGTTTACCAAGTTCAATCAATACCTTCTTACACATCACCCTCTCCTGTGGAACTCGCGGGTACTACCCTTTCTGCTGCTCAATATCATATTCCATCTTCTCTTCTTCCTCGGCGGTTTTCTTTCACTCAATACTTATACACTGGGAGAATATTATGGTCTGTCGGATGTTATCGATGGCGGCCTTATTACATTTTCGATATTACTCAGCCTTGTGGTCATCATTACCTGGTTGATTTTCTTCCTCCGGAATAATGCGTTTAAACAATTCTATATCCTCAGGCCACTCCATCTCGTAAAAGAATTGCTGCTCATCCTGCTGCTGATCTTCAGCTCGGTTACTTTTTATGAGTCGTTTCTGAATGGTACAATCCTTAAAGCAAAAAACATCACGGACAGGGCTCAACTGGTGCGTGAGGCCAATACAATCAATCTTGCCAGGGCTTTTATTCCGCGCGATAAAGGGGAATACTTTATTGATAATGCCTGCGACTATGGCAACACTGTTTACCGGGCTACTGTTGACTATTCCGACTCGGTTAATGTTAATCAAACAGACAGCATTACTATAAAGATCAGGAAAGCACTGCAGCGACCCGATGCGTTCAGCTACCGGCACTATTGCAATATACTGGTTAACCTGCAGGGCATGCCGGGCTTCGATACCGGTTTACAGGTCAGGGTAAGGGTTAACCGCTGGCTCGACGGGCAGCGGAAGGACTCCATCAGGGCTGTACTGAATGAATGCCTTGCCATCAGTAAGAAATATAACATCAAACAAAATATCAATGTTAATGAGTTGAGCGAACTTCCGTTTGTCAACCCGGCTAATGCTATTACCAAGCTGTACCAGGATGGCACCGAGGACTATATGCCGATTAACAGCTCTCCTTATTATTTCAACAGCTACGGCCTTAACCGGGCACTTTCATTTATAGACGATTGCTATTCACCTGCGCATGATTACCGGGAGGAAATGTGGCTTGTGGAACTGTATATCACACTCGGGCTTGGCATCCTGCTGTTATGCTACCGCAGGTTCAGTAAAAAGGTGTTCCTTATCAGCTTTGCAGGGGGTATCGTATGGTTTCTTTTCTTTGCCATTGCGGGTGTTGCCAGCCATAGTATTGTTGCACCGGGTGTACTTTTTGTGTTACTCTTTATGCTGTTTTGCCTCGCAGGTATACCTCTTACCATAGGTAACCGTAATAAAACTATGGCAGGGGTTATGCTCTGCTGGCATCTTATTATGCTGCCGGCACTCATACCCACCATCTGCGGCATCATTACCAGCAACAACCACGATAGTTATAATGGCAGCTTCACAGATTATGATTCATGGTGTAATATCCATCCTGTTTATTGCTGGATTGAGCATAATTTTATGCTGATCGCATGGATCAATCTCGGCATTTCTTTTCTCTATACTCTTTTTGTGTTTAACCCGCTCACAAAGCGCTGGCATATCATGGCGGAGGAATAGGGAATTAAGAGGAATAAGTGATGGTTTATGAGTGATGATTTATATGTTTGTTGCGATACCTGATACTCACTGCTAAAGACTATATTATGGCATTAAAAATATATACAAAAACCGGCGACCAGGGCAAGACCAGCCTGATTGGTGGCACCAAAGTATCCAAGAGTCATATCCGAATTGAAACATACGGTACGGTGGATGAACTGAACTCTTATATCGGCCTGCTGGGCGATCATCTTGAAGATGCACATACCAAAGATATACTGCGTGAAGTGCAGGACCGCCTTTTTACGATAGGTTCCTCACTTGCCTGCGATCCTGATAAAGAGCCCCTGATGCGCCTGCCCGATCTGAAAGAGGGGGACATTACACTGTTAGAAAAAGAGATCGATAGTATGAATGAGCAGTTGGAACCAATGAAGTTTTTTGTACTGCCCGGCGGGCATGTAGCTGTATCAACCGCGCACGTAGTACGCTGTATATGCCGTCGTGCAGAAAGGCTTTGCGTAGGCATGCAGGAACACGGGCTTTTTGTTGACCCTCTTGTTATCAAATACCTTAACCGGTTAAGTGATTATATTTTTGTTGTGGCGCGCTATACCGGCCACCTGCTGAAAGTAGCTGAAATCCCCTGGCGCCCGCGGGTAGATAAAGCCTGAGCTGTTATACAATCACACCATCTTTCATTACCAGTATGCGGTCGCTCATCTTAGCGAGTTCATCGTTGTGCGTAACAATCAGGAAGGCCTGGTTAAAACGGTCGCGCAGGTCGGTAAACAGGTGATGAAGTTCCCTTGCATTAGCAGAATCAAGATTACCCGTTGGCTCGTCGGCCAGCACTACAGCAGGATTGTTGATCAGTGCACGGGCCACCGCCACCCTCTGCTGCTCACCGCCCGATAACTGCTGCGGCTTATTATTCAGCCTTTCTTTAAGGCCAAGCGTAGCCAGCAGCGCTGCTGCTTTTTCTTCCACCTCCTTTTTCTTTCTTCCGGCGATCCACCCGGGTATACATACATTTTCTACAGCGGTGAACTCCGGTAACAGGTGGTGAAACTGGAATACAAAGCCAATATTACGGTTACGGAAGGCGGCCAGCTTACGGGGGGTAAGACGGTCGATACGCTGGTCGTTGAGCAGAATTTCGCCACTATCCGCCTTGTCGAGCGTGCCCAGTATATGGAGCAGAGTGCTCTTACCCGCACCCGAAGCGCCTACAATACTTACCACTTCTCCCCTGCTGATGGTGAGGTTTACCCCCCTTACCACCTGCAGGTTACCATAATTTTTAACAATTTGCCTTGCTGTTAACATAACCCGAAAATAGGTATTTCCTGCGGGCCTGCATCATTTATGCAATCCGGATCCCAAAAGGGCGGGGTGCTTTATCCACCG
Source organism: uncultured Ferruginibacter sp. (assembly GCA_964590975.1). Lineage (GTDB taxonomy): Bacteria > Bacteroidota > Bacteroidia > Chitinophagales > Chitinophagaceae > Ferruginibacter. The sequence goes on along the minus strand of CAZPXP010000015.1, from coordinate 50,989 downwards.
CTATTATAAAACACTTTTGGTTATTTCGTATGAACATCTACATTTGCAAAAATTAAAAGCGAAAGAAGATGTTTTGGACACTAGAATTGGCCTCACACCTCGAAGATGCTCCCTGGCCAGCCACTAAGGATGAATTGATCGATTATGCGATCCGTAGCGGCGCGCCGATTGAGGTGATCGAAAACCTTCAGGAGTTGGAAGATGAGGGCGAGGTATATGAGGGCCTGGAAGATATCTGGCCGGATTACCCGAGCCAGGATGATTTCTTTTTTAACGAAGACGAATATTAATCCAGGTATAACGTATTAAACAAAAATCCGGCAATGCCGGATTTTTTTATGTACGCACGGTTTGTATATTTTATTTTTCCATCTGTTCGATGACGGCCTGGGTAACCCCGGTAAAGGAGAAACCACCATCGTGAAAAAGGTTCTGCATGGTAACCATTTTAGTGAGGTCGCTGAACAGGCTAACCGTATAAGCAGCACAATCTTCTGCTGAAGCGTTACCAAGGGGGCTCATTTTTTCGGCATAGCTGATAAAACCATCAAAGCCTTTTACCCCGCTGCCTGCAGTGGTGCGTGTGGGCGATTGTGAAATGGTATTGATGCGCACGTGTTTTTTTACCCCGTAATGATACCCAAAGCTGCGGGCCACGCTTTCGAGCAGGGCTTTGGCATCGGCCATTTCGTTATAATCAGGAAAAACGCGCTGTGCGGCGATATAAGTAAGCGCTACAATACTACCCCACTCGTTCATAGCATCGGCCTGGTAGAGACACTGGCAGAGACGGTGCAGACTCATAGAAGAGATGTCGAACGATTTGTGCTGGAAGTCGTAGTTAAGATCAGTATAAGGTTTGCCTTTACGAACATTGAGGCTCATGCCTACGGAATGCAGTACAAAATCAATTCCGCCGCCAAAATGTTCCATACTCTTATCAATAAGATTCTTAAGGTCGTCGTTGCTGGTTACATCCGCACCAATTACGGGCGCGTTACCACATTCTTCAGCCAGTTTATTGATCTCTCCCATACGCAGGGCTACGGGAGCATTGGTAAGCACGATCTGTGCGCCTTCGGCATAGCAGCGCTGTGCAGTTTTCCAGGCGATGGAGTTACTGTCCAGTGCGCCAAAAATGATCCCTTTCTTTCCTTTGAGCAAGTTGTATGACATGATGTACAATTTTGGTAAAAATAAGACAGTTGTGCGGAATGGAAAACGGTTAGCCTGAAATGCTCACCATCTCTCTTGCATTTTCAAGAGCGGCGGCAGTGGGCTGTTCGCCACCCAGCATCTGTGCAATAACAGTTATGCGTTCGTCATCAGAAAGCAGGCGAATACCGGTAACGATCTTTCCTCCCCTGCTCTCTTTCTGTACAAAGAAATGTGCGTCGGCGCGGGCGGCGATCTGGGGCTGGTGGGTAATGGCGATTACCTGGTGACCTGCAGCCAGTTCTTTCATGATCTGCCCTACCTGGCGCGCAGCTTCTCCACTGATACCCGTGTCGATCTCGTCGAAGATAAGGGTAGGCAGTTGCAGTTTACGGGCTACCAGCGATTTGATGCAGAGCATAAGACGGCTCAGTTCGCCACCGCTGGCTACGCGCCCGAGTGGTTCAAAGCGACCACTTTTATTGGCGTCGAAGAGAAATTGTATTTCATCTGTACCACCGGCATTAAGCACAACGGTAGTGAGCATTACCTGTAGCCTGGCGTTGGGCATACCTACGCGGTTGAGCAGGGTATTTACCTGTGCAGCAAAAGGTACTGCCGCTTTATCACGGCGTGTATGCAACTGTGCCGCGAGCTTTTCACAAGAGGCGAGCAGGCTGGCTGTTTCTTTTTCTTTTTCCGTCAACTGGTTGCCAAGACTGAACACGGCTTCCAACTTTTGTTCGAGTGCTTCCCTGATCACCAGCAGTTCAGCCGTGGTGGTAACACCATGCTTTTTCAGCAGTTTATAACCGAGTGAAATTTTGTCGTTTACTTCCTGCAGCCGTTCCGGATGATACTGGATGCTATCGTTACAATATTCCAGTTCGGCAGCAATATCTTTCAGTTCCAACTGCAGGCTTTGCAGCCGCTGCGCAAGTGATGGCAGGGCACTATGGTATTGTTCAAGCGCGTGTAACCTGTTGAACAATATTTTCAGTTCCTGCACCATGGGTTGCTCACTGCCACTCAATACATCAGTAATACCCATTAGTTGCTGTTTGATGTGTTCGGCATTGCTCAACAGTTTCAGTTCAGCATCCAGGTCTTCCAGTTCATTTTCTTTCAGCGCAGCAGCTTCCAGTTCATCAAAGAGAAAACGGTTATAGTCAAGCTCCCTGTTTGCGGCTGCCTGCTGTTGCAGCAGGTGGTCGAGCTCCTGGCGGCAGCGCTGCCAGCGTTTATATTGCGTGGTATATTCTGCAAGCAGGGCGTTATTATCGGCTAATGAATCAAGCACTTCGCGCTGGAAGTCGATATCACCCAATTCGAGGGTATCAAACTGCTGGTGCAGATCGACGAGTACCCCGGCTAATGTTTTTAATTGCGAGAGATTGACAGGGGTATCATTTATAAATGCGCGCGATTTGCCATTGGCAGCAATCTCCCTGCGTATGATCAGTTCTTCTCCTGCATCGAGTTCGTTGGTTTTGAGGAATTGCTTAACGGCGTCTGTCATAGCCGTAAAAGAGGCTTCCACTACCGATTTTTTTTCCTTATCGGGCAGTATTGTTCCATCGGCTCTGTCGCCCAGTACGAGGCCAAGCGCTCCCATAAGGATACTTTTACCTGCACCTGTTTCACCTGTAATAATGGAGAGCCCTTTGGTAAAGTCGATATGCAATTCGTCGATGATCGCATAATTCCTTATTTGCAGTTGTAACAGCATGGCAACAAATGTACAGCGAAATTGTAATTTTCAGGAGCAATAAAAAAGCGCTGTTGGTGAACAGCGCTTACCAATATATTAAATAACAATTATTTTACTTCAACAGAATCGTTGAGGTCGGTATCAACGAGGATACGCCCGCAGTTTTCGCAAACGATGATCTTTTTACGCATGCGGATCTCGCTCTGTTTCTGGGGCGGGATAGCGTGGAAGCAACCACCGCAGGAATCGCGTTCTACGGGTACCACGGCCAGGCCATTACGGTAGTTATTGCGGATACGGTCGTAGCTGTGCAGCAACCTGTCTTCTACGTGTGCACGCGCTGCTTCAGCATCGCTATTGTATTCCTTTTCTTCCTTATCGGTTTCGGAGATGATCTTTTCGAGTTCACCTTTTTTACCAGACAGGTTGGTTTCTTTATTGCTTACCGCTTTTTTAGCTCCTTCGAGAGAACGGGCTTTGTCTGCGATTTCTTCTGTAGCGTCTTTAATGTGCTTTTCGCAAAGTTTTACTTCGAGGGTTTGCATTTCGATCTCTTTGTTGATCGCTTCAAACTCGCGGTTATTCTTTACGTTCTCGCTCTGTTTTTCGTATTTCTTGATCAGTTCCTGTGCGTCTTTGATCGCCTGCTTTTTCTGTTCGATAAACTCCTGGATGCCATTGATTTCTTCTTCGATGCGTGTCTGCCTGGCGTGCAGGCCTTCAATTTCATCTTCGAGGTCTTTCACTTCCATCGGCAATTCGCCCTTAAGTACCTGCAACTGATCCAGTTTGCTGTCTACCTTCTGAAGCTTAACCAAAGCGATGAGCTTTTCTTCAACCGAAAAATCTTTTACTGATGCCATTGATGAATCGAAATTTGAATTTGAATTTACAGGAAGTAATGTACCGGATTGGTTTTTACCCCCGTTTTAAGGACCGCAAAGGTAGGGAATTTTTCCTGCAAAACCTCAAAGAGAAGCTGAATGGTGTACTGCTCGCTCTCGAAATGGCCAATATCGCTGATAACCAGCCTGTTATCAGCGTCGAAGAACTCGTGGTACTTAACATCGGCGGTGATGTAAAAATCAGCCCCGGCGGCAATGGCATTACGGATCAGAAAGCTCCCGGCGCCCCCGCACAGGGCTACCTTTTGCACCTTTTTCCCAAGAAGCGGGGTATGCCGTATTACAGTAAGGCCGAAAGCTGTTTTGATGCGTTCCAGGAAAACGGTTTCATCCAGTGGCCCGGGTAACTCGCCCAGCAGCCCACTGCCTGTGTGTTCCGTAGTATTATCCAGGCTGATGATATCAAAGGCCGGTTCTTCATAAGGGTGTACGCTTACCAGTGCTTTTATCAGCGCCTGCTCCATCCATGCAGGGAAGATGATCTCGGTACGTATTTCCTTTTCAGTATGCCTTGTGCCTGGTGTGCCAACAAAGGGATCAGTGCCTGCTTCTCCCTTAAAAGTACCTTCGCCGGCAGTATTAAAACTGCACTCGCTGTATTTACCGATATGCCCACCCCCGGCGGCGAAGACCGCGTCGCGCACTGTTGCGGTATGAGTTTCGGGTATAAACGTGTACAATTTCTTCAGGATGCCTGTTTTGGGCTGGAGGACCGAGCGGTTGATCAACCCAAGTGCATCAGCCATTTTTGCATTTACCCCATGCAGTACATTATCAAGATTGGTATGGATGGCATAGATGGCAATATCATTTTTTATGGCGTGGATAATGGTTCTTTCTACATAGTTCTTACCCGTAATCTTCTTCAGTCCGCCAAAGATGATGGGGTGATGTGCTACGATAAGATTGCAGTTTTTCTCCACAGCTTCCTGAACTACGGCTTCCGTAGCATCAAGAGTGGTGATGATACCGGTACAGGCCCATCCCGGTTGACCGGTGAGCAGGCCACAATTGTCGTAGCCTTCCTGGAGAGCAGGGGGCGCCAGTGTCTCAAGAAAGCTGATAATATGGGAAATGGATAAGTTCATGCATCAAAAGTAGGATGATTTACCGAGTAGCTGAAGAACCTGGTGCTCAACTGCTTCCGAGTACTTTCACTATTGGTTGACCGACTGCATACAGGAATTGCTGAGCATGTGTATGGGTTTGATTTACTTTCAATATCAATTGCAGGACAACAGATAGCTTTTGAATTTAATATATAATGCATTGCAGGCCTTAGATATTGAATTGCAAGTGGCTAAAGATAGATTGCAGACCCTAAACTGTGCATTACAGGCCCTAAAAGATGCATTGCAGGCCCTAAAAGATGCATTGCAGACCCGAAAAGATGCATTGCAAGCCCGAAAAGATGCGTTGCAAGCCCGAAAAGATGCGTTGCAGACCTCAGAAGATGCGTTACAAGTTTTAGAAGATGCATTGCAGACCTTAGAAGATGCGTTGCAGGTCTTAGAAGATACATTGCAGGCCTTAGAAGATGCGTTGCAGACCAAAATACGGGCTTTGCCTGTTGGGTACACTGTATTGGCAGCCCCCTACAGTGTATTGCTTTCCGGTATTAATCTCTGAGCCGCCGCCCAACACTTAATCCCCTTACATTTGTAATAAAAACTACCATGTCTTCATCTGCTGAATTATATAAAGAATACACCAACGCCATGCAGGAAGTGGCAGATATCAGGTATGCATCTGCGGTACTGCAATGGGATCAGGAAACTTACCTGCCTGCAAAGGGTGCGGGCATGCGTGGCCGGCAATTGGCTACACTCACCGAGCTGGCGCACCAGCGGTTTACCGGCGATAAAATGGGTTCGTTGCTGCTGGAGCTCAACAGCAGGGATGATCTTGATGACACGCAACGGGCTAATGCGGCCTTGACGCTTTATGATTACAATAAATATAAAAAACTGCCTTCTGCCTTTGTACGGGAAATGACTGAGGTTGTTCATATCAGCTTTCATGCCTGGATAGAATCGCGCAAGGCCAACAGCTTTGCGCTTTTTGAACAACCTCTCGAAAAGATCATTGCTCTCAAGAAGCAGGAGGCGGATTTTCTTGGTTATGAAGCGCATCCATACGATGCGCTGATGAATGACTTTGACAGGGGACTGACGGTTAAAGACTGCGATCTCCTGTTTACCAACCTGCGCCAGAAGCTTCAGCCGCTTTTACAGGCTATACGCGAACGCCCTCAGGTGGAGGATAGCTTTCTTTACAAACATTGTGATAAAGATTCCCAGTGGAAGTTTGGTATGGAACTGCTGAAACGGATGGGGTTTGATTTTGAAGCGGGCAGGCAGGATATCAGCGAACACCCTTTTACCACCAGCTTTAACAGCCGTGACGTAAGGGTAACAACAAGGATCAATGAAACGGATTTTGCTAATATGACCTGGAGTTGTATACATGAGGGGGGGCATGCTTTGTACGAGCAGGGGTTGCCTTATGACATGTACGGTCTGCCCCTGGGTGAAGCCTGCAGTTACAGCATTCACGAAAGCCAGAGCCGCCTCTGGGAAAATAATGTGGGCAGGGCCCTGCCTTTCTGGGAACACAATTTTTCGCTTGCCCAAACGTTTTTCCCTGCACAACTGGGAGGGGTAACGGTGGACCAGTTCTATAAGGCCATCAATAGGGTAAGCCCTTCGCTGATCAGGACCGAGGCAGACGAACTGACCTATCATTTCCATATCATGATACGGTATGAGCTTGAAAAAATGCTGATTGGCGGTGGCTTAGCGGCAAAGGATATACCTGCCTACTGGAATGAACTGTACCAGCGCTACCTGGGTGTTGCTGTACCCGACGACCGGCAGGGGTGCCTGCAGGATGTACACTGGAGCCATGGCAGCTTTGGATATTTTCCCACATACAGTATAGGCAGCTTATACGCCGCCCAGCTCTATGCAGCGGTTGAAGCAAAAAATCAGTCATTAGATAAAGCGCTCCGGGAAGGTGATCCGCAACCCCTGCTGCAATGGTTGCGGCAAAACATACACCAGTATGGCAGGCTGCACACTTCGGAAGCGCTCTGTACCCTGGCAACAGGAAAACCTTTAGACAGCGCTTATTTCATTGATTATGCCACAAAAAAATATAATACGATCTATCTCTGACAATATCAACAGCAACCCAAGGTTATTGCTTAATATGAGAATGTTTATTGCATTGGTTTGTGCACTGGTACTCTTGTTGAGCAGTTGTAAGAAAAACCCGGTAGACGCTATCAGCCAGGATCTGCTGCAGCAATATTTTGAAACGAATATTCTGAACAGGGATTTTACTGTAAAGCTCGCTACGGATAATGGAACTGATCTTACCGTCCAATACAGTGGCTACCTGTTTAAACTGGTCAAAACTACCCTTTATAATGGTCCTATGACAGCTACAAAAGGAGCTACGGTTTATTCCGGCACCTGGAGTTGTAACGACGATTACAGTAAGCTGGTAATCTCCCTGCCCGCCTCCCCGGCCGAATTTGGTTTCCTTAACCGGGAATGGAAGTTTACAAAGAAATCTATTCCTGTGATGGAACTGGCTCCCTGGGGCAGCCTTGAACCCAAGATTCTTCACATGGAAAGGCAATAAAATAATAATACAGCCTGTTTTTGAGTAATCCACAGCATTGTGGGAAAGATTGTTATAAACGGCACAATTTTTTCTGCTAAAAACTGTTATAGAACTGAAGGGGGTAACTCTTCTGTCCAAATATTTTATAAAAAACTAAAGCAACCCAAACCTATGACAGCAATTAACAGGGCCAAGGCCTGCTGTCTCGCCGTATTTTTTCTTTTTACCGGTTTCCTGGCCCAAGCCCAGCCCATAGCTGATTTTACGGCTACACCTACTTCGGGTTGTCCGCCATTATTTGTAAAATTTAACGATGCGAGTTCGGGTAATCCTACTTTTTACAGATGGGATCTTGGCAATGGCACCATCTCTTTTCTCCCCGAACCTTCTGTAACTTATTTCAATCCCGGTCAATATTCTGTCAAACTGTATGTGCGTAATGCGCAGGGGGAAGATTCGATTGTCAAGACCCAATATATTACCGTATATGCCCTGCCAACAGTAGCTTTTACGGCCACCCCTACTACGGGTTGTTATCCCTTGCCGGTACAGTTTACCGACCAGAGTGCTGCGGGCAGCGGTTCGATTGCTACCTGGGAATGGGATTTTGGAGATGGCAACAGCTCCACCCTGCAAAACCCGGCGCATACTTATACGGCTTCGGGTAACTATAATGTAACCCTGCGGGTAAAGAACAGCAACGGCTGTACAAGGACACTTACCAAACCTCAATACATACAGATCAACAACGGGGTAACTGCCAACTTCAGCAACAGTATTCCCAATAGCTGTAACCCACCGGCAGTCATCAATTTTCAGAATCTTTCTACCGGAACCGGCACACTCAGCTACCAGTGGAGCTTTGGCGATGGCGGGGTATCTGCCGCAACCAATCCTGTATATGCGTACAACAATACAGGCAGTTATACTGTAACGCTCATAGTAAGTAATGCTACGGGTTGCAGCGATACTATCATTCGCACAAATGCTATTACTATCGGCAGTGTAGCGGCTTCCTTTACATCTCCCGACAGTGTATGCGTGAATAGCCCGGTGAGCTTTATCAATACTTCCAGTCCCGTACCGGCTGCGGCAACATGGAGCTTTGGGGATGGTACTACCCTTAATACGGTCAATGCCATTAAAGTATATACCTCACCGGGTATCTACACGGTAAAGATGGTGGCCAATTTCGGGGCCTGCACAGACTCGGCTCTTAAACAGGTAACTGTGCTGGATAAACCAACTGCCGGTTTCAGCAGCACTGCCACCAGTTCGTGCAGTGCGCCTTTTACAGTAACATTCGGCAATGGCAGTACGGGTGGTACGTCTTACCAATGGGATTTTGGAGATGGCAATACCAGTACTGATCCGAATCCCTCACATACTTACAATACCGAAGGCAGCTATAATGTTACCCTGATCGTTACCAATGCAAATGGTTGTACGGATACCCTGCGCAGATCATCGTTCGTTAACATAGAAGCGCCGCAGGTACAACTCAATAACCTGCCGGTAAATGGTTGTGCACCCCTTACCCGCCAGTTCAGCGCTACGGCAACGAGCGTGGATGGTATTGTGGGTTATTTATGGGATTTCGGGGATGGCAATACTTCTACCCTGCAAAATCCTGTACATACGTATAACACTCCGGGTACTTATACGGTAAGCCTGATCGTTACTACAACAGGAGGATGTACTGATACGGTAACGATGGCAGATGCGGTGATCGCAGGAGCAAAGCCACATGCCAACTTCAGCGCTACTCCAACCACCACCTGCGCAAAGAATCCTGTTTTCTTTACTGATCTCTCTACTGGTAATATCACCCAATGGCTGTGGATGTTTGGGGATGGCTCAAGTTCCGGGGCGCAAAACCCCAGCCACGAATACCAGGATACGGGATATTTTGATGTGCAGTTGATTGTATGGAATAATGGCTGCCCTGATACTGTCCGGTTTAACAACTACGTTTATATACGCCCTCCTATTGCGCGTTTTACTAAAAGCTTTGATTGCGGTGCACCAAAAACATTTACGTTTACTGATCAGTCTGTAGGTGCAGACCAATGGTTATGGAATTTCGGCGATGGCACTACTTCTACCCTGCAAAATCCTGTGCATACTTATGCGGATACGGGCAATTATACCATTACACTTACGGTAATCAACCTGGCGAGCGGTTGTGACCATAGTACGTCTCAACCTATACGCATCGTCAATGAAAAGGCTGCTTTTACGGCCACGGATACCATTATCTGTAAGGGTAATGCGATAACATTTATGGCACTGTCCAATGTGCCTTCAGATATTGCAAGTTATGCGTGGGATTATGGCGATGGTATGACAGCTACAGGCATGTTTGCCGTACACGCTTATTTTACTTCGGGCACCTATACTGTCCGTTTAATCATTACCGATATTTCCGGTTGCCGCGACACTATAACCAAACTGCAATACATCCGTGTGGATGGTCCCACGGCGGCATTCAACCCATCGGTACCGGGCAGTTGCCTGAATACGGCAATCGGGTTTACTGATCATTCCGTTGGCGATGGTTTACACCCGATCCAGACCTGGATATGGCAATATGGCGACGGCATCAGCGACACGCTGAACGCGGGTCCGTTTCAACATACTTATGCAGGCCCCGGTTCATATACCGTTATGCTTAAAGTATTGGATACACAAGGTTGTGCCGACAGCATTACGAGCAGCACAGCCCTGATCATCTCAAAACCCGTGGCTGCATTTGCCACGATAGATACGGTATCCTGCCCCAACCGGCCGATTAACTTTACCAGCCAGTCGACCGGGCCAAACTTAACGTATGCCTGGGATTTCGGGGATGGTACTACTTCTACGGGTCCTGCACCGGTTCATGCGTATACTACAGATGGTTTGTACACGGTTAAGCTGGTGGTGACTGATGAGTATGGTTGTATGGATTCTGCGAGCAAACCGGCTTATGTAAGGATCATTACGCCTATTGCGTCTTTTGATATGAGTGACTCGGTAAGTACCTGTCCTCCACTGGTGGTGCAGTTTACCAATACTTCAAGCGTCAGCAATACGATCAGGTGGGATTTTGGGGATGGCACATTTTCGCAGGTAGCTAATCCTTCCCACTTCTATTCTTATCCCGGCATTTATAATGTGGTACTTACTGTAACCGGCCCGGGAGGGTGCAGCGACAGCAGGCAGAAACAAATTATAGTACGGGGCCCAAGGGGCACATTCACTTATAACCCGCTTACGGGTTGTAATCCTGTAACCATCAATTTCAGCGCTTCCACTACTGACCGGCTTTCTTTTATATGGGATTTTAATGATGGTACTACGGTGCCTACAACAGATTCTGTTATTTCGCATGCTTATACCAACCCCGGCATATATGTACCCAAAATGATCCTGGTAGATGCTGCGGGCTGCCAGGTACCTATTACAGGCCCCGACACGATACGCGTTAATGGGGTGGACGCACGCATCAGCAGCAGCTCCTACACTTTATGTGATGCTGGTTATGTAAGCCTCCGGGACTCTTCTTCCAGCAATGATGTGATCACGGCTTATGAATGGTTGTTTGGAGATGGCAGCCAGTCTGCGGACCAGCATCCTGTGCACTATTATGCAACTACCGGCATATACTACCCGCAACTGATCGTTACCACACAAACGGGGTGTAAGGATACGGCTATCATTGCTGCACCGGTTAAGATCGTGGCTTCACCCCAAGCTGCGATACAGAGTACACCGAACGGCTGTACGCCTCTTACGGTCAGCTTTACGCCTTCGCTGCTGGTGGCCGATACTTCTGCTATGCAGTGGCAGTGGAATTTTGGTAATGGCAATACGGGTACAGGTGCTAACCCGCCTGCACAGCTATACACTAATCCTTCCACCTATGCCGTACAGCTTTTTGCTGCCAACAGCAGTGGCTGCCGTGATACAGTGGATTATGCAGTGGAAGCCTACCGTGTACCTGTGGTAAACGCAGGCCAGGATACGATCATCTGCCACAACAGTGGTATTACGATAACGGCTACCGGTGCGGATTCTTATACATGGTCGCCTGCAAATGGCCTGAGCTGTATTAACTGCCCCAGCCCCATTGCCACGCCTGATTCTGTTACTAATTATGTGGTGCTGGGCCGTACCATACATAACTGTACCGCTACTGATACCATACAGGTAAGGGTACAATACCCGTTTGTAATGAATGCCAGCCGTGGTGATACGCTTTGCAAGGGTTCGTCGGTACAGCTTTTTGCTACAGGTGCAGACCGGTATGCATGGTCGCCTGCGGCAGGATTGAGCAATGCTGCCACTGCCGCACCGACTGCCAGGCCCAGCGAAACAACAACTTATATGGTGATCGGATCGGATAACAGGGGCTGCTTCAGGGATACTTTCTATGTACCCATAAAGGTTTACCCCATACCTGTAGTGGATGCGGGGTCTGACAAGACGGTCAACGCGGGGCATACGGTTGACCTTATACCTGTAACATCAACTGACGTGACATCGGTAAACTGGACGCCTACCACGGGTATCTTCCGTACTAACTATCCTGCTATTACGGTTAGGCCTAAAGAAACGACGGAATATATGGTGGAAGCCAGGAATGCCGGCGGCTGCGTTGCGCGCGACAGGGTAACGGTATTTGTGGTATGTAATGGAGCTAATGTATTTATTCCCAATACTTTTTCTCCGAATAAAGACGGGGCTAACGATATTTTCTTCCCCCGTGGTACGGGTCTGTTCAGCATCAAAACGATGCGTATTTTCAATCGCTGGGGTGAGATTGTATTTGAGAAAACGAACTTTATGCCCAATGATGCCAATTCTGGCTGGAACGGTACGTTCAAGGGAAATAAGCTGAATGCTGATGTATATGTGTATACGATTGATATTGTGTGCGACAACAGTACGGTGCTGACTTTTAAGGGTAATATCACCCTTCTCCTTTAGGCTTTGGTTTTTTAACATAAAGGGGCTGCCGGAAGGGAGCCCTTTTCTTTTATACCTGTGTGTTCTACGTTCTTCTTTCGTATCTTCCATCCTGCAATATTTTTACATGAAAAAGTTACTCTGTATGCTTATAGCTGCTGCAACTGTGGCAACTGTAACAGCTCAATCGCAGCCTCCTGCTCCCGACCAGTTATATGGTGAACTGTTTACGGATGTGCAGATGGCGGGCATCTTTCCGGATAACAAAACTTTTGTGGATTGTATTCCGAAAAGGGATCCGAGGGCGATTGTGACTAATTACCTGGCGATCAAGAATAACCCGGGTATCCGCTTCAGCCTGAAATTGTTTATTGAGGACAATTTTGAAATGCCGCCTGCTCCTCCCGCCTTTAATTATATCATGAAGGAAAAGGACGTGAGCGCGCATATAAAAAACCTATGGGGTAATCTTAAACGTGAAGCGGCTCTTACGGATGCGAATAAAGATGAGCCCTGGAGAAACGGGAGCCTGCTGCCACTGCCCTATCCTTATATTGTTCCCGGCGGACGCTTCCGCGAGATCTATTACTGGGACAGCTATTTTACCATGCTGGGGCTGAAAGTGAGTGGCGAAACGGAGATGATCGAGAACATGATCAGGAACTTTGGCTATCTTATCGATACCTATGGCCATATCCCCAATGGCAACCGCAGCTATTATCTCAGCCGCAGTCAGCCTCCTTTTTTCTGCCTGATGGTAGAACTGCTGGCTGGCATTAAAGGTGATGTGGTGTACACTACTTACAGCGCCCAGTTAGAGAAAGAGTACCAGTACTGGATGGATAAAACGGCTGCTACAAAGCATGTGGTAAAAATGCCCGACGGCAGTATCCTCAACCGCTATTATGACAGGGATTATATACCACGCCAGGAGGCATATACCAAAGACCTTGCCTATTCGAGCCGCGTGCAGGAGGGTGCTGCTGCTGTAAAGAACAACAATTTTCGCAGTGGCGCAGAGAGTGGATGGGATTTCAGCAGCCGATGGTTCCTGAAGCCCGATGATATGGCAACGATCCGTACTACTGACATTGTACCGGTTGACCTGAACTGTTTATTGTACCAGTTGGAACTGACTATTGCCAAAGCCAAAAAGTTGAATAAGGACGAACGTATTGCCAACGTTTACATGAGAAAAGCCGAAAAGAGAAGGCAGGCGATTGAGAAATATTGCTGGAACAGCAAGAAGGGGTATTATTTCGACTATAATGCAGCGCTTAAAAAACAAAACACCAATATTACGGCAGCGGGCGTATTCCCGCTCTGCTTCTATAACCTCTATCCCGAATCTATGCTGGCAAAAGGTAAAGCTATTGCGGCCGTGATCAAAAGGGAACTCCTTAAAGATGGCGGTATACAAACTACCACGTTTAAAACCGGCCAGCAGTGGGATGCACCCAATGGATGGGCGCCCCTGCAATGGATGACGGTATGGGGACTGAACCGCAGCGGACAGGGTGCACTGGCTAAAGATATTGCTGCCCGCTGGACTGCTCTTAACGAAAAGATATATGATAATACGGGTAAGCTCATGGAGAAGTACAATGTGGTGGATACTCATCTTGAAGCTGGTGGTGGTGAATATCCTTCTCAGGATGGCTTTGGCTGGACGAATGGTGTTTACCTGGCTATGAAAGAGTTCCTTAAATTATGAAGCGGGGGTTATGGGTTTACCTGCCTTATGGGTAGGTGTGAATTATAAATTAATAGCTAATTGTTCATACTTTATAACTAATAACTTGTCTTGGGCCGCAGGGTGAAGGTTAGTATTGGAGGAAGCGGATGCTGTCGTTGTTAAGTGCTATAGCGAGGGCTTTTCTTCCGCCTGATAACCGCATGTTGCGGATATCCCTGATCTCGCCGGGTATCATAAGGGCGGGCTCAACGGGGAAACGGGTACTGAAGTTATTATTTCCCAGGCCATAGGCCAGTACAGGGGGCATAGCATCGTACCTGCCTTCATAAGGTGTAACACCCGAGAAGTTGCCACCAGCCAGCAAGTCTGGTTTACCATCGCCATTCATATCTGTGCAAAAGAAGGCGTAGAGGGGTGCCCACTGCATAGGAGCGGGCAGTTCGCTTATGATAAAATTACCTTTACCATCATTTATCCATAACTGTGATGACAGTGTTGCCGCTTCAAGCTTTTGCGCTGTTTTCAGCTTTGCGCCAAAAATATCATCAAAGCTTTTTCCTGCCATTTTACCATACGTGAGGTATTCTTTTTTAAGATAAGGTAATTGTCGTTCGAGGTCTTCCTTACCCAGGAAGGGATAATATTGCCCGGCCTTATTTACTGCCATGAGCTGGTCTGTAGTACCATTATTATCTATGTCGGTTACGTACATACGCAAGGGGGTTCCTTCACCCGCCTGTAACTTACTGTTTGTACCGTAGTTGCCCAGCAGCAGGTCTTCATCGCCATCGCCATCCACATCGGCAACAAGCATACTGCACCACCAGCCATTGTTCGAAGGACTTACTGAAAAGGGCTCAAGGTGTTTGCCATTGTTTTTAAAAATGGTTGGTGGCATCCACTCCCCTGTTACCACCAGGTCTTTACGGCCATCCTTATCGATATCGCAGAAAGCTGCTGCTGTTATCATACCCACGTGGCGGAGGTTACCGGCCCATTGGCTGGTAACGATGGTGAAGTTGCCTTTGCCATCATTCTGTAAGAGAAAAGATTCGGGTATTTCGCCGTAGGCGCGTGAGTTCGACCGGCTGCCTATGAACAGGTCGAGGTCACCATCTCCGTCAATGTCGCCAGCGGTTACACAGCTTTTATTTTCAAATATATCCGGCAGGCCGGTGCTCTTTGTAAAATTGCCTTTGCCATCATTGAGGTAAAGACGGTCTTTTAGCTGTGGGGCTTTGCCGGAATATTCATTACCGCCACTGGCTACGTAAAGGTCCATATCGCTATCGCCATCCGCGTCAAAGAAAATAGCATCCACGTCTTCTGAGGAAGAGTCTGCTGCAAACAATTCCTGCTGTGCAGGCATAAATTTTCCTGAGCCCGTTTGCACAAATAACTTACCCGGTTGCTCCTTGGCGCCACAAGCATAAAAATCGTCAAGGCCGTCTCCGTTAATATCTGCCACGGCAAGTTTTGGTCCGGCTATAGACAATTCGTGTGGTATAAACCACTGCCGGTTGAAGTCGATAAACGAGAGGTTTTCACGATGCCGGTAATTGAGTCCAACTAAGGCGGTGATATCTGTAAACTGTGATGGCTTGTCTGCTTTCAGCAGGCGGCGGATATAGACTGCCATATCTGCGATACTATCCTGCGCATTGATATGATTCAGCTTTAACAACTGGTCTGCCGCCACACCTGTTAACCGTTGCGCTTTATTATCCGGCCATATCACCAGCATGCTATCGACCATGCTATATTTACCCAATCCAAAATGCAAAAGGGGTTCGGAGCTGCTGAGAAAGCCATGTGTTGTTTGCAGTTCCTGGTAAAAAAGCGTGTCTTTGCACCATGCAAATACTTTGGTGCCGAGCGCAAGGGTATGGCGAAGACTATCTGATAATTTAAGTTCTAAAAAATGTGTGGCGGCTGTACGAACTGTTGTGTTGCGATAAAGGCCTGCGGGCTCATTCATATTATTTACTACAAGATCAAGATCGCCATCACCATCCAAATCGGCCCTGGCAGCGCCACTGGAATAGTTTGCTTTTTCAAACCCCCAGTTTACTGACTGATCGGTGAAGGTAAGACCGGGATTACCCGAATAGATATAGTTGTGCCATTTACCGTCTGGCATTTTACTGATCCTTGCCCTGTCGGTTGTTTTACCTTCTTTACTATTGCCTGCGCCATCGGCGGCGGCGATAAACTTAATATAGTCAAGATCGTTCAGCCGGTGTTTTATACCATTGGTAATAAAGATGTCGTTATAGCCGTCAAGGTTGTAATCTGCTATGAGTGTGCTCCAGCTCCAGTCGGTAGCTGATACGCCGCTGAACAGTGCAATATCGCTGAAGCGCATACCGGCGCCTGTATTGAGCTGCAAACAGTTGCGTGCATACTGGTTGTTATAACCGATACTATGCAGGTTATTGTACTCATCGAGTACAACATCGCCTACGCTGCTCTTAAGTACTTTTTCATCGGCAGGCAGCATATCGAGGGTCATCAGATCGGGCCAGCCATCATGGTTGATATCTGCCGCATCATTGCCCATGCTGAAGCTGCTCTCGTGGCCGAAAGCTGTATTGTTCAGTTCGGCAAATTTTCTGTTGTGCTGGTTGATGTAATAGTAGTCGTTTTCATGAAAGTCGTTACCGATGTAAATATCGGGCCAGCCGTCCTGGTTAAAATCGGCAACAGAAATACCAAGCCCGTAACCCAGTGCGCTGCTGATGATGCCGCTGCCTGCCGTAGCGTTTACAAAATGCCCGTTATCGTTACGCATCAGTTTACCGCCGCTGATGGTGCTGTATTTACTGCGCAGGGAGGTGTCGCCATAGGTATCCGTCTGGTGTATGGAATGCTGTAACTGGAACATATCAAGGTCACCATCTCTGTCATAGTCGAAAAAAGCAGCCTGTGTATTATAGCCCTGGAGGTTGAGGCCATAGGCGGCGGCACTTTCTGTAAAAGTAATTCCCTCTTTTTTACCATTATTGATAAAGAGCTGGTTTACGGAATGTTCGAAATGGCGTTTTCCTGTATTGGCAATATGACCGGAAACGGTGCTCACATAAATATCCAGCCACCCATCGTTGTTCACGTCTGCCATCGTTACTCCTGTTGTCCAGTCTGCATGGCCAGCCACACCAGCCTTAGCGGTGATGTCTTCAAATACAAAATTGCCCTTGTTGAGGTAGAGTTTATTACCGTTGCTGTTACTGGCAAAATAAAGATCGGGCAACCCGTCGTTATTGATATCGCCCACCGCTACACCGGCGCCATTGTAGTAGTACAGGTAATCGAGAATATTGAGGCTGTCGGTGTCTTCATTTTTATTTATAAAATTTATACCAGATTGTGCTGCGGGTACAGATTCAAAAAGAGGGGCCGGTTTATTATTGCTGCAGGCCTGTATAAAAAACAATAGTGGTAAAGCCCGTAAAAGTAAAAGATAGCCGCCTGTAAGGGATCTCTTCCGGTTGGCCTTCCTGCTTGCAAGGAATATACCCGGAAATGGAAGTGTATATGACATGAATTGGTAAACCGGTTTTGGAGAGCAATGGCTCTTTAGGAACATTTTTAAACGAGCTAAAGATACATAAAACGGGGGCATTTGCCGTACGTCTTCGCCGGTAATTGATTAACATTGCAGTGAAATGAAATTATAACAGGATCGTTTACTGTGTTATGAAGAAAATGTGGATCTGGGCTATCGTTATAGCTCTTTTATTATGTACCAACCTGGTGTATCTGCTGATACCTTCCCGGCTTAAAATACAAAAGGAACTGGTGATCAAAGCTAATATTAACGGGGCTATGCCTTACTGTTTGAGCACAGCAAAGGTATTGGCGTGGTGGCCCGGCACTATGGGCCAGGACAGCACATTGAATTATAATGGCTTTGCCTTTCGTTTTACTAAAGTTTACGAGGACGGCCCGGAAGTTACGGTAACCGATGCCACTGGTAATAAACGGGTTACCCTTTTAACCCTGATTGCTTCGGGAGCGGATTCGCTACTGCTGGACTGGAAGACTGAAGTTATTACGGGCGCAAACCCCATTGACAGGATAAAGAAACGCAGCCAGGCGGCGACCCTGAAAAGGACTCTGGATACAGTTGTGGCACATCTGCAGCGCTTTCTTGAAAACACAGAGAATCTGTATGGCATCAACGTGATAAAAGGGAAGTTTACCGATTCGGTGCTGGTAACCCATAACTGGCATACGGCAGGGTTTCCTGAAACGGCCGTTGTATATGATGAGATCGGGAGGCTGGAAAAACACCTGGAGCAATATGGTGCAACGGCTACCAATATGCCTATGCTGCACATAAAGAAAAGTGAAACGGGCGGATACGATATTATGGCAGCTATCCCCATCAACAAAGAGGTGCCGGTAAGTAAGGGGATTGAGATCAAAAGATTGTTCCCCGGCAATACACTGATCAGTGTGGTAAAGGGAGGCTACGCAACCGTGGAGAAAGCGGAGGCGGCATTTGAACGGTATAAGACAGATTATACTTTTGTTTCACCAGCCATACCGTTCCAGTCGCTGGTGACCAACCGCATGGCTGTCGCGGACAGCAGTAAATGGATAACGAAGCTGTACTACCCTATTTTTTGAGGTCGCTCTTTGTGGCTAATCTGTAGGCAAGAGGAAAATCGTCGTTGCGCAGTATCAATATCTCCTGCCCGGCCCGGTTTGGTATGAGCACCATATCACGTACCTGCCCCGTAAAGCAGAAGCCTGACACCGAAGGGTATATCCATTCGAACTGTGCATTACCTCTGTTGAGCAGTACGTGTCCATAGCTGCCGTCTACCCGGCAGAACTGCGGCAGGAAATCAAATTCGTTACCTCCGAGCAGCAGGTCTTTTTTTCCATCTGCGTTGACATCGGTGTACACCATAGCGTTTACGGATGATAGCTGTACTATTGGCGGCAGCGCCTGTATGGTAAACAGCCCTTTACCATTATTGATGGCAATGCAGGAAGAGGGGTAGTCGAAAAGCCGAACCGTGCTTTTACTGATCAGTTCGTTGCTGAATAAGTCCTGCACTGTTTTTTTAGCGTAGGCAGCGTGTTTAAGGTTCTGTTTTTTGAGGGATGGTATCTGGTCGGTAAGTTCACGGCGCAGAAAGACCGGCATATCTTTTCCATCAATCGTGCGGGTTAGTATTTTATCTGCGTCGCCATTATTGTCGTAGTCATTGATCCAAAGTTTTACCGGGTTCTGTGCATCTGGTTTGAGGTAGAAGTTTTCACCAATATTACCCAGTACAAGATCAAGATCCCCATCATCATCAAGGTCGCATACTTTCAGGGATTTCCACCAGCCGTGTAATTTTTCAAGCCCTGTTGTAAGGGGTTGTGCGCCCTGGCCTGTAAAACGAAAAACCGTGGGAGCCATCCATTCGCCTACCACCACCAGTTCCGCATGGCCATCCCCATCAAGGTCGGCCCAGTCTGCACCGGTAATTAACCCAGCCTCCGCTATGGCAGGGTAATTTGTTTTTGCCTGGTCTGTAAAATGTCCTTTCCCGTCGTTTATAAAGAGGTTGGATGAGGGTGTTATACCATACTGGTAGGGTACGCTGCGTGCGCCCACAAAAAGATCGATGTCGCCATCGCCATCTACATCATGGGCAGCCGCTACTGCAATATTATTATCGTTGGTTTCGGTGAAGGCGCCCGTATCGATCGTAAAGTTTCCTTTGCCGTCGTTCAGGTATAAGCGGTGCTGCATTTCCCTGCTGCCTCTTTGCCTGTTGTTCCCTCCTGCGCCAATGTACAGGTCAAGATCGCCATCTTTATCGGCATCGAAGAACAGTACGGCCACGTCTTCGAAGGAGGCGTATTTCCTGAATACTTCTTCTTCTTTTTTTACATATCCATTACGGGTTCCTATATACAGTTGTCCCCCCTGGCCGGATGCACCGCCGATATACATATCACTGATGCCATCGCCGTTAACGTCGGCCACTGCGGCTTTGGGGCCTTCGCGCGAAAGCATAAGGGGCACGTTGCGTTCGTAATAGAAATCTACAAAATCATCTTCCTGGTGTTTGTCAAAAGACAGGGGTGTTACGGGTTCAAGCAGTGGTGCTGCTGCAACTGCCGGAGCGGCTTCGAAGGGATAATGCGGGCTGCTGTCTGAGCGTATGGTGAGTACTGTATTTACAGCGGGATGGAGTACTCCTGAGCAGGTACGGTCGGGCCAGATGACCTGTACAGAATCTACCTGCTGTACTTTACCCAGGCCTGCGATAATCTTATAATCTACTGAAGACTGAAAGCCGCGCGACGGGATAAGCTCCCGTGTGATGACCTGCCGGTCAAAGAAGATCTTTACTGTACTACCTACCGCATAAGTGTTATTACCGCTGCCTTTGAGTTGGATACCGAGATAGTTGGAGGCATGAGCGGTATCTGCCTGTTCGCGGCTGTTGTTGCGATAAACAAAAGCCGGTGAATTTACATTGTTAACTATCATATCCAGATCGCCATCATTATCAAGGTCGCCATAAGCTGCACCATTGGAAAAAGAAGTTTGTGTAAGGCCCCAGTCTTTACCGGCATCGGTAAATTTGAATCCACCCCGGTTCTTAAATACACGGTTGGGAACCGGGTGAGAAGGCATTTTATTGATCACGTCGTCGATCTCATCTTTTTTGCCTGTCAGTACCATTTTTTGTACGATATCGTTGGCAAAGAAATCAATAAAGTCCTGGTCTGTTACATCGTGGTAAATACCTGTACAGACATAGATATCGGAAAGGCCATCATTATCTGCGTCGAAGATCAAACCGCCCCAGCTCCAGTCTGTTGCCGCTACTCCGCTGAAGAAAGCGCCTTCCATAAACTTGCCCTGGCGGTTGTTGATCTGGAGCGCATTCTGCATGTACTGGTAATAAAAACCTGATTTGACCTTTAACCGCTGTACATCAATATTTTCAAAAGAGGTGGTAGTTTTGAGGCGATAGTCATCACCCGGCAGCATTTCGGTAGTGAATATCTCGGGGTATCCATCATTATTGATATCACCCATATCTGCACCCATTGAGGAGTGGCTGATGTGCTGCACGCGTTTTTCAAGCTCTTCCGAAAAGGTACCATCGTTTTTGTTGATATACAGGTAGTCGCGCTCGAAGAAATCGTTGGAGACATAGATATCGGGGTACTGATCGCCATTAATATCACCAACGGTAACGCCCAGCCCAAACCCGATGAGGCTGCCATAGATACCGGCTTCCTTACTCGCATCAGTAAAGTGCCCGTTATCATTGCGCATTAATTTATCCCCTCCTCCTTTCAGGAAGTCGGCCACAGGCCAGTCTTCCGCGCGCAGGTCGCGCTTATTGGCATAGTTAAGCGTATTGACCGGTATAAAACTGTTATTGAGGATATAACAATCCAGGTCGCCATCAAGGTCGTAATCAAAGAAGGCGGCGTGGGTACAGTATCCTCCCGTGTTCTGTAAACCGTAGGCTGCGGTTGAATCGATAAAGCCGAGATTATGGTTATTGATGAGCAGCTTGTTTTCCGGGGCCTGCCCGTTTATGTATCCTGCATTACAGATATAGATATCGAGCCAGCCATCATGGTTGATGTCTACCATGACCACCCCTGTACTCCAACTGTTGCCAAGGCTTACTCCCGACTTTGCAGTAATGTCTTCAAACTGCCAGTTGCCTTTATTGAGGAAGAGTTTATTGCTGCTCATATTGGCGGTAAACATCACATCTGCGAGGCCGTCGTTGTTGATGTCGCCGATGGCTGCGCCTCCGCCATTGTAAAAGTTACGGTAACTGAATATGTTGAAGTCTTTGGTGTTGTGCACTTCATTTGTAAAACTGATGCCTGTATTTTCCTGCAGGGTAAAAAGAGCGGGTTGCTGTTTATCCCGGCAGGAACCCATCAGCAGTACCAGTATCAGTAAGTGTATGCTTTGCTTCATCAGAAAATTTAATATAAAAAAGGTCATTTTTCAATGACCTTTTTTTATTGACCTCAAAGTTACCAATTAATTAATAACCGGGATTTTGTTTCAGGTTCGGATTGGCTGCCAGTTGTTCGTTGGGAATGGGGAACAGCAGGTATTTGCTATCTGATGTACCGGGTTTGAGTTGTTTGGGCAAGAGGAATTTACCAAAGCGGATCATATCCTGCCTCCTGAGACTCTCCCAGTAAAATTCGCGCCCCCTTTCGTCGTACAGTGTATTCAGATCAACCGTACCCAATGCGGCAATACCGCGTGGTGTACGGATGGCATTGACGATGGCCAGCGGAGTGGTGGGTGCTACAGCAGTAGCTGTACCTCCCCTGAGGATGGCTTCGGCTTTCATCATTAATACATCTGAATAACGGAAGATCACATAGTCGTTATCTACGTTATCGCCTGAAGTATAATCAGGTGGATATTTAATTACGCGGATACCTGTAACTTCCAGGTTATTACCCGTTTCTTTCAGTGCGACAGCGGGTGTAAAGCTGAGTGGGTTACCTTTCCTGTCGTTCAGTGCAGTACCGTTCTGGTCGAACTGCTGGCCTACAAGGAAACCGGGCCTGATACCTGATACATTGGTTACACCGGGATAGCTGTTGCCACCCCTGCGCTTATCGGCTGCATCGAATTTATTATAGAAATCAGACAGGGTGGTAAAGCCATTCCAACCGCTTGGGTTTTGGTTGTAGTGCAGTGTACAGAACCAGCGGCTGCGTACGTTACCACTTTCTGAGCCACCAATATTCTGGCTGGTATAGATCAGTTCTGTAGAAATAACGTCGTTGTTTTTAGCAAAGTTGTCGAAATAGTTGGTTGCCAGTGAATAACTGCCGGAGCTGATCAGTTGATCGGCAAGTGCAATTACCTGGTTCATGTCGGCAGCAGCAAAAGTAGGGGCTGCCCTGTTGGCAATCACACCTTTATTCAGGTAACATTTCATCAACAATACCTTAGCGGCGTTCTTATTTGCCTTACCTGCGGGACCGGCAGGCAGATCGTTCATGATGGCATTGAGTTCTGCGATGATATAGTCCAGGGCTTCGGTACCTACGCGTACTTTGGGATCGTCGAGCGGACTTCCACCTGGTTCGCGGTAGGGGCACTGGTTCCAACCATCCAGCCAGCAGAAGTTGGCATAAGCCCTGAGGAAACGGGCTTCGGCCTGCTGTTGTGCAGTAGCGTTGAAACTGGGGCGGAGAAGATCGGTGGCATTGAAGATCACTTTACCGAACTCATTGTATGTATCGCGGATGAACGCATGATCGGCATCCCATTTATGGTTGTGCAATACGCGCCAGATACCATTATCATCCCAGTCGCCACCGCGTGTGGGGCCAACAGCTTCATCGGATGTGTGTTCCTGCAGCGCCCAGAACCTGTCCTGCGATTGAACAGGGTTACGCAATGCATCGTATGTCGCTTTCAGCAGGGAAGCGGCATTGCTGCTACCTGCCTGGCCGGAAACGCTGGCATTCAGCTTTTCCTCCAGCTTGGTACAGCCAGTGAAGGCTATACTAAGGCAGGTGGCCATGATAACAACTTTATTCTTTTTCATATTATTTATGATTTAATAGAATTATAAAGAGAAATTAAAGCCAAAATTGAATGCCCTTGCTGTGGGGTATGGAGAATACTCTATACCGAATGAAGGAACACCATTAATACTTTTGTCTACGTTAACTTCAGGATCAAATCCTGTGAACTTGGTGATCACGAACAGGTTCTGACCTGTAATGAACACGTTTGCTCCTTTGATCACTTTACCAATATTACCAACATTATAGCTCAATGTGGCATTGGCCATACGGAGATAATCACCTTTTTCAAGGTACCTGGTAGAGGTAGTGATCGGGCTGCTCAGTGCTTCACGGGGAGACAGTGACAACAGTGCTTTTGCAATATTCCTGCTGCCGAGGTTGTTGATGGGCAGCACGGCATTGGCAGTGTTGTTGTATATCTTATGTCCGAATGCACCGTTCATATTGAGCTCAAGGTTGAATTTCCTGTATGCTACGCTGGTTGAGATACCGAGCAGTGTAGACGGGTTGGGGTTACCTGCATAAATGAAGCTCGCGCCATCATCCAGCAGTTTGGCTTGTCCGCCTGCATCAATACCCTGGAATTCCCTCACATAGAACACGTTCAGGGGTTGTCCGTTGGTCATCCTTTGTACATAGGCACCACTCAGGCCCTGACCATTGATCTCACCTGTTAAGAGCGGACCGGAAAGACCGTTGATCTCATTTTTCAGGAAGGTGGCGTTTACACCAAACGTCCAGGTGAGGTCCTGTTTCTTAATGATTGTTGCATTCAATGCAACTTCAACACCTTTGTTTTCGATTTCACCTGCAATGTTCTTCCATATCCTTGTACCGGGTGAAGGCTGTGCGGCCACCAGGTTTACGATCAGGTCTTTGGTTTTCTTATTGAAGTAATCGATGGTACCGGTGATACGGTTGCCAAGGATGGCAAAATCAATACCAGCATTAAACTGCTGATCGGTCTGCCATTTCAGATCCGGGTTGGCAAAAGAAGACTGTTCGAGTGAACCGGGGCCTGAAGCCACGAAGCGTGTTTGAGAAGCACCTGCGGGGAATTCCTGGTTACCTGTTTGTCCCCAGCCTGCCCTTACTTTCAGGTTATCGATATGACGTACCTTAAAGAAAGACTCGTCGCTTACATTCCATGCAGCAGAGAATGAAGGGAAATAACCATAGCGGTTGTTGGAACCAAATTTACTGGAACCGTCGGCCCTCATTGTAGCTGTGAGCAGGTATTTGTTCTGGAAGCCAACAGTAGCTCTTGCGAAGAAAGACTGGAGTTCGGCAGTAGGATCGAAATAAGAACCTGTACCGCGCGTACCCTGTGCAGCGAAGCCGAGCGCGTTGTAGTAGGGGAAGGGGAAATCGTCGAACTCCCGGCCTGATTCTTCAGAACCTTTGTTGTCGAATTTCATGTATTCGTAACCTACCAGTGCGTTGAGGTTTACTGCACTGCTGATCTGTTTGTTGTAGTTGAGGGTATGTGTGATCTGGCGGGTAACCAGTTCTGCATTGGCTACGCGGCCCCAACCGCCTTTTTTACCGTTGGCAGCGTCTACCTGGTAGCCATCAAGGTTGATATAGCTCCTGATCTGCTGTTTACGGATACCTGTGCTGTAGTTAATACTTAACAGCATTTTGTATTCGAGGTCGTTGGTGATTTTGTAAGAGGGGGCGATACTGGCGAGTATGGTACTTACTGTAGCTATGTCGTCGTAAGCATCGGAATAGCCGAGGGGGTTGATTTCAGAACCACCCTGGTTGATATCCAGATCGCCATTAGCTTTGCGCAGAGGCTTGGTCGGGTTCCATTGTAAAGCGGCACCGATCAGGCTTCCGCGGAAACCAGCGTTGTTGGAGATAGGCGCGATGTTTTCAATATTCTGGTTGGCATTAACGTTGATGTCGAGCCCCAGCCTTTTATTTTCAAGAAAGCGGAGGTTGGAATTAAAGCCAAGTGAATATTTTTTAAAGTCTGTTTTACGAACGATGCCCTTCTGGTCGAGATAACCAAAGGAAACCCTGTAGCGGTTATCCTGGTTGCCACCACCCATTGCAAGGTTGTAATTTTGTGTGCTTCCGGTTCTGAGAACGGCATCGAGGGCGTCTTCATTACCACCAAAGTTACCGCTGGTTACGCCGTAGTCAGTGAGTGCTTTGCGGTATTCGTCGCCACTGAGGTATTCGAATTTTTTGGCGATTTTGCTAATGCCGAAGCTTGCGCCAAATTCGAGTCGTGGCGCGCCGCTCTGTCCCCTTTTGGTGGTGATCAGTACTACACCGTTAGAGCCGCGTGAACCGTAGATTGCGGTAGCTGAAGCATCTTTTAAGATATCGATAGATGCGATATCATTGGGGTTAAGAAAGCTCAGCGGGTTGCCACCGGGAAGACCACCAAGGTCGCCGGAGATATTGGCGCCCGGCCTTGCAGAACGTCCGTCGAGGGGAATACCATCCACTACGAAGAGGGGTTGGTTACCGGCGCGTACAGAGGCAGCGCCGCGGATGCGGAAAGCTCTTTCGGCATTGGGAGCACCGCTGCTCTGTGCCATTTGCACACCTGATATCTTACCCTGGATCAACTGATCGGGAGAAGTTACAGGTCCTTTGTTGAAGTCTTTTGCTTTCACAGAAGCTACAGAACCTGTCAGGTCTCTTTTCCTGCTGGAACCATAACCTACCACTACCACTTCCCCGATGGAAGCGTTATTGGTTTTAAGGGCTACGTCAATAACTTCTTTGCCACTGATAGAAACTTCCTGGGATTCATAGCCAACGCCAGAAATAGTCAGTGCTGAGGTACCGGAAGGTACGGTAAGCCGGAAGCTGCCGTCGGCGCTTGTCTGTGTACCCGATCGGCTTCCTTTTACTGTAACAGAAATGTTTGGGATAGGGCTCCCGTCCCTGGAGTCGGTCACCCTGCCTGAGATCGTTTTGTTCTGTGCATGGGCGTTAAATACACCCAATAGCAGCAGGAAGAACCCGGTCAGGGCCTTCAAACGCAATCGTAATGAAGCAGTCATACTTGTTTGGTTTAAATTTGGATGTGATGTATTATTAAGACATTTATTTTCCCTGAAACGATGCGTAACGGCAATGTATTAGATTAGCTTGCAGGCACACGTCCCGGATCACATCAACATCTGCAGGCAACCGATACTTTATCATTTTATTTCTAACCCGTTAGGAATAAATGATTTACAAAGTAATTAATACAGCAATTTGCGTTTTTTTTTCCATCAATTTGGTAGGATAAGTTTGCAAACGATAGCGCAATCGTTTGCGGTTAATAAATAATAGTGTATTTTGGACACATCAAAATCTTATCAAGCGTGGCAAGAATTACTATCAAAGACATCGCAAAGCGATTAAACATCAATCCATCAACAGTATCGAGGGCCCTTCGTGACCGACCTGATGTAAGCTCTGAGCTGAAGCAGGAAGTGAGAAGACTGGCGGACAAGCTGGGCTATAAGCCAAACTATATGGCGATCAACCTGCGCAGTGGTAAGAGCCATACTATAGGTTTGATCATTCCTGAGATATCTATGTTCTTCTTTCCTTCTGTGATCAAGGCGATAGAGGAGGAAGCTCACTCCCGCGGATATAACCTGCTGGTACTGCATTCTAACGACAGCATTGACCGGGAGATAGAAAATGCAGAGATCTGTGCGCACGCAGGAGTTGATGGGGTGCTGGTGTCGTTAACACGCCAGAGTAATGATATTGAACACTTCCAGGAGTTATCGGGGGCGGGTGTACCTGTTGTTTATTTTGACAAGATTCTCCAGAATACAGAAAGTCATAAAGTGGTCATCCCCGGGGCACAGGCTGCTGTAACAGCGGTTAAACAGTTGCTGCTTCTCTGCCCGGAAGACCAGCTTATTACAGGCATTTTCGGCGATGAGCGACTTCATATCACACAGGACCGTGCAGAGGGCTTTTTAAAGTCGCTGACCGATGCGGGCAGGATTACCGGCGATAATACAGTGCATTACGCCCGAAATGCTGCTGAGGCAGAAGATGAGTTTATCAGGATATGGAACAATGATGAAAGGCCCGGGGGGCTTTTTATCATGAGCGACGAGATACTCTCGGGTGTAGTAAGGGGTGCCAGTTCGGTTGGGGTTAGTATTCCCAGGGATCTGCCGGTGGTAGCGCTCAGCGATGGTTTTTTACCCAAACTGCTTCCGGGGAAGATTCCTTATGTAGAAACATCGGGTTATTCGCTGGGTAAAACCGCTTCGGCGCTGCTGTTCAGCCTGATTGCAGGTATGCCAATCCTCCCTGACCTGCATTATATTGATACGCCCTACTGCGGGTAGGGCCCGCAGGTTATCATTATTTACCCGCTAATACAGCGTTTTTACGTATTTTCCGGTCTGATTTCAGATCAAAGCACGTTCATGAAAAAATTGCTGTTCGCTTTTGCGTTATTCCTGATCCCGGGCTCCGGAGCCATCGCATCACATACCAAAGGCGGATGGATGTATTACGAATATCTTGGCCAGGGAATTGTTGACCCTACCAAGCTGCGTTACAAGGTAGTGCTGAATTTGTATATGATCTGTAACCCGGGTGCAGGACAGCTTGATGACCCCATTAATTTTTCCATTTTTGATGCCGGTACGAATGCCTTTATCCAGAACATTTCGGTAGGTATAAGCCGTAACAATAATACCCAGAACTGTACGCAGCAAGCCTGCCACGAGTGTATCACGCCTATCCCTTCAATATGCTATAAGATTGTCAGTTACGAAAAAGATATTGAACTGGCACCCAGCCTGAACGGCTATACCATATCCTGGCAGCGGTGCTGCCGTATTACCGGCCTGTCGAATATCCAGCCTCCTTCCAACAGTGCCGGCGCTACCTATACCATCTCTATACCGGGCACGAGGGGGGGTAATGGTGCTGCGCTTAATTCGAGCCCCAAATTCAATTTTAATGATACTGCCATTGTTTGTAATAACAGTTTCTTTTCGGTTGACTTTGGTGCGGTTGATCCCAACAGTGATTCTCTTGTTTATTCTTTCTGTGATGCTTTTGGCGGGGGAACACAGGGCTCTCCCATTCCTGCTACGGCGAGTAACCCACCTTATACTCCTGTACAATATTCCGCAGGTTTTTCCGGCGCATTTCCTCTTGGCAACAATGTCAGCATAGACCGCCGCACCGGTATCGTAAGTGGTATTGCGCCTGCTTCAGGTGAATATGTGGTTACGGTATGTGTTTCTGAATACCGGGATGGTGAATATATCGGCCAGGCCAGGAAGGAGCTGCACCTCACGGTTGCAGACTGTTCGATTGTAAAAGCAGTGCTTAACCCCAGCTATCTTACCTGCGACGGGTTTGCCATGACCTTTTCCAATAATGGTTCAGGCAATATCAACGATTATTTCTGGGATTTTGGCGTACCGGGTGTGGATGATGATACTTCCAATCTTCCCAATCCTACTTTTACTTATCCCGATACGGGCAGGTATGTCATCAAGCTGGTAGTAAACAGGAATTCTCCCTGCGGTGACAGCACAAGGGCTATCGTGGATGTGTACCCCGGTTTCTTTCCCGGTTTTATTTTCAGCAACCCGGCCTGTATCAATGTGCCGGTCAGTTTTACTGATACCACGAGGACGAACTACGGGGTTGTAAACACCTGGCGCTGGGATTTTGGTAACGGGGCTGTGCTTAATGACACGAGTCATCTTGCAAACCCGACGTACACGTATACTGCGGGGGGTACATACAATGTTACCCTGCAAGTATCTAACAGCAAAGGGTGTACTAAAACAGTCAGCCAGGATGTTACGGTCGGCAATCCTCCACCGATCGTCATGCTGTTCCGGGATACGAGTTACTGTGCACTGGATACTGTACAGTTGAATGCATCGGGCACGGGCAATTTCAGTTGGAGCCCCACTTCTTTTATGACCGGGGCGAATACTGCCACTCCGCTGGTATTCCCTCCCACCCCAACAAAATATTATGTTACGCTGGATGCGAATGGATGTATTTCCAGGGATTCTGTGACGGTTAACCCCGTCAACAACCTGACAGCTTCTGTAACTGGGCCTTCCAATATCTGTGAAGAGGATACGGTTACGCTTAACGGCTCTACGAATCACAGCCCTGTTTCCTGGCAGTGGAGTAACCCCTCCACACTTTCAGCACCAACGTCGCAACAAACGAACGCATTTCCTGCAACGACCACCAACTATACTCTTACTGTGCGCTGGGGTAATAATTGCATTGCCACAGCTCCCAAAACGATCAATGTAAAACCTTTAGCTGTGCTGGTGGTAAGCCCCGATACGTCTATTTGTACCGGCTCAGGGGGCGTGCCCATCAGCGCTTCGGGGGGTGATACCTATGCATGGACGCCTGCCGCAGGGCTCAGTAACCCGAATATTGCCAACCCGGTTGCACGTCCGACGGTAACTACAACTTATAAGGTAGCGGTGGGTGTAACGGGTTGTGCCAGGCTGAGGGAGGATACTATTATGGTTACGGTAAGAACATTACCTGAACTTACCGTTACGAATGATACCCTGATCTGTTCGACAGATACGCTCCAGCTTACGGGAACGGGCACCGGCAATTTTACCTGGACGCCCAATTATAACATCAGCAGCCTTAGCGGGCCTGCGCCGCTGGTAAGCCCGGATGTACCGACCTGGTATTACACCACGCTCACGGATGTCTTTGGGTGCCAGAGCAGGGATTCTGTTTTTGTTGATGTAAAACAATTTGTAACACTGGATGCGGGTAATGATACTACTGTTTGCCGTACGGATGGTTTCTTCCTTAATGTGAACAGTGATGCCCTGAGTTACAAATGGACGCCTTCGTCTTACCTGGACAGGGATGACGTGAAAAGACCGTTTACTACTCCTTTAGCAACGATAAAATATTATGTGGTGGGTAATATTGGTAAATGCCAGAGCCGCGATTCTGTTACACTTACTGTTGTGCCTTACCCGCGGGCGGCAGCAGGTAATGATACCACCGTTTGCCTGGGTACATCCGGGCAGTTGCAGGCCAGCGGAGGATCGAGCTATTTCTGGAGCCCTTCTACCTTCCTGAGCAGTGTAAACATACCCAACCCGGTA
Source organism: uncultured Ferruginibacter sp. (assembly GCA_964590975.1). Lineage (GTDB taxonomy): Bacteria > Bacteroidota > Bacteroidia > Chitinophagales > Chitinophagaceae > Ferruginibacter. The sequence goes on along the minus strand of CAZPXP010000015.1, from coordinate 20,278 downwards.
GTGACCAACCCTACGGCTAACATCCGCTATATTGTAACGGTATCGGATACGCTTGGTTGCCCCAAACCTGCCAAAGACACGGTATGGGTAAGGGTTTATCCTAAGGTTATGGCTGATGCAGGACCGAGGGATACGTCGGTGGTTGCCGGTGAACCTCTCCAACTCAACGGCAGTGGTGGCGACAATTACCTCTGGGAGCCCGGCGACTGGCTTACCAGCACCATTACCCGCAACCCGGTGGCATTGCCGGAAAATAATATTGAATACCATCTGCTGGTTACCACTACAGCGGGCTGCGAGGGCCGCGACAGCATCCGCGTAACTGTTTACCGTGTAGAAGCCAGCATGTATGTTCCTACGGCCTTTACTCCCAATGGTGATGCGCTTAATGATGTGCTCCGGCCCATCCTGCTTGGCATGAAATCGCTTGAATATTTCAGGGTGTATAACCGGTGGGGGCAGTTGCTCTTCAGCACCAGTGAGAAGGGTAAGGGTTGGGATGGTACTTTTGCGGGTAAACCCCAGCAGGCAGATACCTATGTATGGATGGCGCAGGGTGTCGATTATAAAAATGTTACTATTACCAAGAAGGGCTACGCGGTACTGATCCGGTAGAAAATCTATACTTCCATTTTTTATTTTATCAACGGTGCACTTCGTGTTCCCTATCCTCCTGTACATTTGTATTATGAACAGAATCGTTTTTATTACAGGGGCTACTTCGGGTATAGGAAAAGCCTGTGCTGAGAAATTTGCCCTGCAGGGTGACAACCTTATTCTTACCGGCAGAAGGGCTGACCGGCTGCAAACCCTGAAGGATGAGCTTGAACTCCGCCATAAGATCAGGGTATTTACGCTCTGCTTCGATGTACAGGACAGGGATGCCGTATTTAGTGGAGTTGCCCAGTTGCCGGAAGACTGGCTGGAGATAGATATACTGATAAACAATGCCGGGCTTGCGCTGGGCAGGGAATATTTTGAGGATGCCGACCTTGACGATTGGGATACGATGCTCAGGACGAATGTAAACGGCATACTCTATACCACAAGGGCTGTACTTCCGTTGATGATACCGAGGCACAGGGGGCATATTATCAATATAGGTTCAACGGCTGCTAAAGAGGTGTACGAAAAGGGGAATGTGTACTGCGCTTCCAAACAGGCGGTGGATGCGCTTAGCCAGTCGATGAGGATAGACCTGCTCCGGCATGGCATAAAGGTAACGGCGGTACACCCCGGGGCCACCGAAACGGAGTTTTCGCTGGTGCGGTTCAAGGGCGACCAGCTAAAAGCCAGCGGAGTGTATGAGGGTTTTCAGCCGCTTTCGGGTGCCGATATCGCTGATGTGGTGTGCTATTGTACCAGCCTGCCGGCCAATGTTTGCATTAATGACCTGGTAATGACTTCTTTAAGCCAGGCTAACTCTCTGTACCTTCATAAGGATTAGCCCTACCCTGTTTAGTATTAAAAAGGTTGGTAAAAGAAGGTTTGGCACAATATTGGTTCACTATGATCGTTAGTGTATTGAAGGTGATTAGTGTTTTACCGTCATAAACCAGCGGTCTTAACTGGTCAGTTTCCGGAAATATCCATTATCAAATTGAAAAAGGCAAATGACCTACCGTATTTTACTTACCGCCCTGATCATAACTACCCTAATGGTTAACCGTGCGTCGGCACAGGACGTTATCCGGCAGAGCGCATGTTCGGACCCTTCCATTCTTCACCAGGCAGACAGCCTTAAACAACTTTATATCAGCCAGGGATTTGTTGTACTTAAAGAAGCTTCCATGACTATGGAGAGCGAGTATGAAATGCCCGTTATTGTTCCATTGACACAGGGTACGTGGTACCAGTTTGTGTTTATCGGCGATTATACTTCTAAATTATATGAGGTACGGATGTTTGACTGGGATGAAAAGCAGGTGGTTTACCAGAAGAAGATGTGGGGTGATGTGGATGGCAATGTAATCAGCTACTCTTACATACCCAAGTTCTCGGAATACCATATGATGAAGCCTGTGCAGGTGAATAAGAAAAAGAAAACACTTTGCGGCTATGTAATGCTGCTGAAGAAGGTGAAATAACGACTTTTTATGCTTGTGATATCTGAATGCCCCGTTAACTTGCGGGGCTATTTCATTATATATAACACGTGGTATTACCGGGGCGCCATGGCGGGTTAATCTCCCAACAAACGCCGGATGGCTTCTGCTGTTTTTTCAGCGCCTGGCAGCATGGCCTGTTCGAGGATCATATTCATTGGTACTGCGGGCAGGTTGAGTGCACCCAGCACCTGAACGGGGGCGTCGAGCGAACGGAAGCAGGTGCGGGATATCCGGCCGGCGAGGGCTTCTGCAAAAGAATTGTATTCCTGCTCTTCGGTAAGCACGAGGCATTTGCCATGTTTTTGTACCGTGTCCATCACGAGCTCTTCGTCGAGCGGGTACAGGGTGCGCAGGTCTATTACTTCTACCCTGCCGGGAAATTGTTGTGCGGCAGCTTTTGCCCAGTATACGCCCATACCATAGGTCAATACACAGCAACTGTCGCCTTCGGCTATCCTGTCTGTACCGGCAGCCAAAGCAACAGCGCCCTTACCCAGCGGGATAACGTAATCTGCAGCCGGTTCCACGCAGCGTGCTTCTTCGGTACCGGGTACCTTGCTCCAGTAAAGGCCCTTGTGTTCGAGCATAATAACCGGGTTGGGATCGAGAAAGGCAGCTTTCATCAGCCCCTTCATATCAGCGGCATTGGATGGGTAAACCACTTTTATCCCCTTGATGCTCAACAGGGTAGTTTCTATACTTCCGCTGTGATAAGGCCCGCCGCCGCCGTAAGCCCCGATGGGGATACGGATGAGGGTCTGCACGGGGAAACGGCCATTACTCAGGTAACAGCTTTTGGATATTTCGGTAACGAGCTGGTTAAAGCCGGGGTAGATATAATCGGCAAACTGTACTTCAACAATTGGTTTAATGCCTACTGCGCTCATGCCAACGGTAGAGCCAATGATATAGGCTTCCTGGATGGCGGTATTGAATACACGGTGATCGCCAAAGCGTTCTGCGAGTGTAGCGGCTTCGCGGAAAACGCCACCCAGCCTGCGGCCCACGTCCTGACCATATAATACAGCTTCCGGGTATTCTTCCATGATCTCCCGTATGGCAAAGAGGGCAGCGTCTACCATAATGATCTTTTCTTTTCCGGCAGGGGTACGTACTCCGGATTCGCGGGTTATTGCAGCGGGAGCAAACACATGGGTCGCTACCGTCTGCGGATCGGGTTCGGGTGCTGCTACGGCTTGGGCAAATTGTGCGGCAACATATTGTACTGCTTCGTCGTCGATGCTGTTCAGTTGTTCCGGTGTAATGCCTCTGTGCAGCAGTTGCTGTTCCAGCTTGAGCAATGGGTCCTGCTGGCTGTGCAGGTCGAGGTCTTCCGTGGTACGGTAAAACTCCTTGCGTACCCCGCTGGTATGATGGCCAAGCAGGGGAACTGTGGCGTGTACAAGAACGGGATGTTTTTTCTGCCGTACTTCTTCTACTACGGACTGCATCGTATTATAGCTGGCGATAAAATCACTCCCATCTACCGCTACGCGGTTAATGCCTTTAAAGCCTGCGGCATATTCGTAGGCTGTCATACTCCGGGCTTCTTCTGCACTTACGCTGATACCCCAGTTGTTATCCTGCACGAGGTAGATGACCGGCAGTTGTTTCAGGGCGGCAAACTGCAATGCTTCGCTCACTTCGCCTTCTGTCATGCTGGCATCTCCCAGTGAGCAGATCACTACAGGATTGGCTCCTCCTTGTCCCCTCCGGTACAGGGGTGATGATATCGTATCGAGGTACTGTAATCCCTGGGCTATACCGGTGGCAGGAATTACCTGCATACCGGTGGCACTGCTCTGGTGAATGATGGTGGGTTTGTCTGCACCCCGGTAGTTGGGATGGGAATAGTATTCGCGGCCGGCGGTAAATATATCGGTACCCTTGGCCAGTAATTGCAGCATGAGCTCACCTGGTGAAAACCCAAGACCGAGCAGGATGCTCTCATCACGGTAATAAGGACTTACAAAGTCGCAGGGCTGTAACTGGAAAGCCGTGGCGAGCTGTATGGCTTCATGGCCACGGCTGGTAGAATGTACATACCGGCATGTTTGGCGGTTTGCTTCGTATGTCAGGGCCATAGCTCTTGCTGTACACATCAGGCGCCAGGCCTTTAAAAGGGATTCTTCTGCAATCATCGTTGAAAATAAATCGGCTGCAAAGTATAAAATAAAGCGCACCTGTAAACAGTGCTTCTTTTCTTTATATGCGGGTGGCAGGAATAAACTCCCGAGGCGTTGTGCCGGGGGTATTAAAAAGCCGCCAGAGGGCGGCTTCAATTATCTTATTTAACATCCAAAGAGAGCAGGTTATCGTCTTCAATAAATCCTTCAAGTTCATCGCCTACCACGCACTCACCAACGCCGGCGGGGGTACCCGTGAAGATGAGGTCGCCGATATTAAGTGAGAAGTAGTTGGAAATATGAGCCACAATAGAGTCGAAGTTGAAGATCATTTTACCGGAATTACCCTGCTGTACGAGTTCTTTGTTCTTATACAGGCAGAAATTGATGTTCTTCCTGTTGAGGGCGGGGGTAATATCAATAAAGCGTCCTACTGCTGCGGAATTATCAAATGCTTTTGCTTTTTCCCAGGGCAGGCCCTTTGCCTTAAGCTCGTCCTGTACGTCGCGGGCGGTAAAATCTATACCTACCGTAACGGCATTATAGTAATTGCTGGCAAAGCGCTCGGGTATGTATTTACCATTTTTCGATACCCTGAGTACCAGTTCACATTCGTAATGCAGTTCGTTGGTAAATTCGGGGTAGTAGAATGGTGTATGTCCCTGGAGAAGGGCACTTTTGGGTTTCATAAAGATGACGGGTTCGTCTGGTACGTCATTCCCTAACTCCTTGGCGTGATCCGCGTAGTTTCGTCCTATACAAATTATCTTCATAGCAAAGGTTTGGCTTTGGCTTCCCTGTTATTTTCAACGAAAGTAAAGAAATTAGAACAAAAAAAACAATTATCCACATGAGCTACCCGGCGGTAAATACGATATTGTTTACGTTATTCATAGTGCGTTCCAGCCCGATTAATGCAAATTCTTCTATTACTTCAACGCATTTCTCTATTTTGAGCTTTACAATGGGTAATTCTTCATTTTTCCACATGCCAAGCACAAAATGGGCCTGCATTCCTTTCGGAAACTGACTACCGATACCAAACCGGAGTTTAGGGTACTGGTCTGTATTCATAACGGTCTGGATATCCCGAAGACCATTATGTCCTGCATGCGAACCGCTTCCCCTCAGCCTTATCTTTTCAAGGGGCAGGGCAAGATCGTCTACCACCGTCAGCGTGTGTTCAAGGGCTATCTTTTCTTTATCTACCCAGTATTTAAAAGCTTTACCGCTGAGGTTCATGTAGGTGGTGGGGCAGATGCAGACAAAAGTCTTTCCTTTTACCTTTACCACGGCGCGGTAAGCTAACCGGTCTACGCTGAAACTCCCCGAATGGCGGGCAACAAAGGCATTTACCACGTCGAACCCGATATTATGACGGGTATTGGCGTATTCGCTGCCGGCATTGCCCAGACCTACTATGAGATACTTGCTCATACGGCGAAGATAAAAGAAGGGATATGGATTACAAAGCCGGGAAAAGTACCTTTTTTGAAGCCAAATGACATTTGACGGGTTGTTTTTTGCCTGAAAAGCCCGAAAAATATGGCTTTCGGGGGATTAAATCCGGATTATTAGGCTTACCTTTGCTCTCCCAAAATTTAAACCATTTGGGTATAAACATGTTCACAAAATTTTTAACAAAACAATTAAACGCAGATGCAGGTGAGACTGCGGGTGCACCAACAGAAGAGACTGTTGCTGAGCCGGTAGCTGCTGCGACAACAAATGAACCTGCTGTGGTTAGTTCGCACGACGATTTTGACTGGAGTGTTGACAAACGTAACGTAACGTATTACACTGCCGACGAAAAGGCTAAATACGACAGCGTGTATGAGAACACTTTCAGGCAGATCAACGACGGTGAAATGATCCAGGCTACTATTGAAGCGCTGACCAAAACCGACGCAGTGGTTAATATCGGCTTCAAAAGTGACGGCCTTATTTCGCTCAATGAATTCCGCGATATTGCCGGCGGTATTAAAGTGGGTGATATTGTTGAAGTGATGGTGGTGGAAAAAGAAGACCGCGATGGTAATCTTCACCTGAGCCGCAAACAGGCCCGCACAAGCAGGGCATGGGAGCGCATTATGGAAGTACACAAAACTGGTGAGATTGTTACCGGTTTGGTTACCAGCAAAACTAAGGGTGGTCTGATCGTAGATGTGTTTGGTATGGAAACCTTCCTGCCTGGTTCGCAGATTGACGTTAAACCTGTAACTGATTACGATCAGTTTGTTGGTAAGACGATGGAATTCAAAGTGGTTAAGATCAACGAAACGATTAAGAATGCCGTTGTATCTCACAAAGCCCTTATCGAAAGTGATATCGAAGCACAGCGTGCTGAGATCATGGGTAAACTGGAGAAAGGACAGGTTCTGGAAGGTACAATCAAGAACATTACGGACTTCGGTGCATTTCTTGACCTCGGCGGCTTAGACGGTCTGCTGTATATCACTGATATCAGCTGGGGCCGTATCAACCATCCGAGCGAAGTACTGAAACTGGATCAGAAACTGAACGTAGTGGTACTTGATTTTGATGATGATAAAAAACGCATCAGCCTTGGCCTGAAACAACTTACTCCTCATCCATGGGATACTCTTGATGCTACCATTAAAGAAGGTGAGATCGTTAAAGGTAAAGTGGTGAATATCGAAGATTACGGTGCATTCCTCGAAATTATGCCCGGTGTTGAAGGCCTGGTACACGTAAGTGAAATTACATGGGCCAACACGCCTATCAACGCTAAAGAGTTCTTCAAACTCAATGATGAGCACGAAGCTAAAGTGGTAACGCTTGATAAAGATACCCGTAAGATGAGCCTGTCTATCAAACAGATGACCGGCGATCCATGGGGTGATATCGAAGTTAAGTTCCCTGAAGGCAGCAGGCATAGTGGTGTTGTAAAAAACATTACTCCTTATGGTGTGTTTGTAGAACTGGCTACGGGTATCGGTGGTATGATCCATATCAGCGACCTGAGCTGGCTGAAGCGCTTCAATAACCCCAATGAGTACACTAAAGTGGGTAATACCATTGAAGTGGTGATCATGCACATTGACAAAGACGGCCGCAAGCTGCAACTTGGTCACAAACAGATCGAAGAAGATCCCTGGAATACACTGGCGGATACTTTCCCTGTGGGAAGCGTTCATGAAGGTACGGTTATCAGGAAAGATGATAAGGGTGCAGTGGTACAACTGCCCTATGGCCTGGAAGGATTTGCACCAGCACGCCACCTGCACAAGGAAGATGGTACTACCATCGGCGCTGATGCACAGGACAGGTTTATGGTGATTGAATTTGACCGTAACGACAAACGTATCGTGCTCAGCCATACCCGCCTGTGGGAAGCTGCTAAAGAAGAGGAAAAGCAGATTCACCGTAAGGAGGCCCAGGCTGAAGCTGAATCTACCAAGAAAGCGGTTAAGAACATCCAGAACAAGGTTGAAAAATCTACTCTTGGTGATCTGAGTGCGCTGGCAGACCTGAAGAAGAAAATGGAAGGTGGCGAAGCTGCTGCTGCCAATGAAGCTAAAGCAGAATAATTGCCGGTAAAAGTATAAGAAGGCTGCTCCTTTTCACGGGAGCAGCTTTTTTTATGGCCCAAAGCCTTATTACGACTGATTATCATAAGTATAAAATCTGCCCTGTACTCCAAACCGGCCTTATCAATTCTGCGTATTTGTCTGTGTAGCGTAATTGTATATCCATCCAATATCCCACCTGAAGCGACCGCCCCGTTTGCTTCTTCTGCTGAAATTCCGGCTGAATTATTAGATTTACATTAGTTTTTACCTGAAACCAACAAACCAATTGCTATGAACCCAGCAGCAAATTTCCTGCAACGGATCAAATCTATCGGGGCTACCGCTGATATGGATGACTATGAAAAACGGAGGCTCGGTATCTTTAATCAAATTAATTTCTTTGGCTTACTTACTGGTATTGCCACTCCTATTGCCGGTTTATGCGGCAGCGGCTACCTGCCTCCTATTGCCTGGGTAGTGGCCTGTTCTCCACTGGTGATCAGCCTCGTGGTACTCTTTGCGAATTACTACCGCCGGTACACGTTTTCGATGATGTGGTACTTTTTAATGTACCCGACGGTGACTGCCCTGGTATATGCTGGCAGCATTGATGTGGGCATACAATTATTCTTTATCCTCTATGGCGTACTGGCAATATTCTTTCTCCAGAACCTGCGCTATATTATACCGGCTATTCTGTATACGATGGCCTGCTATTTTGTGGTTTTTGTATTTTATAAAGACTATACTTACCGGCTTGAGGTGATCAATTTTCCTTTCTACATGGCCAACCATATTGTATCGGCTGCGTTTATCTTTCTGGGCCTCTTCATGATCAAGAAGGAAAATACGAGTTACCAGAAACTTATCTTAAGTAAGAATGAAGAGCTGGAAAGACAGAATGCCGAGATACAGAAGCAACGGGCGGATATTGCCATTAAAGCGGTACAGCTCGAAAACCAGACTGCACAGTTGCAGGAGCTGAACGCAGTAAAGAACAGGCTGTTCTCCATCATATCGCACGATCTTAAAACGCCGATATACGGGCTCAGGAATCTCTTTGCCAATGTGCAGCGTTATAACCTGCCGGGCGACGAGCTGGTATTACTGGTACCGGATATTATTAACGATATTAACTATACTACGGGGTTAATGGAGAATTTGCTGCAATGGGCCAAGAGCCAGATGCAGGGTAATACGATCAACCCGCAATTGCTTGATATTGCCGTTATGGTGAAAGAGGTGCAGCAGTTGCTGCGTTTGCAGGCGGAGAACAAGCGGGTGTATGTGAATGCGAAGATCAGCATGCCGATCTATATCTATGCGGACAAGGATATGATTAACCTGGTGCTGCGCAACCTGCTTTCCAATGCTATTAAGTTTACCCCCCAGAACGGTGAGGTATCTGTTGATGCCTCTATTACAGACGACGAGGTAAAGGTGTTTGTACGTGATACCGGCACAGGCATTAGTAGCGAGAACCTCAAATCTCTTTTTGGCAGTACTTATTTTACTACCAAGGGTACGGCTAATGAATCGGGTACGGGGCTGGGGCTGATGCTCTGCAAAGAGTTTATTACCAAAAATGGCGGGGATATTGCGGTGGAGAGCGAGCTGGGTAAGGGCAGTACCTTTTACTTTACACTGCCCAGGGCATAGGGCCTGTTTGCCCGGGCGGGCCGGGAAATTGTGACGTTGATATACGCCAGGTGGCAGTTCATCTATTTTTTTCCATCCTTCTTCTGACATTATGCGGATATTTGACTATGAAAAACAGGATAGTCTATTTTATCGGGTTCTGGCTGTTGTACCTGGTAATTGATTCCTATTTTGAATTCCTGGTAAGTTACGGGGAGTCGTCTATGTTTACCCGTATATACCAGAGCGTAACGGGGGTGCTGGTCTCTCTCATTCCCAAAGTGGGTCTTGGTTATTTTTTGGTTTATATTTTTATCCGCAGGGAGTTTCCCAAACGTTACAGTGCATGGGTGAATATGCTTATTGTTGTAGCGGCGGTGCTGTGTGCGCTGGTAATATTCCGCTTACTGTTTTACTATTATGTTACCCCTGTGATTTATGCCCGTCCAAAGCCACTGAGACCGTTGTTTGATTTCTATGTGCTTAATGTTAATTTCTTCGATATGATCGGCCCTGTGGCCATCCTTATGATACTTGAGTATTATCATATTTCGCAGAAAGCGAAGGAGAGTGCATTACTTTTTGAGAGGGAGAAGATCATCTCGGAACTTAAGTTCCTGAAGTCGCAGATCAACCCCCATTTTTTATTCAATACGCTTAATAATATTTATTCACTGGCGAGAAAGCAGGCTCCCCAAACACCGGATGTGGTAATGCGCCTGTCTAAGCTGCTCCGCTTTATGTTGTATGAGTCTGAAAGAAGAACGATCAGCATCAGTGAAGAGGTAAAGGTGCTGGAAGATTATACCGAGCTGGAGCGTATCAGGCATGGCAACAAGCTTGACCTGGTATTTAATAAAGATATTGACGACCCGGATATGCAGATCGCTCCATTGATACTGCTGCCGTTTATAGAGAATGCCTTTAAGCACGGTGCGGGGGAAAGCAGGCACCAGGCGTTTATCTATATACAGCTCAGCGTTAAGAGGGGGAAGCTGGTTTTCCATGTACAGAATTCCAGTGAAAGTACGGAGAAAGAGCCGGAGGCAATGAATGGTATCGGCCTGCAGAATGTACAGCGCCAACTGGCGCTGATCTACCCCGCCCACCGGCTTGAGATCGCCAGGCAGCCGAACTGTTTTGATATTAAGCTGGAACTTAATCTTATGTAACATGAAAAAGCTAAACTGCATTATTGTTGAAGATGAACCGCTGGCAGCAGATGTGCTGAAAGATTATATTGGCCAAGTGCCCTTCCTGGAACTGACAGCGCATTATGCCGATGCCATCAGTGCGCTTGAGGTATTAAAGACTACCCATGCGGATATTATTTTTCTTGATATTCACCTGCCTAAACTAAAGGGCAATGCCTTTGCAAAAATGCTGAATAATGGAGCCGCGGTGATCTTTACCACCGCCTATCATGAGTATGCCGTGCAGGGCTTTGAACTGGATGCTGTTGATTATTTGCTTAAGCCGATAGAGTTCAGCCGTTTTATGCAGGCGGTAAACAAGGCTGCGGAACACCAGCGCAAGGCAGCAACACCAACACCTGCGGAAGAAAAGAGCAGTCTTTTTATCAGCAGCAATAAGAAAAGGATCAGGATCAATTATGCTGATATTCTTTATATAGAAAGCCTGAAGGAGTATGTGAAAATATACACCAGTAATGGTAAATGGCTACTGGCCAAGCTGCAACTGGGGCAGCTTGAAGCACAGTTACCCAAAGATTTTATACGAATACACCGTTCGTATATTGTATCGCGCTGCAGGATTGATGCTTACTCTGCTATTGAGGTAGAGATTGGAAAAGAGAGACTCCCCATAGGCAGACATTACAGGGAACTGCTGAACGACCGGCTCGAAAAATAGCGGCCTGGCGTCATTCATATACAAAATATGGTTTTCTGTTTACTTCAACAGGTTACTGATTGATTACTGTTTTAACATCTGTTGGATCACCGTAATTTTACTATACAAAGCACGAAGTACTAACTGATAACCCAGCGATCAACACTACTTTTAATAAGATCAAACAGGAAGGAAAGGTAAACGGCAGGACTTGCAGGCAGACAGGAAACAGCACCGATATGGCTACTTAAACAGACATTTTTGCCGGGCAGTTGCTGTCGGAGGAAAACGCGGATTAATCTGGAAACACCCGGATGAAGATGCTACCGGGACAACAAAGGAAGGGTATGCTGACGTGCAGGAAATCATTACATGCAGTCTCACCCATCCGGAGCGCTGCTCCCGGTCACTAACTGAGCATACCAACGGTACCTGATGGTGCTGTTGGTATTTTTTTGTTGCAAGTTTATCAGAATATCATTTCGGGCACATTATCTGATGCTACGAGGCGGCCCGCTGTTTTGCTGCGGATCTCGTCTACACTTACGCCGGGCGCTCTTTCGAGCAGGAGGAAACCATCATCAGTAATATCGAGCAGGGCGAGGTCGGTCAATACTTTCTTTACACAGCGTACGCCGGTGAGGGGTAGTGTGCAGGCGGGCAGCAATTTGGATTCTCCTTTCGGATTGGTGTGCATCATGGCCACAATGATGTTTCTTGCACTGGCCACCAGGTCCATTGCGCCACCCATTCCCTTTACCATTTTGCCGGGTATTTTCCAGTTGGCAATATCGCCGGTATCGCTTACTTCCATGGCACCGAGTACGGTAAGGTCTACCTTACCGGCACGGATCATGCCGAAGCTAAGGGCGCTGTCGAAGAAAGATGAGCCGGGCACGGTAGTAATGGTTTGCTTACCTGCATTGATCAGGTCGGGGTCTTCCCTGCCTTCTTCAGGAAAGGGGCCCATACCCAGCAGGCCATTTTCGCTTTGCAGCACTACGTTGATGCCTTCGGGGATATAGTTTGCCACGAGGGTGGGGATACCAATGCCCAGGTTGACGTAATAGCCATCCCTGAGTTCCCGGGCAATGCGTTGTGCAATCTGGTTTTTATCTAATGCCATAGCTGACGGTCGTTCTTTTACTTGTGTGTAATGGGTTGATGTGGAGGATTATTTTTTGGCGCGTACGGTTCGCTGTTCGATGCGTTTTTCATAATCCTTACCCTGGAAGATGCGGTGTACATAGATACCTGGCGTGTGCACCAGGTTGGGATCGAGCGTGCCTGCGGGTACGAGTTCTTCCACTTCGGCGATGGTGATTTTACCTGCCATAGCCATCATGGGATTGAAGTTCCTTGCTGTGTCTTTATAAACCAGGTTACCCATGGTATCGCCCTTCCAGGCTTTTACGATGGCAAAATCGGCATCGAAAGCGTATTCGAGCAGGTAATCTTTACCATTGAAGCTGCGCACTTCTTTTCCTTCAGCCACTTCGGTTCCTACGCCTGCGGGGGTAAAGATGGCGGGCATGCCATAGCCTGCCGCCATACAGCGGGTGGCGAGGGTGCCCTGCGGGATAAGTTCTACTTCGAGCTCGCCGCTCAGGAGCTGGCGTTCAAATTCGGCGTTTTCTCCTACATAAGAGGAGATCATTTTTTTTACCTGTTTTTGTATGAGCATCAGCCCGATGCCAAAATCGTCGACCCCGGCGTTATTGGATATACAGGTGAGGCCTGTTACTTTTTTCTTTACCAGTGCGCTGATACAATTTTCGGGGATACCACAGAGGCCAAAACCACCCAGCATGAGCACGGCTCCGTTGTGTATATCGCGGATGGCTTCGTCTGCATCATTACATATCTTATTCATCAATCGTTGTTTGTGTATGTGTTTTCTGTTTATGCTCCAATCGTTATTGTGCCCTGTTCAGCTTTATACCACCTGCATCGCCGGTATCGATCCTGCTCTTTCTTCGTCCAACCCTTGCTGTTATGGTATCGAGCATGGCTTTCATCAGTTCTGGTTTTTGTACATAGTAATCAAAACTCTTCAGGTAGTTTTCCCTGGTGGTATGGTGTATCATCAGTATCTGCTGCTGCATTTTAGCATTTTCAACAACTGCATTTTTTGATGTATCCCTGATGACAAAATCGTTGGTGTATACGTCTGCTTTTGTCATATCCCACAGTACGGCCTGCATTTCTTCAGGCTTCAGTATGTCTTTTGGCACTTTAGATTTGCTGCATGAAATCAAGAGGATCATCAATATACCTGTAAGCCGGTACCTCATTTCAGTTCTTCTTTATACGTGTTGGCATTGGTTATATCCATCTTAACCAGCAGCTCTTTTGCCCGGGCTTTATCTGGCGGGGTGGCTTTTGCAAATACCTGTACCAGTTCTTTGGACTTACCCTGGAAGAAGAACTGGTTGATCATGGTATTGGGATTATCGGTATTAAAATTGTTCATGAGGTTAAGCACGTTTAGTATTTCTACACGGGCTACGGCTTCATCTTCATAAAATTTATCCATGCCGAGGCGGTAGTAGTTGTAATAGATATCGTGCATTACGGTGTACCTTGTATTGAGCATGTTTTCTACGAGCCAGTAGCGGTTACGGATACCATCGAAAGCGCGCCAGCCGGATATACCACGGCCATCGGGAGCGTTGTTAACGATGTTCTGTGCTTTCTGGAAATAGGGTTCCCCGCCATGGGATGAGAATGACGCGTAATCGAACCCGAGGATCATGTATGCGTAGTAGGCGAATACGGCGGTAAGGTTGCTGACCTGTGCATCAGAGCCTGTTACCCTGTTTTCATTAAACTCTACGGGCTGGAACTCCACATATTTGAAGTTGACTTTTTCATCCTGGAAATTAATGATGGGCGAGAGATAACTGGTATTGAATACCGGGCGTGCGGCCTGTATGGTAAGCGAGGCGTTGTAGACGTTGGCTTCTTCTGTGGCATCGAGGTTGAGCAGGAAGTTGCATTCTATTTTCTCGCCGGGCTGGAACACGTCGTTTGTCCATTTCCTGTTGTTGAGGAAGTTGGTCAGCGCTGTTTGCAGTGTCATGAAGACGTTGCGGTTAACATTGGTGCCTATACGTGTGGCAACCACATTTACCCTCGCCTTCAGTTCCTGTGCCTGTACGACGCAGGTGATGGACAGTGCCGCCAGCAGTAATTTAAGCTTGTGCATGAAGCAAATGAATTATGGTATTAACTATATCTACCGCAACTTCTTTTTTCGACTTTACGGCGAAGGGATATTCGTTACCCTGTTTATCAAAAATAGTGATTTTGTTGGTGTCGTATCCAAAGCCTGCGCCTGAGTCGTTCATGCTGTTGAGCACGATCATATCGGCATTTTTGGCGTGCAGCTTTTTGAGTGCGTATGTTCTTTCGTCGTGGGTTTCGAGTGCAAAGCCCACGAGTAACTGCCCTTCTTTTTTCTTTTGCCCGAGGCTGGCGAGTATATCGCGTGTGCGGGTAAGCTCTATACTGAACTGGCCGCTGTCTTTTTTTATTTTCTGGTCTGCAACGGTTACGGGGGTATAATCGGCTACGGCGGCGCTCATAACGGTGATGTCTGTATTGCCAAACACCTGCTGGCAGACATCATACATTTCTTCGGCAGATTTTACGCGCACCACCCTTATGCCTGCGGGGGGTTCTTCGGCGGAGGGGCCCAGTACGAGTGTTACTTCGGCGCCCCGGGCAGCGAGTTCTGCGGCCAGTGCAATGCCCATCTTACCTGAGGAGTGGTTACCGATAAAGCGGACGGGGTCGATGGCTTCGTGGGTAGGGCCTGCGGTAACGAGTGCTTTTTTGTCTTTAAGCTGTGCGGAGGTAGTAAAATACTGTTCCAGCCAATCGATGATGGCTTCGGGTTCTGCCATGCGGCCATCGCCCGTGAGGCCGCTGGCGAGTTCGCCATGTGTTACGGGGATAACTGCGTTGCCATAACTGCTAATTGTATCGATATTACGGCGGGTGACGGGATGGCGCCACATGTCTTCGTCCATAGCTGGTGCTACCACTACGGGGCAGGTTGCTGAGAGATAAACCGCCATAAGGAGGTTATCGCAGTAACCATTGGCCATTTTAGCCAGTGTGTTGCAGCTTAAGGGGGCCATGAGCATAATATCTGCCCAGCGGCCGAGCATTACGTGGTTGGCCCAGGAGTCGTCTGTAGCGAGTGTGCTGAGCACTTCATGGCGTGAGAGCGTGGAAAGGGTGAGCGGGGTGATAAACTCCGTAGCAGCGGGGGTCATGATCACTTTTACTTCGGCGCCTGCTTTTACAAGCAGCCGTACGAGGGTAGCTGTTTTGTATGCTGCGATGCTACCGGATACACCCAATAATATTTTCTTTCCTTTGAGCATGAAAAAACGGTGGTTTAGTACCACCGTTAAAATTATAACAACTTATGCAAAAGTTATGCAAAAATGAAATGTGCTTTGTTTCATCCTTAGCGGAAAAGGTCTTCATCGTTCTTCCTGAAGTACACTTTGTCTTCGAGAAATTCGGCTGTAGCGAGCAGTGCGGGATTAGGCATACGTTCGTAAGCTCTTGATATCTCGATCTGTTCTTTATTTTCATGAATTTCTTCGAGGCTGTCTGTATGGCTGGCAAATTCTTCCAGCTTATTGTGCAGTTCCTCTTTCAGGGAGATATTGATCTGGTTTGCGCGTTTGGCGATAATGGCAATAGATTCATAAATGTTACCTGTTTTGTCTTTCATCTCAGATAACTTTTTGGGCTCTACCACATTACTGGTATTAGCGCTTTGCTGACGTCTTAGCTTGCTCATTTTTTATGTCGTTAATATTGTTTTGACTCAATTTACTATAACTCTCCGCGTCTTTGAGCAGGTTGCTCTCGGGGAAGCGGTCACTAAAATCCTGGTATTCCGAAATCACTTTTTCGTAGCGTTCAATCTGCCTGTCTACGATACTCAGTTTGGCAAACTGGTAATACGATTTGACCACCATAAGCTTGTATTCGTCGCCTTTGGTTGATTCCGGGAAATTATTCATCAGGCTGGTAAAGGAGATGGCTGCAGCGCGGTACTGGCCGAGGTTGTAGTACAGGCTTGCGGCGCGGTATTCTTTTTGTTCCAGCTTGATCCTGCATTTATCGATGATATCTGAGGCATCTTTGTTTCTTGCCGACCCGGGATGTGTATTGATAAAGGCCTGCATCAACCCGATGGTTTTTGTTGTGCTGGTCTGTTCGAGCTCCAGTTTGGGCGACTGTTTGTAAAAGCAGTACGCGTGCATATAATCGACCTCTTCTGCTTTGGCACTGTTGGGAAACACTTCAAGAAAGCCTTTAAAGAGGTTTTCTGCGTCTCTGTAGAGCTTCATGTAATAGTGACAATAGGCGAATCGGTAGTAGATGTCTTCGAAGCGCTGTGTGCCTTTATAGACGGAGAACAGCTCTTCGTAGAGATCTTTGGCGTTCTTATACTTCTTTGCTTCGTAGTACTCGTCTGCCATTTTGAGCTTATACTCAAAGTCCTTGCTTTTCATCACCCTGGAGAACTTATTACAGGAGCTGGCGACAAGGGCAATAAACAGAACTGACAATAAAACCTTGAATAACTTCATAAAGGAGGACAAAATTAAAGTATTTTGATCAAAACTGCCCTGAAAATTACAAACAGCCAAAAAAAGCCCGTTAATGTTATGTGAAACCCCGGTTGAGGGGCTTAAAGGATATAAAAAAACCCTCCCCAAGCGGGGAGGGTTATCATTGAGCAAAAAGTGGAACTATTACTTAGTTTATTAATTACACTTGATATCTACAGTGTTTTTATCACCGGTGCCACCTACTTCGCAGTTAACATTGATCCTGTCGGCGCTGATACCTTCTTTTTCAGAGAGATATACTTTGATAGCGTCGAGCCTTTTGTTACATACGGCCTGTTCTGCTTTGGAAGTGCCAGAGTATCCGTTTACGGTAACACTACAATCGGGATTATTTTTCATTTTTGCAGCTACTGAAGCGAGCATTGCTTTTGCGTCTGCGCTGAGTACGATGCTGTTACCTTTGAAAGCGATGCTGGGATAGTCGCAGGGACATTCTTTAGCAACTTCAACGGGAACGATCTTTTTGCAGCATTCGGGTTCAGGGCATTTACCGATACCATCAGCGTCAACGGGTTGACATTCTGTAGGTGTGATCAGTTGTTTATCTTTACAATCGGGAACGCCATCTCCATCTGTATCTTTAGTTACACCGTGTGTATCAACGGGGCAACCTGCGGGGGTATTGGGTTCGCGATCGAGCTGATCGATAACACCATCGCCATCGCCATCGTTCAGAACGGGTTTAGGCAGTTTGATGTGACGTGGGTTGTTCAACTCGCTGTAAGCGTAGTCGAGCGGGTTGAGCCACCAGAGTGGTTCAACAGATTTAGCGCCGAGGTTGAAGTTGATACCGAGTGACAGGTAGTTGTAAGAATCGAAGTCGCGGGTTTGAGATGCATCACCCCAAGCCTGTTCCTGCCAGCGTTGTCCGTCAAGAAGGTCATCCTTGATGAAGGTGTGGCGATCTTCCAGGGCCAGGTTGATCCTTTTACCGAGTTTCCATGACATACCGAACAGTACGGTACCACTGGGTTTCAGTGTATTGTTACCGATTTTTGGACGGCGTGAACCGTGATTTTCGGCGTCTGTTTCGTAAGAGTCATCCATGCCATTTTTCAGTTGTTTCAGCACATCTTTACGATTGCTGTGTGTACCGCTGGCGATAGAGTTGAAGAGAGCAGTATAGGGCCTGCCGTTTGCATCCAGGGCGTTAACCTTGGTGTGGTAGATTGTTGCACCGATACCGGCACCACCATATACACTGAATCCGGTTTTGTTTTTGTGGAAACGGATGTTGTTCAGGGCGAAGAGACCTTGCAGGCTCAGGTCCTGAACCTGTGCTTTGTAGTTGTAATACACATAGTCGAAACGCTGTGCACCGGGGATAGATCCTACGATCGGGCCGGCGCTTGAGCGAACGGGAGCATTGTAAGCATTCCAGGCTGGGTTTTTTGCATAGTTCTGAGACAGAAGCCAGTGCATGCCCTTACCTGTTGCGTTCAGGTATTGTAAACGCATAGAGAAGATATAACCAAAAGCTTTGCGTACGTGTGCAGAGAAACCTAATGTAGGGATCTTAGCGGGAACGTCGCCGCTGATGGTAAACATACCTACAGAAGCGCCAACTTCCCACATATTGCGGGGTTTAGCGGGAAAATTGTATGCATTATTCCAGAATTCGTTTTGCTGGGGCATTCTTTTTGAAGGTATAACAGAGGAATCATAGACATCGTAACCTCCCCCCATCTGGGCGAAAGAAGCCGATGACAAGAGCATTAAGAGCCCTAGTAATAGTTTGTACTTTTTGCTTGCCATAACTGAATGATTAATAAAAATTTTCGAAATATACGTGTTGATTATTTGCAAAATTATCAATTGGGTTTTAAAAACCAAATTTTTTTAGCATTTATTTAGGCTTTTGGATAGCGGGAATTGCCCAAAATTCCTTAAATTTTGCCGTCCCATCATCGTTAGCCCGGCATAAGACAGAAGGATTTTAAAGTTTGCTGCATGCGAACAGCAAATATTTTATTTTTTTGTAACGGGGCAAAGATAGTCCCTGAACACCGAAACGTCAAACAAAATATGTTTTTCTTCAATATTCTTTTGACAGGGTTTATACTATAGTTATATTGCCTCTTTTTTGAGCATGGACTTTGTCAAAGATATTATCGGCAGTGAGTTGAAGACTTTCGAAAAGAAGTTTGCCGTGGCAGTAGAAGGAAATGCGCCTATGCTCGACCGTATTATGAAGTACATCATCCGGCGCAAGGGGAAACAGCTCAGGCCTATGTTTATCTTTCTTTGCGGAAAACTTCACGGCACCGTCAACGAAAGTACCTACCGCGCTGCCGCCCTTGTGGAACTGCTGCATACTGCCACACTGGTTCACGATGACGTAGTGGATGAATCTTACGAAAGACGAGGCTTTTTTTCGATAAACGCGCTCTGGAAAAATAAGATCGCCGTACTCGTAGGCGACTATCTTCTTACGAAGGGCTTGCTTCTCTCCACCACCCATAAGGAATATGAACAACTGCATATTCTTACTGATGCGATCCGCCAGATGAGCGAAGGTGAGCTGCTGCAGATGGAGAAGGCCCGCAAGCTCAACTACGATGAATCGGTGTATTTTGAGATCATCCGCAATAAAACGGCCTCTCTCCTTTCTTCTGCCTGTGCTGTAGGCGCCTGGAGCACCACCAATGACCATCATATTACCGAAAGGATGAAACTTTTTGGCGAAAAGACCGGTATGGCTTTCCAGATCAAAGATGACCTTTTTGACTACGGTAAAGACAATGTGGGTAAACCTACGGGCAATGACATCAAGGAAAAGAAACTCACCCTCCCCCTGATCTATACCCTCAATCACACGGATAAAGCTACCCGCCGCGAATTGGTGTATATCGTTAAGAACGAGAACCGAGACCGCCGGAGGGTAGACAGGGTGATCGAAGTGGTAAAAGCAACGGGCGGCATCGCCTATGCTACCGAAAAGATGAATGCTTACCGCGATGAAGCGCTGGCGATCCTCCGTGAATTTCCCTCCTCCCCTGTTAATGAAGCGCTGGAAAAACTGGTGCGGTTTACTACGGACAGAAAGTTTTAATATTTATTTATTGGTGGTAATGAGAATGAAACATTAAGGAGTTAAGGGTAGTTAAGTCCTATATCGCTGGAGTACGTGGTTTTGTGGCGGCACTGTGCGGTTTAATAGCGTTGGCTTAATGTTTCTTAATTCCTTAATGTTTAAAGGTTAAGTATTTTTTTGAAACATTAAGGGGTTAAGGGTAGTTAAGTTCTATGGCGATGGAGTATGTGATTTTGCGGTGACGCTATGCGGTTTAATAGCGTTGACTTCATGTTTCTTAATTCCTTAATGTTTAAAGACTAAGTATTTTTTGAAACATTAAGGG
>CAZPXP010000014.1:16116-125597 GCA_964590975.1 uncultured Ferruginibacter sp. | reverse complement strand
CGTATGATTGTGATGAACACTACTGAATAAGTGGCAAAAGGAAAACCCGGTTGCCATCCCGGTGAGGAACAGCAGAATGTTCCTGAAGCGTTTAAAAGAGAGTGTTTTTGTTTTGATTGTTGTTTCCATTTTTTGTGTTTAAAGATTATCGTTGCTGGTTTTCTTTTCAACCGAATACCCAAAGCATCCTGCTCCGATAAGACTGATAAAAGAATAGAACATAAAGTCGGGGATTGCCTTTGCAAAAAATTGCATAGCAATCCAGCTTGCGAATACGGCAAGCAGCATAAGCGCAATAGCCAGTTCACGTAATGAGTAGTTGCCGTTTTTGTCTTTAAGCAACTGTATAAAAAACTTTTTCATTCTGATTTGTTTAGTCGTTACGGATAATTAAGTAAGCAGCCAGTGTGGCTGATCCTGCCAGTGCGAGCCCGGTCAGGACTGCGGGAAGAAAGGGAACATGAAGGGGAACGGATTTTTTTTTACCGGTTCGGGCATTACACCTGTTTCGTCAATCAGCGTATAGGAGAAGATGTTACCATACAGCCTGCGGTGTGTTTCGCAGAGCTGCATGAATGTTGCAAAGTCCCTGCTGCTGGCAATCACCTGGCACCCGGCTGAATATTTGTCAACACTCAGTGATGTGCCACTCGCCGTTGCGCGGTGAATATTGATGCCGAACATACCCGTCTGAACCCTGGCAGATGAAAAATTGAGCATCGCATTGCGGTCGGCATCCCGCATAACGGGAAGCGGTTTACGCTGCACCAGCGCCAGGTACTTTCCCCTGTGCAGTCCAATCTGGTGAGAGCCCGGGTAATGCCCCGGCTTAAGAATGGCCGTACCCTGTGGCGACAATGGATTTTTCAACCAGAACGTGCCGGGGTCGGTTGTTGCATTAAAGCTGTAATTCACCCAGCCGCCATTTGCTCCCACGAAAAAAACATGGATGGTGTCATTAAAAGTATTGGGAACTGTATTGTTGGCCCGTATGCCTACGATATTGAGTTCAAAAGGCCGGGTGTACATTGTATAACCTTTAAAGGCCAGTGTGTTCTGTATGTTCTTTAACAGCATTTTAAAATTTTTAGGTGGGTTACGGCAATCACTCGGTTGCGGAAAGTTTCAGATCAGGTTCGTAATGTTTTAACCAGTCCTTTACTAAAAAGCCGGGTGAAATAGACTGCGGTACAATTTCATCATGCCCCTGTATGATGGCCGCAGGATATTTGATGGAAAGTGTCACCAGTTTATTGAACAGTGCTTCTTCCTGTGCAGGGGTTCGGGTGTCTCCGATAGTGCCTGCCTTGTTGCGGCCACCTGCGTAGGCAATATGTACCGCCTCATTATCCACGCTTTCGGTATTCATTACAACAGTGGTTTCATTGTGTATCCGCTTGATTTCACCGTTGCGCTCCACTACGTAATGATAGAGGCCGTACACCTGTGATATCCTCGGTTCAAAACTTGCGGTACTGTGTACCACGATACGTCTGATCAGCCGTTTCATATTACATTGAATTTATTGTTACAGATAGGTTACAGTATTTGTCTGTACCAGGAAATGCTTACCCTTATTTTCAAATAAAGTATAGTCAAGCCGCCTGGAGATTTCATTGCCCAGCACAGTACGGGCAGGCACCTGAATGCTTTGTTTTGCATTGAGCCATACGGTAGTGGCTACTTTGGTGACGATAGGCAGTCCGTCAAAACCACTGAGTGTCCATTTGCTGCCGTCATATTGCAGACCCATACGCTGGAACTCCAGTCGTATCGCCCGTTTCTGTGTCTCATCGGCAAAGCTGTTCAGCATGCCGTTAACCAGTGTCTGCCTTACACCGCCGCCTATGCGCATGGTCTTAAACTCGTTGCTTACTTCCGAATACTGGTCTGTGCTGTTGATTTGTTTGAGGGCTTTAAGGGCAGCGGCGAAGTCTTTTCTCGTTGCTGCATCAATCAGTGTTTTAGCGAGTGTGGCCTTGTTGCCGCCCTTTCCCGGTTCTGCCTTTACCATGATGTTGAAAGTCGTTTCATCAATGGCTGCGGGCAGCTTCAGCTTTTTGAGGGCTGCGGTCATTTCACTGCCGAACTGCCCGTCTGCGCCATAGCGTGGTAACACCTGTTTGCCATAGGTACTGATCAGTGCCTCCTGAAACGCACGTACATTTTCTCCACGGCTCCCCCGGCGCAGGGGAAAACCATCAGGGTTCTGCGCTGCCGCTTTCCTGCGTACCGGCTCTTTTACCGGTTTGGGTTCCGGCCCGGGATCATATACAGGTTTTTGCTGTGCAGGAATGAAAGGTGGGGTGGTAAGCCAGGGTAAAGGTGTCAAAGTATCTGCGCCCGGTGCTGTCTGTCGCTGCTTATTCCTGATGTATTTCCATCCAAAATATCCTATACCCGCAGCGGTAACACCAATCAGTCCTGCGATGAGCCATTTACTGTTGCCTGTCTTTTTTGATGTGCCGGTAGCGCCTACTGCTTTGCGGACTGTACTGTTTCTTTTTGTTTTTTTCTTTTTCATGTCATTGGATTTGAAAATATCGCTGTTCAGGATTTTGGCTTTTTAGTGATCATCTCCATCACCGGCCCCCTCTCCCAGAACTCCAGTTCACTGTTCAGGTCTGCAATCAGATTTCTGCCAAATTCCTTTTGATAATACCGTCCTGTTTCCGCAAAGGCAGCCTGCGTGGGTATCTCCATAAACACGGCCTTTACTGCATCTTCGTCCGTTCCGGGAAAACCCCAGTAAGTAATATCGAATGCCGCCTTCAACCGCTTTGCCCACGAGAGGTATTGTCTGGATGAGAGCTGAGGGGGTTGCAGTTCATTGCCATTGGCGGGTTTTGCTGCAATGATGGCAAGCATTTCGTTGTACTCACTTGCTGTCAGTTCATCCTGCATATCCCGCATCATGGAACGGTTGTATAACCGCTGGTATGATTTCATTACTTTCAGGAAAGCGTCCCTGCTGGGTATGGCACGTATCGTGGCACGCAGCTTTTCCTCATCCGTTCCCCAGCCAAAAGCCATGTCGTTGTCAAAAGCCATTTTTATCTGCTTGGCAAATGTGGCCTCCGACCCTTCCATATAGGTTTTCATTTCCTCGTTGTTTGACCGGGCTTTTCTGATAAGCGAACGCACCACCAGCGCACCGCCACCAAGTACCGCAATGCTCAACAGCGTGTACTTTACTATACTGAGCGTACTCATGCCATCGCCTTCTTCCTGTTGATTTTCCATTGTTCCCTTTTTGGGTTTTGGGGATTGATACTAAGCGGAATTGGTTATACGCCGAGGTATTTTTTTGCCAGTGCTGTTTTTACCGGATCATTGGCAATCACGTGCGCCAGCTTTGCAAGTTCCTTTTCTGACAGGCGGGAGGCCAGTGTAGTAAGTGCGGTCATCTTTGCGTCCGCTTCGGTCTGGCCCGTGGCTTGTACCGAAAAATCATAGTGATACGTTTTCATTTTTTTTGGGTTGTTATGTTAATAATGCGGTAACGGTTTCAATTTTACCGGGGTGTTCCATAAGGTGGTTAAGAATACCGATTACACCTACCATCTGCTGTTCGTTGAAAATGCTTTCCAGTTGTTGCAGCGTGGCAAGGTGGCGTAACTGTTTTTCATCCGACCCAGCCATGTCCTTTTTTTTCTGAAAACTGGCACTGCCCTGTGGTGGCGCAAGCTGCGGGACTTCTTGCGGCATGTCCTTCCTGAACAGGCCGCCCATGCCCAGCCCGTGCAGTACGTCTGCATTCTTTTCGGCAAGTCTGGATAAGACTATGGAGCCAAATTCAACCAGATCAAAGCCTTTCAGCTTGTAGCGGTCGCTTTGCGCTATATCAAGCCTTTCTTCAAGGGTATCAATATACTCATCCGCATCTTCCAGTTTCTTCCGGTACTCTTCCAGCAGTTCCACATTGCGTTTGGCTTCATATTCGCGGTCCTTGGCATCCAGCTTTTCGCTGACGATCTGTTCCATCCTTTCAATGCCGGCCAGTTCCTGCCCGGACATTGCATCGCTGTTTATTCTGAATATGTGCTGGTCGTTTTTTGGCGAACCCACCGTATGGTAGATTTTGATGGTGATTGTCCTGGTATCACCATCCATATATTCCTCGTACAAATCAAACTGTTCAATGTCGTCTGTCTTTGGTACCACCTTAAATGTGTCCACGAAAATCTCATAAGGCCGGGGCTGGTTTCTGAGGGTAAGCCCGCTCAGGAAATTTTTAATCTTTTCTATCTTCTGTGGGTCATAAATACTGGTTATTGTCGGCATGGGGTTTCGTCTTTTGGGATTACCTGGATGAATTTTACGGACACCTGTACGGATGCGTAGTTCCTGATACGGATACTGCCCTGGTGTTCGTATGACAGTTCGTTGATATTGGTTTCGGTGAGGTCAAAAACACCGCCTTCACTGTTCACACTTATCATGCAGTCGGGTTCAACAAGCATGAACAGTTGCCCCTCTGCGTGCAGTTTCATTTTCTTTTTTGCACCCAGCAGAAAATGCCGTAGGCGCAGGGCGTACCCTGTATGACCCAGTTCCTTCATCCGTAAAGGGATATACTCCAGTGCAAGTGACTCCGTCATTGGGCAGGATTTGCAGTCCACACATACAGGTTGATGCGGTAGTGGACAGGGTGGGTAAATTGCAGCCCGGCAGTATCACGGTATATGCCGCAGATAATCCTGCTGCCGCAGATATTTAATGGATCTTCCTCTTTTTTAGTGCCATGTGTGCAGTCATGTAACTGATAAAAATGCCTGCCTGTTGGCTGTGGGTCTTTAGGGTCTGACGGCAGCAAAGGCACAAAGCCGTATGGCCTCGGGAGTTCACCAAAACCCGTATTACTATCTTCTGCAAATATTTCGCTGCACCAGCACAGGTTGGGCAATCCTACCATCTGCAACTGCAACCTGCCCAGCAGCACATTCCTTTTAAAATCTTCTGTGGCAGCCTGTGCGGGCAGCACAGATTTTATGTTCACGCCTGTTTCAATACCAATGACATTGGCTGAAGTCCGCGGCAACCTGTGCTGGAAGCTGTACTGCTGGCCTGCTTTTGTGATGCGTATGGGGATTATGATAACGCGCTCTTCCATATCAGCTTGTTATACAGTCTACATAAAGTGATACACGGTACGGTACGAAAGCCGCCCTGCTGTCGTTGGTATCTTTATATTCCAGCTTGATGCTGCCAGCGCCAGCAGGCATATTGGCAAGGTCATAGTACCGGTTATTGGGCGATACATTGATGCCGGACTGGAGCAGCTTGCTCTCATAATTCTCAGGAAATACTTCTTCCTTGTTGACCTCTATCTTCTGTGAACCACGGTAGTACATCAGATCATCCTTATCAGCACTCATCAGTATGCCTTTGATATAAACTATATTCTTGTCCAGCTCAAATGTTTTACTGAAGATTTTGCCTGCTTCTGTTACTGAGAGATCAAACCTTTTTTTAGCTGTTCCCATAACACTGTTTTAGCAACTTTGCCAACGGGGGATATTACCCACATCCCCCGTTTTGGGTGGATTCAGCACCCGGCGAAAGTTGTTTACGTTAACGCGCAACGCGCAATGATTAAAAGATTACGGAGTGGTGATGGTGCCATGAAGGGCAGCATAGATATACGTATTGGCCGGTATACCGTCCATTGTGCCAAGTTCCACGGTCATCTCAATCAGCACGTCATCCTGTATCAACCGTGGGTTGGCCAGCTTGTAGTAACCGATGGGTACGTTGTGCAGGCTCTGCGTCTTGAAAATCGTGTTGCTTGTTTCAGGCACAATCTGCTTTTTGTTGCTGCGCAGTGAAAATTCACCGCTGGCAATGGCGGGGAAATCCTCAAGCCCCTTAAAATTGGTGGCTATTACCTTGTCCTTGCTTGCATCGGCAGCAGTACCTGCCAAAAGGTAAATACCGCTCACAAGAAATGCCTGGTTCTTTTGCAACTTTGCATTGCTCACGTTGCGCAGGCCGGTTTCCTTGTCGTCCTGTGTTTCAAACATCTTAATGGTCTTGGAAGTCACAGGCTTAATGGAATAAATCATGTTGTCGGCCAGCCGCAGATCACCCTTGGCAAGCCCTTCCTTGATTGTCGGCGGGAGCTCTGCAAAAAACTTTTCCATTTCTGCACGGGAGCCGCGGCTGCTGCCACCCGTATTGGACATTTTCGATACCACTTTCATGCGCTGTATGGGGTTCATGCGGCGTAGTGCGCCCAGCAGTGCCTCGTCCTCGATTGCTTCAAGACCGAGCAGTGCGCCCTGGTTGTTGTATTCTTCAACTGCTTCTAATACTCCTAACATAATTGACAGGTACCTTCCCCGCTGTTGCAATGACAGGGTACGGAAAGGATTTTTTTAGTGATGAAAAAATATGGTCTGCCGGTGCGTTCATTATGCACCATTCTTTAAGAAAGGCGTTTTCCACAGGCAGCGTTGGATATGGATAAAAACGGGACTCAGTAAAGTGATTCTTCGGCAAAGCCAAATTCTTCTTCGGGTGCTGCAAAACTTCCGCTGTTGGCCCCGTGGAACTGCATACCGCTTTCCAAAAGCTGGTCTTCGATACTCGCCAGTGCAGCGGAGTGGCCGCCCACATCATTGGCGTAATTGAAGTATTGCAACTCACCAACGGTTTTTGGTTCAGTCGTTGCGCCGCCACCAGCCACTTTGCGCAGTTTGTTCAGATAGGTCTTGTCCATCAGGTCTTCCTTGAAGGCCATTACTCTCTCCTTTATACCATCAAGGCCGTCAAATCCGTTCACACCCTTTGAGCCGAAACCGTTGGAGGCCATCATGCCTACTCCCATGAGGGACAGTACCCTGTTACCGGTATAATGTCCGATACCCGATGTTGCCAGCCCTGCCAGGAAGGAGGGCTTACCGATTATTGCCCCTATCAGCCCACCGCCCACCACACCGATCAGCAGCACCTTACCGGTTTCGAGCATAGTATTCTTAAAGTCACCTTTGGTGTCAAGCCCCTCGTTCATCTGTTCAAGGATGCCCTTTTTTCTGGCTTTTTTGACGTAGGTATTTTTTTTGTTGTTTGATTTCTTCGTTGCCATAATTTTTTAATCTGTTTTAAATTTTCTGAATGTGTTACGGGAACAGCCCGATAGCTTTTTTGTGGCCGTATTTATTTTTTGGCTTTGTGCGCTGGTGGTTTTTCTTCCTTCCCGGTGGCCCTGCCAAAGCACCACTGCTGCGACCCGGTTGCCTTATAGGTTGTGCGGTTCCTTTAGGGCGCATGGCGGCATAGGTTAGTCCCAGTATGGTGACTGCCCCCAGACCTATGCTCACCGGCTTCAGCCATGTCTTGTTCTTTTCCCAGAAGCCGGTCTTTGCCGGTTCGCCACCCTTGTTGCCATTACCAGTATCAGCGTCTGCTCCTTTATTTTCTTTTTCGCCCTCCCCGGCAGCAGCATTGGTTTTTGTATAATCCTTTTCGGCTGACAGGTTTTCACTGCCGGTTGCCCTGTCCTGGTCTTTCACATCAGGGGCATAAGCTGCCCCGGCAGGAATATTGGATGGGGCTGCGGGCGGCAGGAACCCTCCGGGAACGGCGCTGTCCACATCGCCGCCCGCAGGCGGTAACTGTGCTGCCGCAGGGAGCGGAACCGGGGCAGGTGCTGCCCTGTCTGCTGCCGCATTGGTTTGTTCATCAAAATCTTCTGCACCTTTTGCATCTTTCTTTTTGAAAATGCTGCCTACTTCTTTTATCATCCCCACAATACCGGCAACAACAGCAGCGGCAGCGGCTATGCTTGACAGTGTGACAGGCTCGCCAAGTTGGCCCAGCCCTTCAAAGCCTTCCATACCGTCCACGTTCTCGCTGTGATAGATGTCTGTGCCGAGCAGCACAGGCAGAGGGGTGTATTCGTTCATCCCCGACATATCAAAGGGGTAACCTTCCAGTCCATCCAGTCCGTTTACTGCTTTGTCTTTATTGCCCTTGCCACCAAGGATGGCCTTGCGCAGGTTAGCTGGTTTGCCGCCTGCACCAAAAAATATTTTTTCCAGCCGCATCCTTGCCGCTACAAGTTTCTGAAATTTAACCGGATCGATTTCTCTGGCCGCTGCCTGCTGCGGCGTGAGGTATGTCCATCTCAGTCTCCCGGCCAGGTTGCGCACGTTCAGCTTCATACTGGCAAGTATGCCGTTGCGCAACAGCAAAGTGGCAGGATTTACTTTGTTCACTACATTGAGTAGTTTACCAAAAAACTTTTTCTTCTTTGGCTTCGGTACATCATAACCCGCAGGGGCAGCGGCACCGGGCAGGATTACATCGGGTGACGCCCGCTGTGCAAGCCGCTGTTTGTTGTTTCGGAGATTTTTCCTGATTGTCTTTGGCTTCAGCGGGGTGCCTTTGCCCATCTTGTTTTTCAACAGGCGGCCAAGTTCGGCAAGCCCGTCACCGCCCATGCTGTCATCTTCAAAGCCGTTTAAAAATTGCAGTTCCATTTTAAAATCTTTTTTTTCTGAATAGGGGACTTCATAGTCGAAATAATCTGTTACGCAGTCAATGGTGATATAGCCGCTGGGACATGGGACAACCGGGTAAATATGCTGGAACCTGTTGGCGCTGTACTTAGTGATGCGCAGCAGGTGCGGTATGCCCATGTTGGTAAGTATACTTGATACAAAAACCGAAAAGCAATCGCAGTCAATACCAACCTTTCTGTCCCGCCATGCCCTTGCAGGGCTGCGAATCTGCTCCTTGCCTTCTTCGTCTTTGAGATACCTGATATGGCCGTAAAGGAAGTGCCATATATTGCTGCATGTCTGCCGCAGGTCGGGTGCCTTTAATACCGGAGCAAGTTTAGCGGTTTGATAAAGGGTCATCTGAACTGCGCGGGGTATGAATTTTACCGTATCGTTGAGGTCTGCATATTTTTTTATGGTTTCGTTTTTGCCGCTCACGGACGGGAACAGATGTTCGTATGCGGAGCCGCTCAGGGCGGCCCTTGCTGAATTTATTTTCGCTTCCATTATGATAGGTATGTATGGTAAAAGCCAGGCTTACCTGCGGATTGTGATTGCCTTTTTCTCCTCGTAATGGGCCGTTATCCAGCCAAGGGTTATATCGGTCATAACCGTCAGCGTTAATTCAACCGGCTTTTTTTCCATCAGGGCTTTGAGTATTTCTGCGGTGACCGAGAAAAGGCCGGTAACAGGAATCACTATCAGCACATTGTCTATAATCACTTCACCGTTGGTCGGGATTTTTATTTTTCTCGGCACAGCCTGCGAACTGCCGATAACTGTTCCCTTGTAGTCGAGTTTAACAAAAGGGTATTGAAGGGAAAATCCTGTCCGTGATGGGTTTTTTAGCAGGATATTCACCCGTAGCGTAATAGCGTTCCATGTTACACCCTGAAGGTTTACGGTGGGTATGTACTGGAGATTGCGCTGCATCCGCTTCACCTGCTGCACGTAGCTATAGGTGGCCGCACCGCCTGCGGCAGCCAGTACACCCAATACCAGCTTACCGGTCATGGATGTTCATCAGTTGGGTGAAATCCTTTGTCCGTTTCTTTCTTTTTGCGTAGCGGCTTTTGCGATGGCCTGTCATAGCGCCTGCGCTCTATACTGTCGGCAAACATTTTGAACAGCAGCCACATCAGGCCGCCTATCACGGCCTTGAGCGCATAGTCCATCAGCCCGGTAAAATCAAGATTGGCAAAAAGAATACAGCCGGTTAGAAATATATTGCTGGATGAATTGTCGGAAAGACCTGGTTTTACGTCCATAGTGTATTGGATTTATTATGTTACCTGAAATGCGTTCTGTGATATTACGGGCAGATAGTGTAAGGGACACCAAGTGCAGACACAATTGCAGTTACCTGCTCTATACTGAAATACTTGCAGTTCTTCTGAACGGTAATGCCCTTTGCTTTCATCCAGTTGCGTACAGTGCGTCCGCACACTCCATATATTACTGCAAGATCTTTCATGCGGTAAGGCCGGATATAGAAATTGCCGTTTTCATCGAAATAAGGTTTACGGGCCATACTCTTACTTATGATTGTGGGAAAATCTGCTGTACAACGCCGAGCCGGAAAATCGACAAAGCGCTGCGCTGGTTACGCTCAATGAAGTAATGTTGCCAGAAAGCATAGTTGTCCTTCGTGGGTTCCTGGGAAAACTCCAGTATAGCCTCTGCAAGCGCTTTCAGGTCCTGCCTGTACAATGGTAATGAGGCACGGGTCATTTGAATATCATCAAAGAGAACTTTCGTGCTGATAAACCCATCATCGTTGTTCCAGTCAAACCATTCCGACGGTAGCGGCATATTGCCCACAAGCGGCTCTGTACATTCCGTCATCGCAATGATGGTGCGCTGGCAAAAGACTGAAAAACCTTTTTCAGGATCAGCGTGTAGCTGTAAAAAGGTAGCAATCGCATTTTTTACCTTTTCCACTTCCTTAGTTGAAAAGTGCTGACTGCTCCACAGTACTGAATACGCAAAGTTCCATGCTGCATCCGCCAGTTGCATGAGGCTGCCCTCTTTTCTTTTAATTGCTGATTTGATATCCCGGAGGCGTCGTCCCGGTCTTGTTCTGAGTGTTGCAGATTTCATTGATTTATTTTTGAATTGTTACTGTTATCAATTGGTAACAATGCAAACGTACGATGCTGCAAAAAGTGTGGTTTCTCCTTTGGGAACAAGATGGCCTGAACAGGAATATCAGGTAACAAGATTGCCGTTAATGGTTACATTTTTTCACATTTTTCACATGAATGTTTCCTGTGAAACATTTGAAATGCTTCCGAACAATTATAAATCTTGGCCAATAATCATTAAAGGTCACAGCGACGCAGCGACGAGTATAAATTGGGGATGGATATATGGAAGCAGAGAGATGCTGTAATCAGCCAAACGATGGCCTTAGGAGTATATATAAAAATTCAGCACCCGCAAGTATTTTGTTTGCTGGTGCTGAATTAATTTTACTATCTGGTGTTCAGGGTCAGTCCTCTACCTTGCCAGGCAACTCAATCAGCTCAAAAATGAGTACCACCTGCTTTACTGTATAATATCTGCCGATGCGTTTACCAATAACAGATTCATGAGGCTTCAGCCATTTGTTTATTGTTTTCCTTGTCATGTTATAAATAGCAGCAAGCTCTGTTATTGAGTAAGGCTTTACTTCTATTGCATCTCTTGTAATTTTCATTGCCCGTGACGTTAATGGGTGTATAAAACAGTTTAATAATGGATTTTTCTGATACCTAAGCGACTGTCGCAACTTTTCTGCGTATTCAAATGGCAAAATCATTGCTTTTTAATCATTCCGTAATTACTGCTCAATTGCTCCTTAATCCATACTCTTATAATTACCTTACAGGCAAATTATTAAATACACACTAATAACGCCTTTACTAACTTACGGGGGTATAACTGCCATGCAGGAATAGTGTTACCATAATGACAACAGCATTGTGTATTGAAAAAAGTTCAGCAACAGTAAACAATGCCGTAACGGTAAAGAGCTGTAATACCGGTTGAAAAGGATTAAAATTTACGCATAGGATGAAAATGTTCTTTTACTGCCACGGATAGGTGAGATATGCCATGAGCTTGTTTGTATGAAAAAATAAAGGCTGCTTGCCCCTAAATGCTTCGCAAAATGCTGACATCGTAAAGTGCGGTACAAAGTGGAGATTTGTTACTATTGAATCAGTATGGAGCATTTTTCATTTTCTTAATACTAAGTTAATAAAAATAAAGGAGCGCTATTTTTCCTCTTAACAAAAAAATGTTAAAATTTAATAACAAAACAAAGAAAGGGGATTACGTTTAATTAGAAAATGTTTTTTACACATTTTTTCTATGTTTTAACAACCAGGAAAGGGATGTCTTCCCGGAAGACAAGCCAACTTTCAGCGAAAAACCAATAAAAGGAAATGCTGGGATATAAGGTAGCTATATTGTATACAGCTTCAAAATGATACAGTAAAAAGAAGTCTTTATTTTTTTCTGATCAACCCGATTGAACCATAATACTCGCCGCAATATCTTCGAGCAGCCCTTTCAGATGCTCGTTCTGTTCAGCCTGTAGCCCAAACGGATATTGAGCCATTGTGTCCTGATATGCCCTGCTGAACTGTGAAGTCAATTGATGTACAACCTGTTTGCGAATTGCTGTGGGTTGATCATTTGCCTCCATGCCGAAAAGATAAGTGGCCAAATATATCGGTAGCGGTTCCTACATGGGAATGTTTGGAAACAGATGGGCCGAAGCAGATAATATTTTCGACCTTTTTCACATGAAATTTGCCTGTGAAACGTTCGTGAAACATTATTGAAAAGTCTTATCACAATTTTTTTTCAGTTTGCGCAAGCACTCCTTTATAATGTTTTAGTAAAAAATTATATATAACCATTTCGTGCAATCTCGCCTTTGCTGGAATCGCCCTGTTAATAAGCAAGTGTATATAGCTGCCCAATAAATCAAAAAGAGGCACTTCTGCCTGCCCGGTATTTTCCAGTTCAAGTAATAGTGCTGCAACAGGTGCAACCCCTTCGTGTTTTTCGTCCAATATAGCTGCGAGGGTCGGCAAAACCGCATCACCGGTATTTTTTTTATTTAGCATATTTTCAATGATACCCCGGTGCTGCCTATATTTTGCATTTACCTGTTCCCGTAACCGTCTGTCTTCATTAAATTCTGCGGCAAAGGCACGACAGGCAGTATCGCATATATTCAGCCTTTGTACAGAGGATATGTTAAACACATCAAATAACCCGTCTACAGCCCTTATTGCCCATAACCATCGGATGTTTTCCCGTTCTTCGCCCCATGTTTCGCTAAGCATTTTTAATACCGATATACTGTCATAATGGAAAATAGTCTCGGCATGACCAATAGTGGAATACCCATACCGCTCCAGTTCCCGGTTGTAGGTATCTGTTTGTACCTTCCAGATGTGTCCAGACCTGCGAAAAGTTT
Organism: uncultured Ferruginibacter sp.; assembly: GCA_964590975.1. Classification (GTDB taxonomy): domain Bacteria; phylum Bacteroidota; class Bacteroidia; order Chitinophagales; family Chitinophagaceae; genus Ferruginibacter. Next base: position 112,619 of record CAZPXP010000014.1, on the reverse strand, counting down.
GCATATATTCATCAATAAGTTTTGCAACAGCAGCTTGTTCTGTATTGTCTTTAAGGCATATTCTGAGCCTTATATGAAAAAGCGGGTCTGTAAACCTGATGAAAAAAAACCTGTCAAGAAGGTTTTTTCCAGTCAGCGTATCCACAATTGGTTTTATGGCATCAGTAAGGATTTTATCAGCGGACTTTACCCCGCAATATATTTTATAATACAGCCATTCGGGTGCCGCTGAAAAAGAACCGGAGGAGTTATGTTCCAATCTACTTTTTTGTTGATACACTGCCGGGTAAGCCGGTACATTTTTCAATAAAACTGCCACTGCCTGACTGGCGTACAGCTTACCTTCGTGGTCAGTAACAGTATTTTTGCCGGGATAAAAAAACTCTCTCAGCTCAATACTATTTCTGTTGCTGACAATTTTAAGAAAAAGGCTTATAAGCAGGTCGTTGCTGAAATCAATCAGCAATTCATTATCTCCATCTGCGAGTACAACCATTTTTGGGAGCTTCCACCTGACAATAAACTCATTAAGTAATATACGTTTTTCAGCATCGCCTTTTATATGTAAAAGATGTTTAAAGTCACTTGCGGTTAGCTGCCAACTTGCTGCCGAAAGAATGATATTTTTATATTGTACCCTCGGCAGTGTTTTTACAATGTACCTAATGCTGCCCCAACTGAAATCCAATACACCACGTTGCTTTTGCAGTTGAAGATCGCATAAAAACTGGTAACCCGGCAGAGCTTTTATGTGGTAATTATGCGCATTGCTTAGGCGTGGGGCTATACATTTGCCTGTTTTTTTATGACGTAGCAGTATCATTCCATTTTTTACCGAAACCATTATATCCTGTAATGCTAACTGCTGTTCGTCCGGCAATGAAGACTTAGTCAAAAAAGGTATTTCAAATTTCCTAAAAGCCGGATGCAGCAGTACATTCCCTGTTCTGCTTTCCGGTAGGTGAATCACTTCGGCAAAAATCACTCCTGGATTTTTTGTTTCCTCCGATGTAACCACCTCATCTATTAATTTTTTTATGTCGGTATCGGCATGAGCAAACCTGCTTAAAATTCCAATACCGCTTACTCCTCCGCAGCTTTCAATATAAAGCTGCATTTTTTCTGTATCCAACATACGGAATACCAAGTGCATGGAAGCGGGCAAATCATCCCATGTATCTTTGTTAACAAAATCAAGATCTTTATCAGTTATCTCAATAACAGTTGCACCGGTTTGATACGATTCTGAAACTTTTCGCATTAAAAACTGTTCTACCGGCCCCCAGTGAAGCTTTTGAATATCGTGAATTCCAGCATTAAGATGCAGATCTGAAACAAGCGGAACCTGTACATTTGCAACTGATTCAGGATAACCAATCCCTGTTTCGGTATCTAACACTTCAAGTATTGGCATTTCTCTTTCCTCATAACGCTCATAAAACCGCTGTGCAAATGATTCAAGGTCTGGGTTACCCTTGTTGATCGAACTAAGTTTGTTTAAAATATCCAGTACTTCAAATAGTTCTTTTTGAATAGTGGCAGGAAGCCCCCCTTTTTTAATGCTGCGCACCATATCTGCCTGAAACAGTTTGCTTTCTTCAAATGCCACACCAAGATCGCTTATCAACTGTGTAATTTCCCGGTAAGCTTCTACATTGTTCACAGAAGTAGCATCAATATGCTGTAGTTTGTTATCGACTGTTTCAAGTATTATTATTACTTTTTGAACATAGGCATTATCAGCAATAGTAGCAATGCGCCGCAGTACAGTAAGCAACTGATAAATAAATTCCTCTCCGGTTATGGCCGGCTCCAATTCACTTACAAGCAACTGAGATTCTAACAACTCATTAACAAACCCGGAAATTTCCTCCGCTGTTAAATCTTCTCCTGAAAAAAAAGTATACAACTCATCTAACAAAATACCATTTTTAGAGACCGAAAGCAGTTTATCAAGATAACTGTAAGAAGCGACAGCGCTTATCTGGTATATACGGTCTCCGTTAACGTATTTATATTCTACATAACGTATTTCATTACCGATTTGGTAAATGCTACTATTGGTATAGTAACGCAGGTGTTCCTTAATACCCGGCTGTGCCGCAAGATACTGTGAAAGGCTGCACAGATATTGCATATCAAATCGAGTATGTCTTTTTATGGTATTGTTAAGAATAATTTTATCCTCTTCACCCGTCCACCTTCCCATGCCGCAGCCTGCAAATAGGCCAAAGGGAGTACACCTGCTAATAGAACGCATGTAGTACTTAAGAATGCTCTTTTTCAGCTTATCAATTTCTTTTTCATCTGTCAATTGCCCATTTTTAAACTTGATACATTTATCGTACAAAACAGTTGAAGCGAGGTAAATTGATTCTAAAAAAGCGGCATCGTGCATTGCATTATCTATCTGCTTTCCGGTAATATCAACTGTGATGGGTAGGCGGGGAGAGCGCAATACAAAACCGGGGTGAAAGCTGTATGGGATATTCATGATGAATTATCTCAAATATAGAATAAAGTTTTTTTATAAAGCGGGACATACTGCTGTAGTCTCACCTTTTAGCAACTTAAATACTAATCTATTGTAAGTAAAAAACAGGAAGAATTCTGCCTTTTAATTAAGTATAATCCCTGTCATTACGCCTATACATAATTTTTGCAGCTTCGTGAATTTCATTGAAAAAAGGAATTGGTTTTATACCTGCTCTTTTTGACCATAATAAATATTTGACAACGGCATTTTAAACTTGTATTAGTCTGTTGTATAATTCTTAAAAAGCGGTGTGATTAAACTCACACCGCTTTGGTAGTACTGCATTACATGCTTACCTGTTTTTGCAGGTAGGAAAAGCAGATGTTAATACGCCTGTTGGAATTTCAGTCGGCATATTATTTTCTTGTTTGGTCTTGGGAACAATCAAGAAGGCAATAACTTCTTTTTTTAGGGAAAGAGGACCCTTTTTTTGATTTTTTTGCATAAATTTACATTTACTGTAAGTTTATAACAAGACAAGGAAAAACAAAAATGAAAAACTAACAATTCTTATAACACCCAGTAAACACTCAGCAATGACAAAACCCTGGATAAAAAAAGTTGCAAAACACTTTACTCTTTGGTTTATTTGGTACACGCTAAACTCAATACAATTATTTGGCTCAATTTCTTCTTTAGATTCGACTTCATGGCTTCAATTAGGATATAATTATATTTCACTTGTAATTGTATTTTATGGTGTAACAGTATCAATGAACAGCTACTATAAGACTTTTTCATTACAAGTTTTATATAGCTTTAGAGGCATTAAGCAGGTAAGGTATCTAACAAAATGGCAACTTATATCTTGCTTTTTTATTGCGATAGCTTATGTTGGTACATCAATTTATTTGGATAAAAATTTCTTTGGTTATAAGTATGAGAATTTAGTTACTCATATTTCACAACGTTTTACACGAGTATTGCCTTACATATTAGTTGCAGCATTGTATTCTTATTTGAATGATTACAAGAGAAGAGCGGCGAAGTATAAAATATACAACGACAAGCGTTTTAATATAATTAGAGCTGATAATCGTAAAGTAAAAGCACTAATCAAGCAATATTGCGATGAGAAATTACTCAATTAGTTGACATTTTCTGCTCAAGTTCGGCAATCCTTCTTTTTCGTATTTCAGCTATGTGAGTTGTCATTTTAAGTTGAGATGTCAGGCTTTCGATTCTATCCTTCAAAATAATTATTTTTTCATCGTTAGTCATACTATCATTTAAAATTTCCGAAGTAATATCCTCATCCGTCATTGATTTTAGTTGAGAATCAATTTGACTTTCATCTCCAATTTCTTCATCCAGTATTTCTCCAATGGATGATTTTAGCACTTCTGCAATTTTTTTAAGAGTGGAAAGTTTCATGGAATCATTTTTTACCATGTTACTATATCCAACTGATGTCATATCAATCAGGTTGTAAAACTCCATTTTCCCAAAACCTCGCAATTTTCTTAAATCCTCTATATTTTTATAAATATTTGACAATTAATTTATTATAGTTTATTAAAAAAAATATTCAATTAAAATATACAATTAGTGAATATTTATATTTAATATTGTTTTACAATTTATTACTTAAGCTACGCACAGATTATAGTCCTTTCAAAAAACACTAATACTAAATATGAATAAAGTAATCGTAAAAATAGCATTTTTAATCAACAGATTTTGTAAGACAATGATTTAAGGAGTCTGTTTTTTATTACCCCACAAGATGTCTTTGCAGCAGAAAAAAATTAGGAAAACGGGCTTTACTCTTAATAAAATCCCGCTTAACTATGTAAGCATACATTTGCAGAAAAGCCACGAAAGCACCGGCCAGACAGGAAAAAAGCAATAGAGGAGACAGACTGGCCGGTCTTTTAGGTATATTGAAAACCTTATATTAATAAAATACCAAAACGCAAACCGATGAACGTGTTCAGACTTACGAGGAGGATTCTTTTACAGAAGATAACAACCAAGCAAAGAAGCATACTCCAACTTCAACTGTTCCATTTTTATTGTAAACGGTAAGATTATCCCTACTGCACTTTATTGACCCTGCTACCATAAATATTTCTATTCATTACTACTTTTCAATTACTGCTTATGAGGCTCAAAGCTATTTGTACTGCTGTCGCAGTGCTGCTTATACCTGTATCCATATATGCGCAAGTGCAGATTTCTGCTCCTATTCGCTGGAGTACCCGCAACCTGCTGAACTGCTATGATCAGGCCGTGGATATGAAGGTCATTGGTGGCAACGAAGTTGCCGCAGGTATTGCGGGTACAAAGGTCTTTGTTTGGGAGTACACAGAGCAAGACCCATCTGTTACGGCCAGCCCTGCATATCAGGAGTTTGCCCGTTCGCAGAGCGATAGTGTTTTTTTTCTGCCCTACCTTTCTTTTCCGCTGAGGCAGGAAAGCCAGATCAGTACACAGCAGTTCCGCTATATACGTACAAAATTGGTACAGGTGCATCCCACCACTGGTGCTGTGCTAAACATTGCCGCCATTAGCAACCCCACCCCGGTGAAGTTCAGCCCTTCAAGGCCATTCAGCAATGTGGCCGAGGTATTGAACACCAGCCCATCCTGTCAGAACATTCCCACGGGTGTTATACACATGGACATTACCAAGTATACCGATACGGTGATGTACATCGTGCGCTATGGTTTTAATAACTACAACTTCTGTAATCCCGAAACCGGTAACCCGCCGTGTTTCAATGTGGTAAAGTCGGGCAGGGCAACTACCACCAGTTTTGATATTACCGGCATCCCCGCCGGCAGCTTTACTGTGCTGCTTGCCAATACGGGAACGGAAGCAGGCGCATGTTTTGAAACCTACAATGCCATTGTACCCACACAGGTACCTATCAGGGTGGATACAGCCTTTATACAGCATCCGTCCTGTTATGGCGACAGCCTCGGCATCATCAGGATGCTGGTGAGTGGCGGTGACGGGAGAACCTACCGGTTTTCCATAAGTCCGGCACAGGCACCGGCAACATTCACCTACGCTAACGGTGAGGCAAAGTGGCAGAACCTGAAGGCAGGTAACTACACCGTGAGCTTTACCGATACCTGCGGGCTTACCATCACCAGAAACTTTTCCATCGTACAGCCGCCAAAAATAACCGGCAGCGTACTGATAACGGTACCCGACTGCGACAACCCCGGCAATGGTATCATAAGGGTAAAGGCCAAATACAATTTTGCCAGCCCCGGCTTTACGTTGTACAATTACCGCATTTATAAAAATGGGGGTCTTTATGACAGCCTCCTGAATACCACTGATACCACGTTTACAAAAACCGGCCTGCGTACGGCAATCTACCGTGTAACGGTAACCTCACCGGGAACACCGGGCTGCCCCGGTATAGATGAAACCTTCCTGTTGCCGTTCAATGCGCTGACCGCAGCAACAGACAGTGTAAAACCCGTAAGCTGCAACGGCGGCGGTGATGGCTATATTCGTTTAAAGGCTACTGGCGGCAGCGGCACTTATGGTTACACCCTACGCAGCAATGCTACAGGTTTTACATGGAGTGATACCACTGGCGTATTTGTCAACCTCGCTGCCGGAATTTATACCGGCAGGATCACCAACAGGGCAGCCGGTTGCGTGGACAGTGCAACAGTCAGCATTACCATTGTACAGCCTGACACGATAGCGGTATCGGCAACGAAGACCGATGTGCGGTGCAGGGGCATGGACAACGGTACCCTTTCGGCTGCCGCAACGGGCGGCAACGGCAGCTATGAATACCGCTGGCAGGTAAGGGTAGCCGGTAACTGGACGGCATACTTTCAGACAGGTGCCAGCATCACGGGCGTACCGCCCGGTGTTTACCGTGCTTCCGTACGTGACATCAAAAACTGTATAAATTTTTCTCTGCCTGTTACAATAAACGAACCCGACAGCCTGAAAATTGACAGCATGCGTGTACAGGACATACCCTGCTATGCCGGGCAGGGCAGCATTACCATATTTGGAAGCGGCGGCAATGGCGGTTATATCCAGCAATATCAGTTGCTGCCCGGCGTGACGTGGACAGACTTTACCCCTGCCACGGGATTGAGCGCCGGGCAGTACCTGGTCAGGTTAGTGGATGCAAAGGGCTGCCTTACAGCAGGGTCAGGCGCTGTTTCAATCACCATGCCACCCGGCAGTTTGGGCTTTACTTATACGCAGGTATTTTACAACGGTTATAACATCACCTGTTTTGGCGCGGGCAATGGCAGCATCACCATCAATGCTACAGGTGGCAACGGCGGCGGCTATACCGGCTATATGTATAGGTACGATAACAGGCCGTGGCAAACGGACAATGTACTTACCAATGTGCCGGGCGGCACCCGCAGCATACAGGTACGGGATGCAAGGGGGTGTACTGTAAGCAGGCAGGTCATGTTCCTTGAACCATCCGACAGCCTGCATACGGCACTGGTGGCCAAAACAGATATAACCTGTTACGGTGCAGCAACGGGCAGCATCAGTGTAAAGGCAACAGGTGGCGTAAGACCGTACCGGTACAGCGTGAACGGCGGCACATTTCAGGCAGACAGCATATTCAGTAACCTGCCAGCCGGAACGCATACAATAGCCATTAAAGACCTTAACAGTTGCACAGGCTATATTACCGCAACACTGGTACATATCAATACGGCAATTATGGCTGCAAATACAATAAGTAATGTAAGCTGCAAAGGGGGCAATAATGGAAGTATTGCCGTAACCGTTAGTGGGGGCGTTGCCCCGTACAGTTATATATGGATATCCGGCAGCAGTACAACAAACAGTACCGGCAACCTTACGGCAGGAACATATACATTGAAAGTGACCGATAATGCAGGGTGCAGCAAAAATTTCCCCATTACCATAACCGAACCGGCAGCCCTTATACCTGTAGTAACAGCAAGGCAGGTCTGTTACGGGGCAACAACGGGCAGCATACTGGTACAGCCGGTGGGCGGTACACCACCGTTCAGGTACTCAAAAGACAACGGTGCAACTTTTGGAACGGACAGTGTGTTCAGTAACCTTGCCGCAGGCAGTTATCAAATTGTGGTAAAAGATACAAAGAGCTGCACCTTCAGTACCACGGCTACGGTAACGGTGGTAAGCACCAATCCCAACCTGAACTTCATCATCAGCAGCAACCAGTATGCTCAGGATACACTTACAATGAAAGAGATAAGCTGGGTAAAGCCCGATAGTGTGCTTTGGCGATTCCACCCATCGGCTACGGTGATAGACTCCAACCCGGTAACACCGAAGATAAAATTTCCCGGCCCCGATACCAGCAATGCCTATTGGGTGCGGTTGATTGGTTACTATCCCAACTGCAGCTATACAACACAGAAAAATATCAGGATATACCCTTATGACCCCAATGCCGTGGTAACACCGGCAGACTATAACAGGGGCATAAAAAAGGTCGAACTGTTCCCCAATCCCAACAACGGACAGTTCACGCTGAATGTAGAATTTTTCAAGTTGCAACGAGTTACCGTGTACATCACCGATGTAACAGGTTTTGTAGTGGTGCCTGCACAGGCATTTGCACCAACGCTCCAGTTGGCAAAGAACTATCTGTCAGAAATGAACGGTAAGCAGGCGGGTACATACTTCCTGCGCATTGTTAGCGATTACGACAGCCGGAATATACTTTTTGTAAAACAATAATAACAATACAGAGTTGAACAGGTTTGTTATCGATGGAAGTTTGGTTACCGCCCTCATGTGCTGGTGCAGTGTTACTTATTCTCAGGACATGAGCAGCTACGGCGTGAAGAAGGGCATCGCCATGACGGGCGGACTGAACTTAAATACGGTTTCCTACCAGTCCAGCAGGACAGAGGGCAGCAGGCGTGAGCCATTTGCCTGGTTCCTGAGCGGCAACCTCAATATCAATGCCTTTGGTTACAGTATGCCGTTCAATTTTTCATTAAGCAATGCAGGCAGAAACTATTCGCAACCGTTCAACCGCATACAGTTCAAACCTTACTGGAAATGGATACGTGGCTATTGGGGCAATACCAGCATGACCTTTTCGCCACTGACGCTGAACGGCCATCTGTTCAATGGGTACGGTATTGAACTGACAAGAGGCAAATGGCAGTTTGCGGCCATGTACGGCAGGCTCAAAGAAGCTGTTGCCTACGATCCGGTTATAAAGAACACATCCACTGTTTCCTTCAGGCGCAGGGGTTGGGGCTTCAGGGGCGGTTACAACCGCAACGGCGATGAACTGAGCGTGATATTCTTTACTGCCAGCGATGATAAAGGTTCGTTGACATTCGTGCCACAGGAAGCACAACTGTCGCCCAAACAGAACGCGGTGGTATCGCTATCTGTGAAGAAGAAACTGTTCAGGAAATTTTCTGTACAGGCAGAATACGCACTCAGCGGTATCACAACGGATGCAACCGCTGCGACCGCAGGGGCTCCTACAGCCCCCAAAAACTTTTTGTCGTTCCTGCTGCCAAAGAACGGTACTACTAAATTTTACGATGCGGTTAAAGCCGCCTTCGGGTACAACGGCAAATGGTACGGGGTACAGTTCAATTATGAACGTATTTCACCTGAATACCAAACATTGGGTGCATACTTTTTTAACAATGATATGCGCAATATTACTGTTGCCCCCAATGTACGCCTGTTTAAAAACAAGCTCGCCATCAACGGCAATGCGGGGATACAGGATAATAACCTTGACAAATCTAAAAACAGCAGCACCAGGCGTTTTGTGGGCAATGCAAGTGTGTCATACACACCGGGCGAAAAGTGGAATTTTTCCGGTACATACAGCAACTTCACCACCTATACCAACGTGCGGCCACAAAACGACCCTTTTTTTCAAAACCAACTGGATACCCTGAATTTCTATCAGGTCAACAGCAGCATAGGTGCGACAGCAACGCACAGTTATGGCAGTAAGACTGTAAAGAAAAGCATCACGGTCAACGGCACCTGCCAGCAGGCCAGTGATCAGCAGGCAGGCACGGGCAACGGTACCAGGAACAGCAGCTTTATAAACGGGTCGCTGGCTTACAGTCAGACCTATATCAAAATGGGGCTGTCCATCAGCAGTTCGGTAAACTACAACAGCAGCGATGCTCCTGGTAGCAAATCGGTCTTCTATGGCCCGAATCTGAACATCAGCAAGGGGCTTTTCCAAAAGAAGGTACAGGCATCCTTCGGGGCATCATACAACAGGAACACCACCAACGGTGTGAGCAGCAGCGCAGTATGGAGCAGCCGCATGAGCTTTTCCTATGCACCCAAACCCAAAAAGACAACAGGTGCCGGAACAGTGGACAAAGGTGCCGCACCAGCAAACAAAAGCGCGGTGAAGAAGATGGTAAAGGTTGCCAACCCGGTGAAGGGCAGGCAGAACATGAGCCTTTTGATAAACTACATGAACCGGTTGCCCGTAGCCCTGCAACGGCAGGGGTTCTCAGAGCTGACGGTGACCTTCAACTGGTCATACAATTTTTAGACAACTTAAACAGGATTTGAAGTATAAAGCAATCACATGATAACAACCAAAAAAATGCGGACAGTGAAACCCATAACGGGAATGAGGCAGTTGCTGACAATACTGGCAATGCTTTTTACGGTGCAACAGGCAGCGGGGCAGATATACCCCATACAGACCACTACACAACTGGTGCCGCCATACGCAGTATATCTGCCTGACTATGCCACGGGCATTAACAACCAGTTGCGTGTACTGCTGCTCAACAAGGATGTTACACAGCCCGATTATAAAGTGAAACTAATAATGAGCATAGAACTGAACGGTACGCTCATCATGCGCACCAGTGATGGCTATGTACCCGCGCCGATCACCCTGCAACCCAACCAACCGTTCTCGGTGGAAGGGCTGGAACTTGCTCCGTACATGAACAGCAACAATATTGACTTTATCGGCTACAACAGGCAGGAGTATGAACAGAAAAAAGGGCTGCCGGAAGGGGCCTACAAAATATGTTTTACGGCCTATGACTATTACCGCCCCGACAGGGTGCAGGTGAGCAATTTTGGGTGCAGCTTCTATTACCTTACGAGGAATGATCCACCCTTTGTGAACATGCCCGCATGTGGCATATTCATTACACCGTTACAGGATGAAAAGGAAAACCTGATAGACCGTGCAGGCAGGTGGTTGAGCTATACCCTCGACCTGCCGTGGGACAACACGGAGAAAAACCTGTGGTACGACCAAGTGGAAACAGGCATCACGCAGACCTTTGAAATAAAAGTAAACAATCAAATTGCAAAAGACCAACTGTACAGCATCGGCAGGGAATATGCGAGCAGACGGAACAGGAATTGGGACGCAGCCTATGGTGAAGAATGGGCAAAGCTGGTAATGAAGGAACTGACAAAAGATGATTATATATACTGGAGCCGTACCAAAATAAAAACGGGGGCAACACAATATCAGTTGGGCAGCAATGCCGACAATGGCGGCACTGTTGCCGATGCAGATTTGGAAAGCGAGGTAGATTTGTCGCCATACGTTGTAAGGGGACCGGCAGGCAACAGCAACATCAACTTTATGTGGACACCCCGGCACACGGCAAGCCCCAACAGCACATTGAGTACACGTTACAGGATAGAGCTGTACGAAGTAAGACCCAAGGTTGATATTAGCCAACTGCCCGCAATGGCCAATAATGCCGTGCAGACGGCCCCTCCTGTTTTTACCGATGAAACCGACCAGACCACCTACACCTACGGTGCCGATAAACCCGCACTGATCGACGGGCTGCAATATGCGTGGAGGATAAGGGCATTTGATGCGAACGGAAGGGATTGGTTCAGGAACAACGGCTATTCCGAAGTATGTTATTTCACCTTCGGTGGTGTGTACAATCCCGAACAGAACGTACCAGGCATGGAAGATATAGACAGCTTCAATGCAAGGGCAGAAACAGAGCGCCGTGGATTGGGGCAATGGCAGCAAACGGGTGGCTACACCAGCTACCGGGTACGCTACCGCCGCAAGAATGGCAGCGGTACCTGGTTCGAGGTGGACACCGACAGTACGGGGGCAAAACTGTACGACCTTGAGCCTTCAACCACCTACCAGGCACAGGTGCAGGGCAAGGTGGCACAGTACTATGGCCCGTTCAGTGCCATCAAGGAGTTTACAACCCCGGCACAAACACCCCCTCCCGGCTGTGGCCTGCCCATCACTTTTGCAAGTGGGTTAAGCCCAGAGCCACTGCCAATTGCATTACCATTTATGATTGTCAAATGCGGCAAGTTTGAAATGATGATGGACAGTGTGGGACAGGCGGGCAGCCTCGGTTATTACAGTGGCAGCGGCAGAATATCGAACATACCCTTCCTTGCCATACTGCAAATCATCGGCGGGGCAATGGGCAACGCAAACAGTGGCGGTGGTACAGGGCTGAAGGTGACGTTCAGCAATATCTTCATCAACAGGGACAGGGAAGTTACGCAGGGAATGATATACGCTGTTACCCGTTCATTGGACGAGTGGCTTGGTGATTTTGATGAGTTTTACAAAGAACGCAGGGAGGAGCAACAGCAGGCGCAGAACAGGCGGGATTTTGCCTGGCTTGACAGTAATGCCGTGCTGCTGCCTTTTGAGAACAATATCACTGACGTTGCCTATGACAGACAGGCAGGTATTGTAACAATAACAGATGAAAACGGCAATACCACCACACATACTCTTAACCCCGGAGAAAGAGGGCATGATGTAATCATAGAAGGACGGGACGGCAACCAATGGGTGATACAGCAGGATGGAACAGTTCAGGCCGTACCATCGCCCGGCGGCCTTTACCCTGGCATGAACAGACAGGTAAGCAGCGAGGAAAAGAACTTCTTGAAGTTGGCACTGCAAAAACTTAAAGGCGAATATGATTCTTTATCGGCACAGATTGAAGCAAAATACAACACCGCAAAGCAGGCACGTAAAACATACATAGACAATATCACCCGCAGTTTTGCTGGTTCAGGTGTTAGTGAAAACCCATCAGCATCAGTCGATGACAATATTATCTTCATAGGCGATACCGATACCGACAGTACCTATGTTGGCACAGAAGTGCAGCTTGAACAGCAATACAAATATGCAGAAAATAAGATGAATAAAAGGCGGCTCGTCAAGCTGTTCGTCAAGGCTGTAGATACCAATGCCGAATTAGAAATGGTGGCACGGATGCTCCGTGTGGGTGATGCAGCGCTTAATACTTTCATAAGCCAAAGTAAGGCTACTGCAAAACCCGATGCCTATATAATTGAAGAAATCAAAAAAGCGGTATCAGGGTATATTGATACAGCCCTTGAACTGAAAGGGTATTGATAAAATTGAAAAACAGATAACGGCAAAAGCCGTACAAAAGCAAATTGACAATGGGAAATAAAATAACGTACATCAAAAAAGCAATTGGCAAAACACTGCTGGTAGCGATCAGCCTTATGCTTGCACACGTTGCAACGGCTGGCATGAAGGACAGCCTTATAAAAGAGTATGCCGACAGGCTTGCCTATAAGCTGGGCGGGTTGATTGAACGTAACACGAAAAATGATAAGGCTGGTAACAGCAGCCGCAACAACTATATTTTAAGTCTCGATGAACGCCTGGAAGATATAAACGACAGTACGGGATTTTTTCGGCAGCCCGAAATACCGGACGGCAGCGGAAAGAAGGTTTCCTTTTTAGGTGATGAGGTGAACGAAACAAAGATGCAGGGCTATGAGGCAGAAATGAGCGCCATCAATGCTGCCTGTGCAACTCATAAAACATATTTAGTACTGATTGGCAATATACTCGTCGAAGTTGAAAATACACTTGATGAAAACCAGTGGAGGACGATAAACGAGTTCTTTGACAGCAGAGGGCGCAATATAAGTGACGTTGAAAATAGCTACCGGGAAACCCTGCGGAAGCGACAGGCATTTTACAGGCAAGTTCTGCAAAGGGTCAGGAATAGTATAGGCGCACCAACGGGGTCACCACTGGCTATCTGCAACATTTATTCTTATCGTCTTTCATTTAACAAAGGGAACCAGTCAAAAATATTCTCTTATCTACACACGGACTGCTATGGAAATTTTGACAACCGGGAAACCTTTACAGCCTTTGTTCATACAAACTGGAACAAGTTCAACTGGCGCTCAAAGTTCAGGAGCGATTTTGTGGAGAGCGCCATTGCCATGATAAAAAAGAATAACGATGATTACAAAAACATGGGTATTTTTTTTGGCACTGCCCTGAATGCAAAACTGGACGGTTTATACAACTGTATCCTGTCCAAAAAAGCCATTGGCGAAGGTGACCAGGCAACCTGCCTGGGGCAGAGCGAATTAGGTGAGCTTTTGCAGATACTCAATGAAGCAGCTTTTGCAAGATTAACATTTGAACAGCGTATCAAGCTGCTCAAAATCCTCACCTATGGCAATGCGCTTGTCAATGAGTATGAACATGCCCTTTTATATACTGTAAAAACGACGCCCGATGCCGATGTGCCTGCACTCTTTGATGCCCTGAAAACCGTCAATCCTTTGCGGATAGACGGGGGTGTGATACTGTACGGCCTTGTAAAAACAATGGAGGATGAAAGCGATACCTATCTGGTTGGCGGTATGCAGCAGGGAAATGATAACAATATGCTTACTTCCTTTATGAAGGAGGTTGCTAAACTTTATGCGAGACTTCCTGATGCCCGTAAGGAAACCATGTATAACGATATGCAGACGAATGCAAGTAGCCGTTGTTTTATATGGGACTATGGCTGGACAGATACAAGGGCGATGCAAATGGCTGCGGATAAAGGGGCTGCATCTATTGGAGCAATGAGCTATGATGTAGAGATGGAAAAAAATGGTTCTCTAAAAATTACCTGGAAGGCACTTGATGGTATTACTTGGTACCGGATGCCCGGCAATGACGGTGACCCCGGCAGGCCGTTCCCACATTTCAGCAGCCCTTCCACATTCACTATTGCGGATCCGCTGGCCTTGGTGCTGTTTGGCAACAGGAGTGATCTGGGCATTGTCGTGCCAAACGGTAGTATCAATGCTGGTACTGGTACCACGCCCGATAATCTGGTCAGCATTGTCCCTGCCGTGTTCCTGCAATATGCCATGCGCAAGCAGATTAACAAAATGAACGAGGACAGGATAGGCAATGCCCTTACTGCTCTTAATATACTCGTACCATACACACGGTTGCTCTCAATTGTAAAATCCGCTGGCATAGTGCAAAAGATATTCGCTGGCACACAATTGATAAGCTCTGCCGCATCTGCCACAAAAATTGCCTCACTCGCTACGCCACTTTCGGGCGACAGCACTTTCAACAAAGTGATAGGCTACCTTGAAATGGTAGGTGTCATCAATATTTTCAATATCAGGGCTGGCACAGGTACCGTGAGGAGTATTGCCAATGCCGATAATACAGTGGCCATTATGGGCAACTTTGTGGCTTCTATTGAAAATGATGCTGCCGTTTATAACAGGCTGTACCAAATAGCCTACGGCACCAGCAGTGTCATAGCCGAGCAGAAGGCCGCCGCCCAAATGTTGGTACACCTAAAAGATGAGATAAAGTTCAAAGGTGAAACGGTGTTCGGAAAGGATTTTTGGAAGCGCTTCGCCACTGCTGGTGGATTGGCCGATGCAGGTGCCAACACAAGGATATTGAGGCTGTTTGAGCAGACCGGTCTTTACTCTACACAGGTAACAGACAACATACTTGGGGCTTTTAAAGTGTCAACCAAAAATGGAAGCAAGGTGCTGGCTGAAGTGGATATTAACGGGGTGACGCAATTGAAGGAAAATACCACCTTGGCAAACGGGCTTACCGAAGTGGATGCCATAAAAGTAAAATACAAAAGACAAGGAGCCGCCGTTGCGGAGGAAGACATACTACTTTGTGCCAACAAAGCAGATGGCAGCAGTTGCCTGATTACAGGATACTGTTTTGTGGCAGGTACACCTGTAACAGTACCAGGCGGCTTTAAAAATATAGAAACTGTACAGGAAGGTGATGTCGTTATTGCCAAAGATGTAAAAGAAGGGAAAAACATAATACAGCGGGTGACTGCCGTGACAAAAAAAATAGCGCAGAAACTGGTAAGGTTAGTTACAGAAAAGGAAACCGTTATTACCACGCCCGAACACCCGTTTTATGCAGAAAATACGGGATGGACGCTGGCAGGGAAATTACAAAGGGGTGTTAAGCTGGTCACACTTAGTGGAGTAATGGCCCTGCTTACCGATGTACAGGCATTTGACAGCACGGCTACCGTGTACAATTTTGAAGTACCGGTTACGCACAACTACTACGTGGGGAGACAGCAGTTGCTGGCCCACAACACCGAAGTGTGCAAGGCACTAATAGCTAAAATGGCGGGCAAGCTGGGTACAGGCTATGAAGAAATGGAAATAGTGATAAAGGATATTGCTGGCCGGTACAAACAATTGAGCAAACTAAGCGAGGAAGCCGCATTTGCAAATTTGGAGAAGTTGTGCAGCGATGCTATAACAAAACAGGAGTTACAAGGTCTTCTGAATAATCTGAAAAATAACGCTGCATTAAAAGAGCGTTTTGTCGCTGAGCTTGTCAAGCATGATGACTTATTGAGCCAGTTTGCAAATAATGGGAAAAACATCACAGCGTGGGTTAATAAGTTTAAAGTAATTATCAAAATAAATAACTACATAAACCTGACCGCATGGGTCAACAGGTTTGATGGAATAGAAGATGCAGTACTTTTGGCAAAGATAGAAAACCTGTCACCTGATAAACTTTCAAAACTTGATGATTTATATAGCCCTTCAAAATTTCAAATGACTGCCGGTGGAAATAGAATACCTGTTAATTCACCAGCTCCTTATCAAGCAAGCATTAACGGTAAAGTTGTTAATTATAATAGGCAAGGCTTTCCAGATTTTAAACCTCATTGCGCTGGCTCAGAATTTGAATATGTGTCTTCCAGCTTAACCGGTAATGGTTCATCAAATACAGGAGATTTTTTAGCCGCTAATAATTGGGCTGCGGCAAATCCTAATTTAGCAGGCCGGTTTAAATTAAAGCCGGGCAGCCAAAGATGTTTAGTTAAATTTGGCAATGATTGGGTTGAGTGTACATGGCACCATTATGAAGATGGTCGAACTATATTCCCTGTACCATCAAGTGTACACGAAGCGTTTCGGCATACCGGCGGGAAAGCTATAATCGAAAGAGGATTACAAGATATTTTCAAATAAAAAAATAAATATGCTACACGGTTTTGAATTACTATCAACAAGAAAAGTTGATGAAATTGTAAATGTAGAAGCACTCGAAATTGCTTTTGGATTAGAACTCCCTCCTCTGTATAAGCTTTTTGTCAATACATTTAATTTAGGTGAGGGTTACCCACTAAAAAGCGAGGAGTATTTAGACCCGGAATCGAATGAAAAATACTATTGTGCAGGGGCACTTTATTATCCTTTAAAGGATAATGAAAAATGGCATTTGTCAGTATCGTATTTCTATGATATTGAGCAAATTTTAAATGACTGGCAGACATACATTAAAAACGAAAAAGAATGGGAAGAGTTCGGGTTTCTTAGAATAGCTGGAATAGGTCAAGGTGGGGGCTTGTTTGTTGGAACAAGGTACGAAAACCGCGATATGATATATGAAGTTGTTTGGGATTGGGAAGAGCCATATTTCAAAGTTGCTGATAATATTTTTGATTTAATGAAGGGCTTTGCATATACAGATGATGAGAACTTGCAGACAGGAGTATCAAAAAATCAGCTATACAAAAATTGGGGAGATAATTTTTGGCAAGTTAGAGAGAGATAGTAATTAGGGCATGCAATATTTAAAGTAGAAATTCAGTGATGAAAAGAGATACTATTTCTGCAAACAAGAAAATTGATATTGAAAGAATAGAAAAATCATTGTTGTTCAACAACTATAAAATTAATGAAGATTTATACAAGCGGCTATGCCATAAGCGGATCAGGTATATTGATTTTAGCCGATTTGATGAAGGGGATAAATATTGCAGGTGATATATTCCGGCTTATACCCTTTGCCGATGATATGGAATACAAGGATTGGGCAGACAAGACCTTTGAAGTAAAACAGTTTGCAACAGGCATTTACCTTGAAGGGGAGCATATTTTTTCTGAAATCTTCCTTTCGGAGCTGTCGCTGAAAACAGAAGGCTTGCTGTACCTGTGCTATTATGAGAATATGAGCGGGTACAGTTGCAGTTATTATCTCGGCGGCAAAAAAGTGCTTGAACGGCTGACGTTCGCAACTGGTGACATAAAGAATGAGAACGTTGCAGGGGAGTTCACAGGCCAAGCAACAAGTGAGGTGATAAAGACTGTTTTTATGCAGCTTGTTGGCAGCACATTGCAGGATGCGGTAAGGGATAAGGGGCAGTTGTATTTTTTCAGGGCGACAGAATGATGAGTATTCAATAACAACAATTAACTGATATGACAAACAAAAAGGTTATCCTGTTAATGACACTGTGTGCATTGTTTGCTTTTGCTGCACAGTCACAAAAGTATAAGAGCAGGGTGGTGAACTTTTCCTATTACGAGTTCCCAAAAACAAAGCTGGACACAGCCACCTACCACAACTATTCAGTAAGCGGCAGCCTGCCCGACTATATGGGCGGAAGTTATGCTCTTTCAAGGCAGAGCTACCTGATCGGCAACCTGCGGCGCAATGCGCAACCGGGCGGCGATATTGAGGTACTGCTGAATTTTGGCTATTACACCGAAGATAACTATGCCCGGCCAGCATTGCAGACCGGCAGCCGGAAGGTGAAAGTGAACGGCAGGGACACAAGCGTACCGGTGTACAGTTACCAGGGCTCGTTTTACCAGCCCTACGAATATGTGCTGCGTGACAATGTGAAGGGGCAGGATCTGCTGACGGTTGCCAACAAGAAGCGGCTGTCCTGCGCCACCGATTGGTACAGGAACAGCGATGAGGCCGTGCGTAATTGGGAAAATGCCATGCGTACACAGCTTGCCAGACAGAGCAGCGACCTGCTGCGTGAGGTAACGGGCGGTATACAGGCACAGACCGCTACCAGTTTTTACAGCGGTACGATGAAAGGGCAGGCCGAAGTTTACTATATGAAGGATAAAGATGATTATGCCGACCTTGACAGTGCTGCACAGGTTGCACTGGCTGCCTATCCGCTCATCACTGCCGAACAGGGAGGCCAGCACAACAGTTTTGCAGCGGCTATAGCACCGGCAGAAGCGATATGGCTGCGGGCGCTGGCACAATATGAGCCGAAGGACAGTAAAAAAGCTCGTATCAATGCCAAGACAGCCAACATTATCCTGCTCAACCTTGCGTGGGCATCCTACTGGAAAAACGATTTTACCACAGCACTGCAATATGCAGACAGGGCAGACGACAACGACAAACGGGACGGATGGGTCATCGGTTTTCTCCGCATGGTAAAAGAAAAAAAGGACAGGCTTGCCAACAGCAATCTTGCCATCAGGTAATATATGACCAATAAAAAGCAGGTGTTGCTATATACAGCCGGTTACCGGCAATAAAATCAAAAACAAGCGCGTATGAAAATGTTACAGCAGAAAGCCGCAAAGGCGCTGGCATGTGCCTTCATTGCCATTACGGCCATTTTTACCACAGCAGGCCATGCAGTGGCACAGCCATTTTCGGCATCGGAGATTGCCGCAGCCTACAACGAACAGTTGAACAACCCGCTCATCAGGTACATCTATAGGATTGACAAAACGGTGCGCAGCAAAAACCTGCTCACCAGTACGCTCACGGCGCAGGATCTCAACAAATTGCCTATCGGTATCGTTGACCCGTCAGGCATGGTGGTCATCTGTATCGACAGTGCAAAGTTCGGCCCCGGTGGTGCAACCTTCAATGCGTACGCCGCTATAACTATACCCGGACAAAAAACAAAAGTGTGCCTGCGGGCAACCAATATACCATTCGGGCCGAACGGCATCACCAGTGGTGGCCCCGGTGTACAGCTCACGCTGGTAAGCACCCATGTGCTGCCCAAAAAGAACATAGACCTTGTGCTGCCGGGTAATGGCAACAACAATGTCATATTCGACTGCAATGGTTTTAAAGAAGCAAACTTTGAGGGTTATGCGGTGTTCAAGGACTATATGTTCATTCCCGACCCGGTGGAAGCGCCGGGCGAACGGTATGTAAAAGCAATGGTAAAACTGGAGCATATCACCAATCTCAACAACATGGTGGCCAGCCTGAGCATGACCCCGTTCAAACTGAAGGACAGAGGCGACTTTGCCTTTAAGGTGGGTGAGGCCACATGGGACATGAGCGACTACAACAACCCCACGGGCTTTGTGCTGCCCGATGAGTATATGGCAGAATATGGCAGCAATACCAACCTGTGGCGTGGCTTTTACCTGCGCAATGTGCAGGTGCGCATCCCTTTCAAAAAATCCGGGCAGGAGGCCAAAGTTGGCGTTAATGGCATGATGATAGACGACCACGGTTTTACCGGTCATATCTATGGCAATAATCTTATCAGCATAAACGAAGGCAATATGGAAGGCTGGGTATTCAGCCTTGATACACTCAATATAGACCTGCTGCGCAGCAGGCTCAAATTTGGTGAAGCATCAGGTGGTATGCGCATACCCTTTCTCGGCAGTGACAGCCTGGGCTACCGCCTTGCGGTACAGGAATGGAACGGCGGCTGGGATTACCTGCTCAATGTGGGGCTTCGTGAGGACAAGATTTTCCCAAGTCCGTTGGGGAATGCAAAAATAAGACTGAAGCGGGGTTCATACGTTGAACTGCACAAGCCCGTCAATGATAAGTTTGTAGTGGCCGCCATGCTGCACGGGGTGATAATGAAAGACGATGGTGTTGCCCGTTTCAACTGGCTGTCGTTCGAGAACGTGGGGCTGAGTACCCGTGCGCCCTACCTGCACAGCGGGGTATTCTCGCTCGATGGGCTTGACCTTACATCGCCCAAATTGGGCGGGTTTGCAGTATCGCTCAACAGTGTGGGCTTTGGCCTGTACAACGGGCAGGCCGTACTGAAGTTTGGTCTTGGCATGAACTTTTCCGAAGAGGCCGACCGTGGCTTTGGCGTAACGGGCGGTTTCCGGCTACTGGCAAAAGTGGAAAAAGGGGCGGAGCCGGACGCAAAACAAAAATGGACGTTTGATGGCGTAAAAGTAGACAGTATCGGCATCAACGTGGAAACGGGTGCTTTTGACCTTAACGGGCTGGTGCAGTTCTTTGAAAATGACGGCGTTTATGGCAATGGGTTTCGTGGTGCGCTTTCCATGAAGCTGTTGAAAAGCAGCCTGAACATACAGGTATCGGCAGGTGCGTATTTTGGCAATAAAAACGGGCTAAAATACTGGCAGGTATCCGCATACGCAGCGACCGACAGTTGGGGTGTACCCATAGTGCCGGGCGTAATCTACATGAACGGTTTTATGGGCGGCCTTGCCTACCACATGAAAAAGCCAGACCGTTTTATGGTAACGCCCAGCATGATGGATAGTACCACGTATGCGCCTATATCATCGGTGGAGGATTGGGCAAGACAAACCTACGTACCGGATGCGAACAGCGGCCTTTCAATAATGGTGGGCACATCACTGTACGCCATCAAGAAAAAATTACTGAGTGCCAGTGTTGCGCTGGAGGTAGGTTTTAATACCAGTGGCGGCCTGAACTTCGTACAGTTCAATGGTTATGCAACGCTTTTTAAGGATATTACCACCATCGCACCATCCACGATAGTAAAGGGGCAGTACGGCAGCGAGGCGGCCTTTACCGCAATGGTGAATATATTATATGACCGGCCAAACAAAACCTTCCATGCCAATGTATCCGCCTTTATGGATTTGGGCGTAATAAGGGGCGCAGGTGCGGGTAACCAGTTGGGTGAACTGGTGATACATGCCGACCCTTCTCAATGGTATGTATATGTGGGCAGGCCAGGCAGCCCCGTAGGTGCAAAACTGCAACTGGCGGGCGTTGATTTTGTGACCCTGCAAACCTATTTCATGTTTGGCAAGCTGCTCGATCCTTTCCCTGCACCGCCAACGGAAGTATCAAGTGTAATCAACTATACACCCATGCCGATGGCCGATGCCCTGCGCAACGGCAACGGTGTGGCATTTGGGGCAAGGTTCCGTTCGGGTGCGGGATTCGACTGGGGTTGGCTCTATGCAGGTATATGGCTGGGTGCAGGTGGCGACGTGATGTTTTCCAACAGCGGCAATGCGACCTGCGACGGTCAGGCCGTTGGGTTCGGCGGCTGGTGGGCAAGAGGGCAGGTATATGCCTGGTTGCAGGGCGGTGTTGGTATCCGTGTAAGGGTATTCGGTCAGAAAAGGGAGTTCAAAATAGTGGAGCTGGCAGCGGCGGTACTGCTGGAAGCAAAGGTGCCAGGGTACTGGACGGATGCCCTTGATGAAAATGGCAACCCCACAAGGGAGGACACCAGCTTTACCTTCAAGACTGCGCCACCTTCCGATGTGCTGACAATGGCCGATCTGGAGTACACCTACCCGCTGGTAGACATGAAGAACTTTTACAAAAATGAATATGCAGCAGGCGGGGGTTATTTACAGGTGAACAGCAGTGTAAACTTTGCACAGGTCTTCTATCCCGGCACACCGGGCAGCGGGGTCACGTATGATTACAAAATCAAGCTGAAGTCCATCACGCCCGGCGACACCTACCAGACCAATTACCAACCCATTACCCGCACTGGCGGCCGCATCAACTTTAACCTGCCGGGACTGGAGAATGGTAAGGTATACCGTTTTTCCATTGTGCGCATAGCAGATGATGGCATTACATACGGCAACGGTATGTCCGGCAGCACAACCGGAGGGCAAACAGTGAACAATCAGGGCTTTACGGGTATCGACAGTACGGTAGCCTTTTCCGATACGACGGTGAGCAATGTCATCAACGGGCAGGTGAGCCTGAAGGAAACCGAAGTGCTGGGCTATTATTTCCGGGTGAGCAGGTTCAACACTTTTATGGAAAAGATAAACACCATGACAGCGGTTGCAGAGAACCAGCAGGACTTGGCAGAGGGCAACGTGGTGCTGATTGCAACAAAGAACAACATACAACAGGAACTATTTGATGAGTTTGAGATAAACGATCCCTACAACCGCCAGGGCAGTTATGACGATGAAAGCATGGTACTGGTGGGCAGGCAGTTGGGTGGTGGCACAGAGGACAACCGGCTTATCCATCTTGTAGCGGAAACCGATAACCTTTGGCTGGAACAGGACATTTATCCACTGATCTATCCAAGGGACATCAACAGCACCCTCGGGGAAACCTACTATCGTGATTTTGTTGCCGGTACTGGCGTTGCCGGTTACAGTGGAATACCACCGGTGAAAAAGATAACAGTTGAGCATAGCCCCAAACCGACATTGCCCAACACGGCAGACCCTTATGAGCGTATGACCCAGCCGGTATCGGCACCCGGGGCTACCAAAATGATGCTGAAATACAACCTACCGTTCTTTGCCTGTAAAGACTTTATGGCACTGTATGTACGTGCACTGTCACTTTGGGTCAATGCGCCCCTGCCGGACAAAACAGTCAACTTCAGCCGTATGGTTGCCACAGGCGGCATATTCCCGCAAATACGCCCCGGCAGTTACATGATAAAATTAAGTTACCACCTGCCAGGCAGCACATCACCCACAGCGGTGAAGGTATTGCCGGTGATCTATCAATAAAAAAAGAATACCTGACGGATAAAAATGAAAAGAATACCAATAATAAGTTCGATACAAAAAGCCCTCCTGCTTGTAATGCTGACCGGTATGGGCAGTACCGGCACCACACAGGTAAAACCTGCTGTAAAGACACAGGCAAAGCCCATAAAGGCAAAAAGCAGGCCGGAACCATTGACCCCGCAGGAACTGGCGGCAAAGGATTTTATTGCTGTGCTTGCAGATGGCAGACAGGACAGCATACTGGTGCGCTGGGCACCCTCCTCACTGACCGCGTGGCAATGGGGTAACCGTACCGGCTACCGGCTTGAACGTTATACTGTGCTGAAGAACGGCAAAGTGGATGAGGCGATGCTGCGCAGACCTTCACTGGTAGTTGACACCATCCGTCCGCTGTCAAAAGAGGAGTGGGAAAAGCTAATGCTGCTGGACGAACGGGCGGCTATTGTTTCATCGGGCATCTATAATGAGGACTTCAGGGCGGTAAGCAGTAATGCAGGTATGGCCGAGATGATTAATATTAAGGAACAGTACGATGCAAAGATGGGCTTCTCCCTGTTCGCTTGCGACCTTAACCCATCGTTTGCAAAAGGCGCTGCGCTGATGTACGTTGACAGGGATGTGAGGCCGGGTGAGCGTTACCTGTATCGGGTATTGCTGGCCGATAAGGGTAAACAGAACCGGGTGGAACCGGGCAATGTTCTGAAAAGCCCCGAAGAGCGGCAAAAGCTGCCCCGGCCAACCCTCGTGGGTATCGAATGGGGCGACCGTACGGCCTCAGTTACATGGGATACAAAAAAAGACGTGGGCATCTATACGGCCTACTATCTTGAAAAGTCCACGGACAGCATCAATTTTACAATGGCCACTGACTTGCCGGTAGTAAGCGGCAGTGAGCAAAAGGAGCAGACAAAAAATGCCTATGTTGACAGCCTTGACGACAATGAAAAAAAGGTGTATTACCGCATGAGGGGCATTACCCCTTTTGGAGAAACCGGCCCTTATACATATGCCACAGGTGGCCGTGGGCGCACTGGCTTTGAAGTCCTGCCGGTTATACGCAGCGGCACTACCGATACCAAAGCCAAAACAGCGACAATTACATGGGGCTTTAACAGGGAGTTCATAAACGAGGTAAAGGGTTTTCAGGTATTGAGAGCGAAAGCGGCAGAAGGGCCATATACAGAAATAAACGAGAAACTGCTGACCGTTAATGATACGCTGTTCACCGACAGAGCTCCGGAACCTTCTAATTATTACAAGGTGAAAGCGGTAAGCAGGCTGGGCGGTGTTGCACTGTCCTTTCCTTACCTGGTGATGCTGGCCGACAATGAGCCACCTGCCGCTCCGGGCGGTATCAATGGCAGGGTGAGCGACAGCGGCGTGGTACGGCTGGCATGGAAACAGAACGGGGAAAAGGATTTGCTGGGCTACAAGGTATTCCGGGCAAATAACCTCAAAGAGGAGTTTTCTGAAATAACCCCACAGTTCCTTACCCGTAATGAACTTTTTGATACCATAGCCGTAAATACCCTCACCAAACAGGTTTTTTACAAGGTGGTGGCAGTGGATATTAACTATAACCTTTCCGCTTACAGCGCACCCTTTGAGCTGAAACGCCCCGATGTGATACCACCTGCCAAGCCTGTTTTCAACAAAGCAGGAATGGTAAAAGGCGGGATACAACTGGAGTGGCTGCCAAGCGTTAGTGAAGATGTGGTAAAGTATGACCTCCAAAGAGTGAACAAACAAGATGGCAGCAGCAAAGTATTGTTGTCGTGGAACCCGCAGGAAAGGCAGGTGGCCACAGTTATGGATACTACGGCGGTAATGGGCAACGTTTATTTTTATACTCTTACCGCCATCGATGAGGCAGGCAATGCTACCGAAGGCCGTAGCGGGGAGATTGACTATGAAACAGGGCTGCGCACGGCTGTAAAAGACTTCAGGGCTGAGGCTAATATCAAACTACGGACGGTTACCCTCCGCTGGGGCTACCCTGTAAAGGTGGAAACCTGGTATTTGTACAGATGTAAAAAAGGTGAGCCTATGGTACTTTATCAGACGCTGGAAGGGGATATGACCCAATGGAAGGAGCAAAGATTGTCAGTGGGGTTTGTGTACCAGTATCAAATCAAGGCGGCACTAAAGGGGGATTTACAGACGGAGATCAGTAATGTTGTGGAGGTGAGGTATTAAAATATTATACGTGTTTTTCATAGTTGGTGTTTTTTGTTTTTTAACATGAGGGGGTATTAAAATACCCCCCTTTTTATTGAATAGTTATATACGTTTACTTTTTAACCAAGGCTTTTTAAGAAATTGTCTATTTTCTCAAATTCCGTAAGCAAATTGTTAGAAATTTGTCCAGTCATCCCGACAAAATAAAAGAAGCCTTTGGTGTGAGCCAAGGGCTTTTTTGATGAGATACCTCACTATCGTTGACGTCTGGAGGTCACGCTGCGGCGTGATGGTTCGAATTCAGTCGTCCAGACTTATAGGTAAGCAGTTCATTAATGGGCTGTTTTTTATTTAGGTGCAATAAATAGGTAGTAAAAGTTTTATTGGGACATATGACCGCTGGTACTGACTAAATGGCCTGAGATTGCAACATCTTTTCTATAATAATTGGATTGAGGGTTGCAATTTCTTCTATTAGTTTATCCTCATAATCTAATTTAGCCTGTTCAAAAATAGAAATTGTGCTTTTGATGTTTAGTAACCTTCGTTTATCCAGCAGTACATCATACTCGGTACGGGGAAGAAATACTTTCATAAGAGCTGGAATAATTTCAAAGAGGCAAAATAAAATAGTAATACCCCATCCCATTTTGCGGGCCGATCCGGTAGTATCAACTTGCTCAACCTCATGTAAAGCGATGTACTTTGAAAGTAGATCAAAGGCGCCTCCATCCTTTTCATATTTGTAAACAGAATCTGCCTTTTTTGTAGCGATGTCTAATATCTCTCTTTTTTTTGCTAACTCCTCTTCATACAATTGAATTTGCGTCTCCTGCTTTTTTTCATTTAACTCAGCCTCTTTATAAACACGGCCTGGGCCGGCTTTTCCTGTAATACCAATTTCTGTCTTTCCACCCTGCTCTTCCAGCATTAGTTTTGCAAAGTAATCCCGATCCCGTATGGCTCTTCTTTTGTCCTTTTCAAGGCTATCAATGCTTTTTTGCTCAGCATAAACATTATTGTTGTTGCGTGTAATTGTAAAAAACGCCTCTTTTTCTTTCTTGTATTTATCTTTAAGGTGCTTGTTGATCCTGCCCTCAAAAAGCTGCATTTCCACCGGTATAGCCACTATCATACTAATGATAATCGCCAAAGGAATACGCAGAACGGCTATCCATTTTGTTGAGGATGAAACGATTTCCCTGTCAATCGCCATAATAAAAGTAGCATAAACCAGTCCTAGGGCCATTGCGTAAAGCCACCCTGCTGTCATCATTTCAGGCTTCCCGGTAAGTTCTTTTTCAAAAACAAACATATTGGAGAAAGCATAGCTGCCTGATATAAATGCCATTAAGCCGGTTAGCAGTACAAAAAAACCCATACTTGCTTGGATGTTTTTAGCACTTGCAGGACAATGATGGAGGACTTTAACATCCGTTTTTGATAAAAAATAGAGTATTCGTGTCATACTATTCAATCTTTGGGGTTTCTGTTGACAAATCACTGTCATCGTCATTTAATAAAAAAGAATTACTAGTTTTCTGTCCTAAGAATTTATTTTTTTCATTTTTCATATTCAACTTATAATGTTCAATTTTTTTGTTAAGTTTTTTTAACTCGTCTTGGTCAGCATATTCTCCTTGTTTCAATAATTCATTTTTTTGCAGGATCAAGTGTTCCAGTTCTTCCGTTTTGGAAGCATTTATCAAGCTTTGCCGTTTGGAATCTTCTGCAACATTGTTTTTCTGGTTCCCGATAAAGAGTTTTTCCGCATCACTTATGCTCTCTAAAAAATCGTGAATTTTAATTACAAGCCCAAATTCGTCTTTCGTACGATGGTTTACTTCGGCAAAGGCATTTTTAATTAATTCTCCAGTAATATCGTCGTCAGTGCGGAATATAGCTCTTTCCATTCCATTTTTTACCAGCCGACCAATTTCCGACAATTCTTCTTCCCGGCTTTTATAATTATTAGCAAAAAATCGGTACCATCCGTCTTTGCTCACATCAAGAACCTTAAACCAGAGCTCATAATTTCGGCTGCCCCAATCGCCGGAAATATTTACTTTGAATGGCTGCTCCTGCAACAGTGAAAGCCTCTTTATCAAATCATTCTCCAGCAGTTTCACCAGAATCTCAATTTCTTTAAACCCATACTGCTCCATTAGTTTGATCGACACTTCACTTTTTAAATCTTCCTGAAACTTTGACTGCTGGGTAAAGTATTGCTGGGGGGCAATGCCATTGATATAATTTCTCACTGTATCCTGCACCAGCCTTTTCATACCGGCAATAATATCTATCCCAGGCTTGATAAATTTTTTTGTACCATAATGCTGAAGATCTAATTTACCACTTACAATAATATTTAACGAAACCTTAACCCGTGAATCAATAGTGTTGAACTCTTTGACAGAAGCCAGTGTATTGTCGTCGGTTTCAAAATAAAATTTTTCAATATCAATACCCGGCACAATAATTAGCTGTTTGATTTCATACCCAATTTCTTTCGCAGCTACCTGCATGGGCGATTTAATCATATCCTGATCCAGATTAATCAGTACTTCAGCATAGGTTTTCTCTACCAACGCATTTTTGGTGAATTGTTCCAGTTTGCTCTTAGCCCATTTGTTGAGATCGATTATTTTTGAAAGCATATATTTTATATCATCCGTTAAGGTCAATGCCAGCGTATGGTCGATTTCTACATCTTGCCC
Organism: uncultured Ferruginibacter sp.; assembly: GCA_964590975.1. Classification (GTDB taxonomy): domain Bacteria; phylum Bacteroidota; class Bacteroidia; order Chitinophagales; family Chitinophagaceae; genus Ferruginibacter. The sequence continues at coordinate 84,422 of CAZPXP010000014.1, read as the reverse complement.
GTCTTTAGTTTTGGCGACAACTTTATGCGAGCAGTCAATAAAATCAGGAATAGCAGAATGATTAGAAAATGGATGCTTTATAGAAGGGTTCAGTGTTAATCCAATCCGAGCACCTGTATCTGAAATAAGACGCAACAGCTCGAATTCGTATTGCTTATAAGATTTCACAAAGTCATGTTTCTCAAAAATAAATCCTGTAATCTTTTGCCTTATGACACTATTAATAGCTTCAAGCGGGGAAGTAGATTGATAAATAGTTCGGATAAGATTAAACAACCCCTTTTCAGCGATTTTTACATCATAACTTACCTCAATTGTAAAAGGATTATCTGAACCGGGGTAGCTAGCAGATATACCTGGCCCTCTTACATTAAGCAATGCCTCATTGCGATTAATCTTGTAAAAGCGAAGTTTTTGGAAACCCAAAGAATATAGAAATGGTAATTCATCCAATACTTCACCTGACTCATAGTCCACAATCAGTGTTTTAACACCCGGCTCATCAGCATCTTTTTTCTTATATGCATATGCTGGTATAATTTTTATCAATGTATCTATTGATTGTGTTATTGTCGGAATGGATGGCGTTACCTGTTTTTTGTTATCGGTATTCATCGTATTCAATTTAAGCATTATTAGTTTTGATGATTTCTATTATTTCTTTTGCAAGGTCGATACTGGTTCTACAGGTCAGTCTTATTTGATTATCTGGCTTTTCACTGTTTGTTTCTTCTCTCAATTTTGAGTTGAAATGCTTAATTGCATCACGGAAACCATTTTTAATATTAGTGAGTTCATAATTATTAAAAGTTAGTGTTTTCAAGAAAACGCTAATAATAGGTCGTAGGTTATAACCAGCATTAATTTTCCGACATAAATATGCAATACGAATGATCACGATAGCCCATAAATAATATAAGAGACTAATCTGTAGTTTATCAATAATACTTTCCTTTATACTTTGTTTTTCAAGGTTATGTCGACTGATGTTATCCAAAATAGCTAATCCATTTTTTGGGAATAAAAAATGACCAAGGTTTAATATGAAATCACTGTCTTCATTTTTAAGATAGCTCCTCACAATGCTGTAATCCAGTTGGTTTTCTTCCTTATTGCCAAAACGGTTATTATAAATATGCAGAGTTATAGCAGTATATACCTGCATAAAAGATTCTGGAACATTTTTCGAATAAATTTCCTTTATATTCCATTTTATTATTTTCTGAAAAAAGATTGTATAATTGTCCTGAAAATAAATTGCAATAGTGCGGATAATCTTTGACTTTGCCAGATCGTCATCTTTCTTCGACTCTTCTAAAAATAATTTCAGAAAGTCCAGATTTTCAGGATATGCATCGTTGCAGATATAGGTTAATATTGCACCAAATATACTTCTTTTGAATTCCGTTTTCAGCAAAAGCTCATAGAACTGTGGTAAATAGATTTTATTTCTTGTATGCATTTGCCATTTCTCAATAATAAATACAAGACGTGCAAATAGAATCTTCAGTTCTTCTTCTTTTTTATCTTCATTTTCGAGTATATCCACCATTTGCAGACATTCCCGTTTGAGATATAATCCATTGTCGTTTCTTGCTACAAATATCAATTCACATAACCCCTCCACAAAAGCGGCACTAAGCAACTTCGAATCATACAAGAAATGCCTTATGATAGCATCGCAATTGATCTGCAAGAAAATCTTATAGTTTTTCTGAAACAAGGTTAAAAGGTTTTCCCGCCTCACCTCTGTTATAAACCCGTAACTTTCGTTTTTATACTCATCTTCAATTACGGTAAGACCGCAAGTGGTCATTATATCATCGGCTTTGCTTTTCCAGCTATTGGAAAGTGCATTTTTTTCATCACCTGACACGCTATTCTCAATGACGGCATTTATAATAGCGTTTTGCTCGTCAATACTAGCGCCGGAGAAATATGCCCCATTGAATAAAGCAATTTTGTTTATAGGCTCTTTAATCAGGGAGTTGATGGCATTAAGTTCTTTATTTGTACATTTTTCAATATATTCTTGAATAATGCATTCCAGGCTATTCGCAGCGAAGTGTTCAGTAATTATTCTGACCTTTTGGTCGTTTGTTGTTTCAGAAAGCCAACTATAATCTGCAAGTGCCACCTCAATACTCGGTATCAATGCTTCATATTGCTCCTTGTGGCTGACCAAATTCCAAACTTGCTGGTGAATTGTATTGATACTGATTATTGGTAAGGAGCAATCTGTTTTAACAGATTTTCCATGCCATTCTATGTTTTTGGTGAAAATAATAAGGTAGCTATGGCTTTCCCTTAGCATTTTTATCACACTGTTCTGTTCTGCAGACTGGTTCAATATAGATTCAATGCGGTTATAGGATTTAGTGAAGTCGCTATGACTATTATTCAGAATTAAGAAATGTGTTCCCGTTTTATCTTTGTCTTTCTCCTTAAAGTCGTAAATCACCTGCTGTAGCCTAAATGTAGAATCTGAAAGATTGTGAGTGAAAAAATCTACCCCAGAAGTACTCTTTTCATTTGACATGAGCAACTCTACTTCAGCCATAGATTGAGTCTCCTGCCCTGTAGTGTTGTTAATTAATATTATTCGGTCGGCATAAAATTGCCTAAAATACTTATCTGCAACATACTCTAAATAAGACCGAACTGTTATATTCAGATTTGTCAGATAGTCCTTTTTTTCCAGCTCATCAAAAAAAGATTTTTCCCTCTCCTTTTGCGTGTTAAGCTGGGTAACCGTTAGCATTAAACCACCTGCAGTTGCTATGTCTCCATTATTAATATAAAAGTTAGTCTTATTCTCCTGCTTCCCATCACCAACCTGCTCATTTGCCTGTGAAAGGTAAACATCTTTACTGGATATCTGATTATCTTTCTCCGTATTAGCCGGAGGAATTTCTACATCTTTCAGTTCTATTTGTGGGTCAGCATTAGTTCCAGCATATTCAGCCTTATTGCTTTCCGAATCAATACTATTTTCTTCATTTGGTTTGTCCAGCTTTGTACTTTTGTGCGCCTGTTCGTTTTCTATTGTCATACCTTTTGTTTAAACAATATTTATCTCAGTTAATAACCAGATTAGTTATGCTATTAGTCTGATCCCCTCCTCCCGAAGTGCTATTAAACTGCTTAATATAGATATCGCCACTTCGCTTTGCTCTCTTTTCTGTAGGGTAAGCCTGGCCAAAGTTTTCTTTTAAAATCCGTGCAATTTCTTTAGGGTCGTACTCCCACTTAATATATTCCCTTTCATTTAAAACTTTATCTTCACTGATATCAAGACCTTCATCTATCAATACTGGTACCACATACTGAATATCAGGACTATCCAGTATTCGTTGTTTAATAGCTTGTAGTTCAATATTGGTGTACACTTTGTCTTCTCTGAAATACGCCTTCGATAAAAAAAGCACTACATAGCGGGCTTCTTTGCTATAAGTATTTATGAGCTTATCCTTTATTTGTAACCCTATGCCAGTCGCCCGATAATTCGGGTAATAGTAAACTTGTTTAAAACCGGCTAATTCCAAAGCAAGTGCCATGGCTAATGCAGCATTACGATCCTCTTCCGCAAAAGAAATAGCTACATCATATTTAAAGGTTACTGGCATACCATAAGTTTTATTGAAATATTAGTTATAGACTTTTTTATAATTGATATATTACGCATCTGTTCGAATTATTCATACAAGAGATGACCTGAGATTCGAAATATGTTAATGGGTTGCAACTTATTAAATGTATATCCCGGAAAAAAACTGTTTATCAGTAGGGGGAAAAACCGGATTAGCGTTGTTGTAACTTTGTAAGAGCTCCGTAGTGCATTGGTGTTTACTTGTCCTGCTGGGCTATAGCTGGTTAATATAAAGTAATAATGCAGTTTGTTAAAAGCATGATGGGGGAGTAATAGGGCTTTTGCACATATACTTTTATGGGCATGAGTTTTCTTTTCCGAATCTTGATCACAGCCATATACACTGGTAAAGGCTGCAATTCTCCCTGAATCTTCTATAAAATTGTTAGAAATTTACCCAGGTACCTCGACAAATCACCGGAAGTAATCCAGTCTTCCCGGAAAAATAAGAAGCCTTTGGTGTGAGCCAGAGGCGTCTTTTGTTTTACACGACCTCTTCAAAAATATTGCTAACTATTATGTATGAATTAGTTTTATTTATTATTTGCCGATTTATAACGGACATATAACAATCTTTATCAAATGGCAATGTAAAGCACTGCTGTTGTACCCTCGCCTTGCTTACTGCTTAGAGTGATTATTCCACCTACCAGTTGCATGCGTTTGTCCATATTGATTAACCCCAGACCCCTATGGCTTTGTGTTGCCGTTAAACGTGTTGTGTCGAAGCCCATACCGTTGTCTTTTACTGTTACGGTGAGGTGAGTTTCACTATATGCCATTTCAATAGATACGGCTGTGGCTTTTGCATGCTTTAGAATGTTGTTTAAAAGTTCCTGTACGATGCGCAAGATGACCAATTCTTTTTGCAGGTTGAGTCTTTTGTGGTGGTCGGTTGCGGTGAAGCTGGTAGTAAATTGTTTGGTTTTTTCGAGTTGTTGCAGTTGCTGTTCGAGAGCGGCGGGCAGGCCTATGCTATCGAGAAAGTCAGGGCTGAGGCTGTGGGAGAGGTTACGGAGATCTTGTATGGCTTTGGTTAAGAATTGTTTGGAGCGATCCAACGCAAAAGTTATCTGCACGGTATCTGTAGGAATAGCTGTGGCAATGGTGAGTTTTACGAGGCTGAGCGACTGGCCTATATTGTCGTGGATTTCCTGGCTGATGTTGCGGAAGGTTTCTTCCTGTATTTCGAGTCGGGTTTTGAGGAGTTCTTCGGCATAGGTAGCTTCCCGGTGCCGTTTTTCTTGCTGCAGTCTTCTTTTTTTATTATTGAAATAAAAAAGTGCGAGTAAAAACATGACCCCGATAAAAAGCAGTACGATGATAACTGCTGCAATGACTATGATCGCTTCTTTTTCGTTTGGCATAGAATAAAGCCATACCCCCAGGCGGTGTATAAAATTATATTTAAAATAGGGGTTAAAGCGTGGTAAAGAGTTTTATTTTCTATTTTAATATTGTTTTTGAGGATATACTGCTGCATACCAAAGAGTACAAGCGTGCCGAGGCTGTAAAACAGCGTACCGGCATTAATCCAGAAATAAGGTTCACGAAAAAGGCTGCGGCTGCTTTCGCCATGGAAAACCAACTGAAAAAGTACGATGCAGCTCAGCATAATCTTAATAATCTCTACTGCAATGAGTGAATAGTTGTTAAATACCCATAAGCCCTGGAGGAGGCTGATATTGATCAGCAAAAAAGCCATCAGCAAAACCCCGATTACCTGGAACAGCTGCCGCATACGCCTGTTCATTACTAACATGCGGTAAAATAGCAGGAGCATAGAAAGCGTATTTATGAGCAGGTAGCTGATATTGTAGAGAAAATAGTTATCCTCCCACTTTAAGAGCCTTGAGTTTACGCCTAAGAATTCTGTTGCATTGATGATAATCAACAAGGGTATAAATAACTCAATACGCCAACGGCTGAGCCCCCTGCTGAAAATGATGGAGAGCAGGAGGCTAATGAACTGGAAATATTGAAAATAGAGTATACGCATATTATGGTTCCATACCGCCGAGATTATAGGGTGGAAGGAGATTGTGATGAGGGTCTTGTGATGGATTGTCATCCAAATAAGGCCATAAAAAAACTGATAATTTATCTATATCTGCTTGCCTTAATGTAGTTGGGTAGTATTTCACAAAATCTTCTGTGTAAATACCAAAAACGATTTTTATATTATTAACTACTTTCTCACCTAAGTCTACCATTTCTTTAATATAATTATTCAGATCAACGCCTGCAAATGCCACGCGGAATGTCTCTGCGTATTTAATCCTGAAATACAATAAATGATGATCGGTCACATTCGTTAAAAGGTCTTGAAAATTATCTGCACATGCCTGAGCTTTTTCGGGGTCAACTTTTTGCCCCTTTTTGTACAAATCTTTATCGGAGCCAGCTAAAAGTCTGCTTAACGCTTCAAAATAATTAGTTTGTTCAGACCCGTTGTTGACAGCGGATCTATTAATTGTCTTTTTTGGTAGAGTAATTTTTGCCATATTATTTGAGATTTTTTACTAAGGGATAAAAAGATAAATTATTAATAATTAATACGGAAATGTTATTTTGTAAGTATAGCTATTTTGTAATAGCAACATTTAATTTTTAAGAAGAAATATAGAAGATTGAAACGATATAAGCTCAGGGCTCCATGCCTCCAAGATTATAGGCACCCACAAATTGATCTTGTGCATTATAAGCCACGAGTATTAACATTAAACGACCATCACGAGTATCATACTCTGGTTGACCACTGCTCAACCTTATATTCTCCAGAAAAGAATTGTTGTAAATTCCGAATTTAATTTTTATACTTACTGCTCCTGAAGTATCCATCTTTATTATCCAATCTTTTAAACCGGCGCCCTTAAAGGTAACACCCAAATTCAATCGGGGTTTTGATCCGCTACTTGTATCTATTCTCAATTTCTTACTTGCGTAACTGTAAAAACTGTCTGTTACAAATTTCACCGTGTTTTCATTTCCTATCTCATAATTGGGGAGTAAGAAATCAAAAGAGTCAACCGCTGTTAACCTTTCAAAAGCCTTCGCAAATAGAGTGTCGGAGAATGGTTTTGCTGCTCTATTTGGCTCAACTTGATTTTGCCCAGGTTTTGGATCAGGGTTATTGCAAGCTGGTAAAAGCATAAAAAGCAAGAGACCTAATAATGATTGTAAAGTTAACAAAGTCAAATTACGTAGCATATATAAAATTTTAGGATTACTTATATATCACCTGTTAGTTGACAAGGCGAATATGTTGTCAAAGTAATTTAGTGTTCCAATATATATCAACCGTGTTTTCACCCTTTAATATATGTTTATTTACCTGTTGTGCAAATCTTCACCCCATCATCTTCTACAAAAAATGTGAATACCAGTGATACGTTTGATTTGGGTGGCGGATGATTGTGCTGGTACCGCACCAGGAACTTAAATTAGTAACTCATTCAAAATGTCTGTTTTTATAAATAAATTGAAAATGGATTTGTTGAATCATAGTTTTTGTGACCGATTTTAAACAATTCTATCCACAGCTATATTATCAATAGCTATGTATATCGTTGATTGCTTAATCAACGGATTAATACACAATTGCCTTTATCATTAATGACTGTACCATTTTCACATACCGCTCTCAAATACCAAACATAATTTCCTACAGGTTGCAGTTGTCCATTAAAAATGCCATCCCAGCCCTTATCAAGTTCACTTGTTTCATACACTTGCTGTCCAAACCTGTTGACAATCCTGAAATAAAAGAGTTGCTTAATTCCTACGGGTATTGGTTTGTATATATCGTTGAGCCCATCATTGTTAGGCGTGAATGAATTCGGCACAAAAAGTGAACAGGCCGGATATACCCACACTGCTTGTGTGTCCACAACCTGGCAACCAGATTTTAGTTTAACGGTAATTGAATAGTCAACAGATGAGGAATGCTTAAATACAGGGGTTGAAATTGTTGGATTACTCAAACCAACTGAAGGTTGCCAATTATAGCTATTCGCCGTTACAAAAATCCTTGCTGCCAATTGCAATAGTTCATTTCTAACAGCATACCTTGTTTTATACCTAATACCCAAGGGAGGATTTTCAATGTATATGACTTTCTGAATTTCTCTTCTTAATTTTGGGCAAATACGTGGTGTTATAATAAGCTTGACGTTATAAGTACCTGCCGTGGTAAATATATGACTTGGGTTCCTTGCTGCAGATGAATCTCCATCGCTAAACCGCCAAATCATGTCCACAGGTCCCGTAGCAGAGGTGTCTGAAAGATTTGAAAAAAAGACAGGCTTATTGACACAATAGTCTTTATAACTAAATTCAACTTTAGGAGGTAGAAGCAGTCCTAAAATAATACTGTCAGCACCCGGAGAACGACAACCTTTATCGCTTATCAGAATCACACTATAAGTGCCCGGCAAAGCCGCATTATAACTGGAACCACTAACTCCACTTATGACAGTACCGTTTCTATACCATTCATAAATGCTCCCCCCCGTAGCCGTAAGCAAAATAGTACTTCCCTGACATATTTGATTGCCTGTAAGAGAGCTTACTGTGCCAGTGGGCAATGGATATACAACAACTCCTGTAACCGCAGAAAGGGTGCTGCAACCATTGCTATTGAATACTTTTACCTGATATCCTCCACTTTGTGTTACAGTAAGTGTATTGGTTACGGCACCGGACATGAGTAACCCATCTTTATACCACTGATACGATACAATAGAACCGCTTCCGGGGGCAGCAATAGCATTGAAATGGACGCTATCACCATTGCATATAAAAGGGGGTTTATTGGTACTAACCGTAATTTGGGGATTTGCATTTACAATGATTGTCCGGACAGTACTGTCTTTACATCCGTTACTACTAGTGGAAAGCAGTTTAACAGGGAATACACCTGCGGAAGTATAGCTATGTGTTACACCAGACTGATTGGTATTGGTACCATCACCCAGATTCCAGCTAAAAGTCTGTGTGTCACCTGCAATTGTTGAAAGGTTGGTAAAAACGAAAACATTATTAGAGAAACACTGTGGATTTGTATTAATACTGTAATTGGCTATTGGACTTGGATTTACTTTTACAGGAAAACTTATGCTGTCTTTACAATGGCTATCGCTTACCAGCAGAAGCTTTACGATGTAGTTTCCTGCTGATGCATAAGAATGCGTTGGGTTTGTTATACTGGAAGATATGCCATCGCCAAAAGTCCATATAAATTGCATATTACCAGATGAAATTGAAGAAGTGTTTGAGAATGTAAAAAGGTTGCCATTGAAACATTGCGCTGGTGTGTTTATACTAAATCCTGATGATGGATCAGGATTAACCCGTATTGGCCTAGTGACGCTATCTTTACAGCCATTCTCACTCATCACTACCAATTTTACTGTATAATTACCCGGGGTTTGGTAGCTGTGGACTGGATTTTCAATAGTGGTTGATATGCCATCGCCAAAAGTCCATAAATAGCTTAAGCTGCCGGAACTGATAGAAGAAGTATTGGAAAAGGGGAATGTATTATTTCCATAGCATTGTGCCGTTGTGTTTGTTGTGAATCCTGCAACCGGAGAAGGAAAAACAGTGATGGTTTTAGTTATTGTATCGCTACAGTTAAACTCATTTTCTGTAATAAGTTGCACCACATAGGTACCAGGTACTGTATAAGTATGGCTTGGATTTGCTATGGTTGCCGTAGTACCATCTCCAAAATTCCATTTGTATGCAGTTAGAGCCCCATTTAGTACAGAAGTATTGGAAAAAGTAAAGTTATTATCTTTTAAACATTGTACAGCAGGTGAAATCGTAAAACCAGCAATTGGCTTCGGGCCAACCTGTACATTCACTGTGTCTTTAGCTTCACAATTGTTTGCATTTACAACTGTCAATTCATAACTCATATTTGCGGGAGCGTTACAAACCGGGTTTGCAGAAGTTGGGTTTGAAAGATAGGCGCCAGGGCTCCATGAATAGGTATATCCTGGCAATGCTGGTGCGCCCAAAATAGTGTACTCCCCTTTACAAAATTGCTTGTCAGCCCCTGCGTTAGCCAAAGGTGCTGGCTTTGTTATCAGGACCTTAATTGTATCACGGCATCCGAACCCATTGAATGGGATTACTTCCAACCAAAGCTGTGTATTGTTGGGTGGGGCAGGCGATATTGTCACACTTTGTCCTGTGCCTAATAATGCATTGAAGTCGTTATTCCACCACTTGTACTGCTGGAATCCGTTTGGTCCCTTCAAAGAAACTTTTGTGGGATCGGTACAGAAGTATTCGGGGGTAACAGGAATTCCACATTCAACATCCACATAAGCATATCCAAAATGTCCCCCTAAAGTGCAATCAGCTGATGCAAATTCTAAATAAATTGTTTGCCCCTGATACCTGCTAAGATTCAATGTAACCGCAGACCAAGGCTTAAAACGTACCCCGCTGTTTACAGGCGATACCTGAAAACCTGGCAAACCTGATGTAGAAACGTATTCAATGGAAGCACAATCCAGGTATGTATTGGTAACAGGATCAAATACTTTTGCGGTGAACCTTGGTTGCTGAAAACTGGCATGGTTAGGGTCTTGAAATACAACAGCATAATAATATACAACTGAAAAGTCAGTGCCGCCATATGGCACAGTGATGGCATAGCGTACACCTTCTGCTTGTGCATTTACTCCATTATTACCTAATTTAATTGCATGGCTTGTTCCATTTGGTGGATTAATGGGAAATAGTCCATAAGGATCTAAGGCTGACGGTGTAGCCACAGTTATTATTGTATGCCTGCCCCCCACTGGCCCTGAAGGTGAGAGCGCTATGAAATTAACCCCTCCTGATGAACCTGTACTACCTGTGGAACAGGACCAGTTTAAAAAATTTCCATTTTCAAAATCGAGATTGAGGGGGCACTGTGTGGTTCGTTGAGCTTTATTCTCTTTGGATATTTTTTTTTGAATGTAAAATTGCTTAGGACCTTCTAACACTTTTCCATTTGTATTCATCAGTAAATATTTGCCCTTACTGACTACTTCGAGTAAATTATTGTTTATCCCGTAAAGTGAATCTATTTGTATTTCTTTTATTGTAATCCCTGACTGGTTGATGAGTTGCCAGTTTCCGGCTTTGCATACCATTGTTTGGTTTGATGAAAAGTCAAACACTATCTGATATGTTAAAGGTACCGCTATCGCTCCTTTCTCATTAATAAATCCCCAAAGTTTGTTTTTACGAACTGCTGCCAGCTTTTTACTGAAGTTGCGAACTTCGTCGAACATACCTATATCAATTAAACTCCCATCTGTGGTAATGAACCACCATTTGTCTTTTGCAAATGCCTTGATATAACCGTTTTCACACACTTCCACTTCGGCAAAAAGCATATCACTTACCAGACGCTTGGTTTGCTTATGAATAAATCTAAAACCACTATCACCTGAGTGAATAGCCCTTAGGGTTGCTGTTTGAGGTATATTTTGCGAGTGGCAATTGTTAGAGAACAAAAAGGATAACAGAAACAAAGTAATTTTGGAAGCAACCCAAATTGTCATGATGATTTTCGTATCTGGCATATTACTAGCGGTTTAGGTGTTTAAAAGCACAGCAGGTTTTTTGATTCGAATGAAGATTGTCTATAAATATTTATAAGCCTATCTTGAATACCAATGATTATGCAGGCTATAATAAATGAAATCATAGGCTTGGATTAGGTGTACTCGGCGTATAAATTGCTCGAAAGATATCTGGGATTTACGATTGTTAGAGGGTGATGTGGCGTTAACATGATTTGATATTTTTTATTGGTTATATTTTAATTATGCTGCCTAAATATGGTGCTTTAGTTTTGGCTAAAAAACTGGGCGCGACTAACTCTGCTTAACAACTGGACTATAAAAAGATTATTTGCTGTCTTTACGAACAAAATCATCATGCCATTTTTTCAAATCCTTATAAAGTTCTTCAGTGAGAGGTAAGTTATGGGCATCATCCCATTGGCTTATGAAGTGTTTGTTTAATTCTTTGTAAAAAAAATGCTGCTCTCCTGAAACTTTTAGTTGAGTACCCATTGATGAGACCCTGTCCCTTAAATAGTTTCCTACTAAACACTCATTGCCATAACTGATAAATGACACTCCTATAAAACTGTTATACAGCTTAACCTGAAATAGATTTTCATCACATCCTTTTTCTTTCAAGGTTGACTGCATATTAATAATGGCTTCAAGATTAAGAAGGATATTTAATACAATACTTTCGTGAGTGATTTTCCCCAAAGCGTCTGCACGTCGCTCTATTGCCTCCAATTGCCTTGGGTCCCATAGTAAAATTTTTACTTTACATTTCCTGAAATGTATAGAATCTATCAGGGCATTTTCTACTCTATTGAAGTTCTCCATCCATATATCTATAATCCTTATTTCACAGTCTTCGATTGTTTCGATATTTTTTTTCAGTTTGTCAATTTGTAAATCAGGATAGATATCTACGACGCCTGCTTCTCTCAGATGTGTATATCTGCTCGGCATTTGCTCCCGGATTGTTTTGGTCATATTTTCAATAAAATTATTTCTTAGGATTGTTTCATATACAATAGATACGATGCCGATTGGGAAAAGAGCAATGCCTATATCCCTAAAAAGGTGGTGCCATAAATTCTCTGTCTTCATGCCATTTTTCTCGATTGCTTCTGGCAAACTATGAGAGATATAGATGAAGATAAAGCCAATCAGGCAGATTACTGCTAGTGCGAACCAATGATATCCCGTAATCCTTTTCATTATACGCTTGAATAGATTGGGTTGTTTGAGCTGTTCCATGTTTAAAGCTTTATGGGTTAATGTCACTTTTTTTGTATAAATCGTATCTATATGTACGATATTTATTCTTCACCCAAATACTCCCGTATCGCCACCGCCACATCCCCTCCAGCCAAAATATTCTGTAAAAAAGCATCGGGCAGAATAAACCAGGTGGGATAGCCACGGGAATTGGGCTCGCCCACACAAGTTTTTGTTCCATTTGCTTTGGCCGGATTATTCAATTCCCTTTCCGTAATATTCCACCGGATTCCTATACAAGGATGGCCGTTCCACTCCAATTGCGCTACTGAATAGTGGCTATGCATTTTCACACCCCCATCAAATAACACTTTTACATTCCTTACACAATCTTTGGGGCTTAGCACTGTTGCTGCTGGACGACTTTTAGCCATGGCTTATTATTTAATTTTTTTATGTTTCTTTACGCTTTTACCCTGTATGAATGAACCCGGTCACAGACCGGCAGAATTGAAAGACGCAAGTACACCTTTGGAACACTTGCGAGATGTAATCTTACTTTCAGAAATGGGTTTAGCCATAATAAATAATGGTTATGAAACATCAGCCTTTTGAAGCTGAAACCGTTTTAATTCTGTGGCGGTTTGCAACAGTTCGTCATCAAAGTTTAATGATTGCTGGTGCACCAAAGCCATTGCTACCAATCCTTTTTCTTTTGATGTATAGTACAATATCATGGCATTACTCAATTCAACATCCATTTGATACAACCTGGCTATAAAAGGAGTTAGTGTGGCGTGAATCTCTTTATCCAATGCTGCCAATACTACCCGTAATCCAACCAGTTCGGTTTGCACTTCCCGCATTTCTTTTTCGTACATATTAATATTTTCGTCTGTTATTCTTTGTGGTGCATTTTTGGCATACCAGCAAAGCCAGCAAATGATGTGGGAGCCGGCTGCTATCTTTTTTACCAGGTCGGCTACTGCCTGCCGAATGGTTCTTTCTGTTTCATCGTGTTTGGTCAATTGATTTCTTACCGTTTCCAGCCATCCTGCCCGTTCACTTTTAAAAGATTCCAATAATTTATTCAACCCATATACAGCTATTGCCAGTACACCGCCGACAAGGGCTTTGTCAATTAATGTTAAGGCTAATTGCTGGTTAAAACTAAAGTCTGCCATTTGTTTGCATTTTTGAATGAATACTTTATTTTAAACGCTTCATGAGTAGTGTATTTAACTGGTTAATGTGTAAGTCTTCTCTTATAGAATTGTTAATTTTATCAGCTTTTGCATGTATGAAAGATATTTCTGCATCAATTGCTTTTACAAATACTTTGCTTATGTCTGTATCTTCCATTGTTTTGCTTTCAGATAAATAGATGTTTATTTCATCCAGAAGCTTCATCACAGGTGCTGAAATGGCTAAGGAGTGTTCCACACGAAAATCTATAAATTCCATTGCGGCATCTTCTGCTGCTTCAGTAAGTTTGTCTATTTCATCTTCCAGCGTTTCATCGGGCTGTTCAACATAAACAGTTACATGCCCGAATAGATCCTGGTAAGCATTGGACAATTTGTTTAAAGCTACCAGCAATTTCTGATAGCTTTCCAGCTTGAGCTTGAACAACTGGTTTTCATTTTCAAAACGCCTGCTGCGCTTGTAGTTGAGCAATGAAAAAACTAACGCACCTAAAGCGGCTAAAAGGGTAACCCAGTCTTTAGCTTCCATTTCCTCTGTGTTTATATGGTATTTTAATACTATTCCTCCTCCAAATACTCCCGTATCGCCACCGCCACATCCCCTCCAGCCAAAATATTCTGTAAAAAAGCATCCGGTAGAATAAACCAAGTAGGATAGCCCCTTGAATTAGGCTCGCCCAGGCAGGGTATTTTGCCACTTACTTTATCGAGATTGCTGGCTTCCCTTTCGGCAATATTCCAGCGAATGCCCAACGTGGGTTGGCCGTTCCAATCCAGCTGGGCCACAGCATACTCACCGGGTATGGCACCGCCATCGTACAATACCTATACATTACTTACACAATCCATGGGGCTTATTACTGTCTGAGACAAATGATGCTTGAACATGATTTGATGCTTTTATTGTATATATTTTTTTGTTTCTCTATCTAAATATACCTGATTACGGACCAGTTGAACAAAAAGTAGCAAGTAATCCTTAGGAGTATCTGCGCAAGTTAGAAGGAATTCTCAGCTAAATTTTAGGTCATAATCTTTAGGAGAGTTTTCACTAGTAACCAGTCGCCAACCATTTTTTAGTTTTTCTTCTGCAAGTTTTCCTACATAGAAAGCTCCAATTTTTCTAAATGACTTTTTTATCTTTTTAGAAAATAATTTGTAGAGTTCATTTGAAACGTTAGTTTCTGATATAGTCGAAACCCTACCTGCAACAATTACATTTTCTTTATCATTAAAAACGCCTCCGAGCTTCAATTCAATAGAATTAGGGTTATTCATTTGGTCTACCGCAAATTTTGTATCTCCTGTTCTTTGTGGTATTTCCCGAATATTTACCAATGAGTTTTTTTGCAAAATCAAATAGCTATCAATTCTATTCCAATCCCCTGATACTGCAATTCCTATATTTGAAGTGTGAAATATGGAATCATAAACGGGAGTATTTTTACTATTAAACAACCCTGTTTCGTAATATTGAATATTAGCACTAGATTCAATTTCTTGCAGTATATCTTCTATATCCGCTAGTACTAAAAAAAACATTGTTTGTTTACTCTTCATCTTTTATTCTTAGGGATTAGTAATAAATGTTCTCCTTGCCCAATTTGTGTTCTAATTCTTGCAGCATTATTTAACTCCCTAGAGGTGGGGGTAACTCCATCCTTTAACACATCAACAGTATTTATTCGCAATGTAGGACGATTTGGGTGAGTTGCTGTAATGTCAGGATATGAACTACCTTTCCTACCGCCACCTAATGGTTTTAAATATTCTTCTGCTTTTCTTCCGCCGCCGCCTGTTATAGTATAACCTCTACTTTCCAAATCTGTTGCAATATCGTTTATTTGATTTCTTGTTGCAGCACTGCCTAATCTACCTCCCGTCTTAGTGCCATCAATAACATCATCAGCTTTACCTGCGCCTTTTGCGCCCGACTCAATAATATTTTCAACTGCATCAAGTGTCTTTAGCCCTTTCCCAACAGCTACACCTGACTTTAATCCTTTCGCTATTCCGCCTACAACTGGCAATATCCCCAAGCCTCTTTCCCACCATGCTAACTTTTCACCTGTAACAGCGTCTTCCCCGCTTATGGCTTCGGCTATACCTTTTGCCGTACCAACTCCCGGGGTGAGATTCAATATTGTCGAAACAACTAACCCTTTCGTGTCTTCAGGTTCTTCTCCCTTTTCATCAATAAGCCTAATTGGATTTTGCAAGCAGTAATTATAAACACTTACACCAAGATACTTCTCCGCCATCGGATCTACACTAATCCATAGCGAAATTCTAGGGTCGTAGTAGCGTGCACCGTAATAGTACAACCCGGTTTCTGTGTCTTTTTCCTTGGCATTAAAGAGGTAGGGCATTTTGTTGCTGCCCGTATGCTCATCTACAAAGGTTTCGCCAAAGCCACTGTATTCCTGGTGCTGGCATATTTGGCCCAGCACATTGCTGATATAGCTGGTACTGCCCAGGTGGTCGGGGTGGTAAAAGTATTGCTGCTGTTCGTAAAAAAAGCCGGTACCCACAAAGCCATAACCTGCTTTTACACTGTCGTTGCTTGGGATGGGGCTCACAAAAATGGGCGGGCCTGCGGGCGGCGGCGTGATATTGCCGGGGTAGCCGGGCCAGCCGGGCGGTATGCTGGTGCTGCTGCTGTCTATTATTACCGGAGATGCGATACCCCTTACATAGGGGTGTGCATAATAGTACTTGTCCGTAGGTGGACCGGGGCTAATGCCCAAACTGGCATAGTAATCGTACCGTTGCTTTTGCAGCTTAGCCTGGCGCTGCAGGTAATCAATACCACCTGCGGTAATGGCTGGCTGCGGAAAGACGATATTGGTAAACCGGCCAATACCTATCTTGGTGGCAATGCGCTGGCTTTCAATGTAATAATGCTTGGTAAAACCGGTGCGGCGGCATACCACATAAGGGCTTACATATACCGAGTAATTGTCGTCATGGCTGACTAAACCCGCTGGTGCACCATTGAGCCAGTTGCCACTCATATTGCCGCTGCTTTTTATCACCCTTTCGCCACCGGCATCATAGGTATAGCGGCTGAGTATGCCATTGGTAATATTGGCCATCAGGCGGTTTTCCTCGTCCCAAAAATTCTGGCGGCTGCCATAGCGCAGCAGGTTGCCATTGAGGTCATAGGCAAAGTTTTCCAATCCTACCTGTGTTGGCTGGTGCGGGGCGGTGCCGCCGTAAGTGTAATTATTGTTGTAAGTGTCTTCAAAGCGGGGGCGCAGCATTTGCTTGCTGGTGATATTGTACAGGTTATCGTAAGTAAGCGACAGGTTGTAGGAGGTGGTATCGCTGGTGGCCCTGTAAGTGCCGGTGGCATTGGTAAGGCGGTAGAGGTTATCGTAATAGTACCGGTGCTGTACCCTACCGCCCAACTGTCCGGGTACAAATGTGAGGCTGTTGGTTACGCCCAGCACATTGCTCACCGCATCGTAACTGTAGCTGTTATCCATGAAGGGCCGATTGGTAGCAGTAGCAGCCTGCAGGCTTACGAGGCGGCGGCGCAGGCTGTCGTATTTGTATTTTGTATCGGTGCCATTGCCGTATTGCAGGTAAACCCGCTGCTCGTATTCATCGTAACCCAACTGGTTTACATAAGGATAGGTATTGCCGGTTTTGGCACCGTCCATACTGGCAAGGCTGCCGCCTTTGTTGTAATGGTATTTCACCACTTCCCCATCGGGGTAGGTCATTTTCTTGATGCGGTTCCAGGTATCGTATTCCTGTTCGCTTACATAAGTGGTGTAAAACACACTGTTGACCATTACCGTGCGGATGGTTTTGGTTATTTCGCCCAACTTGCCGTAATAAAATTCCTGCCCACCACTGGCATCCTGCTGCAGGATGAGCCTGCCGGTGCGGTGGCCGGTATTGGGTGCGCCATATTTGTAGTTTACCTGGTTCTGGTACTGGCGTGGGTAATCAATATCGCTGATGCGTTCATAATCGTACAGGTAGTTGATGGCGCCGCCATTGGGTATCTCTTTACGAATCTGTGGCGTTATTTTTTGGGTCATGTTACCGGCCAAATCGTACACCATTTCGGTAAGGCCCGCATCGGGATGGTTTACGCTGAGCTTACGGCCCAGGTTATCGTAGGTATAAGTGGTGGCATTGTTGCCTGCATCCACTACCCTTATCAGTTCACTAAGAGCATTGTACTGAAAGCGGGTGGTAATGGGGCCTGCGGGGCCGCCAAACTGCGTGGTAAATCGGGTACGTCCACGTACATCGGTGAGGGTTTGCTGGTTGTTCTGCAAAGGATCCTGCACCATGGTGCTGAAAAGATTATTGGTAATGGTGTAGGTATTGGTGGTAGTGGCGGCATCGGCCAAGCGGGTGGTTAGATTCCTGTCGAGTACATCATAAGTGCTGATTGAGAGCGGCAGCCCGTTTGTAAGGTTGAAACTATTATTGCTGGCTCCGATGGCTTCTGTAATGGGATAGCGGTTTTCGATGGTACGACCAAAGGCATCAAAATACACCCGGCCGCTTACCACCATGCGCAGGTTGTCGGGCTGGTTTTTGCCAGTAAAAAGGGATACCTGTTTTTTTACCTGTATGGCACGGCCCATACCGTCCATGAGGGTTACGGTATTGATGTCGGCATTGTGTTCAGGATCGTAATGCCTCGTGGTGGCATAGGGCACTACCGCTTCGGGATGATAGTCGAAGGCAATGGTATAAGGTTTACCGGCTGCTATTTCGTAAGGGCCGGTGATGGTGGTAACCCGGCCACGGTTGTCCACCTGGTAGCGCATGGGTTCGTTGTTCATGCTGAGGGTGCTGAGCAGTTCGCCAAAACGGAAATCGTAGGTACTGCTGCTGCTGTAGCCAAAGGCATCGGTTACTTTGGTTACGTAGGTTTGTACCGTATTGTCGTAAGTATAGGCATACCAAAAACGCTGGCCCTTGTAGTTGACCGGCCGGGTAATTTTTGCCAGGTTGCCGTACTGGTCGTATTCCATATCATACACGGCAGCATTGCCATTGGCGAGGAACTGGCGTATCTGCACCAAGTTGCCCTGTGCATCAATGCTGGTGGCACGGCTGCGCTGCAGGCCCTGTGCCGTGGTAACATCAATGGTAGCGGGTATGCCTTTTATGTACAGTGGGTTATTGTTGTGGTAGGTGATGACCGCTTTTATCAGATCCTGCTGGCTGCCATCGCCTGCATCATCTATCTTGGTAATATTGCCGAGTGCATCGTAATCCATTTGCGTGCTGGTGCTTACCCCTGCAGTGGCGGCACCTTCATAAAAGAGTTTGTCGGTTTTTATTAATGCCGGGAATACCACGCTATCGGCTACGGGGCGCAGTTGGTAAGTATTGTTGGTTTGTGTATAGCGGTTGCCATTGGCATTCTGCAGCCATTCTGTTTGCAGCAGGCCTTTGGCGTAGTAGCTGTTGTTTGAATACTGCTGAATGGTGGAGCGATAGACCGTATTGGCTGCGGCTGTATTGAGCTGCCGGGTGGTAACGGTGGCAAAGCCAAAGAAATCTCTTTCGTGGCGATCGTAATTGGGATTGCTGTAACTGAATGTTTGGCGCATGGTATCCACGCCATCGCCGGGTACGCCATCGGTAATTTCTACATTTTTTAACACCCACTTGCTTTGCGGCAAAGCGTAGGTATTGCCCACCCGTTCATAATCAATGGTGAAGCTGCTACCCATGGGTCTTTGTACACTGCGGAGCATATTGGTGCGGCCGATCAGCGAGCGGCGGGCGGTGAGGTTGCCATCATTGGCAGATTGCAGTACATCGGGGTAGCCGTCACCATCAATGTCCATTACCTGGTGGTTTTCCCTTGATACCCCATTGCCGCTGGTAAAGCCGGGGTTAATACAAATCTTCAACGGGAAAAATGGGATTGGGATTGGGATAGTAATGGTGAAGGCTGCATTGAATGATTCCCCTGTGCCGGAGTTTTTGCGTATATCGCTGAGGCCATTCCAACTAATGGCGGGGCCAAAGCCGTTGCCCTGGTTGAGGCGGACGGTTAACTGGTTGCCGCTGATGAGTAGCTTGTCCACCAGCCCGTCGCCGTTTACATCGGTAAAGGAAGTGGAAGCCTCACCATTGCTGCGTTGCAGGCTTGCCCCAAACTGGAAGGAGCCATTTACGAGGCTGCCACCAAGGTTGAAGCCCAGGCTGGCACTTACCCCTTTTTCATCTGAGGTGTTTTTTTCAATATCTGTTACTCCCCAAAATTCTGCCGGGGCAAAACTGTAACCGAGGTTAAGGGCCACTGTGCCATTGGCATATACTTTATCGGGCAGGCCATCGCCGTTGATGTCGAGCCAGGTAGTGATAGAAGCATCTTTGTTTTCGCCAAGGCTGGCTCCCCCACTAATGGAGATACCGATGCCGGAGGAGGCTTTTTGGGCTTGTGCAGCAGCACCTTGTTGGGGGGTATTTTTAGCCTGTGCTTCCGGTAGCGTACCACTGCCTCCGAGTGTATAACTGGTTGATTTGCCCTGGTAAGCAGATGCGCCGAGGTTGTGGGTACGCACTCCCTGTTGCAAACCTCCTGTTGGCAGGGTGTATTGTACATTATTGAGGTGCAGTACATCGGGATAGCGGTCACCGTTTAAGTCCTGCATGTCCAAATCGTTGGCTGTATTGTTTTCGGAAACTGCACGGCTTACATTGAACGGCAGGCCAAACGGAGCGCCAATGCCAAGTGAGGTACTTCTGGTTTTGGCTGTGGTTATTTTATTTACAGCGGTTACACTGCCACCGGTCATGAGGCTGTCCACAGTTACGTCGTGTTCCCAAAGCCTTGCACTGCTCATTTGTGTGCCGGTTACAAAAACGCTGCTGTCGAAACCCACCCACTGCCGTTTCAGGATGTCAGCATATAGTGGAATAAAATCAGTTTGTGAGGCATCTATTATCTGGTTAAAGAGGGCACTGTCGGCAAAAAGATTGGGATCATTGGAATAATTTTGAAGCCCATTGGTATTGATTTTTGTTTCGTCCAACGGGCTGTTGTTGTTTTGTATGCCACGGAAGGAAAAATGGCCCCAGCCACGGTAAAGCGTACCGAGGTAATCTTCTGCAGGTTGGGTAAACAGACCTGCATTGAGCGAATCAATACATTCTGCATAAATGAGGTTACCAAATGCATCTATGTAAGAGCAGTCCCTGATTTTTACATATTGCAGATGGGTGAAAGCCTGTGCCAGGGTACGGTCGTCTGTATGGTATTCGCAATACAGGGTATCGTTGGGGATATAGGTTACCAGTATGCGGGCGGTACCTGTCATGGCTCCGTTTACAACCTGTATTTTCTTTTTGCCTATAATTTGGTTT
Source organism: uncultured Ferruginibacter sp. (assembly GCA_964590975.1). Taxonomy (GTDB): domain Bacteria; phylum Bacteroidota; class Bacteroidia; order Chitinophagales; family Chitinophagaceae; genus Ferruginibacter. Next base: position 63,420 of record CAZPXP010000014.1, on the reverse strand, counting down.
TTTCTTTTTACCGTGAAAGTAACGTTGCCACTGGATGTAAGACTGCCTTTGATAAATGGCTCAATCGCAATGATATTGGGCTGTATATTGGTAAGCAGGGGCGTAAGTTTGAGCCAGTCGTTGTAATTGTTGTTTACCGGCGCAGACCATCCCTCAATGGTTGGTGTGCCATTGCTGTTGGTTACCGGGGAGCCGTCAGCAAATGCGGTGTATTCAAAATGCGGTGTCCATTGTAATTGTGAGCGGTCGATATACGAATCGCTGTACAGTACAAAACGCAACTGGTCGCTGGTGTCAACTGCCTGAGCGGGAAGCAATATGGGTTGACTTGCCGCAGCCCCGGAGAAGGATTGCTGTAAGATGGTCGTAGAAATATTGCCTGTTTGTTTTACTATGCTCAGCACCACAGTATCAGAAGTAATGCCTTTACTGAATACACCGTCAATTTTAATGATGCCTTTTTTGCTGAGTTTAACCCCTTGAGCATTGTGCAATACAAAGTCCTGTGAAGCCTGATAGAAAGTGGTACTGCGGTTGCTGGCATCAGCGGCAGGCTGAATGGGTGTGAGATATTGAATTTTGGGATCCCAGTTTACCAAATCTTCTTCACCATTATAAACGGACTGCACCCGGAAATATACATTCTGCCCTTTTAGTACAGGAACAGCATTTAAACCGGTTGGGTTTTGTACAGAAAAATTATTGCTTGCGATTGACGTACTCCATAGTACGTTGCCGCCAAGCTGTACACTTACACGTACTCCATCTTTTTTAATGCTGCCTGCACCAGTATTCACCAATTGTACCGGTGCTGAAATGAACACAGTTCCGCTAAAGGGGGCTTTCCATAGCCTTATAATGTCCTGCAGAGGGAAGTCAATTTCCTGCTGGCGTTGCAGGGCTGTATCGGGTGCCAGGAACTGGGGAGATACATTGCTGCCGCCTGTAATGGGACTGGGTGTTGGCGCACTGCCTGGTAAAAAGATTGGATCGCCATTGCTGCCGATGCGGTTGAACAATACCTGTCCATTGGTGCAGATGTCTATTAATCCATCGCCATTGAAATCGGAAAAATAATCAGTAGTGGTAGTGGTGCTGCTGGTGCGGTTGTTGCCCCAGAAACCAATACCCAGGTTTACTTCAAGCCCACGGGAGGTGCTTTTAGTTTTACCTGCGCTGAAGTTGCCTGTACCTGTTAGTGGCCGTTGGCCGCCGAAGCCTTTTACTGCACTCCCCAGATTGGCCCTGTACCAAAGCTGCCCGTTTTGCCGGAACACTTTATCCGGCAAACCATCGCCATTAATATCCACCATGGTTACCAGTCCTTCAGTTTTGGAACTGCTGCTGCTTACGCTGCCGCCTACGGTAATACTTTTGTCCAGAAAGCCATTCCAAAAACCAAGTGTAACAGCTAGGCTGCGGCTGGAGTTTTTTGACTTGGCTGTACTGAGGGCAGAGCTTTCGTTTCCAAAGCCGGGTATGGGGTTGCTGATGTCGCCTTTAATATTATCAAAAGCAGGGCTCCAGTTTTCGGTATTGCCCAACGGGGTATATCCACCTGCGGTATTTACATCATCATAATAATCAAACTGGTGAGCCGTAAATACAGTACCCGCTGCATCCAGTTCGGTTACGCTTTTTAATAATGTTTTATAAAAAGCACCTTGCTGGTATTGCAGCTCGTAACTTCTCACAGGCTGGTTGTTTAACTGAATTTTTACCTGGCGGAGCAGATCGGTTGTTACCATTTTGAAGCCGAGGCGGCCATTGATGTCAATGTCTTTGCGGCGGGGTTCGTTGAGTTGCCTGTCCCGTATAAATTCCACATTGTATGCACCAGGTTGTGTGCCAAAACCTGTATAGTTGATGCGGCTGATGTAGAGCTGCTGACCAGGCACACTACCTCCGGCAATGCCCACGTCTGATACTGTTTGGTAAGTATAATTTACGGTATTGCCATTCAAGTCAATGGTTTGTACCAGTGCCCAAAATCCAATATTGCCAAAGGCATCTTTCAACACCGCACCATTTATAACACCAGTAGCCGGTGTGCCGCCATAAAAATTACGGGTGCCTTCCTTATCGGTTACTTCCCACCAATAGTTATTGGGATTATTGCCCTGGCGGATGATTTTTTGAAAACTGCCTTCTACCCTTGGGTGAAACTGCTTATTAGCTGTGCGGGGCAACAGCGGCCCACGGTGTGCCAGTGGTGCCAGTTGTTCGCCTGCGAGGCTGTAGGTTTCTGTTTCCAGTGTTGCATCATAACGTGGAGCACCCCAGCGGGTTTCAATACCGATGGAGGGGATGGTGAGGTTCCAGCCGAGGCCGAGCCAACCATTGCCGCCTTCATTACTGTATTGCAAGTTAAGTGAGGGTTGCATGCCCTGCCTGCCTCCCGGTAGTTTAAAAGGATAACCCAATGCCGCACTCCCCATATTTGTTGCTTTGGGTGTTTCAATCATATTGATGCCAAGGGATGGATTGGCTGCTTTGATGTCTTTAATGGAAGTGGGTGTATAGCCCTGTGTTTGTGGCGATTCGGGCACTTTAATGATGCCATCAATCATATCAGTAAAATGGGTAGTAGTGGAACTAACCATGCTTTCCCGGACCATAATGGTATCCAGGGGAATAGCTTCCCATTCCCTATTATTTTCATTGAAATAAAAAGTGCGTATATCGGCTGCGGTATAACCTTCGGGAATCAGGGTACTGTCGAAGGGAATGCTTACTCTTGCCGGTTGCAGAAATTTTGTACCATGCGGTAAAAAGCGGTATCCTTTTGCGCCAAGGGTTACATTTACGAGATCGGTATTTAAAGCTGGCAGGTCCACATCCCGCAATGCTGTAATTGACAGTGTGGTGGATTGACAAAGTGCATTGCCCGATACATCCATACCGGCAGCGGGGTAGGCATTCATTGCCAATGAAGTCCGCTTTCCTGGCTGAAAAACTGTGGTACTTGTTGTGCCTGCGGCCAACGACGGATATTCAAAATCAGCAGTTTGATTATCACAAAGGATTACTGTTTTTTCGATGATATTACCACCCGGTAGTATGGCTTTTAAATGTGCCGTAAAGCTGTCCGTTGTTAAGGGGGCAACCCACTCAAAGGTATTGTGATGGAGTGTAAGCGGCTGTCCATTGCAAAACAATTGTATGAGGCGCTTTTCTTCTGCCGGCAATTGTACAATGCCCGACAGGTAGGCTTTATTGTTATAAATGCTGGTGTTTTTTGTGTTGAGTATAATGGCTGGTTCTGCTGCTGCCTGCTTTTGAATGGTGATACCGAGGTTTTTAATGCGGTAATAGTGGGTTGCTGCTTCAGGCAGGGTAAATCGGATTACATTGTCGCCTTTGTGCAATACGGAAAGCGCTATGGATTCCTGCTGCAATGTCCATTGCTGATTACGTATGACAAAACGCCCGCCAACTGCCTGTGCATCGTTGATGCTGTGGCTTATGCCGGCATGATCTGCCACACCGAAAAGTTCGTATTGCAATACGGCCTGGTCACCGGGCTGTGGTTGTTCGGGTAGTTGAATATGAAAAATATTATCATAAGGATTGTCAACGGGTTCTTTTTCCGTACTGCCAATTAAACCTGCCTGGATATCGGCGGGATACTTAAAATATCCTGATTTTTTTTTGCTGCCAGTTTTGATGGACTGCTGCTGTTGCGGCAGCGCAGGTTTGACTTGCGTACTGTCTTTTACCAGCCAGTTTTTGTCTTCAGGCTGATTAACTACAGAGCGATTTTTTTGTAAAAACAAGACTGCGAAAAGGCTAAACAGTATTGCAAAAAGATGTTTCATCATACTCCGGTATTTTAAAAGGGTAATGTTAATTTGTGCTACTGGTTTGTTTGGGTAAATATGCTACCCTTACCAGCAATCCTTTATTTTATTATTACCAGTTTTTTTGTTTGTACCGAGAGGCCCGACCTGAATACCAGGTTATACAATCCACTATAAGGAATTTCATGCGTGAATGTGTAATTGGCAAAGCCTTCCATCTGTCGTACTGCTAAAAGTTTTCCTTCTTCGGTATAAACATCCATTGTTACGTTAGCCGCTTTGTCTAACGAAAGTTTTACCGTAAACACACCCTGCGCAGGATTGGGAGCTATTTGTATATTGGTAAAAGCATTTCTGGGTGGGCGGCACACTTCTATTTTTTGTACATAGCCACAGCCATTTTTACTGACGGTGATGGTATAACTGCCATCCTTTGCAAGGGTTACCCGGGGCTGATTTGATTGAAAGCCGCCCGGCCCTTTCCATTGGTAGGTTAAGCCGGCAGGCATATTAATGGAGGCATCCAAATCGAGCCGCTGTGCTTCGAAGAGTGTATAGTTCCTGACAATGTTAACCGGCTGTGGCCCATCCTCGTTGTTAATATAGAATGAATCGGTATATACTCTGTGGCTGGCATCCACCAGTTTCACAAAGTACTGGCCAGCGCTTATATTATTAACCAAAATGCCATCCATGTTGCTGATGGTTAGGGTGTTGCCAAAGGGCTGGTTGTTCTTCTGCATCGTTATAGTGCAAGGAAACATTGCACCCCAGGCTTTAAGGTACATGCTGCCGCCGGGGGCATTGGCACAGGTTGGAGAAGTAATATTTGCTGACACAAGTATATCTTTACCTGCAAGCCAGCCGAACGCTGTTTTACCGGTTGTATTTTTCCGCCATACAACGCCTTCAAAAGTGGCAATACCTTGCTTATCAAGTTGCGACATTTTTATGTATTCAGTGCCTGGAAGACTAAAGTCGCCGGTACCTGTTTTATCCAATGCTAACCAATAAACTGGCAGAAACGGTAATGGAGCATCAACCTGTTTTGTATTCCATTGCAGTGTGGTGTGTATACTATCCATCGAGCCAGTTAATACCATCAGGCCCTGGTTTTGCAGCATGGGGGGCACACCGGGTATTCTTTCAGCAGGTATAAAGGGCAAGTCGTTATCTCCCCATATAGAAAAAGCTCTGTCGGTAAGCGCATCTTTTGAAATAATGTTGAGCAAACCAGGCTGGTTGCTGCTGCCTGCTATTTTTTGGAGTAGGCCCGAGGAGTCATCACGACCGATACCTGCAATATTGTGGTGGTAGCTGCTGTAACTGGCGCCATCCCAAATTTTCTGCCCCCTGCTGTCGAGATAGGTTGCATCAGGTTCACTAAGGGTGATGCCGTATTTGATGGCGAGGTAAGAAGATACTTGCAACAATTCCTGGCTGTTAAGTACTCTATTGTAAGCGATGATTTCTGGCAAAAGACCAGTAAATTGTGTAATAGGTAATTGTGGAGAAGCTGGTTTTTGGCCAAGGTGCCAGCTATGCTCTGTTTGCGGAATGCTGTCGGCATTTTTTTGCTGTACATAAGCATTCACTTTAGGCTGCAGTGGCATACGGTCGGTATAGTTCATGTACCGGATATCGGCAAGGTCGGCCATGCGACTGGTGGTGAGTACAAGGCTGGTTTGTTGTTTACTCTTTATGTGCCAGATGATGTTTTCCTGTGCAATGCTGGTGCATTGATATACGGTAAACAGAGAAGCCTGATTTAAGGTGGAGCCGTTTAGCTGCAACGGCAGGCTGCTATTACCAGAAAATTGCAATGCCCTGCGGTGATTGAGCAGTGTAGTAGTAAGCGGGACTGTTGACTGAACAGTTTGACCAGTGGTGAGACTGCGCATGGAGGCTGATGCGCTATCGGTGATGTACCAATAAGCGGGTTGCCTGACTCCGCCGGGTGAGGGTTGAGCAAAGATGGGGAAGCAAATTACAGAAAAGAGAGATGAGAGAAGCAGGTATAATTTCGACATTTGTTTAATTTTTAACAAGTTTCCTGTATCAAAAAACATATCACTCATCCGGGTACCTGTTATCTAACCCAAATGACAGGCGAAGAGTAACCTGGAAGTAGTTGTTGTTATTATATCCTTCGGCAAAATTATAGGAGTTAGGCAGTGTACGTATTACATCCTTAAAACCAAAATGGTATTTTGCCTCTAAAACTACCGGAAGCAGGAAGTTTCCAATTCTAAAGTCATTCTCTATACCTAAGCCGTTAACCCAACCATTATTTGATTTATTTTTCAACACCTGATTGAGTTGTTCCTGTTGCTCCAAATCACTACCAAAAGCCAGTAGGCGACCTGCGCCGCCAGACTCATAAACTACATCAGAGGCATTTTTACTAAAGCCGATTTGCAGACCAGTAAAAATATTGAAGCCTCTGAATCGTCTTGAGTCGAAAGTTGTGCCCGGATACCATTTTAGTGAAGGTATAATATTGAAGTACTTATTTTTAAAGGTCATCTTATACCTGAAGTCAGTCGCATAATTATTAAAGTCCAGCAGGCTGAATTGTTCTGCGTAATCGAAATCAAGCTGAAAACCTATACCTGAGTTATTGTCTTTTAGATTGATAAAAGCTCCATATGCCCAACCTTTCATTTTTTGGGGACGGAGGGTATAGTTGATAAAAATTCGCTCTGGAATAATAACGTTGTCCAGTCCCCGGATTTCAGAGCTTATTACACGTCCTCCATGTACTCCGCCTATTAGTGAAGCTTCATCTATATCAAATACTTGTGCTTTAGTAATAAATGAGACTAGGTATAAAAAAGAAAAAAAGAAATATCTTTTCATTTTATGTGTTTTAAGGCTTATTAGTGTTAATTATTGAAATTCTTTCTTTGCTACGGTAACTCAAGAACTTAAAGGAACCTGGCTATTGAAATGTACAGGATAAGCAACTGTCTATATTCTTAAACAAATATAATGATTAGCTTTTTATCAAAAAACAGGAATAAAACCCGTTTTTTGTCTATGAAAAATCCTTATATAAGCTTATTTTAAGTAGCAGGAGTACTGTTTGGACATTTACCCAACTTACAGTACGGGTTTATTTATGCTATCGAGTAGATCTTATACACCGGGGTAATTTAGCGTATAAATAATAAGTGTGATCTTCTTTAATGATCATTATGGGTAAAAAAAATTATCGGCCCGCGTATCCAGATATCCAGCCAATCTCTTTTTGTACCTGCTCAAACGTTTGGTTACCAATTTTTCGTATTTGTCCTTTCCTGTTGATATAGCCAGTTTGCTTACACTTGATAATGTAGTGCTTGTCTTCATTTTCACCTTCACAACACCAGAGCACCTGTTGGCATTGTCGGCCTATAATTGCCTTGCCCTTGTAGAAACTTGACGCTGCTTCAAATTGTGGTTTAATTACTATCTCTCCTTTGTAATTGGCAAACCCAACTCTTCCGCTGTCGTCAACTATGCGAATCATTCCTTCTCTCAATTCGTCTGGTGATGGTTCTCCGCTACTGGTGTTAAAGATCTGGAAAAGCGGTTTTTCGTTTTTGTCAATAGCCCACCAGCCTTTTTTCTTCTTTATTCCAACAATTGCAAAATATTGAATAGTGTCGCTGAAGCAGACATAATACCTCGCAGTATCAAGCCGTTTTACTGTATCACCTTTTTGATTGGTGAAAACATACCCAAATTTTTGTTTGCCGGTAGTGTCATAGCGAACCACCATATAGTTTTTTAACTTTTGGCCAAAAGAAGGAATTGAAGCCAGGAAGGCAATTATGAATAGTAGTATTTTCATTTTATTGTCACTAACGATTGTGGTGTTGCTAAAATAGGCAACTTTGGATAGCGGGCATTTTTTTTAACCATTGCAACTGCCCCGGCAACGCCAAAACTAATATTACGTTAAGTCTATCTTCTCTCCCAAAGCTCATTACCAAGATAGAGGTGCTCGGTCAATAGCTTTTCAAATACTTTTCCGGCATTATCACCGTTTAAAAAGATCAGGTAGGCATTTTTGCTTTTTGGAAATATGATAGCTAATGTATTCACCCCGGGGTCTTTTCCTGTGTGCATAAGCGCATATTCATCCCCACTAAACCCCGTGAATTTTTCCCAACCAAGACCGAAATAATCATTCTCTTTGAGCTGAACCTGGTTTTTTGTCATTTCGTCAAATATCGATTTGGATAACCCGGCGCCACTTAAAACATAGGCAAGGAAGTTTCCATAATCTTCTACGGTGGTTAAAAGGTTGGCGGCAGCATTGGCCTTATAGTATTTAGCAGTCGCAATTAACTTACCATCATTATCATAGTTTTTAACATAACGCTTTTCATCCATTGCCCTGTCCCACCAAAAATGTGTATCCGTCATTTTTGCAGGTTTAAAAACCAATGAATCGGCAAGTACTTCAAGGCTTTTACCCAACTTCGCTTCCATAGCTTTTCTCAGGTACTCAAAGCCTTCGCCTGAGTACTGGAACTTTGTTCCCGGCTCAAACTCAAAAGCCAGCTTTTTGCTTTCAGTTAAATAACGCCAGTTGGGAAATCCCGTTTGGTGAGAAAGAACAATTCTGGGAGTCAGTTTTTTGATCCGTTTATCATTCTTTATATCAGGGTCAATCCAATATTTATCCAGGGGTTCATCCAAGCCTAATTTTCCAGCGCTGATTAATTTCAGGGCAACCAATGCCGTTATCGGTTTTGTAAGTGAGGCCACTTTAAAAATCGAATTATAAGAAGCGGGAATGTCTTTGTCTATATTACCGAAAACCTTTATCTGTTTCAGCCTGCCGTTTTCGATAACTCCCAGTCCTACTGCAGGAACTTTTTCCTGCACCAGCAACTGTTCTATCTCTTTTTCAAAACTATCTTGCGCTGGAGCTTTTACCGGGTCGTTATGATCATAACTTAATACTTCTTTCAGCAACCATTCTCCGTTCTCCAGGAGCCATACATGCGTGAACTTAGCCCTGCTTGTATGTACATCTTCTTTATTGGGTTCCCTGATATAGAAATTATGAATACCACTTTGAATTGCCCCGTATAATTTGCCATTGCTGTATAAGGGGAAAACCTGCAAACTGTTTTCTTCGAGCTTCCTGATGGGTTTTTGGTTGGGGTTTGAGCAGATGTTATTCTTTACGTTTTCAAGAAAGTTGTTCCTGTTCTGGATTCCCCCCTGATCGTGAAAGAATATTAAGTCTTTGTGAATGGCTTTGTTTAAGTATTCCAGGTCGCAAAGATTGAAGCTTCGCCCGAAAAAGACACTATCCTGCTTTTTTAATGCCAGGAACAGCTCCGAATCTTTAGCTACCTGTGCGTTAGCCAGGCTTACAGAACAAATTATTATTAAGAGGGTAAGGAATCGTTTTGGCATTTATTATTTATTTGATTTGGGGAATGCTGAGTTCTGCAAAAGTAAACGTAAGTTTTTGTTTATATATGATCTTTTATTTTAAAAGATTTATTGTAAGATGTAAGTGCAGCAAACAATCAAAATCGTTTTGCCACGCAATAGCTGATGGGGTTCTGCTAAACAATAACACCGCAAACAACAGCAGTACCACCCTGTCAGGTTAACAGTTGTTCATAAAAGCCTCCAATTTGGTTTTCTCTGTCTACAAAATGAATTTCAAGTATCCATTCCCGTTTGTTGCCGTTCAGGTCGGGCAAAAACATGTCATCAGGATTACCGGGATGGATATAGAGTCCGTAATTGTCAGGCTCTAATTTTTCGTGAGGGAAATGCCCGATGAGGTGTCCTGCCAGTTGCCCGCCATAACTCCATCCGTATTTTTTTGCAAGATCAAGAATGTAATGATGAAATTCTGCCCCGGTAAGCCTTGTTTGCCTGTTGAACCAAGCCTTCGCTTCATACCAGGCCAACTCAATATCGTTTTTCAATTTATGTTTCAGAGGATCATTTCCCAATACATAAGTTCTGCCAAAATCGGCCTCCCATTCTTCAAGGATGGGGCCAAAATCCAGGAATACAATATCATCCTCTTTTATGATCAAACCGGGAGGATTGTCATCATAAGGCACTAAAGTATTAATGCCGCTTCTCACAATTCGTTTGTGCCAGAATTTCTTTATCCCGAAAAGTTCATCGGCTAATTTGAATACTTCATTATTTAACTGGTTTTCTGATTTACCGGGTTTTATGAGCTGGCGTTCTTCGATTGCATTGAATAACTGCCGGGCAGTATTTTCTGCCTCAACCAGTTTGAGTTTTGTATCGTTCATTGTTTTATATTTAATGAGTACAAATCTTCAACCCTTTCTTAAGAAAAAAGTTGTCCTGTGGCAATTAATGAGTCCGGGTAATTTGTTTCCTGATCCTGCTTAGCGAAGTAGGTGTAACGCCAATAAAAGAGGCAAGGTATTTTTGCGGTATTGTATCTAAGTAATCAGGCTTGTTTAACAGATCGAGGTATCGCTTCTCTGCTGAATCTTTTTGAAGCGCCGTAAACCTGTTGATCAGGTTAAGAATCACATCCTCCCAAAAGTTTCGCATCATTTCCTGCATTTTGGGTTGCTGCTGATAAAGCTTATTCAATTGAGCTTTTGAGAGGTACAGCACCTCACTGTCTTCTATAGCCTGGATAAAATAGTCTGAAGGGTTTTCACTGATAAAGCTATAAATTTCGATTGCGGAGCATTGGGGAAAGGCAAACCATACCGATACTTCTATATCGTCTTTCAGGTAGTACAAACGCAGGCAGCCTTTTTGAACAAATACCAGGTCTTTGCAGGTATTACCTTGTCTTAACAGGTAACTGTTCTTTCTGACCAGTTTACTTTCAAACTTACAGGCAATATCTTCCAATTCGGCATCTGAAAACCGGGCATACTGGCTTATAAACTTTTTCAGATCGGTATTCATAATTAAGTACCCGGGCTTTAGTTACATTTTACTGCGGCTAACTCTCTTTACTGTAGTAAAATGACCTTACTGTTCATTTACCTGATCAGCACAGTTAAAATCTTTCCTTCTTTCAGGAGAGCATCACTTCATGCATTTAAACGCAGCTCATTTCTATTTCACTGATGCAATAATCATTTTCTTCAGAACCTTCATGTCAACGTCTTCAAGTTTATTGATATAAAGACAACCACCGCCAGTCTTGTATTTACCCAATACTTTCAATGCTTCAGCATGCTGTTGCAGATCAATCAGGTATAATGATAAATTAGCTTTACGCGGAGAAAACCCGATCTTAAACCAATCCACCTCCCTGCCAGTGGCGGGGCTCTTATATCGCACCTCTCCAAAACCAATTATTGAACTGCCCCACATTTTCGGTTTCTGCTTCATCGCTTTTTCCATCAACTTAACTATAACAAAGCTGTCCTTACGTTTTTGCTCATCGGTAATACTCTCAATAAAGCTCTCCACACTTAAGGCAGTTGGTTTGGTTTTGATTGTTGCCAGTTTACTTTTTGCCATATCAGATTTTTATCAGAACTATCATGGTTAATTCAGGTATAAACAGAAAGCAACGCTGCTGGTCTCTACCGTAATGGCTCTACTATATTATTTCACCCTGGTGTACACTGTTTCTGTAGCCTTCACTTCCTCACCTTCGGGCGAAATATTATACGCGGTAATCTTTATTCCGGCATCACTGACAATTTCAATTTCAGTGCGCCAGCCCCAGTGCTGCTCTTCTTCGGGGGTTACATACGCATAGCTGCCCAGCATTGAAAGGCTCTCCTCTCCCCTCTTTCCTTCTGAGAACATAATTGCTGTACCATTATGAAAACTGTCTATCCACGCACATTGAAACTTACCTAACCCGAGGTGGTAGCCGTAGATGGCCATTCCTTCGAGGGGCTTACCGCCAAAGCTGCCTTTATATTCATGCAGGATAAACCGTTCTTCAAGGATCAGCCGCATGGTTCCCCGGATCGGGGATTCATCGGCAACGGTGCCGGGTTCAAACCATGTTTTGGTGGTACCCTCCCATTCGCCCACTAAACGGCTTAACTGGCGATGCACGCCCGCGACCTTGGAGGCTTCGAACTTTTCACTCATAATAGTTGTTTTTATTCTTCCTGTTACTTATATACAGTGCAGCCACATAAGTGGCTAATAAAAATACAATAAGTTTAAATGCTGAGGTATTTTTTACAAAACAGAGGTCTTATGGGATAGCAGTAAAGAAAGAGGCTGCCTTACTAAAAGACAACCTCTTTTACAATTCTAACCCTGCGGATGTTATTTTCCTGTATTACTGTTCATTACAGGTGCTCCAGCAATTCCTTTACAGAAGGACGCTTACGGTAGTCGGTGTCAAAATACCGGTAAGTGATCACCCCTTCCCTGCTGATGATGTACACTGCCGGAACGGGCAGTACCTTACCGTTACGGCCATTGGCTGCATCAAAGTCGATACCGTAACTTTTGTATTTCTCCACTGTTTTATCATCAACTGTAAACGCTACATCATAACTCTTCATCACCTGTAAGGCGCTGTCGGCTATAATGGTAAAACCAGCAGAGGTTTTCTCTATGGTCTTCTGTACGTTTGCAGGTGTTTCGGGTGTTACGGCTACCACCTGTGCTCCTTTTGCCATAAGCTGCGGCAGGGAATCCTGTAAATGCTTTAGCTGCTTATTACAGAAAGGACACCACTGTCCACGGTAAAACAACAGTACAACTGGTCCTTTGCTGAGGAGTTGCTCCAGTTGTACCGGCTTACCGTCGTAGGATCGGGTATTAAAAACGGGCGCTTTATCGCCTGCCTGTAAACCGGCAGGGCCAGACTGAGCCATCAATTTCCCGGCGGCTAACAATGCCAGGACAAAAATCATTTTACGCATACGATTATTTTATTATTCCATAGGGCGGTATTGCCCTGCTTATATACGCCTGATCGGAAAAATTGGATTGCACGGATCAATTTAATCCTGCCTGTGGGCCAATGATTGGCTTTACTTATCTTTTTTACCGATATTTGCCCAATTTCCCGACAATGAAGGTTTTAATAAAGCAGGCCCGCATCATTTATTCCTCATCGCCACTACACAACCAGGTAACAGATATTCTTATTACGGACGGTACAATTTCCTCAATCGCCGCGCAGACCGACGGCCCGGCCGACAGGGTGATCGACGCTCGTGGATGGTGCATAAGCCCCGGATGGATGGACGTTTTTGCCAATTTTGCCGACCCGGGCTATGAGTATAAAGAAACCCTGCAATCGGGCGCTGCTGCGGCGGCGGCTGGTGGTTTTACCAACGTAATGGTAATACCCAATACCAACCCGGCACTGCATACCAAATCGCAGGTGGAATACATCAACCAGAAATCGGCCTCATTACCGGTACGGATACACCCAATCGGCGCCATCACCCGGCAGGCTGAAGGCACTACGCTTGCTGAGATGTACGATATGCATGACGCAGGCGCCCTTGCTTTTTCCGACGGTACCAGCGCCATACAGTCGTCCGGCATCCTGCTCAAAGCACTCCAGTATGTAAAGGCTTTTGAAGGTAATATCATACAGGTACCAGACGATAAAAGCATTGGTGCCCACGGCCTTGTTAATGAAGGCATCATCAGTACCCAACTGGGCTTACCGGGCAGGCCCTCCATTGCCGAAGAGCTTATGATTGCCCGCGATATAGAACTGGTTCGCTATACGGATGGCCGCCTGCACATCACAGGGATCAGTACGGCTAAAGGGGTTGCTCTCGTAACCGCGGCAAAGAAGGAGGGACTGGATATTACCTGCTCGGTAACTCCCGCCCATCTTATTTTCTGTGACGAAGACCTAACAACTTACGATACCAATCTCAAACTCCTTACCCCCCTGCGTACTGCTGCAGACCGCGACGCACTCCGGGAAGCATTGGCCGATGGCCGCATAGACTGCATCGCCTCGCACCACCTGCCACAGGATACAGACAGCAAGATCTGTGAATTTGAATATGCCAGGCCGGGGATGAGTGCCCTCGAAACCTGTTTCAGCGCGGCCATGACGGCGGGCATTACCCCTGAAAGGTTCGCCACCATGCAGGGCATTACGGCCAGGCAGATCATGAACATACCCATCCCTGAACTTGCGGAAGGCAGCACGGCCTGCCTCACGCTCTTTCAGCCGGATCAACAAACGACCTATACCGCAAAGGGTTTACAGTCACGCTCTAAAAACTCGGCCTTCCTGGATAAGCCCCTGCAGGGAAAAGTGCATGGCATCATCAACGGAAACCACATAATTTTGAATGGTGAATAATTTATCTGCAACCAAAAAAGGATTGATCACTGCCATTGCCATGATACTGGTGGCGCTCGCATTTGTACTTAACGGCATGCCTTTCAGCGGTTCGCACCAGTATGCTGTTTACGGCATCTACAGCGCAGGTATCACCTGGACTCTCATACTCTTTGCAAAGAGCAACCCGGGTAACCGGTCGTTCAAATCATTTTTCGGGGAGGGATTCCGGTGTTTTGTCGTAGCTACTCTTCTTATGGTGGTGTACACTTATATTATTCTGAAAACACATACTTCTTACCGCGATATTGCGGCTGCTGAATACCAGAAACAACTGCAGCTCTCGGGTAATAAAACCCCCGATGAGGTGGTCACTGCTGTAGCGCAGATGAAGTCGAAGTTCGCGATCTATATTACGGGAGGCGCTGTTTTTGTCTATCTTATCATTGGTGCTCTTGTTACCGCAATAGGGAGCGCATTCCTCACCAGAAATAAATCTTAATTATGGATCTCTCAATCGTAATACCCCTGTTTAACGAGGATGAATCGCTGCCGGAACTGCTGGCCTGGATAGAAAGGGTGATGACGGCTAATCAATACAGCTATGAAGTGATCATGGTTGATGATGGCAGTACCGACAATTCCTGGGAGGTGATCTGTAACCTGCGCGACAAAAACCCGGCCGTACGTGGTATCAAGTTCCAGCGCAACTATGGTAAAAGCGCCGCCCTCAACGAGGGTTTTAAAGCGGCCAAAGGCGACGTGATCATCACTATGGATGCGGATATGCAGGACAGCCCGGATGAGATACCCGAACTGCGTCGTATGATCATCGAAGATGGTTTTGATCTTGTGAGCGGATGGAAGAAAAAAAGATATGACAACGCTCTTACCAAAAACCTCCCTTCTAAACTCTTTAACGCTGCGGCACGACGTTCTTCGGGTATTATCCTGCACGATTTTAACTGCGGGCTCAAAGCTTATAAACGTAAAGTGGTAAAGAGCATTGAAGTGTACGGCGAGATGCACCGTTATATTCCCGTACTCGCTAAATGGGCGGGATTCCGTAAGATCGGGGAAAAGGTTGTGGAACACCGCGCACGTAAATATGGTGTTACCAAATTTGGCTGGGAACGTTTTGTAAATGGGTTTCTCGACCTGGCTTCCATTATGTTTGTAGGGAAGTTTGGCAAACGGCCTATGCACTTCTTTGGCTTGTGGGGATCAATCGTTTTCTTCTTTGGTTTCTGTACCTGGATTTACCTGGGTATTGCCAAAATAGCTTTTCAGCAATATAATATGACGGACCGCCCTCTTTTTTATATCGGCCTTATCTCTATTGTTATCGGGGTACAATTGTTCCTGGCAGGCTTCCTGGGTGAGCTGATCTCGCGCAGCTCGGCCGACAGAAATTCTTATTTAGTAGAGGAGCGATTGGATTGAGGCGGGGAAGTGATGCCGCTACCGTACTATACGCTTTATTGTTACGCGCTTATCGTCGATATACACTGATAAATAATACACACCACTGCTGAGCGCCTTCATGGGCACATCATATACCACACTGCCTGATGACTGCTGCGCAGTATTGCTGTACAGCAACTGCCCGGCGGTATTGTGCAGGCTGAGCTGCACGCGCACCGGATTAATACGCACAACATTTACTTTCAGCATATCTTTTACGGGATTAGGCCCCACTGTAACCGACTCTACGGGGGGCTGAGCGCATATAAGATTGTGGTTAATGACAAGTGAGTCGAGAACAAAACTGGTATCGGCGGAAATGCTCATCGTAATGCGGTAGAATACATCCTGCAGGGGTACGGCATTAAGGTCGTCGGTAACGGAGAAGTTCTGGCTGCTGAAGTTGCCGGTGGCCGTAATATTGCGGATGATAGTATAGCTGTTTTCTGAAGCTAACCTGCGGGCAACGGCAAGGCGTACACTGGTATCGGCCTTTACTGTCCAATCGATCTTTGCCGTGCAGGCTGTCAGTGCTTTCTGGCGGGTATAGTGCTTACGCAGAAGCAGTACAAATGCCTTTTTCATATCGGGTATGCCATAGCCTGTGCGTGTATCGGGGTTGGTTACCCTGTCGGCCGACTGGCGCAGGGCCTCAATAACCGACATATTATTTACTTCGGGGAAGGCCTGCCACAGGCAGGAAGTGAGGCCTGCCATATTGGGGCAGGCGAAGGAGGTACCGTCGCCAGAACCAGGTTGACCGTTACCACTATTCGCTATTACTGTGCCGACGCCAACGGAAGCGACATCAGGTTTTACCTGTCCGTCGGAGCTGGGGCCATAACTGCTGAAAGACGCCACCTGGCGGTTGTAATTAACTGCACCAACTGTCATTGCACTGTCGGCATCGGCGGGTGTAGTGATATAGCGCCAGGGTTTATTGCCTTCGTTACCGGCTGATACCACCACGAGTATGCCTTTTTTGGCGGCTATATCGGCGGCGCGGGCTATAATACTGGTATTGCCGTTCATATCGCTGTAGGTATAGTTATACATGGTATTGCTGAACTGTGCATACCCCAGCGATGTAGAAAAGATTTGTACGCCTGCACTGTCTGCCTGCTCTGCGGCGGCCGCCCAGTTCTGTTCTTCTACCGGGTATTCAGAAGCGACGTCTTCGGTGCGGTAAAGATAAAAGGAGGCTTTTGGCGCCGAGCCTACAAAGCTGCCCGGCAGGTTGGCCGTAATCGTACTGAGGCATTGCATGCCATGGGTATGGTCTTCATCCACACTGCTTTCGTTGGCTACAAAATCCCAGGTACCGAGTACCTGGTTGTTCAGGCGCATACTGTCGAAGGTGGGTAATGTTTTATAGTGATAAAAGCCTGCATCCATCATTGCCATGACCATACCCTGCCCTCTGAAGCCGTGGTTATGGAGAAACTCTCCCTGGTGCATGTGCACCTGGTTAAAAGACTGGCCGTAGTTGAACACGTCCTGTACACCTTGCGGAGACAATGGTGAGGTGATACCACTTGTACTTAAGGTATCGAGTATCTTATTTCCCCCATCGGTTTCCATACTTCTTGCACCGATGGGTACGGGGGCTGTGGCAACGAACGGAAAGTTGGCTATTCTGGCGAGTGCGGCAGCATCGCTTGTACGGATGCAAACCTGGTTGAGCCATTTGCTGGTATTGAGTATGGTTACGGCACCAGAAAGACGGATACTGTCTATATACCGTTGTGTAACCGGAAGGTCTGCTGAGTCTATAGCAATATTATACCGGGTACGGTGCCCGATGGCTTTTGCCGAGAGATAAGCGGAGGGGTTGGCGAGGGTAAAAGCAGTAAAGGCTTTGTCTTTGAGGCGGATGATGTACCGCGTTTGTCCGCTGCTTTCCCGGAAACAACCTGCCAATAGCAGGAGGAGTATCATTTTTTTCATTCCACCTATTTTATTATTATGCAACTATTCCAAATACCTGCCGAACGTGGTGTTATTGTCCGTCGTAAGCCCATTTGATCCAGGTAGCGCCCCAGGTAAAGCCACCACCAAAGGCGGCAAGGATGATATTATCTCCTTTTTTGAGCCTGGGTTCCCATTCCCAGAGGCAGAGGGGCAGGGTGCCTGCGGTGGTATTGCCGTATTTCTGGATATTGATCATTACTTTTTCTTTAGACAGGCCCATACGGTTGGCCGTAGCGTCTATGATGCGCAGGTTGGCCTGGTGAGGCACGAGCCAGGCGATATCATCGGCGGTGAGGTTATTTTTCTGCATCAGTTCGTAACTTACGTCTGCCATACCTTTTACGGCAAATTTGAATACTGCCTGTCCTTCCTGATAAACAAAGTGTTCTTTGGCGAGCACGGTTTCCACGGTAGCGGGTTTAACCGAACCTCCTGCCTTCATGTGCAGGTAGGTACGACCGGACCCGTCGCTACGGAGGAGGGTATCCATCATACCATAACCTTCTTCGTTGGGTTCGAGAAGGACAGCACCGGCGCCATCGCCAAAGATGATGCAGGTGGCCCTGTCGCTGTAATCGATGATGGAGCTCATTTTGTCTACCCCTACCACTACTACCTTCTTATAGCGTCCGCTTTCGATGTACATGGCACCGGTACTGAGCGCGTAAAGAAAGCCCGAGCAGGCAGCGCCGAGGTCGAACCCCCAGGCGTTGGTGGCCCCTATTTTATCGCAGATGATATTGGCTGTGGCGGGAAACACCATATCGGGCGTTACTGTAGCGCAGATCAGGCAGTCTATTTCGGTGGGATCGATGCCTCTTTTGGCACAGAGCAGTTTTACCGCTTCGACACCCAGGTCGGAGCTTCCGAGGCCCTCCCCTTTGAGTATGCGTCTTTCTTCTACCCCGGTGCGGGTTCGGATCCATTCGTCGTTGGTATCTACTAATTTTTCGATTTCCTGGTTGGTAAGCCTGTATTCAGGTACATAGCCGCCTACTGCGGTTACTGCTGCTGTAATTTTCTGCATGGTTGATGTGAATGACCTGCCCTGCGGGGTTACTTATGGTCTGTATTGGTTTTAATGATCAAATGAGCCATAGTCTGCCGGTGAACATGAACTACCAGCATCTGTGGCCTGTCCGGGATCAAAAATACGTAAAAATCCCAAGCGTCATTTTAAAACCGCTTGCTTGCAAATAATGCTTATTTTCGCGAATATCGGCGAATAAGCTATGTATGCATATTTAGAGGGAAAACTGACGTATAAAAGTCCGGCAATGGTATATCTTGATGTTAACGGTGCCGGCTTCGAGGTTCATATCAGTCTTAATACCTGGTCGCAGGTACAACATGCCGAGCACATCAAACTGTACACGTGGCTGCAGGTAAAAGAGGATGCACATAATCTTTTTGGGTTTTTTGATCCTGCGGAGAAAGACATCTTTTTACAACTTATTGGTGTTTCTGGTGTTGGTGCAGCAACTGCGAGGATGATGTTGTCTTCTCTTAAGCCGGAAGAAGTGACGAGGGCTATTGTGCAGGGCAACGTAAAACTGCTGGAAAGTATCAAAGGCATAGGCAAAAAAACCGCGGAACGCCTGATTCTTGAACTGAGGGATAAAGCGGGCAAGCAATCGCCGGTATCAAATACAGCAGGACCTGCGGGCAATAAAACCGAGCAGGATGCGTTAACCGCACTGACCGCCCTGGGTATTTCCCGGCAGCAGGCAGAGCAAGCCATCCAAAAAATTATCCTGTCAGAACCAACTATTTCTGATTTAGAAGACTTGATTAAAAAAGCGTTGAAAGCTATTTGAGTGAATTCTACCTTAACTGATTACGGATGTTGCTTATTAGAAATAATTTTCCAAAACTGCCTGGCATTGCTTTGTTGGTACTTTTGCTGTGTTCGGCTGTAGTGCATGGCCAAACAGGTTCCAAGAGAAACACCCCCGGCACCGCAGACACCTCACGCCCTATTACCGGCGCGGTGCTGCCCTACCCTATTCATGACCGGCGCGGTGACAACCTGTCTGACAACCGCCAGCGGACATACGATCTCAAGACCCCATCGAACATCAAGGATTCTGTGGTATATGATGCCAAAACGCGTACCTATACCATTTATGAAAAGATCGGCAACCGGTATTACCGTTCGCCGGTAAGTTATTCGTATGAGGAGTTCTGGAGGTTACGCGCGCGCCAGTCGGAGAACGAGTATTTTAAGAAAAGGGCCAATACGCTGAGCATCCTTAACCGTAATGTAGCCAAACCCAAACTATCGCTGTACGACAACCTTTTTAACCGGCTTTTTGGGAATGGGAAGATACAGATCACCCCGCAGGGTAGTGTTGACCTGATGCTGGGTTACCAGGGGCAGAATATCAAGAACCCCACACTGCCCGAACGGGCAAGGCGTAACGGGGGGCTTGATTTTCAGCCCAACATACAACTTAATGTTAACGCTAATATCGGCGATAAGCTCAAATTTCCCATCAACTATAATACGCTGGCCAACTTTGACCAGGACAACCAGATCAAGATCGACTACAGCGGTGGCGACGAGGCCATCGTAAAGCGTTTTGAGCTGGGTAACGTATCGTTCCCGAGCCGCAGTACGCTGATACCGGGTGCACAGGCACTGTTTGGGGTAAAGACGCAGCTTCAGTTTGGCAAGTTGTTTATCACTACTGTATTTGCCAACCAGAAATCGCAGCGGCAGAGCCTTAACCTGCAGGGTGGTGCGTCTTCCCAGCTTTTCGAGATCAAGGGTGATGAATACGAAGAGAACCGCCACTTCCTGCTGGGCCAGTATTTCCGCCGCAACTATAAAAGGGTGATGAGTACCCTCCCGGCGGTAACCACTCCTATACAGATTTTGCGGATGGAGGTATGGGTGACCAACCGCACGGGCGTTACTACGGATGCGAGGGATGTGGTGGGGTTGATGGATCTTGGTGAAGACCAGCCTTTCGGCAGCTACCCGCCCATCAACGGCAACCTGCCGGCGAACAACACCAACAATCTTTACTCTACTATCGTAACGAATACCAATAACCGCAACCCGGCATTGGTGGCCAATAACCTCGTTAACCTGGGCTTACGGCCGGTACAGGATTTTGAAAAGACCTTTGCACGCAAGCTGGATTCGACACAATATGTATTTAACCGCCAGGCGGGCTTTATCTCTCTGCAGTTGCCGCTGCAACCGGAAGAGGTTCTTGCTGTTGCCTATCAATATACTTATAACGGCAGGGTGTACCAGGTAGGTGAGTTTTCGCAGGATCTGCCACCTGACAGTACTTCTGCCAACCAGAAGGTATTGTTCCTGAAACTGCTGAAGGCTACTTCGCAGCGGCCGCAACTACCGATCTGGGGGCTGATGATGAAGAACATTTATTCTGTGGGCTACGGGCAATTGTCGGCACAGGACTTTAAGCTGGACGTACTGTTCCAGGAGCCGGGTCTTGGCTGGAAACGTTATGTGCCTTATGGCAACAGGAACCTTGGCTCGCCGATCCTGTCGCTGATCAACCTTGACCGGTTGAATAACCAGCTTGATCCGCAATCGGACGGTGTGTTTGACTATGTGGAGGGATGGACGGTACGCTCAGAATACAGCCGTATCATCTTCCCCGTACTGGAGCCTTTTGGCCGCGATCTTGCGGAACAGATCTATACGGTTGTGCCGCCTACTATAAGGGATACCCTATATTATGCGCTGTACGATTCTATCAAGGCGAATGCGCAGCAATACCCTAACCTTAACCGTTTTGTACTGAAGGGCAGTGCGAAGACGTCGGGATCGTCGGATATCAGCCTGGGGTATAATATACCGCGGGGGTCGGTAACGGTATCGGCGGGCGGGCGTGTGCTGCAGGAGGGTGTGGATTATGATATCAACTACGACCTTGGCACCATCAAGATCATTAACCCGGCCATTACGAATGCGGGATTGCCGGTGCAGGTAAACTTTGAGAACAATGCTTCGTTCGGCATCCAGCAGCGAAACTATATGGGACTGCGCTGGGATTATATGGCCAGGAATACGATTAAGCAACAACTTTCTATCGGCGGTACGATTGTACGGCTGGGGGAACGGCCTTTCTTTACCAAGGTAACGTATAATGAAGATCCGATCCGTAATACGATGTACGGGCTCGACGTAAACTACCGCAAGGAAATGCCCAGGCTGACCAAGATACTGGACAAACTGCCGTTTTACCAGACTACGGCCCCGTCGAATATTAATGCTTACGGTGAAGTAGCTTTCCTGAAACCCGGCCATGCTCCGCAGATCGGGCGCGGCAGTAACGGGTTGGTATATATAGATGATTTTGAAGGCAGCCGTTCGGGTATAGACCTTCGCTTCCCGGCCATAAGCTGGGCGCTGGCATCGGTACCCGCGGGCGCTACCGACAGGCTGGGCAACGAGCTGTTCCCTGAAGCGAGGCTGAATGATAATACAAACTATGGCATTAACAGGGCCAAGATTGCCTGGTACCAGATTGAGCCGGCGCTGCAACAATTCAAAGGGCCTAATAACCCATTGGGCAACAATATTGCCGAACTAAGCGATCCGCGTGTGAGACAGGTGTACCAGAAGGAGATCTTCCCGCAACGTACGACTGGTTTTGGCGAAAGCCAGCTTACCACGTTTGATCTTTCTTATTTCCCTACTGATAAAGGCCCCTACAATTTTGACGCGGCGCCGGGCAGTATTGATGCGAACAACAAGCTGCTGAACCCGAACAAGCGCTGGGGTGGCCTGATGCGTAATATTGACCAGATTGATTTTGAAACCAACAATATTGAGTTTATTGAATTCTGGATGCAGGATCCTTTTATTCTTAAGCCTTCTTCTGCGGGTGGTAAACTCTATTTTAACCTGGGTAATGTTTCGGAGGACATTCTGCGGGATGGCCGCCGTTTTTACGAGAACGGGCTGAGCACTCCCAATGCACCTGCGCCTACAGATGTTTCTAACTGGGGCGTGGTACCGCGTAACCCGATACAGGTTACCAATGCTTTTAGTAATGACCCTGACGACAGGCAGTACCAGGATCTTGGCTTTGACGGGCTGAGCGATACGGCGGAGCTCAGGAAGCGCCAGGCCTATATCAACCAGCTAACCGGTACGGTTAACGCTGCTGCGCTGCAAAAAGCCAAAGATGATCCTTCGAGCGATAACTACCGCCATTACCGTGGGGACGATTTTGATGGCCAGGGTATAGGTATCATCGGCAGGTATAAAAACTTTAATAACCCGCAGGGTAACTCGCCGGTAGCCACTACAGGTTCGGCTTTTTCTTCGGCGGCTACGCTTTATCCTGATGCGGAGGATCTTAACCGCGACAATACGATGAACGAAGCGGAGGAATATTTCCAGTACATCGTGGATATCAAACCTCCTGGTGCATCGGAAATGACCATCGGCACTAATTTTATCGTAGATAAAAAACCGGTAACGGTATCGCTGCCGAATGGCACATCGAGGACAGAGACCTGGTACCAGTTCCGTATTCCCATCAGCGCTTATAACAGCAAAGTGGGTAATATTCCTGACTTTAAGTCGATCCGTTTTATCCGTATGTTCCTGACGGATTTTTCTGACAGTGTGACCATGCGTTTTGGTACTTTACAGCTTACGCGCAATATCTGGAGGAGGTTTACTTTCCAGATCGACTCTACGGGTTTATACAAGCAGATCAGTAATCCCAACACTACGTTTAATGTGGGTGCGGTGAACATTGAGGAGAATGATAAACGGAGCCCGCTGCCTTACCGTACACCCAAACTGATTGAAAGGGTGCAGACGCAAAGCAACAACGGCGTTAACCTGCTGCAGAACGAACAGAGTATGACGCTGCAGGTGTGTAACCTCGACAAGGCTGATGCGCGTGGTGTGGTACAGACTTTTGCGAACCGCGACCTGCGCCAGTTCCGCAAGCTGAGCATGTATGTGCATGCTGAAGATTCTAAGAAAACGGAGAATCTTAAAGACCGTGATCTGAGTGC
The DNA here is from genome assembly GCA_964590975.1 of uncultured Ferruginibacter sp. Classification (GTDB taxonomy): domain Bacteria; phylum Bacteroidota; class Bacteroidia; order Chitinophagales; family Chitinophagaceae; genus Ferruginibacter. The sequence continues at coordinate 39,906 of CAZPXP010000014.1, read as the reverse complement.
CGTGATCCGTATTGGTACTGACTTTGTAAGCAACTATTACGAGATCAAGATACCGCTGCGTGTTACGAAGCGTGGTGCGGGGGGCCTTAACCCGGATACGGATACGTATAACGATACCTTATGGAACCCTGCCAACTCACTGGAAGTGGATTTGCAGGTACTTACGCGGCTCAAGCAGGAGCGAAACCTGCAGGGGCAACTGGCTACGATCTACCGCAAGCTGCAAAGTAACGGGCATACCTACTCGATCATGGGTAATCCGAACCTTGGTGAGGTAAGGGGTATATTGCTGGGTGTAGAGAATACGAATGCTGCGGTGTCGGACGCCTGTGCGGAGATATGGTTTAATGAGCTGAGGCTTTCGGCACTTGATGAGAAGGGTGGTTTTGCGGCGCTGGGCCGGGTGGATTTGACCCTTGCCGACCTGGGTACGCTCTCCTTCTCGGGGAATATGCATACGCCTGGCTTTGGTACGCTGGAGCAAAGGGTGAACGACCGTTACCGCGATAACTTTACGCAGTTTGACATCAGTACCAATCTTGAACTGGGTAAGCTGCTGCCGAAAAGAGCGGGTATAAGTATACCGGTATTTGCAAGTTATTCGCAAACGATCAGCAAACCGGAGTATGATCCGTACGACCAGGATGTAACATTGAAGGATAAACTTAAAGCAGCGCCTTCAAGCCAGCGGGATTCGATACGCAACGATGCTATTGATTTTACGGCCACCAAGACGATCAACTTTACAAACGTAAGGGTTAACAAGACCAATGGTAAAAGGCCAAAGATCTATGACCTCTCCAACTTTGACCTGAGCTATTCTTATGTGAATACGAAGGCGCATACGCCGCTGATTGAAAATAACGAGGTAACCAAACACAGGGGATCGCTGGGGTATAACTTTGCCCCTACCCAGCGTTATATTGAACCGTTTAAGAACCTGTTCCGTAAAACCAAAACACACTGGTTTGACCTGATCAAAGACTTCAACTTTACCTGGGTTCCTTCTCAACTGAGTTTCCGTGCAGACGTGAACCGGCAGTTTGGCGCTATCCGTCCGCGCAGTGTAGGTGTTTCGAAGTACTCCATACCGGAGACGTATGACAAGTACTTTACAATGCAGCGTGACTATATTCTGCGTTGGGATTTCAACCGTGCCCGCACGCTGAAGTTTGACTTTACAGCTACGAACAACTCAAGGATAGACGAACCTTACGGGCGTCTTGACACGAAAGAGAAAAAGGACACGGTACGCCGCAATTTCTTTGATGGCGGAAGGAATACGATCTATAACCAGGCGGCTACATTCAGCTATACGCTGCCAACGGCAAAATTCCCGCTGCTTGACTGGACAAAGGTAGACCTGAAGTATATGGCTACTTACCGCTGGATCGGTGCCAGCCGTCTTGCCGTGAACCTGGGTAATTTCCTTGAGAATGGCCAGCAGAAGGAAGCTACTGTACAGCTTGATTTTACACGCCTGTACAACAAGTCTAAATTTTTCAGGGCTATTGAGCAGCCGCAGGTACCGAAACCGGATAAGTCGGCCAGAATAAGCCGTAAGATCGTGATCAACCCGCTGAACCCTGATGGTACGAAGAAAACGGCCAAACAGATCAAGACGGAGAAAAGATCGGCACGGGAAGCTCGCCGGAATAACCCTACCCTGCCATATGTGGGTACGATGGGCCGTGTGTTTGGCAAGCTGCTTACCAGCATCAAACAGGTAAACCTGACTGCATCGGAAACGGGTAACACCCGTTTGCCGGGTTATACTGACAGCACAAGTATTTTTGGACAGAACTGGAACAGTATGGCACCGGGCTTAGATTTTGTGCTTGGCCGCCAGCCGGATACCAACTGGCTTAACAGGGCTTCTTCGAAAGGACTGATTACGAGGGATTCGTTATTTAACGATATGTTCCGCCAGTCGTTTGACCAGCGCATTACCCTGACGGCCCAACTGGAACCGGTAAAAGACCTGAACATTACGGTTAACGTAAGCAAGAACTTCAACAAGAGCTATACCGAGCTTTATAAGGATACCACGGGCCTGGGCACGCGTTTTGGGCACCTCAGCCCTTATGCCAGTGGTGGATTTGACATCAGTTATATTTCTTTCAAAACGCTGTTTGGCAAGTTTGACCCCAACCGTGTATCGGAAACCTTCAAGAAGTTTGAGAGCTACAGGCTGATCATGTCGGAACGGCTGGGTAAGGCCAATCCTTACAGCAACGGCCAGCCGGTGAATGCGGAAGGTTATTATTACGGTTATGGCAAATATGCGACTGACGTACTTATTCCTTCGTTCATTGCTGCTTATACCGGCCAGGACCCGCAAAAGGTATCGCTTATTAAGCAGAACAACCCGGATATTAAAACCAATCCATTCAGGGGTCTTCTGCCCAGGCCCAACTGGAAGATTGACTTTACGGGTCTGACGCGCATCAAGGGTGTGGAGAAGGTATTTACGAACCTTACGCTTTCGCACGGCTACTCGGGCAATTTGAGTATGAACAGTTTTACTTCGGCACTGCTGTACCAGGACGTGTCGAGGTTTGGATATCCTTCTTTTTACGATACGACATCGCGGAACTTTGTACCATATTTCCTTATCCCGAATATTACCATTACAGAGAATTTTGCTCCGGTGGTGGGGATAGATATGATGTTTACAAACCAGTTCCAGGCGAAGTTTGAGTATGTAAAAACGCGTACGCTGAGCCTGAGCCTGATCGACTTCCAACTGAGCGAGGTAAGGAGTACCGAGCTGACTTTCGGGGCGGGCTACCGCAAGCGGGGTCTGCGGTTGCTGGGCGGGCTGAAGCTGCCCAAATGGCTGAGCAAGGATGGCGGCAGCAAGCTGGATAACGAGATCAATTTCCGTTTTGACTTCAGGATCCGCGATAATATTACAGCTAACAGCCGTCTTGACCAGGACAATAATTTTGCTACTGGTGGCAGTAAGGAAATTACCATCAGCCCGAGCATTGATTACTACCTGAACAACAGGGTTAACATCAAGCTGTTTTTTGACCAGCGGAGGGTAAATCCGTATATATCTTCCAGCGCCCCGATCACGAATACGAGGGCGGGTGTGCAGGTGCGGGTATCGCTGACGCAATAAGTCGGAAAAGACGATATTTTGAAAGAAGGGCTGCCATTGCAGCCCTTCTTTTTGCCCTGTTTTTCCCGTATTGACTGGCCCTTTCAGTCGTTATTCTGGCTGCATTTGACACCTTACCGCCGGGTACAAAAAACATTGACCCAAAATGGTCATTTTTATCCTCCGAAAGCAGCATTAACTCCAATAGTTTTGTCCTCACATTTCATCTACTGTTTATTACTCTTATTTTCTAATCAAAAACAACTATCATGAGAACCTTCAAAGCATCGCTAATTATGCTGACGTTAATTAGCCTGTCTATGCTTGCCCATGCGCAAATACGGGGCAAGGTCACCAGCGCCAAGGACGGCACCCCGATCGATGGGGTTACCGTAAACCTTAAAGGTGGCCTGACCGGGACTTCCACCGGACCAGATGGTAAATTTACCATCAATGTAACCAAAGGTGAAGCTACACTCGTTTTTTCTGCAGTAGGCTTTTTGCCCAAAACCGTAAAAGCCCAGAGTGGCCAGGACATTAGCATCGTACTGGACCAGGATACCAAAAACATGAACGAGGTGGTTGTGACCGCTCTTGGTGTAAGAAGGTCAAAAAATACACTTCCTTATGCTGCACAACAGGTAACTGGCGACGAAGTAAGCCGCAGCAGGGGTGGCAATGTTGCCAGTGCTCTTTCCGGAAAGGTTTCCGGCTTGCAAATCATCCAGGGTAACAGTATTGGTGGTTCTACCAACGTAGTGATCCGTGGTAACAAGTCGCTCAGCGGCAGTAACCAGGCACTGTTTGTGGTAGATGGTGTACCTGTAGATAATTCCAACACGAACTCAGCCAACCAGCGTGGTGGCCGTGGCGGGTATGACTATGGTAATGCCGCCGCTGACATTAACCCTGATGATATTGAATCTGTTAACGTTCTTAAAGGTGCTGCTGCGAGTGCGCTTTATGGTTCGAGGGCTGCCAATGGTGTGATCATGATCACTACCAAGAAAGCAAAAAGGGGCCTGGGCATCACTGTTAACTCGGGTGTTATTGTAGGCAGCATCGACAAATCGACTTTTCCCAAATACCAGAACCAGTATGGTGCAGGGTATTCTGATCCTTACCAGAAAGATGGGTTCCTGTATTTTGATGCTGATGGCGATGGCGTAAAGGATTACGTTGTTCCCACTTCTGAAGATGCTTCTTATGGCGTTGCGTTCAATCCGAACCTGATGGTATTCCATTGGGATGCTTTTGATCCTGCTTCTCCCAATTACAAAAAAGCAAAACCCTGGGTAGCTGCAAAGAACGATCCTTCTACCTTTTACGAAACTGCGGTTTCTACCAACAACAACATCTTGTTTGACGGGGTGAGTGACAAGGGTTATTTTAAGCTGGGTTATACGCGTAACTCTGAAAAGGGCATTCTCCCTAACAGTAAAATACTGAAAAACATCATCAATTTCGGCGCTTCTTACGCCGTAACCGACAAGCTGACTTTCTCTGCTTTGGTTAATTATTCTAAAATAGATGGTAAGGGCAGGTATGGTACAGGCTACAATGGCCGTAACGTAAACCAGAACTTCCGCCAGTGGTACCAGACTAACGTAGATATCCAGGAACAGAAAGAGGCTTATTTCAGGAATGGGCAGAACATTACCTGGAACTGGTCTGATCCTTCTACTCCTGCGGGTATCAAACCGATCTATACCGATAACTACTACTGGATTGTTTACCAGAACTATGAAACTGATACTCGTTCGAGGGTATTTGGTAACGTATCACTGGATTACAAGCCCACTAAATGGTTAAGTTTACTGGCCCGTATCACTGTGGACAACTACAATGAGCTGCAGGAAGAACGTATTGCGGTGGGCAGCCAACTGGTGCCTGCTTACTCTCGTTTCGACCGTTCTTATAATGAGATCAACTACGACCTGATGGCCAATGTTGAAAAGCAACTCACTGCAGACTTTAATTTTAAGGCGCTGGCGGGTGTGAACATGAGAAGGAACAATATCAGGTCGAGCGCTGTGGCTACCAATGGTGGTCTTGTAGTTCCGGGCCTGTATTCTATTGCCAACTCAAAAGGCAGTGTAACTGCGCCGGTAGAATCATACCAGCCTAAGGCGGTTGATGGCTACTTTGGTGGTGTTACCCTTGAATATCAAAAGTTCCTGTCGCTGGATGCTACTATCCGCAGGGACCGTTCTTCTACTCTTCCTGAGAATGCAAACGCTTATAACTACTATGCCCTTTCGGGAAGCTGGCTGTTTTCTCAGCATCTGAAGGATCTGCCCTGGTTGTCGTCTGGTAAAGTAAGGCTGAACTACGCTACTGTGGGTAATGATGCTGCATGGGGTAGTGTAAAAGATGTTTACGACCAGCCTGCTCCGTTTGGCGCCAGCCTGCTGTATTCGCTGCCTCCTACTAAAAACAACAGTGAACTGAAGCCGGAAGAAACAAGGAGTAAAGAAATTGGTCTTGAAGCGTCTTTCCTGCGCAACCGCGTTGGATTTGATATCACTTACTACCATACCAATACGGTTAACCAGATCATCCCCGTAGCGGTTTCTACTTCTACCGGTTATGCAAGTAAATTTGTTAACGCGGGTAATATTGAAAACAAGGGTATTGAGCTTTCTATGTATGGTACACCGGTTAAGACAAAAGACTTTTCGTGGACAATTAACCTGAACTGGACGCGTAACAGGAACAAAGTACTGGAACTGTATAACGACAGTAAGAACCTTCAACTTGCCGCCCTCCAGGGTGGTGTGAGCATCAATGCTACACTGGGACAGCCTTATGGTACTATCCAGGGTAAAACATGGGATCGTGTGAATGGTGAAAAGCTGGTTAAAGCTAATGGCCGTTACAGCCAGAGCGTTAGTACTTCTAACGTGATTGGTAATGTAAACCCCGACTGGACTGGTGGTGTTTACAACACCTTCAAATACAAGAACCTTTCACTGGGCTTCCTGATTGATGTACGTAAAGGCGGTGATGTATTCTCACTGGATATGTTCTACGGTATGGCTACCGGTGTTCTTCCTGAATCTGTGGGTTTGAACGACAAGGGTAATCCTTCACGCAATACCATTGCAAATGGTGGCGGCGTGATCATGCCTGGTGTAACTGCAGATGGCAAACCTAATACCATCCGTGTTGAGAACGTATTTGGTACATTTGGTTATGCACAGAATCCTGCCGCAGCATTCGTATATGATGCGAGCTATGTGAAGCTGAGGGAACTGAACCTTACTTACAGCCTGCCTCAAAGTCTCTTTGCCAAGGTTAAAGTGATCAAGGGCGCTGAACTGGGTATAGTTGGACGTAACCTGTGGATCATTCACAAAAACCTGCCTTATTCTGACCCCGAAGAGAACTTGTCGTCAGGTAATGTTCAGGGCTACCAGAGTGGTGCGTATCCAACAACCAGGTCAATTGGTTTTAACGTAAGGGTTAAGTTCTAAGCAAAATGTTATACTCGTATCGCCGATACGCGCATCATTTTTGCTAATCAGTTTATTAAAAATATCAAAATGAAAAAATTAATTATCATAGCACTGCCGGTACTGCTGTTTACCGCGTGCACCAAAGACATTTCCCGGTTTAACGAGGAGACGAAAAAGCCTGCGGCTGTTCCTGCCGGTGCGCTCTTTACCAACGCATCAAGAAATGTTACAGACGGACTTGCGAGCCCAAGGGTAACTGTAAACGTATTCCGTTTTACGGTAAAACATTGGGCTATGGCGGTTTACCAGGATGAAGCGCAATATGATTTCTCTACCAGGGCCATTCCACAGGCATGGTGGGCAAGGATGTACGATGCGCTTATTGATCTGAAAGAATCTGCCCGTATTATACAAGGTGATGGTACATTGCTGCCTGCGGTAAAAGCCAACCAATTGGCTATTATCGACGCCTTCCAGGTGTATACTTACAGTATTCTTGTGAATACTTTTGGTGATGTTCCTTATTCTGAGGCACTTGATGGTAACATCCTGTTTCCCAAGTATGATGATGCTAAAACCATCACGATTGACCTGCTGAAAAGGTTGAAGAATGATCTTACCAACCTTACCGCAGCCAACGCTGGTTTCTCTGCTACAGAGGATATCATCTACAAAGGCAATACTGCTAAATGGATTAAATTTGTTAATTCGCTGCAACTGAAGCTGGGGATGATCCTTGCTGATGAGGATGCTGCTGCTGCCAAAGCCGCGGTTGAGTCGTCTGATGCGGGTGCGTTTGCCTCTACTGCTGATGACGCGGTTTTCACTTATCTTGATGCGAGCCCCAACCAGAACCCACTGTACCAGGAAATTGTACTGAGTGGCCGTTCTGATTATGTTGCTGCTAAAGATCTGATGGATAACCTGATTGCGAATTCTGATCCCCGCAAATCACTGTTCTTCGGCACCAACAACGCGGGTGTATATGCCGGCGGTATAGTAGGTTCTACCAATACTTTCGCTGATATGTCGAAACCGAGCGACCAGGTGGCCAAGCCCAGCGCAGGTTGCCCGCTGCTGGACTATGTTGAAATTGAATTCCTGCGTGCAGAAGCTGCTGAAAGGGGTTTCACTGTAGCTGGTACGGCTGCTGAGCACTACAGCAAAGCTATCAGGAACTCTATCCTGAGCTGGGGTGGTAACGGTGCTGATGCCGACGCTTACCTTGCAAGGCCGGCGGTTGCTTATGCTACTGCTACAGGTGCATGGAGGCAAAAGATCGGTACACAGAAATGGATTGCCCTGTACAACCGTCCTTATGATGGCTGGACAGAGCTGAGGAGGTTAGACTATCCTCAACTGAGCCTGCCCGTGGGTGCCAAATCCGGCTTCCCCAACAGGCTTTCTTATCCTGCCAACGAACAACAGCTTAATGGTACTAACTATGCTGCTGCTGCTGCCAAGATTGGTGGTGACAAAGTAGAAACGAAACTGTTCTGGGATAAAAACTAATCCTGGTAACTCAGTTATAGGAAAAGGGCTGTCTCCAACGACAGCCCTTTTTATTTTGCTTATCTTTGTGCCTGGCGGCTGGTATTGCCCGACTTCTTCCGGGTGCATGGCAGACTTGCCCCAGCCCCTACCCGCTATTACTCCACCCCCCGGAGTATGATAACCAGTAAGGCATAAGTATGTTATGACTGGGTTACCAGTGGGCTATCTTCCCTTCAGGATGCCTGAATTTTCTATTTAACATTACGGCTGACCGGCTTGAAAAGGGCTTTCCGGAGTATGTGCCTGTGGGGTATAAGGATAACGGGAATGGTCTTTTTACGGGTGAACCTTTGTTATCTGCCTTTTATATATGGTAATATATCTTTCAGTGCTACGGGGGCGGCCTTATCATCGAGCTCCAGCACTACGAGATATCCTTTTGCTCCTCCTGCTGCTTTGACGGCATTGGCCAATCGTTGCTGGTCGCTATCGGTGCGCCATCCCTTTGTATTCCATATTTCTTTTGTGCAAAGGCAGCCTTCTGTTGGCGTAAGTGGGAAATAGGTGGTGCCGGTATAATAAGCGGGGTCTACCGTGGTGCCGTGTGCAATGATCTCCGTACGCCCGGCCAGTGAGGCATAATAGCTTTGCCATAAAGGAGCATAATTTTTACCGGCAGGGGGCAAGAGGGATTCGTAATAAGCAGGCAGCCAGGAACTATCGGTTACCGATCCGTCGAAGAAATCCAGTGCGGGCATTTCGAGGGGCATAGCGAGCTGGAGGTTTTCCGTGGGGCCAATGAAGCTGATCCGCGAACGGCCAAACCCGAACATCCTGAAAATACCCTGTGGGGTATTGCCTTTGCTGAAGCAGGCGGGCAGGTTATTGACGCTGCGGGCCAGTTGCGGTACGGAAAAAACAGTTCCGGAGGTATCTCTTACTAGTTTTCCTTCACCATTACGTACAATCACTATACCGGGGTAATTGCGGTTTTTTCGTTGCAGGCTGTACACGACCACGCTGCCGGGGGCAAATGTGGTATCGAGCAGCAGGGGCAGGAGTTGCTGTGCTTTACCGCGTTGAACGGGGGTGCTGAGCTGTACCAATAATTTTAATACCGGTGTATCTGATGCTCCGGGGCCGAACTTTTTACTGATCGCTTTCTGCATTGCGGCGGGTGATAAGGAGGTTGATAATTGCTGGTAGGCCATACACAGGCCAAATATATCGCAGGCTGTTGTTTGCTGCTGTAATGCGGCGGCGGCGGCAGCGAACTGCCCCGGATATAATGCATAGGATACGTGTAAGAGTGCACGCTGGAAATCCTCACTGCGCTGTGAAGCTGTTGCCCAGGCCATCTTCAGGCGGGCCAGTGCCCATGCCGGTTTACTGCGGAGGAGTTGCATGGCATAAAAGCCATCCTGCCAGTAGGTTTCAGTACTGTCTGCAAGGGGCATACGCAGGTTGATACCTATGCTTTTTTCAGTAAGATTTTTTGTAAGCCTGTCGCGGGTTGCTTTTTCGGCATAGCGGCTGAATACTGTATCGGCAGGTTGTGCGCATGATGCTGCAACGGTAAAAATAAAGAGTATAAATATGATGCTGCGCGGGATGATCATATTGGGGTTAAAGAATGCCATGGTATGATAATGATCTGTACAGACCTAACCCTGAAGCTTTACCCCATAGGCAAGGTCGCCGGCATCACCGAGCCCCGGCACAATATATCCTTTGGCGGTGAGTTCGTCGTCGATATCGCCGCACCAGATGGTAGCACGTGGTTCAGCACGTTTTACGTATTCGATGCCGACTGTACATGCGATGGCGCAAACGATGTGGAGGGTGGAGAATTCACCTTCGTCGCGGAGAAATTGTATGGTCTTTACCAGCGAGGCGCCCGTAGCCAGCATGGGGTCGCTCACTATGAGGACGCGGTTCTCTATTTCCGGGCTCGCCATATATTCGAGGGCGATATCAAAAGTACCATCGGGGTTGTGTTTGCGGTAAGCACTGATAAAGGCATTGTCGGCTTTATCAAAATAATTCAGCAGGCCGTTGTGCATGGGTAAACCGGCGCGCAGGATTGTAGCCAGCACGGGTTGTTCCCTGAGGGACTTACAGGCGGCATTACCCAGTGGTGTGGTAATTTCTTTCTCATCCCAGTCAAGCGTCTTGCTGATTTCGTAAGCGGCTACCTCCGCAATACGCTCCAGGTTACGGCGGAAACGCATGCGGTCGTCCTGCACCGATACATCTCTCAGCTCTCCTACCCAATTGCTTACCAGCGAATGCTGCTCACTTAAATTGATAACCATAGGTATGTTTTGATATAATATAACAAATCTATATGCTAAAATTGGAAAATGTGTATTCCTGCTGAAAATAATACAGGGTGTGCGGACATAAAAAAACTTTACCGGCCCTCCAGGTGAGGGGACCGGTAAAGCCCGTTTATTGAATTCATTGAGTTATTTCAGGTTGTGGTACACTTTCTGAACGTCTTCATCCTGTTCGAGGCGGTCTACCAGTTTCAATACATCATTAGCCTGCTCTTCATCGAGTTCTACGGTATTACCGGGGATGCGCGTGAGTTCAGCACTGATTACCTCTATTCCTTTGTCTTCCAGCGCCTTACTCATATTGCCAAATTCGCCGAAAGCTGCGCGGATGATGATATTTCCTTCGCTGTCTTCACCAACTTCTTCCAATCCGAAATCGATCAGGTCAAGCTCCAGCTCTTCCAGGTCCTGGCCATTGTTCTTTACCTTAAACTCACCCATACGGGTAAAGGTAAAAGCGACGCTGCCGCTGGTACCCAGTGCACCGCCACCCTTGGTAAAGTGCATCCTGACATTGGCTACTGTACGGGTGGAGTTGTCGGTAGCTGTTTCTACCATTACTGCTACACCATGAGGGGCATAACCTTCATATACGATCTCTTCATAATCGGCCTTGTCTTTGCCCATTGCCCTTTTAATTGCTGCTTCCACCCTGTCTTTAGGCATATTGCAGGCTTTGGCATTCAGGTAACACCTGCGGAGTGCAGGGTTATTATCGGGGTCGGGGCCGCCTTGTTTTACGGCAATTGCGATTTCTTTACCGATACGGGTAAAGTTCTTGGCCATCTTGTCCCAGCGGGCAAACATGGCACTTTTACGTACTTCAAATATCCTTCCCATAACTTTTAATACATTAATTGATGTGTTCCCAAGCAGGGTTGCAAAAATAATGCTTTCAGCCCTTATTTCAGCCATTAACCCGGGGCGGGGCCTGGCTTTCTTTTGCCTCGTCAGTTAACACGGCAGATGAGATTGTGCGATACCATTATCCTTACCTTTGCCTGCCACGGATCGCCGGCAGATCTGATACGGGCATTCTGGTAACCGCTTATCAATTTTACACTTCATGGATACTGTATTATTTCCTTACGAGCTACTGCTCAGCTTTACCGAAAAGGTATTCCTTTCTATCGGGTGCCCGGCGCCGGATGCTGCCATTGCTGCGCGTACGTTGCTGGCGGCCGATCTGCGCGGGGTAGACAGCCATGGGGTGGCCCGGCTGAGCGGTTATGTGCGGCTTAAAGAAGTTAACCGGGTGAACCCTGCGCCTGCTGTACGGGTGATACACGAAACACCTTCTACGGCTGTAGTGGACGGGGATAGTGGCCTGGGGCTTGTGGTAGCTCCCGCAGCCATGCAGGTAGCCATCGACAAAGCGGCAAAAGTGGGTACAGGATGGGTAAGCGTAAAGAACAGCAATCATTTTGGCATTGCGGGTTGTCATGCTATGATGGCGTTGCCCCATGATATGATCGGCATAGCGATGACTAATGCCTCTCCCCTCGTAGCACCCACGTTCTCCACCGAACGTTTACTCGGCACCAACCCGATCGCTGTGGCCATACCGGCAGGGGAAGAGCAGCCTTTTGTAGCTGATTTTGCTACGACTACTGCTGCCAATGGTAAGCTCGAAATATTGCAACGCAAAAATCGACCTGCACCAACCGGGTGGGTACAGACATCAGACGGCAGGCCCAGTACTGATGCCAACGAGGTAAAGAATGGCGGCGCATTGCTGCCGCTTGGCGGCAACCGTGAGCATGGCAGTCATAAAGGCTATATGCTGGGATCAATCGTCGATATCTTCTCCGCCATTCTCAGCGGCGCCAACTATGGCCCCTGGGTACCGCCATTCCCTGCTTATGTACCCATGCCTGCCGATATGCCTGGTGAGGGCATAGGCCATTTCTTTGGTGCCATGCGCATTGACGCCTTCAGGCCCGCTGCTGAATTTAAACAACATATCGATCAGTGGATACGGAGGTTTGGTAATGCAGCAACTGTAGCCGGAGAGACCAAAGTCATTGTTCCCGGCGAACCAGAGCGTGTCATGGAAAAAGAGAGAATGGCCAGGGGCATACCCCTCCTGCCCGCAGTGGTGGATGACCTTCAGCAACTGGCACAGACTTTTGATATTGTACTTTGATGATACTGCTTTAAAAGCCTGTACAAAGACGCCGGGGAGTATTAATTGAAAAATTGCTTCCATAGGTTTATTTTTGCGACCGCCTGATAACAGGTACTGGCGAAAGCAGGTTTTTCCTTTTTTACCACCGGTTCACCAGAATAGATAATCATTTAAAATTTCCAGGTAAGGATTATGAAAGTAATGAAATTTGGCGGTACCAGTGTAGGTAAGCCGGAACGTATGCACGAAGTAGCGAAACTGATCACTAAGGATGGCGAGCGAAAGATCGTGGTACTTTCTGCACTAAGTGGTACCACCAATGCCCTGGTAGAAATAAGCGATTCCTTAAGCCGTAACAGCCGGAGGGAAGCACTGGAACAGATAGAGCTGCTGGAAGCACACTACCGTAGCTTTATTACCCAACTGGTAAAATCAGAAACTGCTATTGCGGAGGCCGCTGCTATTGTAACAGAGCATTTTGAGTTCCTGCATATCATTCTCAAGATATCTTTCAGTGAAGCGCTGTATAAAGACATCCTTGCCCAGGGTGAGCTGCTCAGCACCAAACTGTTTTGCGTATATCTGAAAGAGCAGGGAGTAGACCATATCTTCCTGCCTGCACTGGAGTTTATGACCATCGATAATTATGATGAGCCTCAGATCGGCAGTATAAGGGTGCGCCTTGCACAACTGCTTAAAAAGTACGAAGAAACACCACTCTTTATTACACAGGGGTACATCAGCCGCAATTCCAAAGGTGAGGTAGACAATCTTAAAAGAGGGGGCAGCGATTACAGTGCATCACTGATCGCCGCAGCCACCAATGCTACGGTATGCGAGATATGGACTGATATTGATGGTATGCACAATAATGACCCCAGGGTGGTTGGCAAGACTGTAGCTATTGAACAGCTAAGCTTTGATGAGGCTGCCGAGCTGGCATATTTCGGCGCCAAGATACTGCACCCTGCCAGTATCTGGCCTGCCCAGCATTATAATGTACCGGTACGCCTGCTCAATACCATGCAACCCGATGCAAAAGGTACCCTTATCACCGAAACAGCAGGTAGCGAGGGGGTAAAGGCTGTAGCAGCGAAAGACGGCATCACTGCCATTAAAATCAAAAGCAGCCGTATGCTGCTTGCTTATGGCTTTTTACAGAAAATATTCGAGGTATTTGAAAAATACAGAACACCGATCGACATGGTGACCACTTCCGAGGTAGCCGTGTCCGTAACCATTGATAATGACATGTATCTCAAAGAGATCACGCGCGAGCTGGAGCCTTTTGGTACGGTTGAAGTAGATACTAACCAGACTATTGTAAGTATTGTAGGCAACGAGATCACCGCTACCCCCGACCTTTTACCCAAGCTGTTCGACGCCATAAAGGGTGTTCCAGTAAGGATGGTAAGCTATGGTGGCAGTAGGCATAATATTTCCCTGCTGATACCGAGGATGCATAAAGAAGATACACTTCGTATGCTGAACCGGGGCCTGTTTGGGCTGGAGTAAAATATATTACAATAAAAAGGCCTGTACTGTTGGATAAGTACAGGCTTTTTTATAATATGACGCATTTGTCATTATCATTTCATTACCGTTTTTAACCACTAACAACAAAGGACAAACGTTTTTTTGATCTATGCAACCATTTTTCATGCTCCGCCATCTAATATTTGGTTTTTCATAGGATATTGGATTATAAACGGGGCTACATTTCTATGTTGGCCCTTTTTTATTACATAAGTCCCGCCCTGCCATACGCATAAAAAAAGCCCGCACGGATCTGTGCAGGCCATATCTGTAAAAATTGTATATTAAAGGATCAGCATCGCGTCTCCATAACTGAAAAAACGGTATTTATCTTTAATTGCCTTTTTATAAGCTTCCATCATCAGGTCGTACCCCGCAAAAGCACAGGCCATAATAAGCAGGCTCGTTTTAGGGAGGTGGAAATTCGTTACCAGTGAATCTGCAATAGAGAAATTATAAGGCGGGTGGATAAAGTGATTCGTCCAGCCTTCAGAAGGTTTAAGAAGTTTCTGGGCAGTGAAAGAGCTTTCCAGCGCCCGCATGGTAGTAGTACCAATAGAGCAGATGCGCCGACCGCCTTCCTTAGCCTTATTAACGATGCCGCAGGCGGTTTCATCAATGGCGTAATATTCTGCGTCCATTTTGTGCTTGCTCAGATCTTCCACCTCAATAGGCCGGAAAGTACCCAGACCTGTGTGGAGCGTCACTTCTGCAAAACGTACACCTTTGATCTCAAGGCGCTTAATGAGTTCACGGCTGAAGTGAAGACCGGCAGTAGGTGCTGCTACAGCCCCCTCATGCTTGGCGTATACCGTTTGATAGCGCTCTTTATCTTCTTCGTCCGGCTTGCGTTTGATATATTTGGGAAGGGGTGTTTCGCCCATAAAGTCGAGCATCTTCCTGAAATCCTCCTCGCTGTCATCCCACAGGAAGCGGATCGTACGTCCACGGCTGGTAGTATTATCAATTACTTCGGCCACCAGTTCATCATGGTCACCAAAGTAGAGCTTATTACCCACCCTGATCTTACGGGCCGGGTCAACAATCACATCCCAGAGCCTGTTAGGTCTGTTCAGTTCACGAAGCAGGAATACTTCAATTTTAGCACCTGTTTTTTCCTTTCGTCCGTACATACGGGCCGGGAATACACGCGTGTTGTTTACGACAAAGACGTCTTTGTCGTCATAATAGTCCATAATGTCCCTGAAATGCTTATTTTCCATTTGCCCGGTCTCGCGGTGAATGACCATAAGGCGGCTGTCTTCACGCTTTTTGGCTGGATTCTGGGCAATCAGGTTCAGGGGAAGGTCGAAACGGAATTGACTTAATTTCATGTGATTGAACTCCTTTTTTTATTGGTTATCACATGCCAGGTACTGTAGAAGTTGTACAGAGATATGTAGCCCTTACAGGCACTTATCATGTTACGGCATGATTTTAAAGGTGCAAAGGTACGGTATTTCAGGGCAGAAAAGACAAATCCGGCAATTACGTTCTGCCAGGTCCTGGCAAACTCCGTCTTTAAGAGGTTCGCCTAATCCCAGATCACTAGTTCCTCAACATCCGCAATGACCGTTATCCTGTCCCCTATCCTGTCGTATAAGAAGCCCTCATTCTGCATTACCCGCATATGGCCGAGCAATTCATCATAAAAGCCAGCAGTATTAAGTACGAATATTCTCTTGTTGTGGATGTTGAGCTGGTTCCAGGTAAGCATTTCAAACAGTTCATCAAGAGTGCCAAAACCACCCGGAAGGATAATGGCTGCATCGCATTTTTCATACAGCATTCTTTTCCGAACGTGCATGTCTTCTACCACGATCAGCTCTGTAATACCTTCATGCTGGTGTTCCCATTCCGTCAATATTTTGGGTATAATACCCGTAACCATCCCGCCGTTCTCCAGCACCGCATTGGCAACAGCACCCATCAGGCCCTTATTACCGCCACCATAAATAAGCCTTATCTGTCGTTCGGCAAGCAGCTTGCCCAATGCTGTGGCCTGTGCTTCAAAGCGTGGGTTATTACCGCTTTTACTACCACAAAAAACTGCCAGAGACTGTATCATATTACCTGCTTTAAATGCGGTGCAATAGTACACAATATCCCGGTATCATTTATTAATATTTGATTATCTTGAGGCCGTAATATCCATTTACTTCAAACGATTACTATGTCTCCTGCGCTGTTGTTTTCTTTTGTCATAGGCTATTTTCTCCTCCTGCTTGTTGTCGCTTATTTTACTTCTAAAAATTCCAATAACGATTCATTCTTTATCGGCAACCGCAACAGTAACTGGATGCTGGTAGCTTTTGGCATGATCGGCACTTCACTCAGCGGTGTAACATTCGTAAGCGTTCCCGGAACAGTCGGCGGCAGTGGGTTCCAGTACTACCAGGTTGTGCTGGGCTATTTTCTTGGTTATCTTGTTATCGCGTATATCCTTCTGCCACTGTACTACCGGCTCAACCTAACTTCCATTTACAATTACCTTGAGCAACGTTTTGGTCCGGTGTCATACAAAACAGGAGCCATGTTTTTTATTGTATCGCGGGCACTCGGCGCCACCGCAAGGATGTACCTCGTAGTAAATATCCTGCAACTGTTTATCCTCGATAAAATGGGCATACCCTTCTGGGCAACCGCATTTGTGATCCTCCTGCTGATCCTGCTGTACACTTTTGAAGGAGGAGTAAAAACTATTGTATATACCGATACCCTGCAAACCACTTTTATGCTGCTCGGGCTGGTAGTATGTATTATAGCAGTGATGAGTAAGCTCGACCTGGGCCTTGGTTCTGCCCTCAGCGGACTAAAAGAAAAAGGCATGACCACCCTGTTTAATACGGACGCCAAAGCCTCCGGTTTTTTTGTAAAACAAATACTCGGCGGCGCCTTCATCACCATTGCCATGACGGGGCTCGACCAGGAAATGATGCAGAAGAACATCAGTGTGCGTACGCTTAAAGATTCGCAAAAGAACATCCTTACCCTCAGCACCGTGCTCCTGCTGGTCAACTTTCTCTTTCTGCTCATGGGCGGACTGCTTTATCTCTATGCCGGCCAGGCTCAACTTACTGTAAAAGGAGACGACCTGTTTCCCGCTATTGCTCTCGGCAACTATCTTTCCGCGGGCATTTCCGTCATCTTTATTATAGGGCTTATCTCAGCCCTTTTCCCCAGTGCCGACGGCGCACTCACCGCACTTACTTCTTCTTTTTGTATAGATATACTTGGCCTGAAGAAAAGAACCGACCTCGACGAAAAAGCAAAAAGAGGTACAAGACTTACTGTACACCTTATCTTTGCGGCCATTTTCTTCCTGCTCGTTATGCTCTTTAAATGGATCGACGATAAATCAATTATCGACGTAATCCTTAAAGTAGCTGGTTACACCTACGGTCCCCTGCTCGGCCTGTTTGCTTTCGGCATACTCACCCGCAGGAGCATCAAAGACAAGTGGTCACTGATCATCTGTCTCATTTCACCCCTGCTGGTATTTGGTATCGACTTTATCAATAACCCCGAATGGTTCATCAAACGCTTCAGCCTGGGGGAAGCCGCAGCAGACAGTTTGAAAACCCTGTCTAACAACGTTTTTCATGGTTTTAAAATCGGGATTGAAATACTGATCCTCAATGGGCTTTTCACCTTCCTTGGACTCTACCTTGTTTCGCGTAAAACAGGCAGCCCCGTACCTCCGGGCACAGCGGCTGTAACTGTTAAGGAAAACTAAAAATGCAGTCGGTAAAGCAATTTTAACCTTATTTTTGCGTCATTAGTAAGTGCCATTCTGTATATAGCATACAGGATGGCATTGTTTTTAACAGATCAAACTAACACGATATGAATGGAAATATAAACGTAGCTAAACAAAGGAACTGGAAGGAGAGTCAGGCACACAGCAGTTGGCAGATATTTAAGATCATGGCAGAATTTGTAGATGGTTTTGAAGCCATGAGCCGTATCGGTCCGTGCATCTCCATTTTTGGTTCAGCCCGCACCCAACCCGGCAACAGGTATTATGAACTTGCCGTACAGATATCACGCCGCCTCAGCGAAGAAGGCTTTGGTATCATTACCGGTGGTGGGCCCGGTATTATGGAGGCTGCCAATAAAGGCGCAACAGAAGCGGGTGGTAAATCCGTAGGTCTGAACATTGATCTGCCCTTTGAGCAGCACGCCAATCCCTTTATAGATCGCGACAAATCCTTACAATTTGATTTCTTCTTTGTACGTAAGGTAATGTTTGTAAAATACTCCCAGGCCTTTATCATGATGCCTGGTGGCTTTGGCACCATGGATGAGTTCTTTGAAGTGGCTACTCTGATACAGACCAACAAGTTCAAGCAATCACCCATGATACTGGTAGGTTCAGATTACTGGGGAGGGCTGCTCCGCTGGATGAAAGAAGTGATGGGTGAGATGGAACATAATATCAATCCTGAAGACCTCGACCTTATCAAAGTTTTCGACACGGTCGAAGATGTAGTGAAGTTCCTGATGGATTATTACAAAACGCACACTTTAGAACCCAATTTCTAATGGACATCATTAACCCCGCAGCAACAGCTTACGCCGAAAGATTTACCAGCCCGGTAGCCCCTGCCACACAAGCCGTGGAAGATGCTACCTGGAAGGAGCATCCTCAGGCACACATGATCAGCGGTTTGTTGCAGGGGCGGCTATTGCAGATGCTCAGCCGGATGATCCGTCCCGAACAAATTCTCGAAGTTGGCACGTTTACAGGTTACAGCGCTATCAGCCTCGCAGCAGGATTGGTACCGGGCGGACAACTCCATACGATCGAGCTAAGACCCGAAGACGCAGCGACCGCAGCGAAACATTTTGAGCAGCATGGCCTTGCCCACCAGGTTACCCTCCACACCGGAGACGCACAAAAAATTATCCCCACCCTTGCAAATCAGTGGGATATCGTGTTCATCGACGCAGACAAGGTGAATTACATTGCTTATTACGAACTAACTTTGCCACAGGTTAAACCCGGCGGATGGATCATTGCAGACAACGTCCTTTTCCACGGCCAGGTACTTGAAAACCCGGTAAGTGGCAAAAACGCAAAAGCCATTCATGCTTTTAATGAGCACGTACAGTCCGACAGCCGCGTAGAGCAGGTAATGCTGACGGTAAGAGACGGGTTGATGCTGATACGTAAATTATAGAAGCCAGGCCAATAAAGCACCTGTGAAACACGCCACCTAAAAAGAAAAAAGAAGTATGCAGATAAAAAAGATCATCCTCGTATGTACAGTGCTTGCAGCAAGCCTCGTGGCTACAGCACAACGTCTCACCCCTGAAGAATATATAGCGCTTTATAAAGACCTCGCTATCCGCGAAATGAAACGTATGGGTGTGCCCGCTGCGATTACACTCGCACAGGGATTGCTCGAAACAGAGAGTGGCAACAGCATACTGGTAAAGAAATCCAATAATCATTTCGGCATCAAGTGTAAGTCCACCTGGGCAGCAGGCGGGGTAAGCCACGATGATGACGCCAAGGGTGAGTGCTTCAGGCAGTATAATACACCCGAAGAGAGCTACCGCGACCACAGCAACTTCCTCAGGGGCAACGACAGGTATGCAGCCCTTTTTCGTCTTGATGTAACCGACTATAAAGGTTGGGCACATGGCCTTAAAAAGGCCGGTTATGCCACCAATCCTGCCTATCCGCAGATTCTCATCAAAAACATCGAACAGTATAACCTGCAGCAATACACGCTCGAAGCGGCGGCCGATGCCCCCAGGTTTGAAAGCGGTAACTATACCAGCGACCCGGAAGTGATCTTCAACCCTGCAAAAGAAGATGATGGTAAAGACGGCTATGCAGACAGTGTAAAATCCTTCATACCCGAATCCATACAGGTAAACGGTGTAAAAGCCGTAAAAGCAGGGAAGGGTACATCCCTTTTAGCCATCGCGGATAAATTCGATATTCGTCTTATAAAGCTTTTAGAATACAACGGACTCGCCAAAGATGGTATCCTGCAGAAAGACCAGCTCATTTATCTGGAAAAAAATAACCAGGCAGCGGCAGTGCCCCAGGCAGCATCTTCCAAAACACATATGGTGCAGCCAAAAGAAGGTTTGTATGCTATTGCCAGGAAGTATAATGTTACCGTACAGCAGATCAGGGAATGGAACAGCCTTGCTTCCGATGATCTGAAGATCGGACAGGAACTGATTATTGCAAAATAAACCAACAACCAACCTGCTCATGTCTCTCATTACTGTTCACGACAAAAGTTTTCAACCCTATATTACCGCCGCTGAAATTGATCGGGAGATCAGGAGGCTGGCCGACCAGATCAATACAGACTATGTCGGCAAACGACCGCTTTTTATCCCGATCCTGAATGGCTCCTTTATGTTTGCATCAGACCTTTTTAAGGCCGTCACCATAGAAGCAGAGATTTGTTTCATAAAGCTGGCTTCTTATAAAGGAACCAAGTCTACCGGTAATGTGATCACTTCTATCGGGTTAGACCTGCCCCTGACAGACCGGCATATTATTATCGTGGAAGATATTGTGGATACAGGTAAAACACTTTCAGAGTTTTTACCACAACTGAGCAGTCAGCAACCCGCTTCTTTAAAGATTGCCGCCCTGCTGCATAAGCCGGAAGCGCTTACCTATCCGATAAACATCGACTATCTCGGCTTTAGTGTGCCTAACAAATTCCTGTTGGGCTATGGATTAGACTATGACGGATTAGGGCGTAATATCCCCGAGATCTACCGGTTAACAGAATAGCAAGGCGTACGATAGAGGTTATGCATAGAGAAAAATCGTTGCCTTTCTAAAATATTTCATATTTTACTGAAATCTTATCTACTTTGCTCAAAGCTCTGATATATGTGCTTGCATTTACTTGTGCCATTTCGGCAAAAGCACAGTATTATCTCCGCGGAGAGATTACCGACGACAAAGAGCAACCCCTCCAGAATGTAAAGATCTACCTCCATTCCAACCGGCTTGTATATTATTCCGGAACATCAGGTGGCTTTGGTATTGAAACACGCCACCTCTACGATTCTGTTACCATCAGCATTGATGGATATGAAACCAAACAAATAGCAGTAAAAACAGACTTCTATCAACGGCTGGTACTTAAGCCCCTCCCCGACATTACCAACCGCAACCGGCCCAAACTTATCTCCATTACCAAGGATATTAAACAAAGTTCAAAATTCAAATGGTATGTCAGCGATGAGTCGTACTTCCAGGTAGTAGAGAATGAATTTGCCGAAGCTGGCAAGTTTCCCAATACCGGCTTCTCCCTAAACGTCAACAAAGCCTCTTATAGTAATATCCGGCGCTTCCTGAATATGAAAAGCACCGTACCCCCCGACGCGATACGAACAGAAGAGCTGCTCAATTATTTTAACCTGCACTACAGGGAGCCCGAAAGCAAAGACGCATTCCGGATAGAATCACAACTCACCGCATGCCCGTGGAAAAGCGACGAACAGTTGCTCCTGCTCAACATCAACGCCCGCAAGCTCGCACTCGAAAATATCCCCTCCTGCAATTTTGTATTCCTCATCGACGTATCCGGCAGTATGGATATGCCCAACCGTTTGCCACTGCTCAAAGCTGCATTCCAGATGCTGGTTAAGCACCTCCGAGAGCAGGATACCGTTTCCATCGTTATGTATGGCGGTACTGTAGGTGTATGGCTGCCACCTACCAGCGGCAAGGAAAAAGAAAAGATCAGCACAGCCATAGAAGAGCTTACCGCATCCGGCGATACCCCCGGCGAATCGGCAATCATGACCGCCTATACCCTTGCAGAAAAGACCTTTATCAAGAATGGCAACAACCGTGTGATACTGGCTACCGATGGCGACTTTAACGTGGGTAATATTTCCGAAAAAGCACTCGAAGAGCTGATCATCAAAAAACGGCAGACAGGTGTCTACCTCACCTGCCTCGGTGTCGGTATGGGCAATTATAAAGACTCCAAACTCGAAACCCTTGCAAAAAAAGGGAATGGTAATTTTGCCTATCTCGACGACATACACGAAGCCGAGAAAGTATTGGTAAAAGAACTTACCCAAACCTTTTACGCTGTGGCAGACGATGTTTTCCTGAACATACAGTTTAACCCCGCAATGGTAAAAGAATACCGCCTGATTGGTTTTGACAATAAGAAGAATGCCATTGCAGACAGTACCGGTGAACTGGAAGGAGGTGAGGTAGGCAGCGGCAGCAGTGTGCTGGCCATTTTCCAGGTACGGCCAACAGAACAAAACAGTTTTTCAGACAGTACCATGCTCAATGCGAAGATAGCCAGCCTCTCGTTGCGTTACCGCAATTGTGGCGATACCATACACAACAGGCTTACCTATGAATGTCCGAGAAACTTTTCCCAGTTCAAAAATATCGAACCCGAGTTTCGCTTCGGTACCGCTCTCGCCATGTTTGGCCTCAAGCTCCGGCAGTCTAAATATTCAGCCTCCATCAATTGGGATGATATAGAAGTGATTGCCGCTGCTTCCATCAGCGAAGGCAATTACCTGCAAAACCAGTTTCTGCAATTGGTAGATAAAGCCAGGAAAATTTATACACCCAGGAAAGGGAAAAAGAAGGATTATTAAGACTCAGTAACCTGCCCCCTGAACGGTGTCCACCTTTCGATCGTCTCACCTTAATGCCCTCTCCACAATGATCCTTAACCAATCTTAATTCCTTGATGCTTAATAATTCTTAACCCATAACCTGCCTTACGCACGCAGGCCCATCCCGCCCTAATCAGTATCCCGTCTCTCAATCCGGTACTTACTACCTGATATTTAAGCTTAACTATCCTTAGCCTTCTTCCGTTTAGAACCACCAATCAACCCCAGCGCATAATTCAACTGCACGGCGATAATAAAAGCGATACTCAGGTAGGTGTTGATAAAGCAAAGCACGGCCCCGAAAGCATATAGGCTCTGGGCAATAATTACCCGTTTGCGGATGGCTATATTAATCAGGTGTTTATCCCCTTCTCCTTCTTGGACTGAGATATATCCTCTTTTCCAGGCATAATGCC
The DNA here is from genome assembly GCA_964590975.1 of uncultured Ferruginibacter sp. Lineage (GTDB taxonomy): Bacteria > Bacteroidota > Bacteroidia > Chitinophagales > Chitinophagaceae > Ferruginibacter. Next base: position 16,789 of record CAZPXP010000014.1, on the reverse strand, counting down.
AGTGCACAAAGATCAGCAGACCCAATGCCAGGATATTGAACCAGTATAAAAGTATGGCCAGCCTGCTGGTGATATGACCACTTAAAATATTTGTTGAAAAGGGAATAAGCGATACGAACATGAGAAAGAAAAGGGTTGTCCAGTTAAGCCCCCGGTCATAGCGATCCATATAATGAAACTGTGTGCTCTGGCCCATCCAGAAAATACCCAGCGTCATAAAGCTCAGGAAATAACTTAAGAATTTGGGTAGCATACCACCCAATGCTGTAAGCAGTTCACCATCCGATCGCAGTACGTTTCCTACCGGATCTTTGAGATCAAATACCAGTATCGTCATTGCAATAGCAAATACACCATCGCTCAGCGCCTCTATGCGCCCAATGCGTTTACCAGCTATCTTATTGTATATTGTCATCACAGCAATTAGTAACTCACTATATCCTCCCTCCAATCATCTTAAATACCCTCAACTCCTTAATGATACAAAAAAACATACCCGCTACTCAATACTACCCTTTTAATGTTTTCACCCCCCCAAAGGGGTAACATTATTATAGGAAACAATCAATACCACAATCACCCGTCCAACCCCAAAGGGGTAACATTATTATAGGAAACAATCAATACCACAATCACCCGTTCAACCCCGCAGGGGTGACATTATTATAAGAAA
>CAZPXP010000014.1:0-16016 GCA_964590975.1 uncultured Ferruginibacter sp. | reverse complement strand
CAACCCCGCAGGGGTGACATTATTATAGGAAATAAATCAATACCACAATCACCCGTTCAACCCCGCAGGGGTGACATTATTATAGGAAATAAATCAATACCACAATCACCTGCTCAACCCCCTGAGGGGTGACATAATGAAGCAATCGATCATTCATGATCAGTATCCAATCCGCTATGCCCGTACGCACTGCCTGCTACTTAAGCTCCCCCTTCAAATACTTCCCCGTATAACTGCCCTTTACCTTCACCAGGTCTTCCGGCAGTCCCTCAAACAATATCTCACCACCACCATCACCCCCTTCAGGACCAAGATCAATGATATGATCAGCTACCTTGATCACGTCGAGATTATGCTCGATCACCAGTACCGTGTTGCCCCTGTCAACCAGTTTATTCAGCACTTCGAGCAGGTGTTGTATATCCTGAAAGTGCAGTCCTGTTGTAGGTTCGTCGAGGATATAGAAAGTTTTACCCGTATCCTTTTTAGAGAGTTCTGTAGAAAGCTTTACCCGCTGTGCCTCGCCCCCGCTGAGCGTTACCGCGCTCTGGCCGAGAGTGATATAGCCCAGTCCCACCTCCTGGAGCACTTTAATCTTACGGTAGATATAAGGAACATTATTAAAGAAGTCAACAGCCTCATCCACGGTCATATCCAGTACATCGCTGATGCTCTTACCCTTGTAGCGTATCTCCAGTGTTTCGCGGTTATAGCGGCGGCCATTACATTTTTCGCAGTGAACATATACATCCGGCAGGAAGTTCATCTCGATCACCCGCATACCACCACCCTCACACACATCACAGCGACCGCTCTTTACATTGAACGAAAAGCGGCCCGCTGTATAACCCCTTATTTTTGCTTCCGGTACCGCGGCAAATAAAGTACGTATATCGGTAAAGAAACCGCAATAAGTAGCCGGGTTGCTGCGCGGAGTACGGCCGATCGGGCTTTGATCAATCTCGATCACTTTATCTATAAGTTCCAGTCCTTTAATGCTTTTGTGAGGCATTACCGTCATCTTCGAATCATAGCAGTACTTAGACAGCAGCGGGTAAAGCGTTTCATTGATGAGCGTGGATTTACCACTGCCACTTACACCCGTTACCAGTATCAGTTTACCCAGTGGGAATTTGACGCTTACCCCTTTGAGATTATTACCCGTTGCACCTTTCAGTTCCAGTTCTTTACCATTACCCTTGCGCCGTTCTTTTGGCACTTCAATATTTTTAGCGCCGCTGAGGTATTGCGACGTTTCCGATTTCGATTGTAATACTTCTGCCGGTGAGCCGAGCGCTACGATCTGGCCTCCATACTTACCCGCTTTCGGACCGATATCCACCAAAAAGTCAGAAGCCATCATGATGTCCTTATCATGCTCCACCACCAGCACACTGTTGCCAATATCCCGCAGGTTTTTGAGCGCCGTAATGAGTTGGTGGTTATCGCGCTGGTGCAAACCGATACTGGGCTCATCAAGGATATAAGTAATACCCTGCAACTGCGACCCGATCTGCGTAGCCAGCCGGATGCGCTGGCTCTCACCACCACTCAGCGTGCGCGAAGGGCGGTTCAGTGTAAGATAAGTAAGCCCCACATCCAGCAGGAACTGTAACCGCTCCCTTATCTCTTTCAGCACGTCGCGGGCAATCGCATTTTGTTTATCACTTAACCTTTTCTCAATACCGTCAAACCATTGCTGCAGTTTGTCGAGGTTGAGATTACCCAGTTCGGCGATATTCTTTTTATCCACCTTAAACCAGGTACTCTCCTTTTTCAGTCGCGTGCCATTACAGGTACCACAGGGTTTAAGCTCCATATATTTCTCTACCCATTCCCTCAATGCCTCTGTAGTATTTTGTCCCCCAAACCAGCGGCGAAGCATATTGATGATACCCTCATACTCAGCCGGTTCATTACCGCCCTCTGTTGAGGTGCCCGAAGGTACCGCATCAAAACTATCCTCACCCGGGTCTGCTGTAAGGTCAGCCTCCGCCGCATCCTCCCTACCATACAGCAACAGGTTAATCACTTTCTGCGGCAGCTCCTTCAGCGGTTTATCCAGGTTAAACTTGTATTTACGCCCCAGTTGCTGTACCTGTTTAAAGATATAAGCCTCCCGTTCCTCACCCAGTGGTACGATGCCACCTTCGTTGATCGATTTAGACCAGTCGGGGATAACAGATTCCATACTTACCTGGTACACCGTACCCAATCCCTTACAGGTAGGACAGGCACCATAAGGTGAGTTAAAAGAAAAAGCGTTGGGCGAAGGCTCCTCGTAACTGATGCCCGTATCCTCGCACATCAACTGCTTACTGTACTGTACCAGCCGGTTCTCGTCATTCAGCAGCAGGAACATCAGTTCCTTACCCACCTGGAGACTTTTCTGTACGCTCTGGCTCAGGCGTACTTTCATATCATCAGTAACCGCCATGCGGTCAATCACCACTTCAATATCATGTATCTTATAACGGTCAACCTGCATTTTCGGTACCAGGTCGCGTATCTCACCATCCACCCGCACCTTCAGGTATCCTTTTTTACGGATGTCTTCAAACAACTCCCGGTAATGCCCCTTTCGTCCACGGATCAGTGGGGCAAGCAGCGATATCTTTTTGTTCTTGTACTTTTTAAAGATGCTCGCAATAATCTCCTCCTCGCTGAACTTAACCATTTTCTTACCCGTATTATAACTGTAAGCCTCAGAAGCCCGGGCAAAAAGGAGACGGAGAAAATCATACACTTCAGTAACCGTACCTACCGTACTGCGGGGATTTTTGTTGGTCGTTTTCTGTTCAATAGAAATAACCGGGCTCAGACCAGTGATCTTATCCACATCCGGGCGTTCCATATCCCCAACAAACTGGCGGGCATAAGCGCTGAAACTTTCCATATACCGGCGTTGCCCTTCATTATAAATGGTATCAAAAGCCAGCGACGACTTACCGCTGCCGCTAACGCCGGTAAATACCACCAGCCTATTTTTTGGAATTTGTATATCTATATCCTTCAGGTTGTGTTCGCGTGCGCCAAAAACCTCGATATATTCCTGTCCGGGGGGTGCCTCAGCAGCCGGGAGTGGGGCTGCCTTTTTTGTTTTTGCCATAATACTTACTAACCCGGTAAAGATACAAACAAAACAGGTGCCCGGAACAGGCAGGTTAACCCCCGTTAACCCTAACGACAGGGCATAACTTTTCGCGTTCTTTTACGTACCTTACCTTTATGAAAGCATGTTCCAAACAGCTGTTGCTGATGGTCTGTGCATGGCTCTACCTTAACGCTGCCGGTCAGCATAAATCCGGTAGTATGATGACAATCATCAAAAGCGCGAAAGAAGACACTGCCACCGCAGGAGCCATCCGCCTTGCAGAACGGATATCCAACGATTACTACCTCCAGATGCTCTGCAATGATCCGGCAGCCCGCTCCCGGTTAATGAATATACCCGATTACACCGTGTACAATAGTACCAACGCCCTTATTACAGCAGAAAAAACGAATGTTACAGTCAGCAGATTTGAATTACGCCTTGCACTGGCCAGCGGGCTTGAAAAAAGTAAGCTTTACGACAAGGCATTGCAGACATTAGACCAGGCCTGCGCCGATACCCCCGGCGTAATCATTGACCTTTTTAAAAAGGGATTGCTCAACCGTACCCGGTATGATATACTCAAAGCACTTGGCCGCTATAAAGAAGCCATCGTATATATAGATGCTTATTTAATCAATAATGATTCCCTTCATAAAAAAGAACAGGCTGAACTGGCACAGCAATTCCGTAGCCGGCTTGAAAAAGCAGAGTATAGCCGGCAACTGGCAGAAAAAGAAGTAAAGATCGCCAGACAGCAAGCCATAATGCAAACGCTGATCATTTCAGGAGCAGCCCTGCTCATCAGCAGTACACTGCTTTTTATGTATCAGCGCAAAAAAAATGAAGCCGGGCACCGGCTGCTGCTTGCCCGGCAAAAAGAACAGGAGCTTACTATTGCCAATGCCTCACTTGAGGCACAGCTCAAAGAGCGGCTCCGTATAGCAAAAGAGATCCACGACGACCTCGGCTCGTCTATGACCAGCATAGCCCTCATCACGGAAGTATTAAAAAAAAAGTTGGGGAGCAACAGCCCCCCGGAGCTCCGGCGTATGTCGGCAGCCACTGCCGAAGCCGTTGGTAAAATGAACGAGATCATCTGGTCACTCAATACCAGTAACGATACCCTGTTCAGTCTTATAGCCCATATCAGGAAGGCAGGCAGCGATCTCCTGTCATACGCACACGCAACACTCGAATTTACCCAAACCAACATCGGGAAAGATATACCCGTCAGTGGCATCATACGCCGCAATATCTACCTCGCCGTAAAAGAAGCCATACACAATGCAGTAAAACACGCCAATGCCCGCAGGATCGGTATTGATATCAGCTTCACCGGTAAGTTGCTGACAGTGGCTGTTCAAGACGACGGCATTGGTGCTGGCCCTATAACCCTGACCCGGAAAGGAAATGGATTACAAAATATGAAAACCCGTATGGAAGAGATCGGTGGACAGTTCAACCTTTTAACCGGCAACGGAACCATCGCACGCTTCTCCGTGCCCATAACTTAACAATATGAACGAAATCACCGTATGTATCGTTGAAGACCAGGAAACACTGCTTTACGCATTGGAAACACTCGTCAACAGCGCCCCCGGCCTTTCCTGCACCGGTTGCTTCATCAACGGGAAGCTGGCTGCAGAGAACATCCCTGTGCTGCAGCCAGATATCGTGCTGATGGATCTTGTAATGCCCGTGATGGGAGGCATAGAAGCCATACGCCGGATAAAACCACTCTGCCCCGCTACACAGTTTATGGCTGTTACCATACACGACGAAGATGCCATGGTATTCGACGCACTCAAAGCCGGTGCAACCGCCTATTTATTAAAGCGCAGCAGCTACGACGAGCTGACAGGTTCTATCCGTGAATTATATAATGGCGGCAGCCCTATGAGCAGCGACATTGCCAGGAAGATCGTATCATCCTTTCACGAGCCCATACCCACCGCCGGGCTCGCAAAAAGCATAACGAGGAGAGAGAAAGAAATACTTGAGTTGATGTCCAGGGGCTTTAACTATAAAGAAGTAGCCGAACAGTTGTTTATCAGCAGTAAAACAGTACGAAAACACATCTATAACATATACGAAAAACTCCACGTCAATTCCAAGATAGAAGCCGTCAATAAATTTTTTGGAAGGCCACGGCATTAATACACTTACCACCTCCATCCATCATGATAAATACTGCATATGCAGTATTTTTTGTATTAGGTCAGGAGAGTAAGTTTGCATAGACAAGCGCAGACAAACCAGGCCAAACAGCACCACACCTGTTTTGCAAACTATGACTCATCAACACAATACTATTAACATGAGAAAAATCCACCTCGCCCGTAAAAGTACAATTACAATACCCTTTTATCATAAGAAGATCCACGCCGGATAACCCTTTACCTGCACGGGTAAAAAGAAGCCTGTAGTTAATCATTCTCCATATTACACATTCGTTTACGTATGTGACTGTTACCCCTTTGCGCCTGCCCCTGCCTATGTGTTTTAATTCTATTTAATAATCAAAAACAAAACAAATGAAAAAAACAAAAAAACTGTCACTCAACAAGGCAACCGTATCAAAACTCGACGGTAGTGCCATTTACGGTGGTATTAGCGGCCGCCGGTGTCCGGAGTCGTTCGACATCTGCAATACAGATGATTGCGGAACAGACGCTTGTCCGTCAGCAGGCTGCCCAACCGGAACCTGCAACTGTCCATCAGCAGCATGCAGCGTTGGCTGTCCTTCTGCAGATTGCACCGCCGATTGCGGTACTGCCGATTGTGGTACGGTGAACTGTACCTACGATTACAATTGCGCACAGTCGCAGTATGCCAGGCCTGTTTGCCCCGACGTACCATACATCTAACCAGTTGAGTTAAAAATGTAAACAGGGAATGCCGTTACCGCATTCCCTAAAACCAAAAAACAAAAAAATGAAAAAGAAAAAAAAGCTATCGCTCAACAAAGCAACCGTTTCAAAGCTGGATAGCAAAGCCGTCTATGGCGGCGCTAACAGTCTCAACCGGTGCGACGTATCCATTCTCATAGAATGTTACGTAACCGTAGTCTGTCCTTCCGAAGAATGTCAGACAGATGAATGCCCAACGGTGGAAACCTGCGGTTGTCCTTTAACAGGTTGACCAGCACTGAACACCGGCGGCCGTCCATCAGCCGGTTAAACAGTCGGCTGCCTGCCGGTGGTAATAACTTCAATGATCCCGCTGTTTCTTAAAACTTAAAAAACAACAAATGAAAAAGACAAAAAAACTGTCACTCAACAAGGCAACAGTATCAAAGCTGGATGGCAAAGCTGTTTATGGCGGACAAACCACGCCGTATGATAGGCCCATGTGCTTTGAGGGCCCGATATCTGAGGGTCCTGAATGCGATACAAGCGCCTGTGGAAGCAACGATTGTCCCTCAGCGGGTTGCCCTACAGGAACCTGTGGTTGTGCTACCGCAGCATGCCCTTCCGCAGCATGCTCCGCCGGCTGCGGTACACAGAACTGTACGATCGACTACAACTGTGGTGGACAAACTACGCCGTATGGCAGACCCATCTGCATTGAAGTTCCGATATAATAATGGCAGGCATCCGCCGGTTAGCATACAGAGTTTCAACACGGTAACCCCGCCGACCGCTGTCTACACATAAGGGGATGCAAAGCGCATCTCCTTATTTTAAACAAAAAAAACCAACCAATAACCCGAAACAATTATTTAAACAGGCATTATTCCGCATGAACATCAAAAGAAAATACCCCTTCTTCGCGCAGTACGACATGATGGACTGTGGGCCTGCCTGTCTTAAAATGATCGCTGCCTATTACGGGAAAAACATACCACTCGAATACCTTAGAGATAAGTGCCACATCACCCGTAACGGCGTTTCCCTTTCAGGTATCGGCGATGCAGCAGAGAAAACAGGCTTCAGAACCATTTCAGTAAAAGTACCTTTTACCACACATACAGAAGACAAAGACGAACGCCCCTCACTCCAGAACATTGCACTGCCCTGCATCGCCCATGTTAACCAGCAACACTATGTGGTAGTGTATAAAGTAAGCGATAAAGCAGTGTACATAGCCGACCCCGGCGCAGGCAAATTCCTATTAAGCCGCAAAGAATTTGAGAAAATGTGGCTGGCCGACGAAACAGATGGCATCGGCACCGGTATACTCCTCCTGTTTGAAACAACACCCCTGTTCTATCATGCAGATACTCCCGAAAAAGAGAAAAAAAGTATCCGCTTCTTTTTTTCCTACCTGAGACCATTCCGTAAAGTGATCATACAAGTATTTATTGGCCTCGGCGCAGGCATACTCCTGCAACTCATCTTTCCATTCATTGCACAGTCCATCGTAGACATAGGCATACAAAACCACAACCTCGGCTTCGTCTACCTGATGCTGCTCGCACAGGTAATGCTCTATAGCGGGCAGATCGCCATCGAATTTATCCGGAGCTGGATACTCCTCCATGTTACCTCCCGTATCAATATTTCACTCATCTCCGATTTTCTCATCAAGCTGATGAAACTGCCCGTCAGCTTTTTCGACGCCAAGATGACGGGCGACATCATGCAGCGCATCGGCGACAACTATCGCATACAGCAGTTCCTTACCAACTCTACCCTCAATACCCTTTTTTCCGTGCTGTCGTTCATAGTATTTGGCGTTATCCTCCTTATCCTCAACAAAAGCATATTTTTTATCTTTCTTTTCTTCAGCACACTCTACATCAGTTGGATATTCATCTTCCTGCGTAAAAGAAAAGAACTCGATTACCGCCGCTTTGCCGATGCCTCCGTAAACCAGAACCAGCTCATTGAACTGCTGCAGGGCATGCAGGAAATAAAATTGCAGAACGCAGAAAAAAGAAAACGCTGGGAATGGGAGTACACACAGGCCCGCTTATTTAAAACAAGCATAAAAGGTTTGGAGTTGAGCCAGTACCAGGGCATCGGCGCTACATTCATCAACGAGATCAAAAACATACTCATTTCCATCATTTCCGCCAGGGCCGTGATCAATGGCGAGATCACCCTGGGCGCTATGATGTCCATCCAATATATTACCGGGCAGCTCAACAACCCCATATCGCAGATGATCGGGTTTATACAGATGGCACAGGATGCAAAGATCAGCCTGAGCAGGCTGGCCGAAGTACACGAACGCGAGGAAGAAGATACCGACAACACACCCGTTACCGACATTCCCACCAAAAGCGATCTCGTATTGCAGCACGTTTCTTTCCGCTACGACCCCAATGGCCCCCTCGTGCTCGACGACATCAACCTCTGCATTCCGCACAGTAAGGTTACCGCTATTGTAGGTACAAGCGGCAGCGGTAAAACCACGCTGGTAAAATTGCTCTTGAAATTTTACACACCCGCACAAGGCAGCATCAGCCTGGGGAATGTGGGGCTTTCCACCATCGACAATACAAGCTGGCGCAATGCCTGTGGCACAGTAATGCAGGACGGATATATCTTTTCAGACACCATTGCCAAAAACGTTACGATCAGCGAAGAAACCATCGACCGCGAAAAACTGCTGCAGGCCGTAGAGATCGCCAACATCAGGGATTTTATCGAAGAGCTCCCGCTGAAGTTCAATACCAAAATAGGCAATATGGGCAACGGCATCAGCCAGGGGCAACGCCAGCGCCTGCTGCTCGCAAGGGCCGCATACAAGAATCCCAACTTCCTCTTCTTCGATGAAGCCACCAATGCCCTCGACAGTAACAACGAAAAAAAGATCATCGAAAACTTTGAATCATTCTTTAAGGGACGCACCGTAGTAGTAGTAGCCCACCGGCTGAGCACCGTGCGCAATGCCAGCCAGATCGTGGTGATGGACCAGGGTAAGATCGCCGAATGCGGTACACACGATGAGCTGGTGCTGAAAAAAGGAGCCTATTATGAACTGGTAAAAAATCAACTTGAGCTCGCAAACTGATACAATGGAAGTAAAAGACAATACAAAAACTGTGGTGATCACCCGCAGCGATGAAGTACAGGAGATCATGGAGATGATGCCCACCTGGATGCAGCGCCGCGGCATCACCATAATCGCCATACTCCTGGTGCTCCTGCTCGTAATGAGCCGGTTTATCAGCTACCCCGATGTGATTACCGGCCGTATCATACTCGTCACAGAACAGGGGCCCGCAAGGCTCATGGCAAAAGCACCGGGACGTATAGAACAACTACTGGTAACCGACAGGCAGGAAGTACACAGCGGTACCGTCCTTGCTGTTATTGCCGGTACAGCGCGGTACGAAGATATACTCAGGCTCGATAACCTGCTTGCCCATGCCGATACTACCGGTAACCCTATTATCCCCGCACAACTTCCTGCCGGGTTACAGCTTGGCGAAGTACAGCAAGCCTATGCCGCTTTTGTACAGGGCTGCCAGGCTTATGGCTATCTCTCCAACCAATCCTCCACCAGCACCAAAAACAATAATGTATCGGCGCAGATCTCCGCAGCAGGCAATATGGCCCGCGAGATCACACAAAAAAAGAATCTCCTTTCAGAAGAACTTAAATTAGAAAGAACAGCGCTTGACCGCCAGAAGAAATTATTCGAAGAAGGTGTGATTTCTAAAAGTGAGCTGGAAATGCAGCAGAAAATCTTCCTGCAAAAACAAAAAGAATACCAGGGTGTGCTCAACGAAGAGATATCAAACGCCATACAGCAACAGCAACTCCGCGGACAGATCATCAGCAATACCAGCACCCGCAACGATAATATCAGCAGCAGCTACACCCGCCTGCTCGAAAGCATGGCATTGGTCAAACAGGCGGTGCAGGACTGGAAAGCCAAATACCTCATCACTTCCCCCATGGCCGGCAGGGTATCATTTACAAAAGGATGGAGCACCAACCAGTACATCAATATGCAGGAAGAAGCATTTACCATCGTGCCCGTAAAACTTACAGGCGATATCATCGGTCGTACCGGTATCACACCCAATGGGGCTGGCAAAGTAGCGGCCGGCCAGGAAGTCAACGTACAACTCGATAATTATCCTTCTAACGAATACGGGCTGCTGAAGGGAAAAGTAAAAGCAATATCACTGGTGCCCGAAGACGGCCTCTACACCGTAGAAGTGCTCGTCGATCCTGACCTTGTTACCACCTACCGGAAAAAAATACCCTTTGCACAGGAGTTGAGCGGCATGGCCAGTATTATTACCACAAACAGGAGCATCATGCAACGCATATTTCATAACCTGAACAAAACATTTGAACGTTAATACAAAACAAATACAATGCTTACAGACAACAGGAGAATACTCAATAAAGTAAAAGCAATTGCAGCAGCAGAATTTCCCGCCCGGGATGGGTACCATTCGCCATCGTTGCTGGCAGGCAGCATGGGGCAGGCCATCTTCTTAGCCTACCTGTACAGCCATACAGGAAACGAACAATACAAAACAGAGAGCCTGCAACATGCCAGCCAGTGTATGGATGCCCTTACCGATAATGTGATGGTACATACCTATTGCAACGGCTTTACAGGTATTGCCGCAGGCCTCCACCATCTTGCAAAGATGGGCCTGCTCGACGATGACCCCGCAGAACTTTTAGAAGATATTGATCCCGCCATTCACGAGTTCGCAATGGCCGACTTCCAATCGGGCAACTGGGATTTCCTGCATGGGGGGCTTGGCGCCTTTCATTATTTCCTCAGCAGGTCCGACTACAAAAACTTTACCCCTTACTTCGAAAAATATCTCAACCACCTGGAACAATCTGCCGAACAGACCCCAACCGGCCTGCGCTGGCAGATGAAGCCCCTGCGCCCGGAAGACAAGGAGAAAAAACTATACAGCCTCGGCCTGTCCCACGGGCTTCCCTCCATCATGATGGTACTCGCACTATGTATACAGAAAGGCATCGCAGAAACGGTCTGCCGCAGGCTGCTGCGCGCAGCCGGTAACCAGCTACTGGCTAATAAGCTGCCCCGCGGCTCCGCCAGTATCTTCCCTTCTATGGAAAGCGATGGTACCAGGCCACCTGCACCCTCGCGTATGGGCTGGTGTTATGGCGATCTTTCTATTGCTGTAGTGCTGTACACCGCCGGGGATGCACTTAATGATGATACTTTAAAGACAGAAGCCTGTACTACAGCAATGGCCTGTACCAAACGCATCATGCCCGATCCGGCTATATACGATGCCGGCTTCTGCCATGGTGCAGCAGGTATTGCACAGATATACCTCAGGCTGCACCAGCTTTCCGGCGAAGCCGTTTTTCTCGACAACTTTTATTACTGGGTAAACGAAACCCTTTTACTCGATACACACCCCGATGGTATAGCAGGGTATAAGACCTATATGGGCGAAGAAGGATACCTGCCCCAGGGTGGTTTGCTGGAAGGCGTTACAGGCACAGCACTTGTACTGCTTACCGCCCTTGAGCCCGAACGCACTACGTGGGATAACTTTTTTTTACTTTCCTGACCAATCAAAAACAGTACAATATGACCCGGGACATACAGCCATTCAACACCGCCGTTATACGCACCCCTGCCCTGCCGTTGCAGCACGCATTCGACAATACCCTCACCCCCGCGGCCCTGCTAAAAAAATTCAGCCACCTGCCCCTCTTCAGAGAAGCTATTTATCTCGCTTCACCTGAGTTATATAGTGAAGTGGTAAAGTACCTCAGCAAAGGGTTACCCAGCCAGAAAGAAGAAGAGAAAATAGTAATGACCCTGCTGAAATACCACAACCGCATGGCTACCCGCTGTACACCCTTTGGTCTTTTTGCAGGATGCAGTACCGCCAGTATCGGAGAAGAAACACAAATTACAGTAAGAGAAGCCGAAGCAGGCACAAGTTACCTCCGTTTCGATATGCACTTCCTCTGTAAGCTCACCGACAATCTCGCACAGCAGCCGGAACTGAAGCAACTGCTGCACTATTACCCCAATACCGGTATCTACACCAACGGCGATAAACTGCGCTATTATGAAAAGTATTACAATGGCAATACAAGGCAGCACAAAATATCAGATGTAGACCACTCCCGGTACCTCAACCAACTCCTCAAAACAGCCAAAAGCGGGGCACGCTTCGACACATTGGTAAACACCCTCGTATGCGGCGACATAACAGAAGAAGAAGCCGCAGACTTTGTTACCGAAGTGATCGGCAGTAACCTGCTCATCACAGAGCTGGAGCCAGCCGCCACAGGCAGAGACACCCTCGAAAGATTAATCAGTGTACTGCAGCAGATACGCCAGCGCAGTGGCGATGCAGAAAATCGCTTTCTTAACACCCAACTGCAGCAGTTGCAATACCTGCGCGATGCACTCGCCGCCATCAGGCAACCTGGCCACCCCGATAACGTTTCCGCATACCAGCACATCACCCGGAAGCTGAAGGAATGGGGATATGCGTTTGAAGAAAAATACCTGTACCAGTCAGACCTGAACCGGCCCGTAGAATCCTCCGCTGCAATCGGCGAGGCACTCCTTAAAAAGATTGAGGCAGGCATATCCGTACTCGCTGCCTACTCCAGAAAAAGTGGTAACCCCCAGTTGAACGAGTTTAAAAATAAGTTTACCGAGCGTTACGAAGACGCATGGGTACCACTGCTCGAAGTAATGGACAATGAAACCGGCCTGGGTTTCCCCTCCATGGGCGGTGGTGGTAATGTACCCGAATACCTTGCCGAACAGGTACCCGCCGGAAATGGCGGATCAAATATGGAACAACAGGTTGCTCTGGCAGCATCAGAGATACCACTCGTCAGGAAGATCATTGAAGCACAGCATACTGGCGCTTTTGAAGTGGTGCTTGATGATAAAGACCCCGATACACCCGTAAACAGCAATCTTTTTCTTTCCAGTTTCTCAGTACTCGCCAGCCTCGCAGGCGACCCTTCCGCAGCCACCTGCCCCGTACACTTTCATTACGCAGGCAATAACGGCAGCGCCGCTATGCTGCCCGCAAGATTCTGCCATACAGATACCGCCATTGAAAAACTTGTTCAGGCCATTACAGCCAAGGAGCAGGAACTCCGGCCCGATATAGTGTACGCAGAGATCGTACACTTTCCCGAATCGAGAGTAGGCAATGTATTGCTGCGGCCCGTGATCCGCGACTACGAAATTCCCTTCCTGGCCCAGTCCGATCTGCCGCAGGAGAGGCAACTGCCCCCCGAAGACCTCGTAGTTACCGTAAGAAAAGGCAGGATACAGCTTTTCTCAAAAAAACTCAACCGCGAAATTATTCCCAAACTCACCAACGCCCACAACTTTAACCAGAAGCCCATGCCCCTGTACCAGTTTCTCTGCGCGTTACAATACGAGCAGCAGGATTCAACAGGTGTAATATTTAACCTCCCTCCCGTAATCAGCAGCCTGTTCCCCTTTAAGCCAAGGATACGCTGGCAGAACATCATCTACCGGGAAGCCGCCTGGAACCTTTCCAGGAAAGAAACAGATGAGCTCGTAAAAGGCGATACCACCCTCGACCAATGGCGCAAAAAATGGAATATGCCTTCACATATCATCATTGCCGATGGCGACAATGAGCTGTTCCTGAACCTCGAAAATGAGCTGAACCAGAAACTCTTCCTTACAGAGCTGAAGAAAAGAGCCGTACTGGAAATACGCGAGATGATCTTTGCACCGGGCACCGCGGGTTTACCCGGCACAGGCGGCAGCAGTTACGCCAACGAGATCGTCATCAGTTGGCATAAAACAAAGATAAAAGAAGCAGCAGAGCCCGAAGCCCGTACACAACTCCATACAACAACAATAAAAAACCAGTTCATCCCCGGCGAAGAATGGCTGTACTACAAACTGTATTGCGGCCACCGTTCAGCTGATATACTGCTGACAACCGTCATACACCCGCTCACCGGTGCATTGCTTCACGACGGTGTCATCAATGGCTGGTTTTTTATCCGCTACAGCGATCCGTTACCGCATATACGCCTGCGCTTCCGTCTTAATAACCCCGCCACAGGTACCGGCGAAGTGATCCGTCGCATGACAGAAGCCATACAACCCTGGACGGCATCCAAACAGGTAAATAAGATACAGGCAGAAGCCTATACCCGCGAAACAGAACGCTATGGTGAAGCCACTATAGCCATGGCCGAAGAACTGTTTTATATAGACAGCCTGTTTACCGTTCGCGCCCTCGGTATCCTTGCCGATGATGAAACAAATATGCTGCGGTGGAAGTTTGCCCTGCTGTGTGTCGACAGGATGTTCGATAGTTTCCGTTACAACGCCGACCAAAGAGAAGAGATTGTAAAGAAACACCTCGCAGGCTTTTACCGCGAGTTTGGGATAAAGCAAAAAAAGGTGCCCGCACTGGAGAACCTGTACCGTAAGCATAAGAAGGAGATAGAAAATCTTTTTGAGCATAACGATACCACGCCCGGCATGAGCCAGTTACTGGAGCAGTTGGAAGAAAAGCACGAACACGTTGCGCCCATAGCCGGCAATATCATCGCCACCAATGAAGCCATAGATAAGGCAGCATTTACAGAAGACATGCTCTGGAGCCTGGTACACATGATGATCAACCGCCTGTTCCGTTCACAACAGCGAAAAAATGAAATGGCCTGCTATTACCTGTTGAATAACTATTATACCTCCGCCAATATCAGGCGCAAAAAAGGAGTCGGTATAGCTAAGGAGGCAATAAGCGCAGACTATTAATCAGCCAGCATACAGAATACCCAACCGCAACAGGGTTGTACACACCCGTATTGAGCCCAAACATGCACGTTTACAGTTCAAACACGTGTGAAGATGATTTTTACATCCGTGAAAATCAATCTTACACACCAGTAACAGGGTGTAACACACAGGAAAATCGTTCTGCACGAAAGAAAATGATACTGACACACGCAGAAATCAGTCTCACGTTCGTGCATTAATCCCAAACACCCACAAAAACGAGTTTTACATCAGTGAAAATCGATCTTACACGTCGGTAATAGCATCAAACACGCAGGAAAACCCTTGTTACACAAAAGAAAACTCCCTATACACACTCAAAAGCCGGTTCAAACCGGATAATAATTATCACCACACCAGCCAAAGCCATTCCTGCCGTACAAAAAATAGATAGTACAGATAAGAAGCAAAGAGATGCCGTAGCAGATCAAATACTTACTTTTGATGTGCGATATATAACAGTTAAAGAATTAAGATGTTGAGCATAGAAAGAACCCACTCCGGCCATCCCGATTTTATCGAACTTGTTCGTTACCTCGATGCCGAGCTCGCCGAAAGAGACGGCGACGAGCAGGATTTTCTCGCCCGGCTCAATGCAACCGGCGAGATCAGGCATGTGGTGGTGGTATATGCAGGCGGTAGTGCCGTTGCTTGTGGAGCCATAAAAGAGTATGAGCCAGGAACGATGGAGATCAAACGCATGTACACAAAGCCCCGCAGCAGGGGAACTGGTATCGCCAGCAAAATACTCGCAGAGCTTGAGCGGTGGACAAACGAGCTGCATTATGGCAAATGCATCCTCGAAACCAACAAAAACCAACCCGAAGCCATTGCGTTATATAAAAAGAATGGCTACCAGGTCATCCCCAACTACGGAAAGTATTTTGATATGCCCGGCAGCGTGTGTTTTGAAAAAGAAATAAGTACCGTACAGCAACCCAACCACCACCCGGGATGATATTATTGCAGGACAAACAAAACAATATAACACCATCCCAACCCCGCAGGGGTGACATTATTATAGGGGTGACAGTATTACAGGCGGCAGTATTGTAAAACATAATCGACAACACAATCACCACACAACCCCGCAGGGGTGACATTATTATAGGGGGTGACAGTATTATAGGGGTAACATTATTATTGGCGGCAGTTTTGTAAAAAATGATAGATATAAAAATCGTCGCACAAAACCGCAGGGGTG
>CAZPXP010000013.1:0-132416 GCA_964590975.1 uncultured Ferruginibacter sp. | reverse complement strand
GTCTCCAGATGCCCGCACTGCCGCAGCAGTTTATCCAGTTCCGTTCCTTCCGCAACGTCTGCATCTGTAAGCCCGCAGTTTCCCAGCTCAAGATAAGGGTCTTTATCAGCGAGGCATTTTTGTACCAGTTCAATCGCAAGTGTACTCATAAAGGGAGATGCTGTCTAAGGGTAAAGAACAAAAGATTTCGGGGAATCACAAATAAAGATGCGGGGTAAAGCCAGGTATATTTTCTCATTTTAAGGTTTGGGGTGGTTTTATCATACAAAATACTAAATTATTGCCATTCTATACCACATCACCATTCCGTTAAATCCTCCTCTTCTTTTCCTTCCTCTGCTTCATTATCGTAATTTGCTCCAAACTCCGGCAATGAGCATTTCCCTTACTGCACATCCATACGCACTGCAAATACAATCCGCTTTTCTGGATCGCTTTAAAAACGAGCCAAAAATGTATTTCTCCCCCGGCCGCATCAACCTCATCGGCGAGCATATCGACTACAACGATGGCTTTGTACTACCCGCCGCCATTAACCTCGGCATCTGCTCCGCCATCGCACCCAACAATACCAACCGTATCAACCTCTTTGCACAGAACCTCGGCGAAGCCTTTACCATAACCATCGATAAACTTACCCCCGTCAGCGACTGGCCCGCTTATCCCCTCAGCGTGGTCAATGAGTTTTTGCAATCAGGGCTGCCCATACAGGGCTTCGATTACGTCTTCGGTGGCACCATCCCCCGCGGCAGCGGCCTCTCCTCCTCCGCCGCGGTAGAAGGAGCGCTGGCTTTTGCCCTCAACGACATCTTCGCCTTCGGGCTGGATCGTACCGCCCTGGCCAAACTCTGCCAGCGCGCCGAGCACGGCTACCCAGGCGTTCAGTGTGGTATTATGGACCAGTTTGCCAACATGCTCGGCCAGCAGGATAAAGTCATCCTCCTCGATTGCCGGTCGCTCCAATACCAATATTTCCCGCTCACCCTCGAAGGCTATAGCATTGTACTCTTTAACAGCATGGTACACCACGCCCTCGCCTCAGGCGAGTATAACCTGCGCCGCCAGCAATGCCGGCAGGGGCTGGCACTTACAGGCCACCACTCGTTCCGCGATATTACCGATACCAACCAGCTTGAACCATTCCGGTTGGCAATGGGCCAAACCCTGTATAACCGTTGCGCCTATGTAGTAGAAGAAATACAGCGTACCCGCCAGGCTGCCCTTTGCCTGCAAAATGGCGATATCACCGCGCTGGGGCAACTGATGTACGATACCCATAAAGGATTAAGTGAACAATATGAAGTAAGCTGCCCCGAGCTGGACTTTTTAGTCAACCTCGCCCGGCAGAACAACGCCGTGGCAGGAGCCCGCGTTATGGGCGGTGGCTTTGGCGGTTGCACCATTAATATCGTCCGGTCCCCGGCCACAGCAACACTGATCAGCCATGTTGAAGACGCCTATAAAACAACTTTCAACAGGCAATTGGAAACATATACCGTAACAACCGCTCCCGGAACCTGCCCCCTTATTAATTGACATCACCCCTTACATCAGCCCCGGTAAAAACATATTTATCCCCTGGTAAAAGCGGGGATAGCCCACTGATAGCCCAGTGATGCCCTACTGATAAAATACTGTTCAGCGATGGAAATATTCGTAAAATAAAGCAGCACCAGGTAAAAAACGTCCGTAACTCGCACCCGTCAATTGCTGCCCTTGAGGTTTTTTGCAGGTGGTCATAGAATATAAGAGTGCAGTAAACCCATAAAAGTTGCATAAAACAACACCTTCGCAACCCGCCAGCAAACAGCCCTTTCTATGTAACCCCATACCCTTACCTTCGCCCCAAAAAACGCATCATGACAGCCACAGACTGGATCGGTTTTATTGGAGTAACCATACTTCTAATCGCCTATCTGCTCAATCTGGCCGGTAAAATCGCCAAAGATGACGCCTTATACCTCTGGCTCAACTTTATCGGGGCAGGTACCGCCTGCCTGGCTTCCGTCCTCTTGCACTACATGCCCTTTATCATACTCGAAGGTGTGTGGACAATAGTTTCACTGGTCGGAATTTTTCAGCGTAACATAAAAAAATCTGCGCATTAACCGTATCTTCCCGCGTTAATCAACCCAAAACAGCTTTATGGATACAGCAAACCTGCCAGACGGTGTTTATAAGGGCCTCACTTATATACCCGGAGAAGTACTGCAGAACAATAAAGAGAACGCCAGCAGGATGGTCGAACAACTGATACAATCCAACGAAAAAAATATAAAAAGCGCCCGTAACACACGCGATTGGATAAAAGCCCTCACCCTGTTCAACTATGTGCTTATCACCGCCTTCCTCGCCCTTACCATTTACTTTGTACTGGTAAAAGAAGCCCTGCCATTCCTGTCTGTCTCCGCCACCATCATATCCATACTCACAGCCCTGGTCTGGAAACCCGGTGCTAAACTGCTACAGCTCGACAGGCGCATCGAAGATTCAGAACTGCTCCAGGCAGTGCTCAACGAAACCGTAGCCCTTAAAGACGAAAAGCTGAAGCAGGAAATGCTGATGAAACTCCTCGATAAAGTCCGCGGTACCCATGCAGCAGGATAGTACCGGCCACAAGATCATCGCACTCTCCAATATAGTGGCCTATAGCCTGCTCCTCGTCGTTTATCTTATATTCTATACCATGTTCACGCTCGGTCTGGCGCTTCTCCTGTGCGCGATGGTAGGCGCCGCCGCCGCCACACTGTTATACTCAACCGGTACCGGTGTAAAAATTCCCTCAGCCGTTATTGTATTACTCACCGGTCTGGCCATAGTCATCCTGTTATTCGGGAGCAGCTTTGTCGTTAAGCTGTTCAGGATCATGTTCAGCAGCTTTTACAAAAGTAAGCAGGCACCGCAGAAAATCATTACCTCCGCCAACCTTATTACACTGGCAAATGATGTTGCACAAAATTGCCGCATCCATCGCTTCTCAGCAATATACCTTATAAGCAACGATCTCTTCACAAGCGTTGCCTTTTTCCGGAAAAAGAACCTCTGCATCGGGCCCGATATCCTGCGGCTGATGCCTGCAGAAGAGATAAAAGCCCTGATCGCGCACGAAGCAGGTCACCACCGCCTTGCCCAGTTTGGCTACGACCTGCTGCAGTTTTATTTTTTTAATGTCTATAATCAGCTCAACACCTTCTTCAGCCAGGCCAGGGAATATAATAACGATACAGAAGGCGGTTTGATGAAAATAGTTATGGGAAGCTGGCGGGCAATAATATGGTGCATCAGTAAACTCCACAGCTCCTTCCTCCTGCTTATCACATTCTTTCAAAAAAGAAACCAGGGCAGCAATTACGAGTTTGAATTCCTGTGCGATAAGAATGCCGTAAAACACTACGGCGCAAACGTAATGATGGCAGCCCTTGATCATTTCATCGCCATAAAGTTATTCGAAAGCCTCTACCCCGGCAAAATAGGATCCATCCCCAACCTGCAAACGCTGATCAGTAAAAATACAGCACACCCGGAATATACAGCACAACACCAGGCAATGCTGGATGCCTCAACCATCACCCACCCCTCGCTTGCAGAAAGACGCCTCAGGATAGCACTGTTCAACACAGTTCGCGAGTATGATACTACAGAGCTGGTAGGCGCAGTCACCAGTCGCAACGTTGAGCCCGCCGCAGAAAGCCGCGTATGGAAATATGCTTTTACCATCATTCCGCTGCTGGTAATAATATCCGTCTTCTGGCTGTTCAAAAAGGAATATGACAGTACACAAAGCAAAAGAAAAGCAGCAGAAAACTATGCAGCAGAACAGCGAAAGAAAAACGAAACCAAAAATGCTTACCGCACCAAACGGTATATTGAAAATGAAGATCAGTACCAATATTTTATGCAGCAGCAGGTAGCCCTTATCGGTAGCCTTAAGCAAT
Source organism: uncultured Ferruginibacter sp. (assembly GCA_964590975.1). Lineage (GTDB taxonomy): Bacteria > Bacteroidota > Bacteroidia > Chitinophagales > Chitinophagaceae > Ferruginibacter. The sequence goes on along the minus strand of CAZPXP010000013.1, from coordinate 128,481 downwards.
ATGTCCAACAGGAAGCAGGCGATAAAAGAAAACAGAAAGGAAAATCATCCCCGTATTACAATGAAAAGACCAGCACAAAACTAAGCATCCTGCTCAACGACTCACTCATCAGGCAATACCAGCGTTTTCATCACCGGCAGGATACCGCATACGAAACCCTGATGCGGCAGTGCAGAAGCTGGTGAGTTGCCCCTCTGTAATGTATGCCAATGAAATGCCATGCAGTAAGTCGTCGCTATACCCTGATGTAAATTTTCTTCCTGTCCATCAACCACCCGATAAACCAGTACATACCGATCATAATAAGCGCATACAGTAAAGAACCCACCCTCGGGTCACTGCGGAACACAGGTGCACAGCAGTGCTCATAAAACCAGCCGAATGGACTGGTATAGCTCATATTACCCGCCTTGTCCACCCGGGCAGGAATGCGGATAAGCCCCAGCAATCGCGGCAACATGCCGCTCAGTACAAAAATAAAGAGCGGGTTCTTGCCAAATACATCAAAGAAACGGCTCCACGCACCCTTCCATTCCTTAAACTCAATCATATAGATCAGCAGGGCAAGAGTCAGCAATGCAAGCCCTGAGGTGTACACCGTATAACTGCTCGTCCATATCTTTTTATTGATCGGGAACACCATATCCCAGCAAAAACCACAAAAAACCAGCACACAACCCGCCACAAAAAGACCACACACCATCTCAAAACACTTACCCTTTTTCAGGATATAATCCCCCGCAAAATAACCAGACAAAACCTGCACAATAGCCGCAAACACACTCATAAAACCCTCAGGGTCAAACGGCACCCCCTCACCCTTGTACATATGATTTTCACCAAGGATAGCCCTGTCAACAGCAGTACCAAACCACCCGCCTAAGCTGTAAGGATCAGCAGGGTGGGCAATAAAGCAAAGCCCCCAGTAACCCAGGAGTAAAATCACCCCCGCTGCAAATGCACCCCTTACCTTAAAATAATAAGCCAGCACAGAAGCAAAAAAATAACACAGCGCAATACGTTGCAGCACCCCGGGTACACGCACATTCGCCCAGGGCTTGGCCACAAGATGGCCATCCGCCCATTTTACAAAAGGAAACCAGTTCAGCAGCAGCCCGATCAGGAAGATGAGCAGCGTACGCCGTATTACTTTCCGCCAGAAAGTAGCAGCCCCCGCCGCCTGTAATTTAGGCAGCACAAAAGCCATGGCATTACCCACAGCAAAAAGAAAAAAAGGAAATACAAGATCGGTGGGCGTACAGCCATGCCATACCGCATGCTCCAGTGGTGGGTAAATATGGCTCCAGCTACCCGGTGTGTTCACCAGTATCATCAGCCCCACGGTTGCTCCCCGGAAAACATCCAGCGAGTAAAATCGTTGGTTCATTATTTTTTTGTTAAAAAGGTTTTTGGCAGGACCCCTCTTCCCGTAAACGTATATGCAGCAGCATATTTCACCAAATCTACAGATTTTTATAATTAAGAAAAGAAGCAGGTCAGCACATCAAACCCTTTCACTCAGCTCCAGCCACCGCATCTCCTTTTCATCCAGCAGCGAAATAATCACGCCGATGCGGTTAGCAGCATTCTGCAGCTCGTAATAGGAGAGCGTTCCTTCATTCATTTGCTTTTCAAGAACAGCCTTTTCCCTTTCCAGGGCAGGAATATCAGATTCCAGTTGCTCAAACTCCCGCTTTTCCTTAAAAGATAGTTTTTTATTGTTGTCAGTTACAGCCGGTGCAGGGCTGGTAATTTCAGGCCGCACCGTTTTAGCTGCCGTATCTTTTTCCGCCGTCTCCCTGGCAATAGCCTCCCGGTACTGCGAGTAATTACCCGGAAAATCACGGATAACACCGTCGCCCTCAAAAGCAAAAAGATGATCCACCATCCTGTCCATAAAATAACGATCATGGCTCACAATAAGAATACAACCCGGGAAGTCAAGCAGAAACTCCTCCAGCGTGCGGAGTGTTTGCAGGTCAAGGTCATTCGTCGGTTCATCCAGTACAAGAAAGTTAGGATTCAGAAACAGGATGCTCAGCAAATGCAGCCGTCTTTTTTCACCACCGCTCAACTTGCTCAGCGGCGTATATTGCTGCTCGGCAGTAAACCCAAACTTCTCCATAAACTGGCTGGCCGAGATCTTACTGCCATCAGCCAGCGGAAAGAACTCCGCCATCGTCTTTACATATTCAATAGCCCGCTTGTCCTCTTTGTAAATCAGCCCCTCCTGGTTATAATTGCCAAACACCACCGTCTCACCATGATTGATCTTACCACTGTCCGCCGGCTCCTCATGCAGTAATACCTTCAGAAAGGTCGATTTGCCCACGCCGTTCTTACCCACAATACCCACCCGCTCCCCTTTCTTGAACGTATAGTCAAACCCCTTCATAATAGGCAGGGAACCATAGCTCTTATATACCTTTTTCAGCTCCAGCACCTTGCCCCCCAGCCTCGTCATCTTTACCTGAAGGCTTACCTCAGCCTCATCCTTCCGCAGCTTTACCCTTTCCTCCACTTCCGAAAAAGCATCCTGGCGGCTCTTGCTCTTGGTCGTGCGCGCCTTGGGTTGCTTGCGCATCCATTCCAGCTCCTTACGGTAAATATTCTTATCCTTTTGCAGTTCACTCTGCTGCACTTCATGCCGCAGGCTTTTCAGCTCAAGAAAATAATCGTAATCGCCTTTATAAGTATATACTTTCTCCTCGTCAATCTCCACGATCTCGTTACAAACCGCATCAAGAAAATAGCGGTCATGCGTCACCAGTAAAAGCGTAACCCGCTGGGCAGAAAGATAATTCTCCAGCCACTCGATCATACTTACGTCAAGATGGTTGGTCGGTTCATCAAGGATCAGCAGGCAGCGGCCCTGGTAAAGCTGCATCTCAATCAGTGCCTGGGCCAGCGCCACCCTTTTCTTTTGCCCGCCGCTCAGGTTACCCATGCGCTCGTCAAGACGATGGATGTTCAGCCGCCCGAGAATCTGCTTCAGCTCCGCCTCAAAAGCCCAGGCATCCAGTTCATCCAGCCGCGAAATAAGTTCACCCGCCAGTTCCGTATCCTCCGATCCCGTTTCCAGGAACTGCTCATAACCCTTAACCGCCCTTACCACATCATTGTCCATACCCAGTATATTATCCCGGATACTCTTGCTGTGGTCAAAAGCCGTATCCTGTTGCAGCATTACCACCCTGATATCCTTATGTATCCACACCGTACCGTCATCAGGCGTATCCAGCCCCGCAACAATCCGCAGCAGCGTGCTTTTGCCCATTCCATTCCGGGCAACAAGCGCTACCTTATCCCCCTCCTCTATATTGAGGCTGATGCCTTTAAAAAGGGTGCGTACACCAAAAGATTTACTGATATCCAGCACAGAAGCATAATGCATAGCAGCAAAGGTAATCCCATCTGTATGAAATATGGATCAAGTAAACCAGGTAGCCTATTTTTGTACCAATACAAAGCAAATGACCCAGCCATATATACATCCCACAGCAGTAATAGACCAGGGTGCACAGGTAGGCAGCCATACCCGCGTATGGCACTTCAGTCACCTGATGCCCGGTGCAGTGATCGGCGAAAGATGCATCCTCGGTCAGAATGTTTTTGTAGACAATAACACCCGCATTGGCAACGGAGTAAAAATACAGAACAACGTATCCGTTTACAATGGCGTTATTCTCGAAGATGATGTTTTCGTAGGGCCATCCGCTGTATTTACCAACGTGATCAACCCACGCAGTTTTATAGAACGTAAAACAGAATTCAAACCTACCATTATAAAAAAGGGCGCCACCATCGGTGCCAATGCCACCATCATCTGCGGCATCACCATCGGCTCGTACGCGCTGATCGGCGCAGGCGCAGTAGTAACAAAAGATGTAGCACCCTATGGCCTCGTAACAGGTAACCCCGCCCGCCACCAGGGCTGGGTAAGCGAAGCCGGGCATAAACTCGTCTTTACCTCCGGTAACGAAGCCATTTGCCCCGAAACCGGGCAGCGTTACCTCCTCACCGGCAACCAGGTCAAAAAGCTGTAAACAAACCCCGCCTGCCCCGCTTTAAAAAAATACCAGTTTAATCCGGTATAAGCCATAAGCCAGTATATTTGCCACAAATTAACACACAAGTCAACAACTGTTGTAACTTGCGTTGCTGTTAGCGGTTGCAACAGCCTGGCCCCTGGTTGTTCAATCAGGTCTACCAGTCAGTAATTAAGCCCGGAATTACCAGTGCTTCAGGAACAAAATCCTTGTATTATTATTTATGAGTGAGAACAGGATGCCGTATATAGTTGAGTTTCCTAAAATAGGAGACCAGGAACTGGGATTTATTTCGGTGGCCGAAAAAGAAAACCTCCCTTTCGAAGTAAAACGCGTCTACTGGACGTACCATACCCCCGAAAGTGTGGAAAGAGGCAGGCACGCCCATTATGAACTCGAACAGATCCTCATAGCCATTACCGGTATCATTACCGTATCTATCGAAATGCCCGGCGGCGTAAGAAGAGAGTTTGTGCTCGATCGCCCCAATATCGGGCTCTATATACCCAAAATGTGCTGGAGAGATATTCGCTATACCGACAATGCCTCACAGGTATGCCTCGCCAATATGGAATACGATGAGGCCGACTATATAAGAGATTACGAAAAATTTAAAGCCATTACTGCATGATTCACCCCACTGCTGATGTACAAACAGGCAATATCGGGCCTGATACAACCGTCTGGCAGTTCGCAGTAATACTCCGCGGAGCAGTAATAGGCAACAACTGCAATATCAACTGCCATACATTTATTGAGAACGACGTACGCATAGGCGACAGGGTTACCGTAAAAAGCGGGGTCTTTGTATGGGACGGCATTGTGCTCGAAGACGATGTTTTCGTAGGCCCCAATGTCACTTTTACCAACGATAAATACCCCCGCTCCAGGAAATACCCCGACACATTCCAGCGAACCACCGTTTGCCGGGGGGCCTCCATAGGCGCCAACGCCACTATACTCGGAGGCATCACTATACACGAAAAAGCACTGATAGGAGCAGGCAGCGTCGTTACCAAAGACGTTCCACCCTTTACCCTCGTACTGGGCAACCCCGCAAGGCCGGTTGCCCGGGTAAATGACGACGGTGAGATCATCGAAAAATTATAATACATGGTCGATTTCCTCGATATTAAACGCATAAACAACGAACAGCGCGAAGCACTTACCGCCGCATTCAACCGGGTGATGGACTCAGGCTGGTTCATACTCGGCAACGAAGTCAAACAGTTTGAAGCAGCCTATGCCGCATTCAACGGTGTTAAATATGCCGTAGGCGTAGCCAATGGCCTCGATGCCCTTGTGCTCAGCCTCAGGTCGCTCGGCATTGGCCCCGGGCATGAAGTGATCGTGCCTTCTAATACCTACATCGCTTCATGGCTGGCAGTAAGCCAGGTCGGCGCACGACCCGTAGCAGTAGAACCCAACCCCGCAACATACAATATCGATCCCGAAAAGATCGAAGAAAAAATCACCCCGGCTACACGGGCCATCATGCCCGTTAACCTCTACGGCCAGGCCGCGCAGTTAGACACGATAACAGCAATTGCCCAAAAACATAACATCGCCGTCCTGGAAGACAATGCCCAATCCCAGGGAGCAACCTGCAACGGTCGCCTCACAGGCACCTGGGGCATCATTAATGCCACCAGCTTCTACCCCGGTAAGAACCTCGGTGCCCTCGGCGACGCAGGCGCCATCACAACCGATGACGCAGCCCTTGCCCAAAAAATAACCATCCTCCGCAACTACGGCTCACAAAAGAAATATTACAACGAAGTGCCGGGCACAAATTCAAGGCTCGATGAAATGCAGGCCGCCTTCCTTTCCGTGAAGCTATCCGTACTGCACAAAAACAATACCCGCAGGCAACAGGTAGCAGAACGCTATAACGAATTGCTGGCAGGAGTGGGCGATCTGGTATTACCCGCACTGGCAGAAGGATGCACATCCGTCTTCCATTTGTATGTAGTACGCAGCAACCGCCGCAACGCTTTGCAGGAGCACCTGCAGCAAAAGGGTATCGGTACCATGATCCACTACCCCGTACCGCCGCACCAGCAGCAGGCCTATGCAGAACTGGGGTACAAAAAGGGACACTTCCCCATTGCCGAAACCATTGCTGAAACGGCCATAAGCCTCCCCATTGCACATTACCTCAACGAAGATCAAATCAATACGGTAGTGAACGCCGTCAAATCATTTTTTTAACCGCCTTTGATTAGCCAGAAAAGAATATCGGATCTGCTTAATAAAGACATTGTCAAAGTGTCGTCCTGGACGGGCGTATCCTCCCTCATCCGTATCGCCTCCCAGTTCCTCTCCGCCAAAGTATTGGCCGTATTGGTTGGCCCGGCAGGCGTCGCCACCCTCGGGCAGCTCAGCAACGCCATGGGTATTACCATGGCTATGGCAACAGGTGCCATGACCGTTGGCGTTACCAAATACATTGCAGGCTTTCACAATGAACCCCAAAAGCAGGATACCATTATCCGAACAGCAAGCAGTATTATAGGTATCTGCTCCCTCGTCATCAGCCTCATCTGCCTGCTCGGTGCCCCTTTTTTCAGTACAGCACTTTTCAGTAAAAACAACTATGCAGGCGTCATCCGCTTGTTGGGCGCCACCATCTCTTTATATGCCTTTCATACCCTTTGGGTAGCCATCCTCAACGGCTATAACCAGTTCAGGAAGATCGTAGTCATCAATATCATTACCAGCGTAGCCGGGCTGCTGCTCACGGTGGGCCTCGTCTACTTCTTCAATATTACGGGCGCCATGACAGCCTTTGTATTGGGGCAGACGGCCATTTGCCTCGTTACCTGGATGTTTATACGAAAAGAAAAATGGTACAAAGTGCGCTTGGGTTTTACAATCGATAAAACCATGGCCAAAAAACTCTTTGCATTTACCGTAATGACCGTGGTAGCCACACTCGTAGCACCCATCACGCAGATTATTGTAAGAGGTATGCTCACCCGGCACTTTTCTCTCAACGACGCTGGTATATGGGAAGGGATGAACCGCATCTCGGCCAATTACCTGTTGCTCATCACCTCCACCATCTCCGTCTATTACCTGCCCAAACTGGCAGCCCTTACCAATCCCGGGCAGATCCGGCACGAGATCACCACCACCTGCAAAATTGTACTGCCCGTACTGCTCATCATGGGGCTCTCCATGTATTTCCTGCGTCATACCATCATCAGGGTGCTGTTTTCTCCCGATTTCCTGCCCATGGGCGACCTCTTTGCCTACCAGCTCACGGGCGACTTCCTCAAAATCGCCGCCTGGCTTATTGGCTACCTCATGTGGGCAAAAGGCTATGCCAGGGAAATGATCATCTCCGAGATATCCTTTGGCCTTTTTGTAATCACATTAACTTACTTTTGCACCGGCTATTTTGGGTTTAAGGGTTGCGCCATTGCATACTGCCTGAGTTATGCCTTATACTTTATCCTGGTTAGCTGGCTCATGAAGCGAAAACAGGATGCCATGTAACCAGGCCTGTAAAACAGATTTTATTTCAAATAAGCACACAATGCAATTCCGAACCTGTTATTGCGGAAGCACAGACTTTACTGCGCAGAAAAGATATAGCCGGTACCAGAATTTCGATACATCAAAACGGGTCATCGTTCAGTGCACACAGTGCACCATCATTACCCGCTCTCCCTCCCTTTTTAACGATATTACCATTAATGAAAATGTGCCGCCCGGTCTGCGCGAGCTGGAAAACTTTGTATCCGGCCACGCAGGCGGCCACAACCCTGTGTTCAACCAGCGCCTCGCAGAAGCAGGAGCAGGTAAAACCAATCGTAAAGCCCTCGATATTGGCGCCGGAAGTGGCGTCTTTATGCAGGCCGCCACAAATGCAGGGTGGGAAGTACATGGCGTTGAACTCAATACGCGCAACTTTAATGCCCTGGTAGAACGTGGATTCACCAGCTTTAATAAAGAACTGGAACAATTACAGTTACCCGCCGCATCCTATTCCTTCATTCACATCAACCATGTCCTCGAACACGTGAGAGACCCGCTGTCCCTCCTGCTTGAAGCCCACCGTGTGCTTGAAAAAGACGGGTTATTGGTAATTGAAGTGCCCAACGAGTTTAAAACCCTGAGCTGTTACCTCAAACAGTTGCTTGGCCGTTCAAATAATTCACATACCGCCTACTTCGAGCACGAATGGTTCTACCATTTAGGCAGTATGCGTAAATTGATAACAAAAACCCCCTTTCACATCGTACGCATGAGAACCCTTTCAAGGGTAAAGGGCTGGTCGCCCCAGATGCTCCTGCACAGGCTGGGCCACTGGCTCAACCAGGGCGATGTCATTGAGGTCTGGTTAAGAAAATTACAGTAGTATTGCAAAAGATATGAAGGAAGGAGCAGCAAGTCAGCCGCTGGTGTCAGTAGTGGTGATTACATATAACCAGGAAAGATTCATTGCCGCATGCATTGATTCCATATTGTCGCAGGATTATCCCAATACGGAAATCATCATAGCAGACGACTGCAGCACAGATGGCACAACAGCCATAATAAAGCAGTACGCCGCAAATCATCCCGGTAAAATCAAACCCGTCATCGCAGAAAAAAATGGAGGTATCACACAAAACTGCAACAACGGCCTCAGCCGATGTACCGGTACCTACTTCTGCCTGGTTGGCGGAGACGATATCTTCCTCCCCGGCAAACTCACCGCACAGGTAAACTGGTTTAAACAAAACCCCGATGGAGCCATCTGTACAACAGATATCGACGTATTCGACTCCGATACCGATAAAACCATCCTCATCTACAAAAGCAAAGAGTTTATACAGGGCGGCCCGGTCAGCAGGATCATTACACAGAAAAACCAGCCCCCAAGCTCTAATTTCATGATAGACAGGCAAAAATGCGCCGATCTCGTATTCGATAAACGTACACCCGTGGTAAGCGACTGGCTCTTCTATACCGAAGCAGCCATGCGCGGTAAAATTGGTTATGTACACGGCGTTTACCTGCGCTACCGCCGCCATTGCAACAATACAACGGCGCCCGGAACAGGAAAATCTTACCTCGACGACCGGCTCATCTATACCGATATTCTCGTTGCACGCTACCCAAAATACTATGGCGCCGCCAAAATACAACGCGCCAATATCTACTTCGAAACGGCCAAAAGGGAGTTCTTCATCAGGAATTTTGCCATGTCACGCCACTGGGCAATAGCAGGGATAAGGGAATATATCTTCGATTTTAGGAACTGGGCCCTGTTTTTTGCTACTTTCGCGGGCAATACAACTCACCGGATCTCCCTCTGGTACAAAAAAAAGAAGCTGTCAAAACAATAAGCTAAGGCAATATGAAGGTTCTGGTAACGGGCGTTTCCGGGTTTATAGGGTTCCATCTGGCTAAGCGGCTGCTGGCAGAAGGACATGAAGTTACAGGTATAGACAATCTTAACGATTACTACAGCCTGCAACTGAAAATCGAACGCCTCAACCAGTTAGGCTTTACATTCGCTGATGCCGCAGCAGTAGCAGAAGGAAAACCTTACCGGCAGCACGCATTTACCTTCTACAGAACAGACCTCTGCGATGCCCCCGCACTCCAGGCCATCTTTACCGCCCACCAGTTCGATAAAGTCGTTAACCTGGCAGCCCAGGCAGGCGTAAGGCACAGCATCGATAATCCCGGGGTCTATATCCAGAGCAATATTACCGGGTTCTTTAATCTCCTCGAATGTATCCGTAACACAGGTCGTTGTCATTTGATATACGCCAGCAGTTCAAGCGTATATGGCAACAATCAGGTACCCTTTTCTACCAGCGACAGAACAGACAAACCTGTATCCCTCTACGCCGCTACCAAAAAAGCCAACGAAGCCCTCGCCAATTCCTATGCTGCCCTCTTTGCTATACCCTGTACAGGACTAAGATTCTTTACCGTATATGGCCCCTGGGGCAGGCCCGATATGGCATACTTCTCCTTCACCCGGAAGATACTCGCAGGCGAACCCATCCGTATCTTTAATGAAGGCGACCTCCTGCGCGATTTTACCTATATCGACGATATAACCGATGGCATCATGGCCATTGTAAACGATACCACACTCCAGCCCGGCCCCGAAGGATACTACCACCGCATCTATAATATCGGTAATAACAGGCCGGTAAAATTGCTCGACTTTATTAATATCCTTGGTAAACAGTTACAGAAAGAGGTAAAGACCATCCTGCTGCCCATGCAGCCCGGCGATGTCTATGCCACCTTTGCCGATATCGACGCCATCAGGGCCGATTATGGATTTAACCCCGCATTCTCTATTGAAGAAGGATTGACTTTATTTACCCGTTGGTACCAGGAACACTACAAATAAGGAGTAACAATATCTTTAAAATGAGCGATCGTTCGCGCTGTACTGAAATCACCCGCCCTCTGTTTCGCCACTTCTTTATAGCGCGTCAGGATACCCGGGTCTGAAAAAACAGCCCTCATTGTTTCAGCAAGCACATGCTTATCCCGGAGAGGTACAATAATGCCGTATTTAAGGTATTCAGCAGTAGTGGCAGGCTCAGGCCGGTAGTGCTCATCAAGCAGCTCCCTCGGGCCGGTAGGACAATCCGTACTGATCACCGGTATACCACAAGCCAGCGCCTCAAGCAATACATTCGGAAAACCTTCATAGTTAGACGTCATCAGGAAACACGAAGAGCGGGCAATATATTTAATAGGATTAGGCTGAAAGCCAAGAAACTGTACTTTATGCGCAACACCAATATCCTGTGCATACTGCCTCATTTCGCCCTCAAGCGCTCCCTTTCCTATCAGCAATACTTTAAAATCAAGCGATTCAATCTCCTTTACCGCATCCAGCAGCAGCCTGTGATTCTTCTGGCTGTGAAACCGCCCCGCAAGGATAAAACTGAACGGGGTAAAATCAGCATCATCAACCACCTCCTTCGATCTTGCTTCGGTCAGCTCCAGGTCAATCGCGTTGTACAATACCGTCAGTGGCCGGCGGATGCCAAAATTCTCCTTCAGGTCATACGCCATACCCTCCGAATTGGTAACAACAAGATCAGAATAATTATATAGCTTCTTTACAAGAAAACGTCCAACCCGGTCGCCCATAGACCGCCCCGCATAATGAGAAGAAGTATGTATCCTTTCACAAAGAATGGTACTGCCCTTCCAGCCCGAACGCCTGGCAAAAGCATTAATAAAATTAGAACGGTTCAGGAACGAAATACACAGGCCAATCTCATGCTCCCTGAGATATTTCTTTAACCGGCGCGCAAGCACAGGGATTTTGGCAATATCCATTATCCGGTTCTTACTGTAAATAGGCGAATGATCGATTTCTATGATGGTAATACCGTCAGTCTCAAGCGGAACCTCTATAAATTTGTTGAGCAGTATCAGGTGGATATCAAACCCATCTTTCAGGTTATTGATAATAGTGGCTACAGTCTTCTCTGCCCCGGCCGCCGCCATTGAATTGATCAGGAATGCAATTTTCTTCTTCATGCTTAATCTAACGCTTTTACAGCCTTGGGTTTATAGCAGAGTAACAGGAATACAAAAACCCAAAGAAAAGGAACGGCGGGTACTTTATAGCGTACTAAGGTTCCGAAGTTAAATGTGGTTAAACCTACTACAGCACCAAAAACAATAACATACATAAGTCCGATAGTAGCTGGCAGGTCATCTTTAAGCACTTGCCTGGTATAAACTCCCTTTTTTGCAAACGCTAAAATAACCAATATCATAATACAAAAAGATTCAAGTGCGCTAAAAAGCACAATAGGCTTTCGTACCTCCCACAGGTGTGGCCTGAAATAAGTCGTGTAAATAGCAATGGGGGTTTTCTTTAAAATGCCGGCCACGCTTGTTTCTACTTCTCCCAGCTCAAAAGAAGATGAATCGTCAAAACTATCATTATACTGCTGCTGGAAAAAATTGGATACATCTGCAAAAGAAGCAATATAAGGATCCAGGTAATCCATATTGTATATAAAAACCCCCGTGAGCGAAAGAAAAAGCATTATGGTAAAAGCAGCGCTGATAAACGATCGCCCATAAAAATGAAAGATGATCCGGAAAAGATATACGATCACAACAGCAATAAGAAAAGAGTACAAAACATAAGGCTTCAGTAATAAGATTAACGTAAGGTTAACCAGCAGCAGAAATCCATTAGATATCATATTATGCCGTTTGCTTAGCTCGTACAGGTGATGTATCGAAAAGGCAATAAACGACAGGCAAAGCGTTTCTTTAAATATTGGTGAAGCATAAAACAGCAGCGTCGGCATATACAGTAGGCAGATACCAAGATACTTTTTGATATGCGGGTAACGCTGGCTGATGACAATATAAAGCCGGAACTGGGCAATAGTAGAAATAAGACAGAACCAGAAATTAAGCAGGATAAAACGGCCGAATGATACAGGAAACAAAAGCGCACAGATACGGGTTACAAGAAAGTTACTCTCCTGGCCTGCACCACTCGTAGTAGCACTGAGTATATTGTCCGATTTGATAATAGCGTCATACTGTTCTACAGGATTAAAAATATATCGTATATTCTGGGGGTTATTGCCAATAAGCTTCCAGATATTCTTGGCCTCATAATAATAACTGATAGCATCCCCCGTCTTCCAGTAATAAATAATAAGAAGGTTATTAATAAGCGTACCCAGTATCTTAAGAGCAAAAACAATGATCAGCATGGTATGAAACCTGCTGTCCATTTTCCTGAACACGATAAAGCGCATAAACATATAAGCCAGCCCTGCCACGATAAAGAGCAAAAAGAAGTCAAAGTTTGATATCAGCTCCGTGAGATTGTTCATGTAAGATATTCGTTAACCCGCCATAGTAAGGAATATCACCGGTAGAGCAGTAGTTTGGTACCTGGCGGGGAATGGCCTGTTATGCCGGCCAAAGATATTAAAGTCCTGCCAAATCCTTCCGTGTTTGTGAAAACCCCCGGCTGAGCAGCCATACCACATCACGTACAGGCGCTTTCCTGTACCCTTCGGGCTAATTCAACGATCTTTTGTGTAGTTTTGCCCCCGTTAATTATGCATACAATACTCATTACCGGCGGAGCCGGCTTTATAGGATCCCATCTCACCAGGCTTTTTGTTACCAGGTATCCCGGATACCAGGTGGTCAATCTTGATAAGCTTACCTACGCAGGCAACCTCGAAAACCTGAAAGACATAGAACAGGCCCCCAACTACGAGTTTGTTAAGGGCGATATTACCGATATCAACTTTCTGCGCGAACTCTTTGCTAAATACCAGTTTACAGGAGTATTACATTGCGCCGCCGAAAGCCACGTAGATCGTTCCATTTCCGACCCCCTCGCATTCATTACAACCAATGTGCTGGGCACAGGCACATTGCTGCAGGTGGCCAAAGAAAGCTGGCAGGGCCGGTTTGAAGGAAAGGTTTTCTATCACATCTCAACAGACGAAGTGTATGGTACACTGGGCCATACAGGCCTTTTTACCGAGAAGACGGCTTACGATCCCCGCAGCCCGTATTCAGCATCCAAAGCCTCTTCCGATCACCTGGTAAGAGCCTTCTACCACACCTACCATCTCCCGGTCAAGCTATCCAATTGCAGCAATAACTACGGCCCCTGTCACTTCCCCGAGAAGCTGATACCACTCTGCATACACAATATTTTTAATAATAAGCCATTGCCCGTTTATGGCGAAGGCCTTAACGTACGCGACTGGCTCTATGTAATAGATCACGTAAGAGCCATAGATATTATTTTCCATAAAGGAAAAATCGGCGAAACATATAATATTGGCGGTCACAATGAGTGGACCAACATCGCACTCGTAAAAGAACTCTGCCGGCAAATGGATGAAAAACTGGGCAGACCCCGCGGAACTTCCGAACAACTCATCACCCATGTAAAAGACAGGGCAGGCCACGATATGCGGTATGCTATAGACGCCACTAAGCTGAAAAACGAACTGGGATGGGAACCTTCATTACAATTTGAAGAAGGGCTTTCAAAAACCATCGACTGGTACCTCAACAATAAAGAGTGGCTGGAACACGTTACCAGCGGCGATTATCAGAATTACTACGACCAGCAATACCATAAAAGGTAATTAAAAGTAAACGTTTATGAAGGGAATCATTCTGGCAGGAGGATCGGGAACAAGACTTTACCCCATTACCATGGGCATCAGTAAACAATTGATGCCGATCTACGACAAACCCATGATATACTACCCGTTGAGTACACTGATGCTTGCGGGAATCAATGATATACTCGTTATTACTACCCCCGACGATCAATCACAATTCATACGCCTGCTCGGCAACGGTAACCAGTGGGGATGCAATATCTCCTACGCTACGCAGGCCGTTCCCAACGGGCTGGCCCAGGCATTTGTGATCGGGGAGAGCTTTATCGGCAACGACAGTGTGGCCCTCATCCTTGGCGACAATATATTCTACGGCAGCGGCTTCAGCAAACTGCTGCAATCTTCTGCCAACCCGCAGGGCGCAGTCATTTTTGCATACCCGGTAAGCGACCCCGAACGGTATGGCGTCGTGGAGTTTGATGCCGCCTTTAACGCCCTTAGTATTGAAGAAAAACCAGCAACTCCCAAAAGCAACTATGCTGTACCAGGCCTGTACTTTTACGACAATGATGTGGTCCATATTGCCAAATCCATCGAACCAAGCGCCAGGGGCGAGTATGAAATTACCACGGTGAACGATTGGTACCTGCAAAATAAAAAACTGCGGGTAGCTGTCCTTGACCGCGGCTTTGCCTGGCTCGATACAGGTACTTTCGATAGCCTCAGCGACGCCACAGAATACGTACGAGTAATTGAAAAAAGACAGGGATTGAAGATCGGCTGCCCCGAAGAAGTGGCATACCGTATGGGATATATCAACCAGGATCAACTGCTCGGCCTTGCCGAAAACCTTAAGAAAAGCGGTTATGGCAGCTACCTCAGGAAAATTGTGGCATTATAACCCCACCCAATCAGTAAGTACAACCACACAGGTTGTTTAATGGAACCCAATGGATAAAACTACAGGCAAACGAACAGTATTACACATCATCGACGATTTTGGACGCGCAGGAGCAGAAACAACAGTAGTCGGCGTATTGAAGAAATTAGACAACTACCATAATATTGTTGTTAACCTTTATGATAAAAATGAATTTGGCAACGAACTGAAATACGATAAGTATTACTGCCTCGGTCTTAGCTCCTATAAACAATTTATAAAAGGAGTCTTCCGCCTGCGCAGAATCATCAAAGAAAATGATATAGATATTGTTCACTGCACACTTTACTGGAGTACTGTAGTGGCAAGGCTGGCCACGCCACGCCATATCCCGCTTGTAACCTCTATACAGGCCTCAGTCTCCGACAGTTTTGAATACAAAAAGAAGTGGATATGCCTTCTCGATAAGCTCACCTACCGCAGGCGGAAGTCTACCGTACTGGGTGTTTCGTCATATACCCTTACAGACTATTTCAGCTTCCTGAAGCTGAAACCTTTCAAAACCCATGTACTCTATAATTTTGTCGATACAGATATTTTTAAACCCACGCTGCCCCGCCCAAAACAGCCGGGAACCTTTAAGGTCATCAGTGTAGGCACGCTGAAGATCCAGAAGAACCAGAAATTCCTTGTACAGGGCTTCAGAGCACTCAGGGATCTTGATATTGAACTGCATATTTATGGCGAAGGACCTTGTGGAAAAGAGATGCAGGCAATCATTGACGAATACGACTTGCCGGTAAAACTAATGGGCAAAATAATGAATATGTCGCAGGTACTGCCCTCATACAACCTGTTTGTAATGTCCGCTACCTACGAGGGCTTTGCACTCGCAGTGCTCGAAGGAATGGCAATGGGCGTGCCCATGCTGCTTTCCGACATACCCACATACCGCGAACAATGCGCAGATACAGCCCTTTATTTCAGCCTGTCCGATACCAGCGATTTTCCCAAACAAGTGCGTTACCTGTACGAAAACCGCCAGGCGCTGCAAGCCATGGCCGAAGCAGGCAAAAAAAGAGCGCTGGAGAACTTTACCCTTACCGATCATGTACGTCAATTGAAAGCCATCTATGCAGAAGAACTGCAAAACCCGCCCACGTAGTACTGCCTGCGCAAATGTATTTTCCCGGCAACAGTATTCGTATTAGCACAGGCATAGACTTACAATCCTGGTAATGCATCCGGGTACGCGATTATCAGCCACATTGCAGTGTTTGCGGGCGATCCGCATAATTTTACTAATTTCGCCGCTGCCATTTGTAAAACACTTGTATAACTATATATAAAAATGATCAATGTTGTAGTATTTAACGGGGGAAGAGGGGCAAGAAACTTAATTCCGACTTTGTTGTCAACCGAAGGCATCAACCTTACTTCTATTGTAAATGCATACGATGATGGTAAATCAACCGGCAACATCCGGTCATTCTTTCGCATGCTCGGCCCTTCCGACATTCGGAAAGTGCAGGAAGTTATGGTGCCCGATACACTCCCCGATTACAAGGCAGTGATGAGCCTGTTTGCCTTCCGGTACGCATTGGATACCGATTATGAAGAAGCCATTGCAGGTATTGAAGCATTTGCCTCAGGCCGGTCAAACGCACTTGCAGGTATTACATTAAGCGACGAGATCATCCGTGAATCCCTGCGCGTACTGATGTCATGCCTGGTAAAAGCCACCCGGCTCATCGGCAAAGCCGAAAACAAGCAGCTCGACTTTAGCGATTGCAGCATCATGAACCTGATCTATGCAGGAGCATTCCTTTATTGTAATGGCAACTTCGAGGAAGCAACGATACTGATCGACAAACTGTTTAAACTGCAGGGAACAGTATTGCCCACTAATAATGAAGATAAAAAGCTGGTAGCCATCCGCGAAGACGGTACAGTACTCTATTCGGAAGCCGAAATAGTAGAACTGCGCTCCAATTCCCGGATAAAGAAAATCTACCTCCTCGATCAGTACCCCGACCGGGAGATCATCTCAAAGATGGATATCAGCCAGACAGAAGAATACTTTGAACTGATGAACCGCCAGGTGCTGATCACTTCAAAAGTACAACGCAGCATCAGCGACGCCGATATCATTATTTACTCTACCGGAACGCAGCACTCCTCCCTGTATCCGAGTTACATTACAAAAGGACTTACCGATGCCATCGTGGCAAACAAAAAAGCCTTTAAAGTATTTGTAACCAATATCGGTGAAGATTACGAAACGCCCAGCTATACAGCATACGACTTTATTGCAGGCGCACTCCGCTACCTTCGTATAGGCGCAAAGGAAGAAGTACCGGTATCAAGCCTGATAGATATGGCCCTGGTCAACAACTGCTTTTCTAACAAAAACATAGAGAATTATGTTACCTACGATAAAGCAGAAGTAGAAAGTATTGGTTGCCGCATTGTGATCGATTCATTTGAAGATACCAATAACCCCGGCAAACACGACGGGCAGTTCCTGGCATCATTTATCATTAACCAGTACCTTGAATCTTTTAAGATCAGTTAAAAATCAAATAAGAAAAATCAAACCTGAAACAGGCAAGTAATATGAGAATATATAAGTTCGAGGATGTTGATGTTTGTGAGATGTGCAACGATAAAACCGATAACCATAAAATACTCGGACAACGCCTTAGTCAATCGCAGGGATACAACCCCAGGAACAAAACGGGCATTTCTGTAAGTGTTAAAAAATGCACTAACTGCGGGCTTATTTACAGCAGCCCGCAACCCATACCCAATAATATACTCGATCATTATGGCATCGACCCCGAAGAGTACAGTTGGAAAGAAGGTTATTTCGATTACGATCCCGCATACTTTGCACGCCAGATAACCAACGCACAAGAACTGCTGGGAGCAAAAGAAGGAATGCGGGCGCTCGATATCGGCGCCGGCCTGGGTAAAGCAATGCGCTCACTACAGGATAAAGGCTTTGAAGTATATGGAATCGAACCCTCAGGCCAGTTCAGGGCCAGGGCTATAGAATGGCTCAATATCCCCGAAGAAAGGATCAGTCTCGGCAGTGTTGAAGAAACAGAATTCCCCGACAACCATTTCGACTTTATTACCTGTGGTGCTGTATTCGAGCACTTTTATCACCCCGCAGCAGTACTCGAAAAAGCAATGCGCTGGATGAAACCCGGCGGGATAATCCAGATCGAAGTACCATCAGCCGATCACCTCGTGCCCAAACTGATTAATTTTTATTATAAACTGCGTGGTACCAACTATGTTACGCACCTGAGCCCCATGCATGCACCCTTTCACCTGTATGAATATACGCTCGAATCCTTCCGGAAATGTTGCGACAAGCTGGGAATGAAGCTGGAAAGACATTATTATGAAGTATGTGAGATCCTTGCCGGCCCCTCTTTCCTTAAGCCTGCATTGAGAAAATATATGGAATGGACAAATAAAGGAATGCAACTGACGGTGTACCTGCGGAAACCATAAATCAAAAGCAATATTTACCCCGTCGTAATGACAGAAACAAGCGAAGATCAATTGTTCAACGGAAAAACTGCCATCATCTTTGATTTTGACGGCACTATTGCCGATACACTGCCATTGCATGATAAAGCATTTCAGCAAACGCTTTCCGGTTACCCCCTTACATTCAATTATGGTAACTATGCCGGCATGTCTACCCGCAAAGCAATAGCGCTGATCTTTGCCCAAAACCAGCAGTCGCTCAGTGATGAACTTTTACAAGTCCTCACAAAACAGAAACAGCTTGCTGCTAATGCCCGGTATAAAGAAGCCATCAGTTTCATGCCCGGTGCGGAAGCCCTCATCCGCTTGCTTCACGATAAAAAATTCAGTTTATTTGTAGCCAGCTCAGGCTCCGGTATGAATGTAAATGCAGGCCTGGAAGCATTGGGAATACGGTCACTCTTTAAAGGAGTGATCACCGCCGATGATGTGGAGCAGGCAAAACCACATCCCGAAATCTTCCTGCGGGTACTCGAGCAATATAATATTAACCCCGCACAGGCAATTGTTATTGAAGATGCCCTTTCAGGAATAGCATCCGCCAAAGCAGCAGGTATCGATGTAGTTTGTATTAACCCTGAAATAACAGGCAACATTAACGGCTCGCCTTTCTGCACGGCGACTATGGTTCAACTAAAACAGCAATTGAGTAATGAGCCCCAACGGCAACCCTAAAATACTGGCTGTAGTGGTCACCCATAACCGCTGCGAACTCTTGAAGCGCTGTATCCTTTACCTGCAGCAGCAAACCCTTATGCCCGATCTGCTGATCGTCGACAACCAGTCTGCCGACGGAACAAAACAATACCTGCTCGATAACGGAATCAATCATATTACACAGGAAAACTCCGGATCAGCAGGTGGCTGGTGGCGGGGTATCGATGAAGGGTGGAATAAAGGATATGATTATGTATGGATGATGGACGACGATGGCTTTCCCGATGCAGCAGCACTGGAAACCTTGGTCGGGTTGACAGATCAGGAAACCATCTGTATTTCTTCCACACCCGTGAAAGAAGATAAGCGGGATGAACTGGTATTTGGCCTGCCCGTGCTCAATGCAAAAGGGCATCCCGTTGTTTTTGCAGGCCGCCGTAAATACAATAATTTAAATGAGTTTCCGGAAGGAATGACGAAATACCCGCACATACATCCCTTTAACGGTGCATTAATCGATCTTGCTGCCATAAAAGCAGTAGGCAATATCGACCGCAGTTATTTTATGTTTGGCGATGAAGTAGACTTTCTCTGCAGGATGAAAAAAGCAGGTAAAGTGTACTCGGCACTAAAGGCATTGCACTATCACCCCGATGTGTCGCGCCGTACTATCGACAAAAAGAAAGTATACTATTTTATTCGTAATACGATCATACTTAACCACCTGTACTACGACAAAGCCCTCATTCGCGATGTGCTGTGCGTAGTGGTAGCATTGATGCGGATATGGAAAAGGAACGGGGCAGGTAGTTTCTTCAGTTATATCGCCGGTAAAGACTGTAAGTTTATTTACCGGGGCATAGCCGATGGCGTCCGTAGAAAAAAAGTTAACGTTTATTAATCATGAGTCAATACCGCGTACTGATACCGGCAGGCGGCCGAAGCTCCCGTAGCGGGCTAAACTATCCCAAATCACTCTACCGGTTGGCAGGCATACCCATTCTTATCAGGATATGCCGTTTACTCGCCATTTACGATTCCCGGCCAGTTATAGTAATCAACCCGGCACATGAGCCCCTTTTTAACGAAGCCCTTAAAGAATTCAATGTTGAAGCAGAGCTCGTTTTTCAGCACGAACCCCTTGGTATGGGAAATGCTATACTCCAGGCCAGCCCTGCTATCGCACCCGAAGCAAACATAATACTGGTTTGGTCAGATATTCCCCTGCTCAGCAGCATTACAGTACAAAATATGCTCCACTGCCATACCGTCTTTCAGAATGATTTTTCAATGGTTACAGCAATTACCGACTATTGCTATACCATCGTTAAAAGGGAAGGGGGGCACCTGGCTGCTGTGGCAGAAACCCGGGCACTGGGCATAGAACCCCTTAAAGAAGGAGAAAGAGACATTGGCCTTTTTGTATTTAAAAAACAGGTAGTCTTCGATCTTCTTCAAAAAGATATTCCTGGCCATATGGTCGACGGCCGTAAAGAACATGGTTTTCTGTATATTATAGAAGCACTGGTTAAAGCCGGAAAACGGGCCGAAGGATATCCGGTAGCCCAGGCCAATGATGTACTGAGCTTTAATACGCCTGATGATCTGGCACAGATTGAACGCTGCCTGCATACAGCAGGGTAACTGTAAAAAATATTGCAATACTACGCAACAGCCGGAACCCGTTCCGGCTGTTCTTTTAGAGTAAAAGCACCCCGGAAGATCGCTTTAAACAATCTTGGTGGATGAGGCAGGCTGTAAGCAATCTTCAGCATACTAAAGAGATAAAAAGGCAGGCAGGGAATTTTATAACGCGCCAGGCTGCCAAAATTAGGTGTAGACAAGCCGGTAAAAAGTGCAAAGACGAACAGGAAAAAGAGAAAAGACACACAGAAAGGATCAGTGAAAAGCGTTTTAAAAAATCGAAGCGGTCCAGCTTTAAAAATAAGCACCAGCGTGAGTACCATAAACATCAAGCCCTCAAAGCTGCTGAGGAGGGTAATGAATTTTTTCGCCTCCCATGGAAAGGGCCTGAAAAAAACGGTACTGATGGCCAGCGGGGCTTTTTTCAGGATACCCGCGAGCGAAGGATCAATTTCTCCATAGCTGAAGAAAGAACCCTCCGTACTTTCTGCCTGGAATTTAAAGTTCTCAGAAAGAGAAACCGTACTCTTTATATTCTCCTCAAGAATATCGTTAAAACTATCCGAGTTAATACCCACTATTAAAAGTGTAAGCCCAACAGTGACCAGCGCAAAAGTAGCTACGATCTTGGACTTGATCTGCTGGATATACATCAGGTAAACCAGCATAAGCACCGTCGGAACAAAAGTGAGGGCAATATAAGGCTTCGCTAAGTACAATATTATTGTAGAAAGAATAAAAGGGAAAAATACAAGTACCCTTTTTTCATAAAAGAAGGCAAAAGCAGTATGCAGTACAACAGCCATACAACTCACGCAAATAGTATCCTTCATCAGGCCTGAGCTCCAGTAGATAAAAGAAGGTATAAGAAAAGAGAAAAAGAATAGTTTGGCAAGAACTTTATCTCCCTTATAGGCAAGAAGTCTTATAGGCCGTACTAAAAGGAAACCACAAAGCAACCCAAAGAACATATTAATGACAATAAAAGAGTCAAAACAAAAAAACGAAAGAAGCGTGGCAAGACGTACAGGAAGCGTATTGGCTACAGAATCCATCAGGCCCGTGCCAATATCATCAAATTGACCCACCCAAAAACTGTCACCAAGAGCAGAAAAGTCTTTACCCAGCAAGGTAATATCGCCCGTTTCTATGATCCGGGCTTTTACTTTCATAGCTGTATTAAAGTACAACTGCGAATCCCCCGGTGTTATAAAGATGAGAAGGAGGGCAAAAATAACAGATGATGCAAGTTTGATATTAAGGTACAGCGCAGCAGATTTTTTGTACCAGGCATCAGTCTCATTTTTAAGATGAAGCCTGATCAGGAACCGGAAAAGAAAATAAAACAGTGGTACCAGTAACAGGTCAAGATATCCGTATAAATGGTAGTCACCGATCATTACGAGGTTTTTATTAATTGATCCAACCGGTATCAGGATCCTATTCGCCGGGAACCGCGTTGGCCGCAAAGATAATGTCTGGAAATGGTTGGCTTTATATTATTCATCGTTTTTTGCATAAGACGCAACCGTTTCCGTAATGGTAAGATCCTTGGGGAAAGAGTACGCAGGGTATAATAATTTTGCATTATTACCGTTTTGGGGCTTATTTTGCGGCTTTAAACCCGAAGTATCACTATTACCAGAATAACCCCCCGGTCGGTTAAAAAACTCATAAGACAAGATGTCTATACAATTGATTAACCCTTTTAACAACAGGGCCCTTGTGGCTGATGCAAATGGCTTGTCAGATGGGAGCGAGCTGGTCTTCCCTCTTACCAGCGGGGCATACCGGATTGTAAAAAACGACAACTACACAGAAAATTTTGGATTCCAGTGGAATAAGTTTGCAGGCACACAGGTAGATAAATCAAGTAATCTTGATATTTCAAAAGTGCGCTTCTTTGCAGAGACAAGTTGGGACAAGGAGGACTTAACGGGCCAAAACATACTTGAGGTAGGTTCAGGAGCTGGCCGCTTTTCGCAGATTATCCTTGACTTCACAAAAGGGAATTTGTACACTGTCGACTATAGCAATGCCGTCGAAGCCAATTTCAGGAACAATGGCCCTAACGAACGGCTTCACCTTTTTCAGGCCAGTATATATGAAATGCCCTTCGCACCACAACAGTTCGATAAGGTCATTTGCATAGGCGTATTACAACATACACCCGACGTCGAAAAAAGTGTACAAACGTTGATCAGCATGGTAAAGCCCGGCGGTGAGCTGGTCGTGGATTTTTACCCGATCCGGGGCTGGTGGACAAAAGTGAACGCCAAGTATATGCTGAGGCCATGGACAAAGAAAATGTCTAACGAACGACTGTACAAGTTGATTGACAAAAATATCGATTGGCTGATTAAAGCCTCCAGGTTCTTTTCAAAGATTGGCCTTGGCCGCATTGTAAACAGGTTTCTGCCAATATGTGATATCGACGGAACACTGCCCAAAGGCCTGTCGCCCGACCAGCTAAGGGAGCTTTGTGTACTTGATACATTTGATATGTTTTCACCCGAATACGACCAACCCCAGCGTATAAAGACCGTTGTTGAATGGTTTAAGAAATATGGCATGCAAAATGTGTGGGGTGGGTTTATACCATATCAAAACTGTTCTGCAGCAGTAGTAAAAGGGGTTAAGCCGTAAGCCGCTACTGTTTAAGATCGTCAGATGACAGCTATTTCAAAATTATTCAAACACAGCAGGAACCCGGTCGCAAAGTCGCTGGGTATGTACACAGTTACCAACTTTCTTGGTAAAGGTGTCGCGTTCCTGCTGCTGCCATTCTTTACGCATGTACTCAGCAAATCAGATATGGGTGTGCTGAGCCTGTTCAGCAGTGCTGTCATTTTCCTGGTTCCCTTTGTTTCGATGGGAGTGCTGCAGTCTATCAATGCCGATTTTTTTAAACTCGATAAAGCAGCCTTCAAAAATGCATTTACGAGCAGCCTTATCCTGCCCGTAACGGTATTCCTTATCGCCTTACTCCTTTTTTCATTATTCAGCGCTCCCCTGCAGGAACGGTATCACCTCCCTGCCAGTTTTTCCTGGATCATACCGGTTGTAGCTTTTCTCTCCTTCCTGTTTGAGCATTTTATCAATATGATCCGCAACAACAACCTCACCCGGAGATTTATGGTGGTGGTATTAGGCAGGTTGTTTGTTGAAGTGGCCCTCGCCGTACTGCTGATTCTCGCATTCAGGTGGGGATGGGAAGGCCGTGTTACGGGCATCATTACGTCCTATGTCATTATTGCGGTCTTCGCGTTTTATTTCTTTATTTCGAAAGATTACCTTTTTGGCCAGGTAAGTAAACGGGTAATACGGGAAGAACTGATCTATAGTGTGCCCATTATTGTTATGCAGTTCAGTGTTTTTTGTATGAACTCTTCCGACAGTTTCTTTCTCTCACATTTTACAGGCGGTAAAGACAATAATGCAGAAGTAGGCGTATATTCAATTGCCTGCATTTTTGCATCAATTATCCTCACCCTCTGCTCAGCCCTGTTACAGTATATAACGCCCAAAATATACAGCCTCCTCTCGGCTCCCGTAATCAATTATGCGTCTATACGGAGAAATTTTTTACTGTATGCAGGCATAATGACAGGAGGCTGGCTGCTGCTGCTGCTGTTTATACCCCTCGCTTACCACATATTCATCCCCGAAAGCTATTTTGGAGGATTAAAATATTACTACCTGCTTTGTACCGGCTATTTTTTCTGGACAATTTCCTACTTCTTTTATTCTACAGCGCTGCTCTATCATAAAAGTAAAAAACTCATCCTCCTGCTGTCGCTTTGTTCCATCATCATCAGCCTGTCTAATAATTATATATTCATCAGCAAATGGGGCTCAATGGGGGCTGCCATAGCAGATTGCTGCAGCTATTTTATTATTTTATTGATAACTTTATTTTTCACAAGAAAACAAATGGGCTTTGTTTTTAAAAAAAGCGCAAGTATACCAGCATGAAAGAGTTAATTTATAAGATTGTCAACTTTTTTACTTTCGGAAAAGGACTGAAAAAAACATTCCATAATCATGCCGTACACCTGCCAACGCGGTATATCAATTATTTCCCTGCCGGTTACGAGAAAGATAATTTTGATTTTCTCATCGCTTCCGTAAAAGAAGGCGACACAGTACTTGACGTAGGAGCGCATATCGGGCTGTTTGCCGTCATTGCGTCAAAACTTACAGGGCCCGCCGGAAGAGTCATCGCTTTTGAGCCCGCACCCGCTACCTTCGCCCTGCTGCAACAGACGGTTAAAATTAATAAAGCCGTTGATATTATCACACCGGTACAGAAAGCAGTAGGCAGTGAACCGGGTAAAACGACTTTTTTTATCTCCAATAGTGTGGCAGACAACAGTAATAGTCTTGTTTCTTACCTGGGCGACCGGCCCCTGAGCGGAATAGATATCGACATCACCAGTATAGATACCATTGTAACAGAGCACCAGTTAAGCCGGATAAGCTTTGTAAAGATTGATGTAGAAGGCGCCGAATACGATACATTACGGGGCGCCGCAACAACACTTAAAACCTTCCGGCCCAATTGTATAGTCGCCATTCACCCTACTCCTATAAAAGCCAAGGGCGACCGGCTGGAGGACATTTACGACTTTATTGTTTCGCTCAATTACAGGATTACGGTCGATCAGAAAGAACTTTCAAAAGAAAAATTCCTCGAAAACAAGGATTTGATTGATCTCCACATTTATCCGCTTTAGCTCTCTTTTTTAATGAAGAAAAAAATCATTCATTTTATATTCAACCTGGGCCGGGGCGGTGCAGAAACCATGATGGTTCGGGTGATAAAAGAGTTGCCGGAGTACGAACACGTTGTGGTAACGCTCTTCCCGCTCAATCATTTTGGCAACGAGCTGAAATGCGATAAGCTTATATGCTTTAATCTTTCATATCTGATTCAGTTACCTTTAGCTGTATTCAAATTCCGCAAACTGGCAAAAAAAGAGCGCCCGGATATAGTGCATACACACCTTTTCTGGCCAACGGTCATAGCAAGATTGGGGCTTCCCCGGCGTATTCCCTTAATTACTACCATTCACGCGTTTGTTGCTACTGCTGTAGAATACAGCTACTGGCATATACGTTTCTTGGATAAACTTACCTACCGGCTGCGGAAAAGTATTATCATTGTCGTAGCCCGGGGTGCATTGGAAGAATATTTTTCCTTTCTGAAGCTGAAACCCTGGAAAGCCTATGCCCTTTATACCTTTGTAGACATCAACCGGTTCAATGCCGCCCTGGCCAGGCAGAAACCAGAAACACCGGTTTTCCGGGTCATTTCTGTCGGGGCGCTCAGGGGCCAGAAAAACTTCGCCTACCTTATCGAAGCCTTTAAGCAATTGCGCGATGAGCCGGTAGAACTGCACATTTACGGAACCGGTAACCTGTTGCAGGAACTCGAAGAACAAATTCATTCAGCCCGGGTAAACGTAGTACTTAAGGGAGAAGTAAGTAATATAGAAGAGATTATACCACAGTATGATCTGTACGTAATGGCATCAAAATTTGAAGGGTTTTCATTGAGTGTACTGGAAGCGATGGCAATGGGAATGCCGCTTTTATTGAGTGATATCCCCTCATTCCGGGAGCAAACGGAAGATATTGCCACTTATTTTTCCCTGTCAGACCCAACGGATTTTGTAAGCAAACTTAAGAGCATAATGGCCAGATCCAAAGAGGAGCGCAATAATTCAGGAGAAAGAGCAAGGCAGAGGGCCATAGATAATTTTACCCTGCCCAGGCATATGGAAGGGTTACGCCGCATTTACGACGAAGCCCTGAACAACCCCGGTTAAAAACGGAAACTTAACTTTGCCCCGACAAAAATGTAGTAAGCTATGTGTGGTATTGCCGGATTTATTGATTTTACAAATAGTTCGTCAGAACAAACGTTGCGGCGTTGTACCGACGTACTGAACCACCGTGGCCCCGACGGCAGCGGCTACGAGTTTTTTCAACTGGAAAACAGCCAGGTCGGTCTCGGGCACCGGCGGCTGTCCATTATCGACCTTTCCGACGCAGGTCGCCAACCCATGTGGTACAAACACTGGTGTATCATTTTCAATGGCGAAATGTATAATTATGCCGAAGTAAAGGAAGACCTGGCACGACTCGGCCATACTTTTGTAAGCCATTCAGATACAGAAGTAGTACTGCACGCCTGGGAAGAATGGGGCCCCGCCATGATACAGCGCTTTATAGGCATGTTTGCCTTTGTGATCTATGATACGGATAAAAAATCTGTTGTTTGCTTCCGCGACAGGGCAGGCGTAAAGCCATTCTATTATTATTGGAACGGAGGTATTTTTCTTTTTGCCTCGGAACTGAAGTGCTTTCATGAACATCCCGGCTTCAAAAAACAGATCAATCCCCGGGCATTGCACCAGTTTTTGCAATATGGCTATATACTTGCACCACTTTCCATATTTGAACATACACATAAGCTCTTACCCGGGCATTACCTCTCCCTATCTGCCGAAAAAGGCGAACCCGAAATAAAGAAGTACTGGGATGTTTATGACGCGTATAATAAACCTAAGCTCAAAATATCAGAAGAGGAAGCCATAGCTGAAACAGAAAAGCTGTTGATCTCTTCCTGCCAGTACCGTATGGTGGCAGATGTTCCCGTAGGTGTTTTCCTGAGTGGTGGGTACGACAGTTCGGCTGTAACAGCGTTGCTACAGGCCAACCGTACCGAAAAACTGAAAACATACACCATAGGCTTTTTTGAAGAAGACCATAACGAAGCCGTTTATGCAAAGGCTGTAGCCGCTCACCTGGGTACCGACCATACCGAGTACTACTGTACAACGAAAGAAGCACAGGATATCATACCCCAGATTCCGCTCTATTGCGATGAACCCTTTGGAGATTCTTCTATTATACCTACTACGCTCGTAAGCCGTCTCGCCCGGAAAGAGGTAACAGTAGCGCTTAGCGCAGATGCGGGCGACGAAACATTTGCCGGTTACAATAAGTATCCCCTGGCACTCGATCTGCTCAGGAAAGTACAATCAGTTCCGGCAAGCCTTCGTAAACCCGCCGGGAAGATACTCAACCGCATACCGGGTGGACTGCTGACATTGCTCTCCGGCAGCAGCGCAGCGCCAATTAAGCGGGAACGGTTCTCCCGCATTTTACAGCATGGAAATCCTACCGCCTGTACTATGATGGATTATATGCTGGGACAGGTTTATACCAGCAGCCAGTTGGATGCATTGCTTACCACCAAAGTAAACCAGCCTGCATCATTCTACGACACTGAACATGAATTCAGGGAAGACCTCGGGCAGCTCGACAGGATGCTGGCGATGGATTATAAAACGTATATGGTGGATGATATACTGGTAAAGGTAGACAGGGCGGCGATGAGCACTTCGCTGGAAGGCAGGGAGCCCTTGCTGGATCACCGGCTTGTGGAATTTGTAGCACAGTTGCCACCCGGGTATAAAATGAAAGGGCAGGATAAAAAGTACATACTTAAGCAGATCGTACACAAATACATTCCTAAAGAAATGATGGACAGACCCAAAATGGGTTTTGGTGTTCCCGTATTTGACTGGTTGCGTAACGAATTACGTGCATACGTAAATGAGTACATGAATGAGACGGCCCTTACCGCTCACGGGTTATTCAAAAAAGAAGGAGTCATGCACATTGTAAACCGCTTTATGGCCGGAGACAGAAATTATAACAACCTTTTCTGGTACCTGCTCGTTTTCCAGATGTGGTATAAAAAATGGATAGAGTAAAAAGCATACCCGAAGGAAGAAATCCCTTATGAAGAAAATTCTATTTATATCATACGATGGTATGACAGACCCCCTCGGCCAGAGCCAGGTCATTCCGTATCTCGCCGGTCTTACGAAATATGGATACACCTTTACCATATTGAGTTGTGATAAACCCGGTAAGTTTTCAGCAAACAGGGCTTATGTAGAGCAATTGATAGCCCCTTACCCCATACAATGGGTTTCCATACCCTATCATAAAAACCCGCCGGTGCTTTCTTCAGTGTATGATTTTTATAAACTGCGTAGTAAAGCCATGGAGCTGCACAAGGCTGAAAAGTTTGACATGGTACATACCCGTGTAGGATTACCCACGCTGGTAGCGCAATGGATGAAACGGAAAACAGGCGTAAAGTTCCTGAATGATATACGTGGTTTCTGGGCAGATGAGCGCGTAGATGGCGGCATGTGGAACCTGAAAAATCCTGTTTACAGGCGTATATACCGGTTTTTTAAGAAGCACGAGTACGAATGCCTGGCAGAAGCAGATGCAAATACCTGCCTCACATTTGCAGCAAGAAAAGAAATACATACCTGGAAGCAGGTGCCCGGCCAACCCCTGCCCATCGAAGTCATCCCCTGCAGCGCCGATCTTGACCTGTTTAACCCTGAGGCCGTTAATAGCCACCTGCGCGAACAGTTCAGGCAGGAGTTGGGGATCAACCCCGGCGATTTTATCGTCAGCTATCTCGGTTCAATTGGCGGATGGTACCTTACGGCAGAGATGATGCGGTTCTGTAAAATGCTGGGAGACCGGAAACCTGAAGCAAAATTCCTGTTTATCTCCCCTCACCGTCACGACGAAATCACCAATACCGCTGCACAGTACGGGATAGACGCAGGCCGCATCATTACCCGGCAGGCAAAACGCCATGAAGTACCTGTGCTGTTGTCGTTCAGCAACTATTCTTTATTCTTTATTAAGCCCTGCTTTTCAAAAATATCCTCTTCCCCCACCAAGCATGGCGAAATCATGGCTATGGGCATACCCGTTATTACTAACGGAGGGGTTGGAGATGTGAAAGAGATTGTAAACAATTACGAGGCAGGCTATGTGGTGGATGATTTTACCGGGCAGTCATTTAATACCGTTATAGACAAGATACAGGAAGGCGAAACATTTGATAAAACCGCTATCAGGAATGGTGCTGCAGATTTTTATTCCCTCGAAAAAGCAGTACAAACCTACAAAAAAGTGTACACAAGCATCTTCGGCACCCCGTAGGCAATATCTTTGCGGGGTTATTAAACAATCACTATAGCGGCAAGTTGTTTAAACTTGCTCTTACATAAAAAGAATGCAGCAAAAAAGGGGCAAATTCGTCATCT
This sequence comes from uncultured Ferruginibacter sp., assembly GCA_964590975.1. Taxonomy (GTDB): domain Bacteria; phylum Bacteroidota; class Bacteroidia; order Chitinophagales; family Chitinophagaceae; genus Ferruginibacter. The sequence continues at coordinate 98,423 of CAZPXP010000013.1, read as the reverse complement.
CTCTCGATTTTGAACTGATGTGGGGAGTAAGAGACCTGGTTACCATAGAAACCTATGGAAACCATGTAAAGGGAGTGCATACCGTATTGCCACACATGCTGCAACTGTTCAGCAGCTACAAGGTAAATGCCACTTTTGCAGCAGTAGGCTTTCTCTTTTTTGAAAACAGGCAGCAGTTGTTGCAATCTCTTCCTCAGCAGCAACCACAATACAATAACCCCTTCCGTTCGCCTTATGGCGATTACATCAATAATATTGGTGAATCTTTCGAAACCGACCCCTATCACTTTGGGAGCCATCTGATAAAAGCCATTCTTGCTACACCCGGGCAGGAACTGGGTACACATACCTTCTCTCATTATTATTGTATGGAGACAGGCCAGACGGTCGACGACTTCAGGGAAGATCTGTGTACAGCGTTAAGAGTGGCAAGAGAGCAATACGGAGTTGAAATAACAAGTATCATCTTTCCCCGGAACCAGTACGATAACAACTACCTGAAAGTTTGTAAGGAAAATGGTATTATATGTGTGCGGGGCAACGAACATTCCTGGGTATATGAGCCAAGGCCTTTTGAAAAAGAGACGCTGCTGCGAAGGGCCTGCCGTTTGCTGGACGCTTATATAAATATATCCGGCCATCACTGTTATAGTGACGAAGAAATGGTGGCTGCCGAACCGGTTAATATTCCTTCCAGCAGGTTTCTCAGGCAATACAAACCCTGGCTGAGACTGTTTGAAAGCCTCAGGCTCCGCCGTATTAAAAGGGCCATGACCTATGCAGCCCGACACAATAAAACATATCATTTATGGTGGCACCCGCATAACTTCGGGATCAACCAGGATAAGAATATCGCCTTCCTCGAAAAGATATTGCAGCATTACCAGGAGCTTGCACGTAAGTATGATTTTACCAGCTATACGATGACCACTTTAGCAAAAGAACTCAAAGCAGCGCATGGAAAATAGGAAAATTGTTATGCTTGCAGGGGAAGGGTTTTCAACCCATGCGGTGTACCATGCGCTCAGCGAAGAGTTTGCCGTGGTAAGCGTGATTATGGAGGATAAGGTAGACCGGAAGACCTTTCTGAAACGAAGAATAAAAAAACTGGGCTGGGTTACTGTAGCAGGGCAGGTCTTATTCCAGGCTATTATTGTAAAGTATCTTAACAGCAGGAGCAAAAAGCGCCTGTTGCAACTGGAGCAGGAGCTGAACCTTAACGGTAAACCTATTCCGGGCAGTCTGTTACAGCGCGTGCCCTCTGTAAATGATGAAGCTACCATAACAATACTGAAGGAGCTTAACCCCGATCTTATTATCGTAAATGGCACAAGAATTATTTCTAAAAAAGTACTGAATAGCGTACCGTGCCGTTTTATCAATACACATACGGGCATTACCCCACGGTACAGGGGCGTGCATGGGACCTATTGGGCATTGGCTAATAACGACAGGGAAAACAGTGGAGTAACAGTACACCTCGTAGATCCGGGCATAGATACAGGAAGTATATTGTATCAGGAGAGAGTGTACCCTTCTTCCGTGGATAACTTCGTTACTTACCCCGTACTACAATTGGGCGCAGGTATTCCCATTCTGAAAAAGGCAGTAAACGACGTTTTTGAGAACAGGGTATCCGTGCAGCAGGGCATTCCGGGCAGTAAGCTCTGGTATCACCCTACCATCTGGCAATACCTGTATAACAGGATCGTAAAAAAAATTAAATAGGATAACCGGTTATGGCATATCGTTTTCTTATCATTGGCTCAGGATTCTCAGGTTGTGTACTCGCCAACCAGCTCGTGCAGCAACTCGATTGCAATATCACCATCTGGGACGAACGCAGTCATATAGGAGGCAACTGCCATACAGAACGGGATGAAAAGACCGGCGTAATGGTACACCAATACGGTCCGCATATTTTCAATACAGATAAAAAAGAAATATGGGATTATGTGAACAGCTTCGTTCCGTTCAGGCCTTATGTGCACCGCGTTAAAGCCAATAGCAAAGGTAAAATATACCCCCTGCCCGTTAACCTGCAAACCATTAACCAGTTCTTCGGGCAGTCGTTCAACCCTTCGGAAGCCCGCGATTTTCTTGCTGCGCTGGGAGATAAAACCATTACCGATCCACAGAATTTTGAAGAGCAGGCCCTGCACTTTATCGGGCGGGAATTGTACCAGGCATTCTTTTACGGGTACACCAAAAAGCAATGGGGATGCGAACCCACGGCTCTGCCAGCCTCTATACTTAAGCGTATACCCGTAAGGTTTAATTACGACGATAACTATCATACCAATATTTATACCGGTATACCCGAAGAGGGCTATACCGCGGTAATGGAAAAAATGATCGATCATCCTGCCATTAGTCTTTCACTCAATAAAAAATTTGAACCGGGAACAGACACAGCCGGGTTTGACCACGTATTTTACACAGGCCCTCTCGATGCTTACTTTAATCATATCCACGGGCGGCTTGGCTATCGTACAGTAACCTTTGAGAAATTCTACGCCGAAGGAGATTACCAGGGCCTTACACAGATGAACTATTGTGATGAAGATGTTCCCTTTACCCGTATTACAGAACACAAGCATTTTACCCCCTGGGAGCAGCACGAAAAAACCATCTGTTTTAAGGAGTTCAGTAAAGAGACTTCTGAAGAAGACATACCCTATTATCCCAAACGTCTCAACGCCGATAAGGCCTTATTGCTTAAATACAGGGCGGAAGCAGAGCAGTTAAGCGGTGTATCTTTCCTGGGGCGCCTGGCCACCTATCGTTATATGGATATGCATCATGTAATAGGCGAAGCGCTGACTTTTGCCCGCCAGTTTTCCGATGCCCGGCTGAAAAAGCATACCCCCCCCGTATTCTCCAACACTGAAAACGCATAAAACCCTTATGCAGCTTCGCTTAGCGTAATAAGTGATATAAAACAACCGCCAGGCGCGCCTGCATCTCTCCTTAAACAGCCCCTGGTAACTCCTTAAATTCCTGTATTACCGTGCAATAATTTGCCCCCACCTCCGTTATATCAACCGAGAATCCAATTCTTTTAAAAACCAATACCATGGAAAAGGTAATTGCGGTAGTTGTTACATACAACCGCCACGCTCTGCTGTCTGAGTGCATCACTGCACTACGCCAACAAACCCGTCCCCTCGACGCCATCCTCGTAGTAAATAACGGCAGTACAGACAATACTGAACACTGGCTGAAAGATCAGGAGGATGTCTTTTTTATCACTCAAACCAATGTAGGATCAAGTGGTGGGTTCAGTACAGGAATCACCTGGGCATATCAGCAGGGGTACTCCTGGATATGGTGTATGGACGATGACGGGTACCCGAAAGAAGATGCATTAGAGAAACTCCTTGAGAACAGCGACGATGAACTTCGGCTGCGCAACTGTGCCGTGCTGAATAAGGAAGATAAAAAAACATTCGTCTGGAAAACAGACCGGTACAGCACCATCGAAGAAGTAGATTGTAAAGTTATTGAAGGTATTGGCCATCCTTTTAATGGTACCCTGCTTCACCGCAGGATTGTGGAAAGGGTAGGTGTGCCTCAACCCAGGCTGTTTGTGTGGGGCGATGAAACAGAATATTATTACCGTATTGTAAAGCAAAATAAAATACCCGTGTGCACCATTACAGAAAGTGTACACTACCACCCGGCATCAGCTTTTTCTTATAAACAGGACTGGGATTATAAAACCGGCTGGAAGATGTACTTCTATATACGCAACCGCTTTCACGTACATCGGGCCAAATTTGGTAACCGTATCCTGGCAATGGCCAATTATCTCTGTTTTCTAACGGCTTTTGCAGGCATTATAATGGTTTACCAGAAAACCGATAAGATGAAAAAACTTGGGTTTATCTTTTGGCCCGCAGCCGACGCTTTTTCAAAACGCTTTGAAGCCAACCCGCAGTATATATTAGAGAGGTTAAAAACCCGGGATAGCAACGATACAGGAGCATCTTTAGGTAATTATTTCAAAAACACCTTGGCTTACCTGCTGGCTCCCTTTACAGTAACAAGGGCGCGCAGAGCAGCAGGCGCATAGTTGAGTACATATAAATTTTCGAATTGTTGATGTTTAAACAGTCTTGGCAGTAGTGCTAAGACTGTTTTTACTTTTACGATCATTATCAAGTACAATGAGCAGGGAAATCACATAAAAAGGCATACAGGGAATCTTATAACGGCAAAGCGTACCAAAGTTGAGGGTGGTTGCCCCTACAAATAGCGCAAACAGCAAAGAAAAGAGAATACAGTACAAAGCAGTAGGATCCTTGGCAAGTGTACGGAAAAACCGTTTGACCCCCACCTTGGTTAATACATAAATGGTCAGTATCATCATAGCAAGGCTCTCCAGCGAGCTCAGCAGGGTAGATAGCTTTCTTGACTCCCAGAGAAATGGCCGGTAAAGTGTTGCTACAATGGCAGCCGGTGCCATCTTGAGCAGGCTGGTTACCGAACCGTCAAAGTCTACACCCAGTGAAAAGTTAGATTCCCCGATATTGGCCTGCGCCTGTTCTTTAAAGTTATCCTGTTGTCCCTTGATCCTGTCCGTTAGTCCATCAGCAGCAAAAGAACCCAGCTCGTTCTGAAACTTTTTCATTACCTGCTGCCCCGCCAGTACACTGCCTGCAATAAGTGCGGGTCCAAGCAGCAGCTTCAACGCCTTGTTCTTTACCATGTTCACATTCTTGAGAATAAGGAACAGGCAGAAGAAGGGTACATACGAAATGAGGATATAAATTTTAAGGTTGATCAGCATATAGGAAGCAAGGAAAATAATCAGCGTGTTCCTGATCAGCCCCTGCTTTTTGTAGAACATCTCATACATCGAATACGTTAACCAGCCCATGGCGCCGGTACAAAGCGGATCTTTAAGAATACCGCCGCTCCAGAACACGAACGTGGGCAGGTATAGTATCGCGATCGCCAGTTGCTTATGCAGGTGTGGGTAGAGCTCATAAAAAAAGCGGTAGAGCCGCCATACACCCGAATACGAGATCATGGAAAACAATAGATTGATTATCAGGTATTTCCCCATGGTGAAAAACGAAAAAATGGCTACAATCCTCGCTACCATATAATTATTCTCATCGTTAAAATACCCCAGGTTCCAGATATCGGCCAATAACGACTGATCAAAATCCTTGCCCTGTACAAAGAGCCATTTGATGTTGGATGGGTCTTGCAGGATGAGTTTATATATATTATTACCCTCGCGCCAGTAGAGTACAAAAGAGTCTCCTATAGATATCTTAAAATTGAAAATTGTAAATGCGATAGTTGCAAAAACTTTTATCCAGAACCCCTGCGCCTGGTATTTCTTTAAAAGGGGATCGGTATATCTTTTGCGGCGGGCAGCAAATATCAGATAGAATACCAGAACATACAGTGGAAATAATATATAATCGAGATAGTTCATCCAATAAATAAAAGGATGTTTCTTTTACGGTTTAAAGCAGGCTATAGTGGCAAATTTATCTTAAATAATCATTTGTCATTCAATAATATGCAGTTATTTTGCTTTGACTAAACAGGAATTGCATGTGCGGTATCGCCGGGTCGGTTAATTTCAAACTCTCTTACGATATTATCAAAAGCAGGATGTTTCACCGCGGACCGGATGAACAAAACGGCTTCACCGAGGATAACATCGACTTTTACCATCTTCGTTTATCCATCGTAGATATTGGCGGGGGTAAGCAGCCAATGACACTCGATAACCGTTATACCATCATCTTTAACGGGGAAATTTACAATCATTCAGAAGTACGGAAACAATATAACCTCGAAGGGAAAACGACATCGGATACTGAAACCCTGCTGTTGCTCTACCGGAAGATGGGCACAGCCATGCTCGATTGCCTCGACGGTATGTTTGCCTTTGCACTCTACGACAACCAGGAAAAAAAGCTTTTTATAGCACGCGACCGGGCAGGCAAGAAACCCCTTCATTTTTACAAAGACGGAGAAAAGCTGGTGTTTGCCAGCGAACTTAATGCGCTTAAAGGACTGCTGCCCCTCCAGATCAATACCGGCAATTTTTATCATTATACCCGGCTGGGAAGCTTTTACCGCACCCTGACCCCTTACAAACAGGTAACCGAATTGCCAGCAGGCAGTTTCCTCATGATCGATTGCCAAAACTTTACCATTGAAGAAAAGCGCTGGTGGAATATCCATGAATTTTATACAAAAACAAATAATGATAGTCTCGAAGAGAGCATGGAAAAGGTGGATAGCTATCTCAATACGGCGGTAAAGCGCCGGCTGGAGTCTTCCGACCTTGAAGTGGGGTGCTTCCTCAGCGGGGGCATCGATAGCGGCCTGGCAACTGCCATAGGCAGCAGGTACAATCAGCGCCTGAAAACCTTTACGGTCTCTTTTGAAGGCGAATACAATGAAGCACCGCTGGCTAAGCTGGTGGCAGATCAATACCAGACGAAGCATACCGAGATCAAAATTTCTTTCAACAACCTGAAAGACGATCTGGAAAAAATACTTGCCAATTATGGAGAGCCCTTCTTCGACAGTTCGGCAATACCCAGTTATTACGTAAGCCGCGAAGCCCGCAAACACCTCACAGTAATCATCAATGGCGATGGCGCCGATGAGCTCTTCGGCGGCTACCGGCGTTATGTAGCCTTTGCAGGATATGATTTTTTTAAACAGAACCTGCTGGTGCGTGGAGGTGCAGGAGTTTTGAAAAAAGTGCTCCCGCCCTCAAACAATAAGAAATCGAAGTACAACTATATTTACCGGCTTGCCTCCCTCGCCTCCAAGAAAAGCCTGGAGATCTACCTGAGCGCGGGGGTAGACATTATGGAAGACTATGAGCAATATATTATTCCTCCAGGCTTCGATTATATGGAACCACTCAGGAACGACTTTGAGTTCATTGCCTCTTCATCTCTGAGCGGGCTGCAAAAGTTGATGAATATGGACTTTGATACCAACCTTTTCAGCGATCTGCTCGTTAAGATGGATATTGCAACAATGGCCAGTTCGCTGGAAGGCCGCAGTCCGTTCCTTTGCAAAGAATTGCTGGAGTACGTACCCGGTATGAACGACAGGCATAAGATCAGCAAAACAACGACCAAGTACCTGCTGCGCCAGCTTGCAAAAAAATACCTGCCCGCCGAGCTTGTGGGGCAGCCTAAGCGCGGTTTTGAGATACCCCTGAAAAGCTGGGTGGAGAATGAACTCCGCGAAATGATCATGGATTATCTAAGCAACCCCAATGCCCTCCACCGGCAGTTTGTAGACTGGAATTTTACGCAATCGTTACTCGACAAATCGCGTCGTGTAGCCGATGAAAAACGTGCAAAAATTATTTGGATGCTCTTCTGTATGGAAGTGTGGCATCAGAAAATCTACCTGGATGCATAAGCTGATAAGAATAACCACAGTGCCAATGGCGCTGCGCTACCTGCTGCATGGACAGATGCATTATATGAAAGAAGCTGGCTTCGACGTACTCATGGTAAGCGCCAACGGAAAGGAGCTGCCGGAAGTACTGGCTAAAGAAAACTGCCGGCATGTAATTGTACCCATGACGCGTAAGATCACTCCCTGGCAGGACCTCGTTTGCCTGTGGCAACTCATCCGGTTGTTCAGGAAAGAAAAGCCTTCTATTGTACACACCCATACGCCCAAAGCAGGGCTGCTCGGTATGCTGGCAGCAAAGATCAGCGGCGTAAAAATCCGTATTCATACAGTAGCAGGGATGCCGCTGATGGTGGAAAAGGGGATGAAATACCGTATTCTGCGGTTTACCGAAAAACTTACTTACCGTGCTGCAAACCAGGTATGGCCAAACAGCCATTCCCTGTACAAGTATATTGAATCAGAAAAACTGACCCGTAAAGAAAAACTGCGGGTGATCAGTAAAGGCTCATCTAATGGCATCGACCTGCAACGCTTTAATCGACCCGGTCTTGACCCCGCTGTCCTGGAGCAGGCGGAAGACCAGTTGCAGTACGACCCTGCTCTCCATTACCTGCTCTGTGTAGGACGACTGGTTAAAGACAAGGGAATAACGGAGCTGGTTACTGTTTTTAACCGGCTGCATCAAAAATACGCCGGCATCCGCCTTGTACTGGTAGGCCAGTACGAGCCAGACCTCGACCCCCTGCCACTCTCCACCCTGGATACCATCAATAACCATCCGGCTATTATACATATCCACTGGACAAACCGGGTAGAATATTTTATGGCGCTGGCCAATTTGTTTATATTTCCTTCGCACCGGGAGGGTTTTCCCAATGTACTGTTACAGGCAGGGGCTATGCAAACTCCAATAATCTGCTCTGTAATACCCGGAAATACGGATATTGTGGAAGAAAAATTTACCGGCCTGCTGTTTCCCGTAGGCGATGAGTCTGCCATGGAGCAACAGATCAGTTTTGCGCTGGAGCATACCGGTGATATGCAGACCATGGCCGGCCGCTTATACCAGAACATTCATAAATTCTACAGCCAGGAAATGGTTTGGAAGGCACTTAGTGAAGCCTATACCCAATTATTAGATAAACAATGAGCCAGAAACAGGTTATACTTATTGGTTATTCCGGCCACGCCTTTGTGGTGACGGGTATTTTTCAATCAATGGGCAGATCCGTAACAGGCTATTGCGACAGTGTGGAGAAGGACTATAACCCGTTTAAACTGCTATATCTCGGTAAAGAAAGTTCTCCGGAAGCCCGGGTTGCGCTGGGCGAAAAGGATTTTTTTGTTGCCATCGGCGACAATCATATCCGCAGAAAAGTAACCGAAACCCTCGCACCCCACCATTTTATTCCTGTAAATGCTGTACATACCAGCGCCATAATTGATCCGTCTGCCCGGCTTGGCTCGGGTGTGATGGTTGCTGCCCGGGCAGTGCTCAACCCCCTTGCAGCGATAAGCGATGGTGTTATCTGTAATACGGGCTGTATCATCGAACACGAATGCATCGTGGATAGTTTTGCTCATATCGGACCCGGAACAGTGCTTTGCGGCAACGTAAAAGTAGGCGTTAACAGCTTTGTTGGCGCCGGGGCGGTGGTAAGGCAGGGTATTACGATTGGCAATAATGTGATCGTGGGGGCAGGCGCCGTAGTGGTAAAAGATGTACCCGATAACAGCATCGTAATGGGTAATCCTTCCCGGTTGAAATAATGCCTCTTTACACCCCTGCACCGTTGCCCGGCAACGGGTAATACCCGCTGCTTTTCATAGACAAACCCCTACCTTTGCAGCGCAAAAAATTACACTTCAGCGTATGAAAGTATTAGTTACAGGCGGCGCGGGCTATATCGGATCGGTATTGGTACGCCAGTTATTGAACAAAGGCTACCAGATAAAAGTTATTGACAGTTTAAAATTTGGCGGCGATGCATTGTATGATGTAATGCTCAACCCGGATTTTGAGTTTATGAAAGGCGATATCCGTAACCCGGATGATGTGGCAAAAGCCCTTGAAGGAGTTGATGCAGTAGCTCATCTTGCAGCTATCGTGGGCGACCCCGCCTGCAAAAAATTCAGCGATGAAGCCAATGAAACCAATTGGGAAGGAAGCGTGGCGCTTTTTGAAGCGGCAGAGAAAGCAGGACTAAAACGTTTTGTTTTTGCAAGCACCTGCAGCAATTATGGCAAAATGCCCGACCCGGATTCTTTTGTAACTGAAACCTCCGAGCTTCGCCCGGTATCCCTCTATGCAGAACTCAAAGTAAAATTTGAAAAATATTTACTCGAAGAACGCCGGGATTCTAAAATATGTTCTACGGCTTTACGTTTCAGTACGGTATATGGCTTTTCACCCCGTATCCGCTTCGATCTTACAGTAAATGAATTTACACGTAATGCCACCGTACATGGCGAACAGGAAATATGGGGTGCGCAGTTCTGGCGGCCCTATTGCCATGTAGACGACCTGGCCCGCGCTGTAGTATTGGTATTGGAAAGCCCCGAAGAAAAGGTAAGGGCGAACGTATTTAACGTGGGAACAACAGAAGAGAATTATAACAAGGGTATGATCATTGAAGAGGTTTGTAAAGTAGTACCCAATGTAAAAGTGAACTATGTTGAAATGAACGAAGACCCGCGCGATTACCGTGTCAACTTCGATAAGATCAAAAATGAACTGGGTTATACCATCACCAAAATAGTACCCGACGGGATCAAAGAAATTTATACCCTGTTGCGCACTGGTATTGTAACAGATTCTTTTGCCCAGAAATTCAGGAATATTTAAGACGACACAGTCAGTACCAGTCCGTTAACCCCGGGGAACACTTTTAAAATCAATAGTATGCTTCTTCTCTCTGGCCCCAATATGGGCGGCAATGAATTGAAATATGTTACCGAGTGTATCGAAACAGGCTGGGTAAGCAGTGTAGGCAGTTATGTAGACAAGTTTGAAAAAATGAGCGCCGGGTTTGCAGGAACTAAATATGCAGTGGCTACCAGCAGTGGTACAACAGCCCTTCATATTTGTCTTATACTGATGGATGTCCAGGCCGGTGAATATGTAATTACGCCTAATATTACTTTTATAGCTACACTTAATGCCATTAAGTACACCGGCGCCAGCCCGATATTGATCGATACTCACCCCGGAAGCTGGCAAATGGACCTTGACCTGCTCGAAGCTTTTCTTACAGAAGAAACAGAGCAACGCGATGGCGTTTGCCATTATAAAAAAGATGGCCGCCCCATACGCGTGATCATGCCGGTACACGTACTGGGTAATATCTGTGATATGGACCGGCTGATGGCACTCACCAGGCAGCATAATCTTATCATGATCGAAGACAGTACAGAAGCGCTTGGCAGTACTTACAAAGGCAAACACGCAGGCAGCTTTGGGTTGATGGGCACTTTCAGTTACAATGGTAACAAGATCATCACTACCGGCGGCGGCGGTATGATCGTAACCGACGATGAGGCCCTTGCTAAAAAAGCAAAGCACCTCACTACACAGGCCAAGAGCGATCCCTTTGAATATGTACACGATGAGATCGGGTACAACTACCGCCTGGTAAATGTAGCGGCAGCTATGGGTGTTGCACAGATGGAACAGTTGCCAGGTTTTATCCGTCGTAAACACGAGATCATTGCTTTTTATAAAAACGCTTTGCAGGGTGTAGGCGATATCAGTTTCCAGGAAGTGAGCGCCGACGTTAACCCCAACTGGTGGTTACCAACCATTAAAACGGAGAAGCAAAGAGCAGTACTGAAAATACTGAACGATAACAAAATGCAGAGCCGCCCGTTCTGGGTGCCGATGAACCAACTGCGTATGTTTAAGGAGGATATTTATATCAATAAAGACGATCGCTCCAACTACGTATACCAGCATTGCCTCAGTATCCCGTGCAGTACCAACATTACCGATGCAGAATTACAGGCCGTTGCCGATAAAATAAAAGAAGTATTTTAATCCCTGCGGTCATTCCCTGCAGCCATGGGGCCGGCGACAAACCTATTGTGTATGTATAAACTTATCAAACGCTTCACAGACATTCTCATTGCCGCTGTTGCACTGATCCTGTTATCGCCCATACTGATCCCCTGTATTATTATTCTTAAACTGACGGGGGAGCATGAAGTGTTTTATTTTCAAAAACGTATCGGTTACCTGAATAAGCCTTTTTACATCTGGAAGTTTGCGACGATGCTGAAAAACAGCCCCAATATTGGTACCGGCGAAATAACCCTCCGCAACGATCCCCGGGTAACCCGCTTTGGCAAGCTGTTGCGCATTACCAAGATCAACGAACTGCCCCAGATCATCAATGTTTTTAAAGGCGATATGAGTATCGTAGGGCCGAGGCCATTGATGGATGTGAGTGTACAGTTATATCCACCCGGGATCCGCGAAAAAATTTACAATTGCAAGCCAGGCATGACAGGCATAGGGTCGCTCATTTTCAGGGATGAAGAAAAGATCGTTTCAGAAGCAGCCGACCCTAAAGCAATGTATGCCGCCATCTATCCCTACAAGGGCGCCCTCGAAATGTGGTACCAGCAAAACTGCTCCCTGCTCACCGACTGTAAAATAATCTTCCTTACAGCCTGGTCAATAGTCTTTCCCCGCCACCAGCTAACCGGGAAACTGCTCAAGGGATTACCCGAAAGAAGCTTTTAGTGTCTCCTTATTTATTATTTCTATCTGCACCGCACATAGCAAGAATAAAACTGCACCTGGAGAGTTGACAGGTACACCTGTCAACTCTCCAGGTTTGCCTGTTAAAACCCAAGGGCCACCTTTTAATCAGCCAGTTCTGCTCCCCCGGTTGCGATTTATTACCGGAAATGGATCGTTTAACTAAATTTGCCACAGTGTTAAACAAAATAAGTATATTGTTGTAATATTCAGCATAAAGCATTTTTAATGAATTCGTTTACCATAAAAGACCTGGAAAACCTGTCTGGCATAAAAGCCCATACCATCCGGATATGGGAGCAACGGTATTCGTTTCTGAAGCCGGAAAGAACAGGTACAAATATCCGCTACTATAATAACGATGAGCTGAAAAAAGTGCTCAATATTGCCCTGCTGAATAAGTATGGATATAAGATCTCGCATATTGATAAAATGTCGGCAGAAGAGGTAAGAGAAAAGCTTTTATCACTCAACCAGGCCCAGGCCCAGCAGGAGCGTCTTATTAATGAGATGATACGCTGTATGGTAGATCTCGATCTCGACAATTTTGAGCGCATACTGGACAGCTATATCCTTGCCCGTGGCATAGAACGTACTATCACCCAAATCATATTCCCCTTTCTCGAAAAGATTGGTATTCTCTGGGTTACAAGCCATATTAATCCTGCGCAGGAACATCTGGTTACCAATATTATCCGGCAAAAACTGATTGTGGGTATTGAGGGTACAGCAGTTTCATTACGTGTAAATAAAACAGTGCTGTTGTTCCTCCCTGAAGGCGAATATCACGAACTGGGATTACTTTTTATGTGCTATCTGCTGAAAAGCAGGGGCGTCAATACCATTTACCTCGGGGCAAGCGTATCTATTGATGATACCGTGTATGTAGCCAACCTCAAAAACCCCGACTACCTGTATTGCCACCTTACTACAGCAGGCAACAATTTCAACTTTGATCGCTTTATCAGTAACATTACCAAGAAGTTAGGCAGCCGGTCGTTAGTCATTTCTGGATACCTTACCCACTCCTACGAAAAGAAGATTCCCCCCTCTGTTGTTTTTAAAAAATCCCTTGCAGAAGTTATGGCATTTGTAGCCGGTTTACAATAGCTGTGAAGGGGGGAATTACAATAGTTTTTTGTCTATTCAAAAGCTCATTTTTCCTCTCCGGAATTAAACAAACTAAATACCACGCTTATTGTTTGTTTAAATTTGGGGTATAATTATTTAAACACTTTGTCATGTCAAGCGTTGAGTTTAATCAGATGTTGGTCAATAATACCGATTTCCTGAAGCCTTTCGCCACTACTTTTACCAGGGATACCGAAGTGGCAAAGGACCTGTTGCAGGAAACGCTTTATCGTGCATTGGCTAACCGGGAAAAATATAATGTTGGCACCAATATAAAGGCCTGGCTTTATACGATCATGCGCAACATTTTCATCAATGATTACCGGCGCCGTGCCAAACAAAATATTATGTTTGACGCTACACCCAATGATGCCCTGCTCGATCGCAGCCAGTCGCTGGTGTACAATGCCGCAGAATCTAACCTGAAAGTAAAGGATATACAAATGGCGATTCACCATTTGCCTGAAATCTTTCGTAAACCATTTGACCTGTATTTTGAAGGATATAAATACCACGAGATATCCAGTATGCTTAAGGAGCCATTGGGTACCATAAAAAGCAGGATCCATTTTGCGCGAAAACTCCTCAAGGAACAATTATCGCGGTTTTGAATCCATAGCCAAATATTCAACGTAATACCAGTTTATCTGCTCTGCACCATATCTTTAGGAGCTTGAAAAAAGTTATTGTTATTGGAAGCGGTTTTTCGGGCCTTTCGGCTGCATCGTTCATGGCCCGCGCCGGGTGGGATGTTACTGTGCTGGAAAAGCATGGTACGCCGGGAGGGCGTGCAAGGCAGGTAAAAGCGGGCGGGTTTACTTTCGATATGGGGCCGAGCTGGTACTGGATGCCCGATGTTTTTGAGCGTTATTTCTCCTGCTTTGGTAAAACGGTGGCGGATTATTACACGCTAAAAAGATTAGATCCCTCCTATCGTGTTTACTGGCAGGACGGTTGTGCAGATATCCCGGCCAGTTACCCGGAGCTGCAAAAGTTATTTGAAAAGCTGGAGCCCGGCAGCGCTGACCGGCTCAACCGGTTTATGGAAGAAGCAGCCTACAAATATAAAGTTGGTATGCACAAATTGGTGTTTAAGCCGGGGCTGTCGTACAGTGAGTTCCTGGACTGGGATCTTATAAAAGGCATGTTCCGGCTCGATGTCTTTACCTCTGTAAAGCAGCACATCAGTAAGTTCTTTAAACACCCCCGTTTGCAACAGTTGCTTGAATTTCCTGTGCTTTTCCTGGGTGCCCTTCCTAAAGATATCCCAGCCTTGTACAGCCTGATGAACTATGCAGACATTAAACTGGGAACATGGTACCCACAGGGGGGGATGTACAGCATTGTGGACGGTATGTACCAATTGGCGCTCGAACTTAGCGTGAAGTTCCATTTTAATACCGATGTTACAGCAATACAGGTAACGGGAAAGACGGCAAAGCAGGTTGTGGCCGTTACCGGAAACGACGGCAGGGCTGAAAGTAAAGCATACGATGCAGATGTAGTAATTGGCAGCGCCGATTATCACTTTATCGAGCAGAAATTACTTGAGCCGTCTTACCGGGGTTACCCGCCTGAGTATTGGGAAAAACGTATAATGGCTCCGGGCTGTTTGATTTACTATATAGGCCTGAACAAAAAATTGAAAGACGTAACGCATCATTCGTTGTTTTTTGATGTGCCGTTCGATCAGCATGGCGCTGAGATATATACAGCACCAACCTGGCCATCAGAACCTCTTTTCTATGTAAGTATTCCTTCCGTGAGCGATGATAGTGTTGCACCGGAAGGAGGTGAAAACCTGTTTTTCCTGATTCCTGTAGCAGCCGGATTGGAAGGCGATACAGAAGCGTTGCGCAACCATTATTTTGACAAAATAGTTAACCGGTTTGAACAGCATACCGGTCAAACAATACGGGAAGCTATTGTGTATAAGCAGTCGTTTGCCAACAGCGACTTTATTACTGAGTACAACAGTTTTAAAGGCAATGCATACGGGTTGGCAAATACTTTGCTGCAGACGGCAGTGCTGAAGCCTTCCTGCTGCAGTAAGAAGGTAAAAAATCTTTTTTATACCGGCCAGTTGACCGTGCCGGGGCCGGGTGTGCCGCCCAGCCTGATCAGTGGCGAAATAGTAGCGGCACAGGTGCTGAGGCAATTCGGGTCAAAATAAAATCTAACAATGATGATAAACTTGTTTCACCAGGTAAGTCAACTTTGCAGTAAAATAACAACAGAGATGTACAGCACGTCTTTCAGCAGTGCTATACGCCTCCTCCACCAGGACCTGCGCAGGCCGGTTTTCAATCTTTATGGATTTGTTCGTTTTGCCGATGAGATCGTTGATACCTTTCACGGCTACGACAAAGCACAACTCCTGCAGGAGTTTAAAGAAGAAACATACCGGGCTGTGGAGCGTAAGATCAGCCTGAACCCGATCCTTAACAGTTTTCAGCTTACTGTAAACCAATATAATATACCCCATCACCTGATCGATGCTTTTTTCAACAGCATGGAAATGGACCTCAGCAATACGGAATATGACAGCGAGGGATATAAAGAATACATTTATGGAAGTGCGGAAGTTGTTGGGCTTATGTGTCTTTTTATATTCTGTGAGGGGAACGAGGAGGAGTACAGGCGCCTGACGCCGGGCGCCAGGTCGCTGGGAGCAGCTTTTCAGAAAGTTAATTTTCTGCGGGATATAAAGGCGGATTATGAACAACTTAACCGAACCTATTTTCCCGGGATTGATTTCCGGAACTTTACCTGTTCAGATAAGAAAAAGATAGAGGCAGATATAGCACGCGACTTTGAAGATGCATACAAAAGCATTTTACAGTTGCCTGTTAAAGCCCGGTTTGGCGTTTATGTAGCCTACAAATACTATCTCTCATTATTCGGGAAAATCAAAAAAAGCGAACCGTCATATATTGTAGAGAACAGGATCAGGATTGCTGATTTTAATAAAGCAATCATTGTGGCCAAGGCTGGCATCAGGAGCCGCTTTAACATTTTATAATTATTTTTGATCATCAACTTATTTAACAGCCCGGTTTTGTTTTCAGGCAAAAACGAGGTGTACTTTATGACGCAGGTAATCTTAGTAGACGAGAAAGACAGGGAGATTGGCACAATGGAAAAAATGGAAGCGCACTCTGCCGCAGTATTGCATAGAGCATTCAGCGTATTTATCTTTAACAGTGATGGTAAAATGCTCCTGCAACAGAGGGCATATTCCAAATACCATAGTGGTGGGTTATGGACCAATGCCTGTTGCAGTCACCCCCTGCCCGGCGAAACCACTTTTGATGCAGCCAGCCGCCGCCTGCTGGAAGAAATGGGATTTACTACCTCACTGACCAAAGCATTTGATTTTCTCTATATGGCGCCTTTCGACAACGGGTTGACAGAGCATGAATATGATCATGTATTTGTAGGTCTGTATGAAGGCCAGGTGCAGATTAACCCGGCAGAGGTGCAGGATTATTGTTATAAAACAATGGACGAAATCCGGGAAAGCCTTGCCTCATCTCCCGAAAAATACACAGCATGGTTTAAAATTGCTTTTCCAAAACTGGAAGAGTATCTTGCAGCATAAACTATCAATGCGTATATGCCCTGCCGGGCATACATTATTTCTCAAGTCATGCATTCAGAAAGAGCAATCGTAATCGGAAGCGGGATAGCCGGGCTGGCAGTAGCCATAAGGCTTGCCGTGCAGGGCTACCAGGTTACCGTATACGAAAGAAATAATTACCCGGGAGGCAAACTGGCGCTTGTAGAAAATGAGGGTTACCAGTTCGATGCTGGCCCGTCGTTGTTTACCCAGCCTGCTAATATAGAAGAACTGTTTGCGCTTGCGGGGGAACCCATTGAAGAATATTTTTCTTACCGTCCGCTCGATATTGCCTGCCGTTATTTTTATGAAAATGGCAAACGGGTAACTGCTTATACCGACCCTGTTGCCTTTGGTTCTGAAATGGAAAAGCAACTGGGAGAGCCACCGGCAAACCTGTTGCGGTACCTCAAAGATGCGGAACGGTTATACGAACATACTGGTAAGGTTTTTCTTGAACATTCTTTACATAAGCGGAGTACCTGGATACACCGGAGGATATGGAAGGCTCTGAAAGCAACAAAATGGAGCCATTTGTTCAGAAGCCTGGATATGCATAACCGTGCAAACTTTACTACTCCGGAAGCTGCACAACTCTTCGACCGCTTTGCTACATACAATGGCAGCAGCCCATATAAAGCCCCGGCTATGCTCAGCATGATACCCCACCTTGAACAAAACCAGGGTACTTTTTATCCTTCAGGAGGTATGATCAGCATTGCTACGGCGCTTTATAAGCTGGCAATAAAGAAAGGAGTGCAATTTATTTTCAATACTCCTGTAGATTCCATTATCCATCATGAAGGACGGGTAAACGGTGTAGTAGTGAAAGGGGAAAACATCAGGGCAGAACTGGTGATAAGTAATGTTGATAGCTATTTTACTTACCGGCACCTGCTGCAAAACCCTTTTGAAGCCAGGAGGATACTGAAGCAGGAGCGCAGCAGCAGTGCGATTATCTTTTATTGGGGAATTGCTGCAACCTTTCCGCAATTACACCTGCACAATATCTTTTTCAGCGCAAACTATAAGCGTGAGTTTGAACACCTGTTCGACTACCAGCGCCTGTTCGACGACCCGACGGTATACATAAACATTACTTCTAAAATAGATCAGGGCCACGCCCCTGAAGGCAAAGAGAATTGGTTTGTAATGATTAATGCTCCTGCCGATACCGGGCAGAACCAGGAAGAGCAGATTGCCCATGCACGTAAAAATATTCTGGCTAAGCTGAGCCGCCTGCTTCAAACAGAAATTGAACCCCTGATTGAAACAGAAACCGTACTTGACCCGGCAGGGATTGAAGCGGCTACGCGGAGTTATAAGGGGTCTTTGTATGGCACGAGTTCCAACGCACGGCTTGCAGCATTTCTGAGGCATCCTAATTTTACCGGTAAGATCAAAGGTCTTTTTTTCTGTGGTGGGAGCGTGCACCCGGGAGGTGGTATTCCGCTTTGCCTGAAGAGCGCTCAAATAGTAAGCAATCTGGTACAGCAACAAAAGCCTACTCATCATTAATACAGATACTACCATATTCCCCACAGGGCCTCAAAGAAAAGGTATCCCCGATAGATGTAAGATCGCTACTGCAATAGCATTGCTTTTTCACGGCTTTGGATTGCTGGGTATCATTACCGGCGTGTACAGAAGCTTCTTTATCAACAGTACGCCTGTTAACCTGGTACTGATGTTTATATTACTGCTCTGGACACAGCCTAAACCGAATTGGTCTTTTTTCATTTTTGTATTTATTTGCCTCGTATCGGGCTTTGCGCTTGAATGGACAGGTGTGAACACCGGGAAACTCTTTGGCGATTATGCTTATGGCTCTGTGCTGGGCTATCGCTGGCAGGGGGTGCCACTGCTGATTGGGGTAAACTGGTTCATCATGATGTATTGCTGTGGCATAACTGTGTACACTGTACTGCGTCGTTTCGCCGTCAGTATGGCCGGGGTAAGCAATACTCCTCCAAAAGTAGTACGGGCCCTGTCTGTTATCGTGGACGGCGCAACGCTGGCTGTGTTTTTCGACTGGGTGATGGAGCCTGTAGCTGTAAGGCTGGGTTTCTGGCAATGGTTTGGCAATGGTCAAATACCTTTCTATAATTACTTCTGCTGGTTTCTCGCCAGTATGCTGCTGCTGGCATTGTTTCACTTCCTGCCTTTTCCGAAAAGCAACAAATTCGCCATACATTTGTTATTGATACAGCTGATGTTTTTTTTGTTGCTGCGAACGCTTTATAACTGATTCATGAACGGACTTTTGTTTATAGTGATTATGCTGGTTACCTTCTGTTGTATGGAAGGTGTCACCTGGCTTACGCATCGTTATGTAATGCATGGCTTCCTGTGGTATCTCCACGAAGACCATCACCAGAAGGGTCCCGGGTTCTTTGAAAAAAACGATGCTTTCTTCCTGATTTTTGCTATACCAAGCTGGTTGTGTATTATGCTGGGACTCCAATATGAAGTGTACGTTGCGGCAGCAATAGGATTTGGTATTGCGCTTTATGGCCTGGCCTACTTTCTCGTACATGACGTGATCATCCACCAACGGTTTAAATGGTTTACCCGCAGTAATAACAGATACATACGGGCTATACGGTGGGCGCATAAAATGCACCATAAGCACCTGGGTAAACATGATGGAGAAAGTTTTGGGATGCTGGTTGTCGCATCCCGCTATTGGCAGAAAGTACAACGCGATAAAGCATTACAGCAACAATAAAAGCAGACGCCCTTCTCTTCCTGCTTATATTTTCGTTAATTATTGCAAACGGCTTCATACGATATTATCATACTGGGCGCAGGTTGCGCCGGGTTGAGCTTACTGCTCCGGCTGGCTGATGATCCTCTTTTTTCAACAAAGAGGGTATTGCTTGTAGACAGGGAGCCAAAGACAAAGAACGATCGCACATGGTGTTTCTGGGAAACAACGCCAGGCTACTTTGAATCGCTGGTGACGCAGTGCTGGGACCGGCTCCTTTTCAAAAGCAATGATTTTACCGGCGAGTTGGATATTGCCCCTTACCGGTATAAAATGATCAGGGGGATTGATTTTTATACTTTCTGTTTTCAGCAGATCAGCCGGCATGCTAATATAGAAGTGCTCTATGATGATGTTCTGAATATAAGACCCGAAGAAATACAACTGCGCACGCGATCGATCGACCGGGGGCAGGCACTGATCTTCAGTTCACTGTATACGGAAGCACCAAGAGTAAAGCATAAGCATTACCTGCTGCAACATTTTAAAGGCTGGCTGATCGAAACGGTAGAGGATCGTTTTGATGCTGGTTGTGCAACGCTTATGGATTTTACCATACACCAGGCGAACGGTACCAGTTTCGTCTATGTAATGCCGCTTACTGCAAATCGCGCCCTCATTGAATACACCTTATTCTCAAAAAATCTCCTTGATCCTGAGCTGTACGACCGTACCCTGCGCACTTATATAAGTGAATACCTAAAAATTGACCATTTCCGTTTAGCAGAAGAAGAGTTCGGGGTTATCCCAATGACAAATGCATTTTTTCCTGCAGAAAGAGAAGGGGTTTATCATATCGGTACTTCGGGCGGACAAACCAAGCCATCGACCGGTTATACTTTCCAGTTTATACAGAAGCAATCCGGCGCAATCGCGGAGAACCTTAAAAATGGACGGTTACCTTTCGACGGGTTCAACACCGGGGCGAATCGCTTTTCTTTTTATGATAGTGTTTTACTTAATGTGCTTGCCGGAGAAAAGGTGCCGGGCGATAAAGTTTTTTCCCGTCTTTTTAAAAAGAATAAAGCATCGCAACTTTTCAGGTTTCTTGATAATGAAACCTCTATTGGCGAGGAGCTGGGTGTTATGCGGACTGTACCGCAAGTGCAGTTTATTAAAGCAGCTATAGCGGAATACTTCCGGTAATTAAGATGGCAACAGCATAACAATAACGTATACGCCGGTAAAAAATCCGTTACCAGAAAGTGCGCAGGTGATGTGTTAACAATATTATACCGGGAGATTCCGGCCGGACAGTCCGGACATGTTCCGTCTGCTGTTCGATATGCCAAATTTCAAAAAAAGGTGCTGTGCTACTCAAAAAGATAGTGTCCCATCATCTGATGGCTGTACACAGGTTCAGCTTTCAAAAATTTATTGTTCAGTAAGTCATAAAGTACTTCAACGTAAAAATCATAAATCCGGAAAATGCGAATAAGCTTTTCGTTAACGTACTTTTCCGTAATCAATACACCAAATTCTTTGAGTAGAGCTAACCTTGATTTGAGACTGAACTGGCAATATTCTCCTTTTGTCAGTTTCATGTTCAAGCTTTAAATATAACGTTTAGGCATTAAACACAAGTATGTTTGATGGTTACGTGATTTTAAGTAGGATTTTGAATAAAAGGGTCACATTTTGTGCGAAGCAGAAGATGTGTTCATAGCGGCAAGTACTTCGAAATTGAAACTGTCTTTACTTTGCATATAGGCATAGGTTGGGGAAATGACTGCGCCTACTTTTTTCTTTTCAGTGCTTGCTGAAAAACCAAGATACACATTTTTGTAATTTAGCTGCTTCGCCCTGATCATAATTTGATATAAAGCCTGCCTGTAAGTGTTGTATTCTTTGTGATAGCTGTAATCGAGTCCAATAATTAACGGAATATATGCACCTGCTGTTTTATAACAAAAAACAACACAAACTGGTTTTTCTATTCGGTAAAAATCGTAGTTATCTTTAACAGATAAAGTTAATGTTTCCCAGTTGGCATCAGCGGCGATGTTCTCAAATACTTTTTTAGGGAGAGTAAACGTATTCAGTGCCAGGCTATGCTCTTTTACATTGAGATAGAGAGAGTACCAATGGGCAAGTTCTTCAGTGGTAGAGGTTGTTTTAATCTCGGTTATAAATTTGTCTTCATGTTTTGCTACATATTTTTTAAAGCTTACCCTGGAATTGGCAGACAGGTTACTTACAAAACCCTGCCGGTCTGACCAGTTGCCTATTGTAACGGTGTTATTGTCGGGCATAGCGATTCTGAAGTAACCGTTGTCTACAAAGAAACTGTCCAGTTCATCATCTACACCGGAAAAGTCGCGCAGTACAATATTGGAAGCTTTGTATTTTTCCTGCAGTGCATAAATCTTCTCAAAAAGTAGCTGCATGGCATCCTTCCACAAAGGCGATAAGCGATTGATATAAATATGTTCTCCCTCCGTTAAAAGGGAGCCTGTGCAGATTACGGTAGATGTGAGATAGTAGGGGTCGGTAAGGCGCCGGGCTTCAACCTGATCTGAAACCGCCGCCGGTGAAAGCATATCGTCTTTCCATAACCCTGTGGTAAGGAAAGTGGCTATAACAGGTTGCCCGTTGTTATCGCGGATTACCAGATAGTCGAAGTGCCAGTTATTTTCTGGTTTTTCATTTTCTGTAAATGAACGCTCCAGTAAGTGCAGGCCATTCCAGTCAAATGAACCCTTACCTTCGAACAGGGTATTCCATGCGCTTTTATCTATTTGTGTTATGCTTGTATAATGCTCGGTTTTCAATGCCAGGCTTTGTGCTACAACAGCAGCAACAGCTTTATCGAGTGCCAGCTCTTCCGGAAGAGGAAGTTTGAATGCTTTATAGATCTCCTGTATCGTCAGCCCCTCTTCTGCGAGGGCCTTCGGAAACTCTTCTGCCATTGTACGGATCATACTTTCGATCTGGCTGAAGCTGTGAAGCCGGGTGATGGTAAAACGGATGCCGGTGTTTTTCATGGGTACGGCGGGGAAAATACCGAGGTTCAGGTAATAGCCTGCGTTCAGCATCCGCCTGATCATATTGTATCCCATTTTGGGAAGGCTTACTCCTATAAAAAATACAGCGGCGCCGGTGGTTGAGATTACCGGCAAGCCATATTTTTTGAGCATCAGCCGGGCAAAGCGGATGTTTTCCTGCAGGTCTGCCTGCATTTCATAAATATCATCCGAGAGGTGAATGTTTGCTGCAGCAACGGCTGCGCCCAATGCAGTAGGTTGCATGGGACCAGAGGTTATCAACGGCCCACCACAGGTGCGTACTTTTCTTGCAAGTTCAGCATTGGGATATACCATTACCCCCCCTCCTGAAGCGAAAGCTTTATTAAGGGAGGTACCCATAACCATTTTAGGGTGAAAAGGTCTGTTATTCAGTACAGAACCTCTTCCATGTTTGCCATAGATGCTCATTCCGTGGGCATCATCTACATAGTAATGCAGTTCGGCGTATTTGTCCATCAGGGCATATACGTCATCAACCGGGCTGGCATCACCAAACATGGAATAGATGCCATCGGCCATATACCATATTTTACGATGCCTGCCACGCAACTGCCTGACGCGTTCTTCCAGCAGGTCCATACGGTTATGCCTGAGCAGTTCTATATGAACACCCCTGGCTTTGAGCAACTGAATGGCAGTCTGTACTGAACTATGTACCTGGTGATCTACGATCACCGCATCCAAGTCGCCCACGAGAACGGGAATGTTAGCAATATGGCCAAGTGTTGTGGTTGGTGTAACCACACAATGCGCTTCAAATATCCGCTCTAAGAGTCCTTCAAGTTCTGCATATTGGCGTACGGAGACATAGGCCCGGGATTCGGAAAATTGTGTACCATAGTTATCAACGGCGAGTTTGGCGGCATTTTTCAATCTTTCGTCAAATTCCAGCCCCAGGTAACTGCAGGAGCCGAAATTGACCACTTTCTTTCCTTTTAACAGAATATGGTTTCCGGATAATTGGAGGTCTTCTGTGTAAAGGTGAAGGATACCTTTTTGTACCCCGTCAGACACGATCTGGTCTACTGTTTCAAAGAAAGTATTGGTCTTACTCATGAGATATTATACTGTTCCACTTTTGCCAAGCAAACATCTATCTTTGCGTCCAGTAATACAACCCATAAAATACTGAATTTTAAAGCGTAAGCCTACAGGGTTTTCTTAAGAGAAACTCTTATTTTTATAAAAATGACCGCCTGTTATGAGTGATTTATTGGACACCCCTTATGTTAAATTGGAAATCAAGGACAACATTTTATACGGAACGTATAAGAAGGGCCTGAAAATCAATCTTGAAATTGCAAAAAGTATTGTTTCTTCACGCCTTGAGTTTACCGGCGGGAAAGATATGCTCGCTGTTATCTACAACCAGGGCGTAATCAGTATGGACAAGGCTGCCCGGGACTTTCTTGCATCTGATGCCGGTACCCGTGGCCTTAAGGCTGCTGCCATGATGCTCGACTCTGCGTTCAGCTCCTTTTTAGGAAATTTTTATCTCTCTGTTAATAAACCACCTATGCCTGTCCGTATCTTTACAAACACCGAAGCTGCTGTTAAATGGCTGAGGCGCTTTGAAAATATATAAAAAACTGGGCTGTGGATGAAAGATTTAAAAAGATCAACAGGTTGTTGAGTAACTATTCTCTGGGCAAATTCGATAAAAAATTACCTCTGTCGACCCGGCTGGATGAAGTAGACGCCTTTATTGCCGGGGTAAATATGCTGGGTGAAGAACTGAAAGCTACCACCATTTCCCGCGACTATTTTAACAATATCTTCAATTCTGTTTCAGATATGGTGTTCGTTCTGGACAAAAAAGGCCAGATAGAGAATACGAATAACAGTGTAAAGGAGCAATTGGGGTACGACCTGCATATCCTTGGCGGAAGAAAGGTTGACCTCCTGCAACCCTCCACTTCACCCTCTTTATTTTTGTTTATTACCCGGGAGCTTAAAAAGCATCCGGGCTTTGTACAGAAGGAGGTTGTTTTTGAATCCAACCGGGGTACACTGATTCCTGTTCTTGTGGCTGCGAACCACCTGTACAATACCCAGAAGCGCCGTATTGGCTTCCTCGTTACTGCACGGGATATCACTTTCCAGAAAGAGACAGAAAACCTGATTATCCGCACCATTACGGATACTCAGGAAAAGGAGCGGCAACGTTTTGCAAAAGATATACACGACAGTTTGGGCCAACAGATATCGGCCATCAAGTTTTATATCGGTACGTCGGTTAATATGGTCAAAGAGCAGAAGCAGAAGGAGATTCTGCTCAAATCGAACGATGCACTGGTACGTGTGCTTGCGGATATGCGGAACATCTGCTTTAACTTGATGCCGAAGACTTTAGAAACTTTCGGGCTCAGGCAGGCCATTAAGGAATTGTGTAACCAAACCAGCCTTGTTGAGCACCTGGAGTTCAATATCAGGGATGATAACCATTTCCCGAAACTGAATAAATCGCTGGAAATTGCTGTTTTCCGTATTGTGCAGGAGTTTATTAACAATGCCATCAAGCATGGCCAGGCAAGTAAAATAGTGATTGTGTTCAGGCACCAGTTGCAGCATGCTTATATTACGCTTAAAGAGAATGGAAAAGGGTTTGATATGAAGAAAATAACATCGCGGGGTATGGGGCTTACAAATGTGCAGTCGAGGGTACAATCGTATAATGCGAGCGTACAGATTTCAAGCGCCCCGGGCAAGGGAACAAAATATGAACTAACTTTACCTATCAATAGCTAAATACTACAGCGTATGGTTACCGCAGAGGCACCGATCAAAACAATAAGGCTTTTGATTGCAGATGATCACCAAATGGTTCGGGATGGTATACGTGTGATGCTTGAGTCGCAGGAAGGGCATTATAAATTTATCATAACAGAGGCAGAAAGCGGAGAAGATGCCATTCAGAAAATACTCAGGCAGAGCTTTGACGTTATTATTGTCGATTACCAGATGCCCGGGCTGAGCGGGGCTGAAACGGTAAAGAGTATTATGCTGTACAAACCTGAATCGAAAGTACTTGCACTTTCAAATTATGATGAGCTGTCTTATATCTCCAACATGCTTGCCGCTGGTGCAAAAGGCTATGTACTGAAAAATATTGAACCTTCGCAACTCATACATGCAATGCAGACCATCATGGATAATAAACCCTATTATTCAAACGAGGTTGCAGTAAAGTTGCTTGATGCGGAAAGAAATAATGTACGTACCGGCACACCGGAGAGCTATGGCCTTACGAAACGCGAGATTGAAGTTTTCCGCATGATTGCGCTGGAGATGACCAATGATGAAATAGCAGAAGCCCTGGCAATAGGCAAGCGAACTGTAGATACGCACCGGCAGAACCTGCTGAATAAACTGCATGCTAAAAATACGGTGGGTCTTATCAAGGCCGCATACGAGTTTAAGCTGATCTGAACCTTACCGCACTTTCTTTAATTCTTCCCACCGGGTACTACAGCGGGGACTTCGCATTTCCTGTCGCATCTTCCAGTTCCTTTCAGTTCCTGACGACGCAAATTTGAGCACATCGTCGCGCATGCTGAAGTTAATATTGTCAATCATATCCATCAACTGTCGTTTATTATTTTGTACCGGAGGGTCGAAAAGATTGTACTGTATGGCGTTGTCGGGCACCAGCCCGCTCAGTATAACCCCGGCTTTCAGGTAGCGTGAACCTTCATTGTATAACTGTTCTACCAATGGTAATGCATGGCTGATCAAATCGTGTGTAATGGAGGTGGCAACAGGTAAGGTACAGTATGCGCCTTTTGAGCGTGGTTTGTACTGGTATTCGCCATCGTAGTTGTTGGTTACCATATATACATTGATTACCCCGGCTGCGGAGTGTTGCCTGCGCAGTTTTTCCGCCGCCCTGGTGATATAAGTGGCAACAGCTTCCTTTAATTGTTTGAGATCAGAAACTGGTTTACCAAACATACGTGTAGTGGCAATCATCTTCTTGGTTTCGAGGGGGTCTCTCATCTCAATACAAGGTTCCCCATTCAGTTCCCGTAACAGGCGTACGCCTGTGATACCGCCCAGATTTTTCCTGGCCCATTCTTCACCCATATTCCTCAATTGCCAGCCTGTAGAGATATTATACAACCGCAGTTTTTTAGCATTTTGCCAACCGACTCCCCACAGGTCTTCTACAGGAGTACGCTCCAAAGCTTCCTTCTGCTGGGCTGTAGTTTGTAATACCATAACACCGTGGCTTGCAGCTTTATTTTTCTTGGCAAGACGGTTTGCTACCTTACTCAGCACTTTAGTGGGTGCAATGCCTACTGTTACGGGTATACCAGTCCATTGTTCCACCGTCTCCTTTACAAAGGAGCCATACTCGTGCAGGCGGCTTTCGTCGATCCCTCCCAGGTCGAGAAAAGCCTCATCGACCGAGTACACTTCAACACAGGGTGCGAGGGTACGCAAGGTTTCCATTACCCGCCAGCTCATATCGCCATAGAGGTGATAATTAGAGGAGAAGACGGCAATATTGTTTTTTTCAATTACCCCGCGGCTTTGATAGTAGGGTGCTGCCATGCCAACCCCCATACGTTTTGCCTCATCGCTGCGCGAGACGATACACCCGTCATTATTACTGAGTACCACAACCGGTTTGCCATGGAGTGCCGGCCGGAAGACGCGTTCGCAGGCGGCATAAAAACTGTTGCAATCTATTATGGCTTTCATTTCATCTTTTGCTGAATGACGGGAATGGGGCATTTTGGATGCCTGGTATTGAACTCCCGGTTTCCCTTTCCGGGAGTTTTACTTCAAGGTGTCATTCTATAGCAGCCGGTTAGCAACGGCACTGTACGGGTGTCCCGCAGGATAGGGCACCCTCTCTGAGGGGCGGATTAAAAACGGACCATATTATTAAAGGTGATTATGTATAGTGTAAACAACTACGCCCCACAAACTCACTTCACTGAATTCATTTACTTCGATAGGTTTGAGCCCGGGCGATTCTGGTATAAGCCGCATACGGTTGAGCCGCTGCTCCAGCCGCCTGATCAGCATTTCGCCATCAACCACGGCTATAACCACTTTGCCATCGGATGGCTTTATACTCCGGTCAACAATGGCAATATCTCCATCATAAATTCCTGCATCTGTCATGCTGTTGCCGGTAACCCGCATAAAAAAAGTTGCCGGCTTATTGCGGATCAACTGCTCGTTGAGGTCGATGCCGCGTTCCATATAGTCGTCTGCGGCAGCCACAAACCCCGTTGCATTGGCAGTTTGCACCTGCCACTGGTTAAACTGTTTGCTTCCTGTATAGCCGGCATTGAAGAATTTTTCGACTTCCATAACTTTTTCTTTGTGTTGCCAAATTATTTAGTAAATTTATACCAAAATAATTAGTAAACAAGTTTTCTCATCAAAAATTTTTCTCCACATGGGCAAGTTGTTAAACATACCGGCTTACCGGCAGGCGCAGTACCTGCTGGTATTACAGCCGCATGAAGAGCTGCGTAACCGTATTGTGCAGCAAAAACAGGCTTTTCAGGCTAAATATCAAACTCCTCCGGCAGGAGGCAAGCCACACCTTACCCTGGTACAGTTTGTAACCTGGCAGATGTCTGAAGAAAGATTGGTTAACCGGCTTCACCTGCTTTCGATGGGGTTTGCTCCATTTAAGGTAAGCCTGGAAGGGTACGGCAGTATTCCGTCGCATACGATCTACATCAACGTGTCTGCAAAAAACCAGGTGCAGCAGCTTATACGCGCCCTGCGCCCGGCACAGCGGCTGATGAAGAGTACGGACAGCAGTCCTTACTTTGCAACCGAGCCGAATATTATACTGGCGCGTAAATTGCAGCCTAAACAATATGAAAAAGGATGGCAGGAATATGAATACAAACACTTTACGGGGAGCTTTATCGCTGATGGAATGCTGCTGCTGAAACGACCATTGGACAGTACAGCATGGCAGATTGTACAACGTTTTGACTTTATGAACCTGCCGGTTGAGACCAGGCAGGGCGCATTATTTGTATAGGCTGCGGCGGTTTTGAAGATTGATATGCCGGAGAGTGAACAGCACGAGTTTAAGGAATTAAAATGAGTAACAACAATAACATGCCCTCTTCTTCCGGTGAAGAGCAGCCGGATCCATACCTCCACGGGCGTGGAGCCCAGATCAACACGCCCAACCGCTTTTTAAAGAAAAAACAGGTTCGCGAGCATCCTGAAGGAATTGACGAGTGGATAGATCATCACCCTGCCACGCAGTACATTGAACAGGAAGCCAAAAGCATTGTTAACAAGGTGGATAGCCCGGATGTTAATATGCTGTACAGCATGAACCCTTATACGGGCTGTGAGCACGGGTGCATTTATTGCTATGCCCGGAGCACACACGAGTTTATGGGATACAGTGCCGGTATTGACTTTGAACAAAAGATCATTGTAAAGAAAAACGCACCGCAATTGCTGAGGAAATTTCTGATGCGGCCTGAATGGGAATGCCAGCCCCTCAGTATAAGTGGTAATACTGATTGTTACCAGCCCGCGGAAAGAAAATACAGGCTCACCCGTGGCTTGCTGGAAGTGTGCAACGGGTTTAACCAGCCTGTGGGCATGATCACAAAAAATGCGGGCATGCTGCGCGATCTTGATATCATACAGGAAATGGCCGGGAAAAATCTTATTGCAGTACTGGTAACGGTTAACTCTCTTGATGAAGACCTCCGCCGGGTGATGGAGCCGCGTACCACTACGGCAAGGCAAAGGTTTCGGCTGATCAGGGAGCTGAGTAAAGCAGGAGTACGTACCGGTATAATGATTGGACCAATGATACCCGGGCTTAACGATCACGAATTACAGCGCATTATGAAAGCTGGAGCGGATAATGGTGCAACATTCTCAGCGTACACTTTTATCCGGTTGAATGGAACTGTAAAATTGCTTTTTCATGACTGGCTCTATAAAAATTTCCCCAACAAAGCTGATAAGGTCTGGCACATGATTGAACAGAGTCATGGCGGTAAGGTAAGCGACAGCCGCTGGAATGTACGCATGAGCGGGGAAGGGCCGGTAGCGCAGATCATCGCCCAGCAGTATAAAAAGTATAGCCAGCTTTATGCGATGAGTTCTGAAAGATGGGATTTGGATACAACAAAATTCAGGAGACCCGGCGGGCAGGGCAAGTTGTTTTAAAACAGCTTCTTTATGCAATTATTTATGTTTACGCATCCTCAGGCAAATCAATTGCCTTATGCGGAAATATATACTGGTTATACTGCTCATCGTTAACATTACCACCCTTACTGCCCAGCGTCTTTTTGACCACCCTATGGCAATCCGCTCCTGCAAGGTGGATATTAAATCTTCCGGGGTATTGACCGAAACCTGGGTAGAACTTGAGTTTTTTAATAGCCTCAGCGAAGAGATCGAAGGCAGGTTTAATTTTTCTCTTAAGCAGGGACAGGCAATAACGGGGTTTCAGCTTGAGCTGAACGGGAAATACAGGGAGGGAAGCATTGAAGAAAGATGGAAGGCACAGCGGGCCTACTCCACTATAGTGGGTAAACGCATTGACCCGGCATTGTTACAAATGACAGGCGCCAATAACTACACGCTTAATATCTATCCTGTACCCGCTAACGGGAGCCGGAAAGTAAAGATCAGGATAGAGGAAAGGATAGTCTTCAAGGATAAACGTTATCAATACGAACTTGGCCTGCTTAATAACTATAATGCAGGAAAACTGGATGTTTCTATTATCAGTACTGTTGCACAAACGCGTGCCACAACAGAGAAAGGCCTGTTGCGCACGTTTGGCTTTTACGGACCCGCAGGGCAGGGGCTGCTTTCTGCCGGCTTTGTAAATAAAACAGTTAATGAACCCATAAGTTTTGTGCTGACATCTTCCGAACCTGCTGATGATTTTTGTATCGACCCCGGAACGGGCAGGTTCTTTTGCAGCATACCGGAGCAAAAACCGGGGGCTGCAAAATTCGAGGTAGAAAAACTGCGTATTTACTGGGACTGCTCTTACTCTATGGATCCGGCCTACCGCACAAAGTATGTACAGTTGCTGAATGACATACTCAAAAAATTTCCTGTAAGCCAGTTAACGATTATTCCTTTTAATCACCAGGCATTACCCGGTCGTGTTTTTACTGGTGAGGACCTTACGGGAGGGAAGTGGCAGACATTCGTAAATGGATTGCCACGTTATGGCGCCACGCAGATAGGTAACCTTGATTTTGATACCATGGATGACTATATACTCGTATTCAGTGATGGTAATAACAGTTGGGGCAAACGGGATATTACAAACCAGCGTGTTCCGACTGCTATTATAACGGGTGGTATTGACTTACGTCGTAATTATGTACCTTATTATTACCAGAGCAATGTGTACTATTCACGCACTTTGCCGCTCAGGTATTTCAGGCTTGAGGATAAACCGGAGGTATTGTTTCAGCAGATGGTAATGGAAGAGATCATGTTCATCGGTGCAGAAGATGGATATGGTAATAAGGTAGAAGTAAACAGCCCCCGTGCTATTAATGTACCGCTTGTTGTTACAGGAATGGTCAATGCGAATACCCGCACAATCATTCTGAAGTTTGGTTATGGCAACAAGGTGTTATATAAAAAAAGACTAACTCTTTCGGGCCATTGCCAGACGGATCAATATAATAAGGCACAGGTGCTGGCCACATTTGAAGAACTTATGCAAACCAATATGTACTGGTATAATACCCTTGCCTTTGGTATTGATCATAAAATAGTAACGTGGCAGACTGCGTATATCGTGCTCGAAAGAGCAGAAGACTATGTGAAGTACAATATCTCCCCGCCTGATGACCTGATGGATGAGTGTGTAGAAAAAGGGTATGTGAAAACAAACCATCGCCTCCGTTATGAAACGATGCAGAAAATGGGTAAAGCTGACGTATTGAAATCTGTGGCAGAGGAGTATAATAACCGCCTTGCATGGGCAGGATTGGACAGTAACCGCATCGGGCCCGATGAAACGGCTATGGCATATGTACGTATCGAACAGGAAAAGGTAAAATATAAGAATGAAATGGCAGGGTATGACGGTGTGTTGTACGGAAATAATTCGGGCGATGAGCTGAAGGAAGTGGTAGTAACAGCGGGGTACTCAATGCAAAAACGCCGCATACTGACTGATGCTGTTTCGACAGTGAGCGGTAAGGACCTGGTGGCGTATGGGGATATTGCTACAGCTTTGCAGGGCAGGGTGCCGGGTGTGCAGGTGGTCACTTCCGGTAACCCCGGCGATATCACTAATATCCGGATCAGGGGTGCTGTTTCGTCTGCTCTAAAGAATAAGCCTGCATTGGTGGTAGACGGCATAGTTACAGACTTTGATATGATTAACCAGATTCATCCCAATGATATCCAGTACGTTGATATTGTACGGAGTGTGCCGGCGACTGTACTTTTTGGCAGCGCAGCAACAGATGGTGCAATAATAATTACAACAAAGAAGGGTGGTAACTATTATAACTTCAACTATAACCAACGTGTTCGGCTGAAGGATATGGAGGATGTTGATTATATGGTACAAATAAAGGATGCAACTAAAGAGAAAAAGCCTGGACTGTATCTTCAACTGGAAAAAGATAATATGAGTAACGCATCGTTTTACCTTGACATGGCGGTACATTTTCATGAAGCGGGCCTGGATACTTATATAGACGATATGATGTATAAAGTGGCGGAGCTTAATCCATACACTATTTCTGCACAGCTTTCTATTGCGTTTGTGTATGAATACCTGAAGGAACATCATAAGGCGGCGTTTATTTATAAAGAACTGATTGAAGACTATCCTGACAACCTGAGCCTGTACCGTGATTTGGGCTGGTCGTTATACCAGCAGGGATTATATGACAGTGCGGTGAATGTATTATATACCGGGATCACCAGGGAGGCTAATTCGGACAATGCAGACCTGATCAGGGCTAAAGAGATTATGCTGGCCGACATGAATATGATCATTGGTGCACATAAGGATGTAATAGACCTGTCTGGCATACCAAAGCAGTTGATCCGCCCTGTTCCGTCGGACCTTCGTGTTATAGTCGAATTGTCTTCGGGTGGGTTCAACAACCTTTTTATTCGTGAGCCGGGTGGGTATATTGCGGATCAGCAGAGCCCGAAAGCAGAGGGCAGGGGATGGTTAAAAATCCCTTCCGGTTCGGGCTTTGCAGAATACCAGGTTAAGCATGCAAAAAGAGGTGCTTACAGGATATCGCTCAGGCATTATAGCTATGGATATTACATGCAGGATGCCCCGCTGGTGAAGATCACACGGATCAGGAATTTTGGTATGCCCGGTCAGTTGATCGAAACGGATATTATTTCATTAAATAACCAGTTTGGCGAAATAGAGATTGATGATATTAAAGTGAGGAGGTAGCTGTTGCCGGGTCTATTTCAATAGAAACGTGGATAGGCCCTGCTTCTTTATTCTTTAAGAGACATGCGGCGGCGAGACCCGGAAGTGCGGGACTGCATAACAAAAACTTAACTCCATCCCAAAGCTTTCTTCGTAACTTTCATGGTATAAAGAGAGATATGAAGAAGGCTTTTCTTATTGCCCCGTTTCTTGTATTCGTATTACTGTCAGACGGGCAGACAGCAGCACAGCTAAAACAGATGAGGGTAATATTGCCTAACGGATGGGCGTTAACGGCAGTGGGTAAAAACTTGCCACTGGGTGATCTGCCGCTCAATATGGCCGTAAGCCGTACGGGCAAATTACTGGCGGTAACGAATAACGGGCAAAGCCAGCAATCTATACAGCTTTTTGATGCCAGGGCAGGGAAACAGCTTGATGAGGTTGTTGCAGGTAAATGCTGGTATGGACTGAAGTTCTCTGCCGATGAAAAAAGACTCTATGCGAGTGGCGGCAATGATAACTGGATACTGCAATACAGACTGGATGGTGGGAAATTGTTCCTGGAGGATAGTATCCTGCTTGGCAAGAAATGGCCTGTTGAGATTTCTCCCGCGGGTATAGAGATCGACGATCAACAGCAAATACTGTATGTGGTTACGAAGGATAACAACTCTTTGTATGTAATGGACCTGGCAACTAAAAAAGAGATACGGAGGATACCGCTGGGTGGGGAAGCCTATGCCTGTCAACTCTCTCCCGACAGGAAAACCCTGTTCATCAGTTGCTGGGGATGTGACCGTTTGCTGGTGTACAACACGAAGGAAGCACGTATTGAACGGGAAATACCGGTGGGGGATAACCCGAATGAGCTTTGCCTTACGAAGAACGGCCGCTGGCTTTTTGTAGCGAATGCGAACGACAACAGCGTGTCTCTAATCGATACCAGGACAGGTACAGTAATCGAAACCCTTAATGCAGCGCTATATCCTGACGCACCTCCGGGGAGTACCAGTAATGGCTTAGCGTTAGACGGTAAAGAAAAACTGCTTTATATAGCCAATGCGGATAATAATTGCCTTGCTGTTTTTGATGTAAGTAAGCCCGGTAAAAGCCGGTCGAAAGGGTTTATTCCTACGGGATGGTACCCTACTAATGTAAAGGTCATCGGCAAGGAGATATTTGTGACCAATGGGAAGGGGCTTTCTTCGTTACCTAATCCTGATGGTCCCAATCCTGTAGAGAAAAAAAGTAAAGCAGAGTTTCAGAAAGGGGATCTCAATCAGCCTCCGAAGGAACAGTATATTGGCGGACTGTTTAAGGGTACGTTGAGTATTATTAAAATGCCTTCGGAGAAGCAGCAAGCTATATATTCAGCCGCGGTTTACCAGAACACCCCTTACAGTAAAGACAAGGAGAGGCTGGCGCAGGGCGAGATCAATAATCCTGTTCCCATGAAAGTTGGTGAACAGAGTCCTATCCGCTATGTGTTTTATGTAGTGAAAGAGAACCGTACTTACGACCAGGTGCTTGCCGACGTGCCGGGCGGCAATGGCGATACCAGCCTGCTGTTGTTTGGCGAAAGAATTACACCCAACCAACACGCTTTGGTTAAAGACTTTGTATTGCTGGATAATTTTTATGTTGACGGGGAGGTTAGTGCTGATGGGCATAACTGGAGCCTTGGTGCATATGCTACGGACTATCTTGAAAAAAACTGGGTAACGAGCTACGGCGGGCGTGGAGGAAAATATGATGCGGAAGGGACAAGAGAAATTGCCAATAATAAGGGTGGATTTATCTGGGACCAGTGTAAAAGGTTTGGGGTAAGCTATAGAACTTATGGGGAATTTGCCGACGACTATAAAGCAAATATACCTGTACTGGAGAACCACTTTTGTCCTTATTTCACGAGTTGGGATCAAACTGTACGTGATACTACCCGTTTTTACCAATGGAGGAGGGAGTTTGATTCGCTGCTGGCCCGCAATGCTGTGCCGAGGTTCAACTCTCTGCGCCTCATCAATGAC
This sequence comes from uncultured Ferruginibacter sp., assembly GCA_964590975.1. Taxonomy (GTDB): domain Bacteria; phylum Bacteroidota; class Bacteroidia; order Chitinophagales; family Chitinophagaceae; genus Ferruginibacter. The sequence goes on along the minus strand of CAZPXP010000013.1, from coordinate 63,273 downwards.
CATACTGAAGGGTTGAGGAAAGGCCGGCCTACTCCATTTGCACATGTTGCGGATAATGATCTTTCCGTAGGGCTTTTTGTAGAATATCTCAGCTTGTCGCCCATCTGGGACTCCTGTGCTATTTTCATTGTTGAGGATGATGCCCAGAATGGTGCTGACCATGTTGATGCACACCGCTCTACTGCTTATGTGGCCGGAGGCCTTGTAAAGCGGAGCTTTATTGATCATACGCCCTATTCTACCTCTTCGGTATTACGCACAATGGAACTTATACTTGGTATCCCGCCAATGACACAGTATGATGCTGCTGCCACACCAATGTGGCGTTGCTTTCAGCCCAAGCCTAATGGATATACATTCAGGGCGAAGCCGTTGTTTATTGACCTCAATGAAAAGAATGTTGCTGTTAATGGATGGCAGCGGCTTTCGGAAACATTCAATTTTGCAAAAGAAGACTCCGCGCCTGATGACGCCTTTAACCGGGTACTCTGGTATGCTGTTAAAGGGGAGCATTCCGTTTATCCGTCGCCACGGCGTGCTGCTTTCCTGCGCACGGGAATAAAAAAGAAGGGTGACGATGATTAAGGCGGGTATTATAAACTGCTAAAGAAAGTGTTTAATATAAAAAGCCTGCAGAAGTATACGTGCAGGCTTTTTAATGGAAATACAGTTGTTATTACTGTTTTATAAAAGGTTGTACTACGCTTATCTTTCCTTCCTGTTCGATGCGCAGGTAGTAATTGCCGGGGCGGAGCGATTTAACATCTATTTCTGCTTTGGCTTTGGTAGTATTAAGCGTACCGCCGAGTACCTGCTGGCCTGCTGAATTCAGGATAGAATAGGTGGCCCTGGAATTGCCTGATGATGGTATGCCGAATATTATCTGCAAAATGTTTTGTACGGGGTTCGGGAAAAGGTGAATGATGATGGGTAATATGGCGATTGGCTGGTGGGGTGAACTGCAGGCACCTGTAAAGGTTCTGACAACATCATCTGCCCTGAGGAATCCGTAACCTGTAGCTTTATCGTATCCTTTATCGAAACCAGTTGTAGCGGGATCATCCATATCGTTGGCAGACCGTTGCATTACCATTTTCATCAGATCGGGTGGAATGGTGCCTGCACATTTTGAGGCTTCAATGGCAAGAGCGGCAATAGCGCCAACTACCGGGGCTGCTGCGCTGGTACCGGCAAAATTGGGATATCCATCGCCATCATAATCGAACCCGAAGAAAGAGGTGTTGGCCCCATCTGCGGCTACTATATCGGGTTTTAAACGCTCCTGTGTGCCCGGCCTGCCGTCGGTGGTGAAAAGAATCTTTGTATTGCCTCTTGCAGAGTAACGCTGTACGCTGTCTTTTACGGCGCCAAACATTTGTGTTTTCCTGTAATATGCTGAGCCTACGCTGATGGCGTCGTTGCTATTGCTGTGCCCAACAACGGTGCCGGCGTTAATGCCCTGGGTTGTTTCGCCCGGCAGGAAAACGGCGCCGCCTGTCATGTCTACAATCTTGATAAAGCGTGCTGCGGGGCTGCCTGCCTTTCTCATTACGTAGAGGTTAATGGTAATGGGCTGCGGGCTGGAGTTGAAGAGACCCACAAAGCTGTAGGGTGACCCGCCGATATTATTGGCGTCGTCGATAAAGCTGGTTGTGCCTGTGCTGTCGGTTACGGTGAGCATCAGGTCGTAGTCGCTTTTGGCTCCGCCACGGTTTGTTGCATAAAAGGGTTCATCCCACTGCAACACCATATTGGTTACAAAAAAAGCAGGCAGTGTAAAGGTTAATGCAATGTTGGGCCGACTGTTATCAGAAGAAAAGTTGTGGTAAACAACAGAAGCTCCGTTATACTTACCTGAAACACCTTTGAAGTTTTTTTCATAGCCCACTGAACCGGAGTTGCCACAGGCGGTAACATAGGTTACCCCTTTGTTTTTTACTTTGGTGATTGCCTGGTTGACGATACCATCCTGGAAGAAAGGCTCTTCAAAGTAGGCAACATCGTCTACAATAACTTTACATCCTGCATTGGCAAGTTTTTCTATACCTGCGGCAAAATCTACCTGGTCGATATACCCCGTGTAGTAATACAATTCTGCACCCGGTGCAATATCGTGTACTACTTCGGCTAATGCGCGTCCTTCGTCAATTGCATAAGGACTGTTATAGTCTTTAAGTACTACCACGGGTTTTGTAAAACCGTTAGGGTTATCGATACCGGGCAGTTCACCGGTGCGAACGCCCAGTGCAGCTTCGCCATAAGCGTCGTAGCTATCGGACAGGAGGCCGATCTTTACTCCTTTACCGTTTACTTTGTAGAGGCGCCTGGCAATATCGGCCCTGGCGGCTTTGTCTGCCTGCGAAAGGGCATTTCCGCTCCTTCGGATGGCTTTTGATGCAGGATGTACGTAGCGGAGCGGGGCTATGCCTTCGAGGTTGCTCAGTTGAGCGATGTCGATATAGCCACCTACCATATTTTGGTAAACGGATAAATCGGAAAGACCATTTTTTTGTAATACGGATTGAAATGCAGACATGTCGGTACCATTATCGGCCTCTATGATAACGCGTACTTTGTTTTGGATGATATTGAGTGTTGAAAATGCTGCGGTGTCGGTTGAGGTTTTCCAGTTAGCGTTCCGGGTAGTGATTTGCTGTAACTGCAACAGTTTGTGAGCAATCTTTGAGGAGGGGGGCAGTATGCTTTGTGTGTAAGACCTGCCATATGCAGGCGTGGCGGTTACGGATGGGATGTTTGTGTCCTGAGCGTTAGTGGTGCCGCTTAACCAGAGCGGAAACAGGAGCATGGTTGTTCTTTTTAGGAAAGATTTGTGTTTCATACGTGTTTATTTAATGTTTATAAAACAGGTTATGCTGTTCCATCCGCAGAGCGTTAAGGATGGGGTTTTGGGAGAATGTATTAAGGTTAACTTATAGCGATCAAATATCGTCTTTTTTCAATATTGCGGAAATAAATTGTTTACTGTTTATATAGATCCTGACACTTGAAATATCATAGTGAGGCAGTGGTTTTCAGAAAAGTCATAGTAGTGTCATAAACAGCTTTCATTGCGGGGGGAAGTTCCGCTTCCTGGGAGGGATGTTTTCGCCCGAAAACATGATCGCTGTCTACAGTATAGAGTTGGGCACGGGGTTGCCAGTCTTTGAGCTGGTGTGCTTTTTCAACAGGTACTGCTGTATCGGCTGTTCCATGGCAAAGCAGTATAGGTATATTGAGTTGTTTGATGGCGCGTTCGATATTCAGCCTGCGGATATTGGTGGTATAGTCTTCGTACAGTTGATAGTACAGCGGCATTTGCTGACGGGTGCGGCCGTTAGTATAGTATTGTACGCCTGCAGACTTCCATTCTTCGAGCTGCTCTCTGCTCCAGTTGGCCCAGGGTGTTTTGCATTCACTTATGGCTGCCCAGCCGATAAGCCGGGTAATTCTTGGGTCTTCTGAGGCGTAAAGAATGGAGATGCCGCCTCCCATGCTGTGCCCGATCAGGCTGATGCTGTGGGTGTTTATTACTGCGGCATAGGTATTACCGGGATTACAGATCCAGTCAACAACGGCACGGAGGTCTTCGAGTTGTTTGGTGTAATTGTTATGTCCGAAGGCTTCGAGGTCTGCGAAGTCTTCCGGTTGTTCGGGTGTAGTACCGTTATGGGAAAAATTGAACTTAATAAAGGTAAAGCCTTCGCGGGCGAACGCTGTGGCTATGAGGTCGAAGTTTGCCCAGTCTTTAAAGCCATTAAAACCATGTGCATAAATGACAACAGGATTTGGTTTTTGGTTGCTGCTGAAGAATATGTCTAAAACAACAGGCCGGTTAGCAGCGCCATTGAGCAGTATATTTTTTGCTATCGTGAGCATACCTAAATATACGGCAATTTAACGAATTGATGTACCTGGTCAAAATTCCCCTGTTTTACTTTACTTTACAACTTTAAAGCGATATGCAAACGATCACAGAAAAAATACTCCGGCTTTTCGCGAGTTTTAATACAGATACGGTTACGGGTATCGATAAGCTTCCCCAATCGGGCAGTGAGCGGCATTATTACAGGCTACATACTGCTGCTGCTACTTTTATTGCTACCTATGGGGAGAATATAAAGGAGAACGAGGTATTCATCTATTTTTCGGAACACTTTTCTGCAAAGCAGCTTGGTGTGCCCACTGTCTATGCGGTTGATGGGGAGGGGATGATCTATATACAGGAAGATTTTGGGGATATTTCTCTTTTAAACCGTCTTGAAGGGGAGGGGTTTACTACCGGTGTGTATGAGCTGTTTAAGAAAAGCCTTCAGCAACTGGCCCTCTTACAGATCAGGGGTGACGAGGGATTGGATTATGACAGATGCCTTACCAACAAAGAATTTGGTAAACAGGCTATCATGGCTGACCTGCTTTACTTTAAGTATTATTTTCTTGATGCTTTGCGGAAACCTTATGATAAGCAACGGCTGATGGATGACTTTGAGGCGTTGAGCAATTACCTTACGCATACGGAGTATAAGTATTTTATGTTTCGTGATTTCCAGAGCCGTAATATTATGATAAAGCCGGAGGGTACGATACATTTTATAGACTACCAGGGAGGAATGAAAGGAGCGCCTCAGTACGACGCTGCCTCCCTGCTCTGGCAGGCGAGGGCAAACCTGCCTGATGACTGGAAGCAGCACCTGCTGGAAGATTATATGAATGCTTTTGAAGAGATCACGGGCCAGCCTGTGGACAGGGGCATCTTCCGCAGCCAGTACAATGGTTATGTGCTGATCCGTTTATTACAGGTACTGGGCGCTTATGGTTTCAGGGGGCTTTTTGAGCGCAAGGCCCACTTTCTTACCAGCATCCCACTGGCATTGAATAACCTGAAATGGTTTATCAATAACCAGAGTGTTGGGATCGTATTGCCGGAATTTAAAAAAGTGCTGGAGATCTGTGTGAGTGCGGAGGTGATTCAATCCTTTACGCCTGTGCAGGCTACGGCTGATACACCACTGGTTGTAAAGGTGAACAGTTTTTCTTATAAGAAAACGGGTTACCCGAAAGACCTGAGCGATAATGGCGGCGGTTTTGTTTTTGACTGCCGGGGCATCCTTAACCCGGGGCGTTTTGAGGAGTACAAACAGCTTACTGGCAGGGATAAGCTTGTAAAAGACTTTTTGGAGCAACGCACGCGCATGCCCGAGTTTCTGAACAATATTTACAACACGATTGATATTACTGTAGAGGATTATATTCAGCGGGGCTTTGACAGCCTGATGATCAATTTTGGTTGTACCGGCGGGCAGCACCGCAGCGTGTATGCTGCTGATGCGGTGGTAAGGCATTTAAGAAACAAGTATAACGTGAAGGTAGAACTGAACCATATTGTGCAGGGCATCAGCGAGACAAAATTTTAATACCATACACTTCTTATCATTATGGCAGACACTGCATCTCTGAAAGCGATGATATTTGCAGCCGGGCTGGGCACAAGGTTTAAACCCTGGACGGACCATCATCCTAAAGCACTGGCTGTAGTAAATGGCAAAACATTGCTACAGCGTAATATCGAATACCTGCAAAATAATGGCATAACCAATGTGGTTATAAATGTGCATCATTTTGCCGGCCAGATCGTTAATAAACTGATGGAGCATAAGGGCTGGGGAAGCGAGATCAGCATCAGTGATGAGACAAGCTCTGTGCTTGAAACAGGCGGAGGGCTGGTAAAGGCCCGGGCATTGCTTGATGGCGACCAGCCTTTTATAACGGTTAATGCAGACATCCTCACTGACCTCGACATTGGCGGACTGCTGGCTTTCCATAAGGAGCAGCAACCGCTGATCTCTTTTGCTGTTTCAAAAAGAGAGACTTCGCGTTATTTTCTTTTCGATAAGGATAACCGTCTTTGCGGATGGAGAAATGTGAGTACGGGCGAAGAAAAGATTGTAATACCGGGGCGTGTGCTGCACCCGTTGGCGTATAGCTGTGTGGTTGTGTTTGAGCCGACAGTGTTTCCGCTGATCAGGCAGAAGGGTAAATTTTCTCTTACTGATATGTACCTTGACCTGGCCGCTGAACATAAGATTGTGGGATATGAGCACAGTGGTGACAGGTGGATAGATGTAGGCAAGACAGAGAGCATTGCGAAGGCAGAAGGGCTATTCCCTTAAGGGGTTTTATTTCTTATCGAATAGTTCCTTCTTATCGACGACTTTTACTTTTGTCTTTTCCGTAAGGGTGCGGCTTACCAGTTCGTATGGCCCGGTAATGACCTGGTCTCCCTCTTTTAACCCCCTGGTGACCTCGATATTATTAAGATCCTGTATATCGGTTTCTACTATTACTTTTTTAACGCTACCGTCGGCCTGTAATACAAAGGCGACTACGTCTATATCCTGGTCGTGCGAAACTGCTGTGCTGCCCGTAGTACTATTCTCATCCTTTTTGCGCTCTTTACCTGTACTGTCTGTTTTCATACGGGTTGTAATGGCATTTATGGGTACGCTCAATACGTTTGTGTGCGTTTTGGTTTGTATGTCGGCATTGGCGCTCATACCCGGGCGGAAAGGAAAGCTGCCTTTACCAATGAGGTCCATATAGCTTTCGGGAAGGATGCGGATATACACTTTGTAATTGGTTACATCGTTGCTGGTATTGGTAAGGCTGCTTTGTGTGGCGGCTCCATTATTGCTGCTGCTGATCTGCGTTACGATACCCCTGAACTTACGCGAACTGTATGCATCTACTTCAACATTAGCGCTATCGCCGAGTTTTACTTTTGGTATGTCGTTTTCGCTGACGTCTACACGTATTTCAATCTTCTGCATATCGGCCACACGCAGCATTTCGGTACCTGCCATCATGCTGTTGCCGACTACTTTTTCACCTTTCTTTACGTTCATCAGGCTTACTACTCCATCCATCGGGGCTACGACAGCAGTACGGCCAAGGTCTTTGGCGCTCTTTTCGAGATTGGCCCTTGCGCTCTGTGCACTGGCTTTTGCGCCTTTTACACTGGCCTGAGTGCTGCGGATGCCCTGTACGGCTGCATTATAATTGGCCGTGCTTGTTTTTAGTGCAGCGTCTGCCACATTAAATTCATTCTGGCTGATTACTTTTTCATCGAACAGTTTTTTCTGCATATCGTAGGTACGTTGTGCCTGTTCCATATTGGCCCTGAGGGCTGCGAGTGCGGCCTGTGAGTTGGCTACCTGTGCCTCTGCATTGTTTACCTGTGCTTCGCTTTGTGCCAGACCTGCGGCAGCCTGGTCGCGCTGTATGCTGTATATATCGGCATAGATACGGGCAAGTATCTGGCCTTTCTTTACGCTGTCGCCTTCCTGAACATTCAGTTCGGTGATCTCGCCGCTGATATCCGGGCTGATCTTTACTTCCACTTCGGGATAAACCTTACCATTGGCACTTACAATTTCGGTAATGGTACGGCGTTGTACTTTTTCGACGCTCACTTTTGTGCCGCCATCTTTACCAAATGCCCCGGTTTTAGACAGGATGATCATCAGGACCAGCAATACACCTACACTGATCAATATCCATTTTAACGATTTACTCATAGCTATATTTTTGTTTTGCTGCGAAATAGGCGTACCGGGTTGAAGGGAAGGCAACTGGTATTGCTATGTCTGCGGCACAATTACTAATTTCTGTTATAATTTCAGTCCCTGTCCTTTATAAAACTCAAGCACTTTCATTTTAAATACGTAGTCGTACTGATTCAGCAGGTGCTGGAGTTTTTCGCGGAACAGGTTATTCTGGTTGGTAATTAATTCGAATGTTGAAAGCATGCCTACGCCATAACGTTTTTGGGCGAAGGAGTAACTTTTTTCGGCGGTGGAAACGCTCTTGGCGGAAGCATTGAATTTCTGCAGGGCAGTAAGGGCTGCATTATGGGCCTGGTAGATATCCTGCTTCAGCTTCTGGTTGTCCTGCTCTTTGATAAGTTCCCAGTTTTTCAGCGTGAGCTTGCTTCTTTCGTAGGCACTGCGTAATGACCCGCCGTTGAAGATGGGTATGCTGAGGCCGATACCGATATTCTGGCCGAAGTTGGTATTGAGCTGCCTGAAAAAAGGTGCCGGAGTGATATATTTAGATATATTACCCGTAGAAAAAGTAGGCTGTTGTACCTGTAGTATAGTACCGCCACTGTTAACGATCAGACCAGTATTAGCGAATAGCCCTGTTGGATTTTGCTCATACACTGGTGTTCTGAAATAAACATAATTGGTAGAAAGGCCGCCAAACCCGCTGATGCTGGGCCGCATAGCACCCCAGGCGGCCCGGCTGTTCTTTTGTGCGGCTTTATATTTCAGTTGGTTTACGCGTTGCTGCGGAAGGTTCTGGAGGGCAAGCGCATATACTGATTCGGGTTGCAGGGAGGCAAGATCTTCAACAAATATTTTCTCTACCGGGGGCGAGTCAATATCGAAGGGTACTGCCGCGTCGAGATTCAGGGTTGCTTTAAGGGTAAGTATGCTTTGCTGTGTGCTTCCCCTTGCAGAGATGACGTTGGAACTGTCGCGCGCTACCTGGGCTTCAAGCTCAGCGGCGTTTAACTCGGGGAGTGATCCGGCATTGACCAGTTTACGTGTATTTGCCAGTTGGGCTTGTGATTGTTGTAGTTGTACTTCTACTATATGTTCCTGCTCTTTACTGAGGAGGATCTGCAGGAAGAGATTGGCGGTAAGGAGGGCAACATCGTTCTTCTGTTTGTCTACCGTAGCTCTTGCCGCCAGCAGTTCGAACTCGTCTGCCGCGATCTGGTTCTTACGGCTGTACCAATTGAATATGTTTACGCTGCTCTGGAGACCAAATCCGGCACTAAAAAAGCGCTGGTTGGTCAGTACGCCTGTAGTAGGGTTTTCGCGCAGGCCAAAGCTCATGCTGTAGTTGTTGCTGAGGTTGAGCGTGGGGTATTGGGATAGTTTATCCTGCTTTACCTGCAGTTCGGAAAAACTGGTTTGCAATGTGGCCAGCTTCACATTGATGTTATTATCCATTGCATATTGCACACATTTCAGGAGGGTCCACTTTTCCTGGGCCTTTGCGGAGCTGAAAGTTAAGAGTACAAAAGCTATGTAAAGTGTCTTTGTTTTCATACAACAAATGTAACAGATAGAAATGTAATGCCCTAAAAATGAAAGGATAAACGGCCTGTTTTAGCCGTGCATCTTTGTGAGGGCCTGGTCTATATCGGCCACCAGGTATGCGGGGTCTTCCTGCCCCACATAAAGGCGTACCATCCTGTGTTCGCGGTTAGCGGCGTTAAAGTGCCCGGTCTTTAAACCAGCGCATCTGGGAATAATGAGTGACTCGTGGCCTCCCCAGCTTACCGCCATGTATATATGATTAAGGGCTTCGCTGAAACGCCGGATGGCGTCTTCGCTCTCTGCTTTGAGAACCATTGTTAAAAGGCCGCAGGCACCGCTCATCTGTTGCTGTGCGAGTTTGTACTGGGGGAAAGCAGGATGGAGCGGGAAGATGACCTCTTCTACGGCCGGGTGCCGGCTGAGAAAATCGACCAGTATACGGGTAGAAGCTGAGATGTGTTTTAACCGCATTGGTAAGGTGCGCAGGCCGCGGATGAGCAGCCAGGCATTGAAGGGCTGGATGCCACTGCCGATATTGAGGTATTCGCTGTTGAATATCCCTGCCATTCTTTCCCGGCTACCGCACAGTACTCCGGCTACGACATCGCTGTGGCCGCTGATGTACTTGGTAGCTGACTGGAGTACGAGGTCGATGCCAAAGGCGGCAGGTTGCTGATAGAGTGGGGTGCAGTAGCTGTTGTCGCAGATGGTAACGATGCCCCCGGCGCGTGCCAGATCGGCTACGGCTTTCAGATCCTGCAATTTATAATCCCAACTGTTGGGGCTTTCGAGATAGATGATTTTGGTATTGGGGAGTATGGCTCTTTCAAAATTACCTATATCGGTTCCGTCGATATAAGTAGTGGTTATATTAAAGCGGGGGAGTATGTCGTTAAACATTTTCTGGGCCCAGGTATAGGGTTTGTCTACCGATACAATATGGTCGCCCGAACGGACGTTGGCCAGTACGGCGGCAAAGATGGCGGCGGCCCCGCTATTGAATACGAGACAGTCTTCCGTGGCATCGAGCGCAGCCAGTTTTTTTCTCAGTATGTCTACCGTAGGGTTGAGGCCCCTGCTGTAAAGAAAAGTTGAATATTCATCTTCAAACGCGCGGCGGAGGTGGTCCATCTTGCGGAAGGCAAAGTTGCTTGTTTGCACAATGGGCGGAGCGATCGCATTAAAATATTGTTCCCGATCTTCGCCCAGTTCGTTGATGATGTATGAGATATCCATAACTGTTATTTTTTCTTTTGCAGTTCCCTGATTACAAAGAACAGGCCCAGTGATACCAGCAGTACTGCGGCGCCTTTCAGGGCGGCGTAATCATTATCTTTATAGTCCATTGCGATGGCGATACCTACGAACAGGTAGGCCAGGATAAATACGACGGGTTGCAGCGGGTATAACTTCATTTTGTAGATGCCTGTACCGTCTAAGTGTTTGGTTCGTGGCCGCAATACAAAGATGGTGGCTGCGGAAAGGATCATACCAAAGCAGTCGAGGAAGATGGTGAAGCTGAGGATCTTATCGAAGGTTTCGGCCCAGAAGATTACGACTACACAGATGCCTGCAAAAACACTCAGGGAAGTAAAGAGCACATCGCGGCGGAGGGTTCTTTTTCCAAAGGCTCCGGGCAGGATGCCGTCTTCACTCATGGCCTGCATTACGCGGGGGTTGCTCATCAGCAGTACGTTTACATAAGCCAGTACAGAAAGAAACAGCAGTACTGATAAGACTTTGCCCGCAGCGCTTCCGAGTACATTGGTTGCCATGAGGGCTGCAATACCCGTAGCGTTTTTGAGGTTTTCGAAACCGATCACTTTATAATAGGCATAGTTGATGAGCAGGTAAAGGGTAATGATGATAAAGATGCCGAGGAAGATGCCTCTCGGGATATTTTTACCGGGGTTTTTTACTTCTGCGCCAAAATTGATGGTTTGCTGGTAGCCGCCACAGGTAAAGGATACGGCAACGAGGCCTATGCCAAACGCCTTCAGGTATTCCAGCAGGGAGGGATTGGTTACGCGCTGGGCTGTATTGCCTGCAACGGGGTCGGGCGCAAAGAAAAGCGGGGCGATGAGCAGCAGAATAAGTGATATCTTTATAATGGCCAGGATATTTTGTGTTTTGGCGCTCATTTTTAACCCAAGCAGGTTTACGCCATAAAAGATCAGTATGGAGGTGATGGCGATGATGATGCGAACGTTAGTGGTATCTGCACTGCCGGGGAAGAGCAGGCTGACCATATACTCGGCCCCGATAAGCGCCACGCCTGCCAGCGAGGCTGCGTTGGAAATGAGGATGATGCAGTTTACGGCAAAAGCTACTGATGGGTGATATGCGTAAGAAAACACTTTGTAGTAAGCGCCCGTGACGGGGTAACGGCTGCCTATTTCGGCATAGGTAAGCGCCCCGCAGAGTGCCACCACGCCTCCGGCTATCCAGCAAAGGAAGAACAGCATCCCGTCGGGCGCGGCTTTTGCAACATTAACCGGCGTTTTAAAAATGCCCATTCCGATTACTAAGGTTACGACGATCATGGTAAAGTCGAACAGGCTGAGCTTGGACTTGATTTGCATTGCGAAAAGATACAAATAAATCGGTTTATGCGTTGCCGCTTAGGGCTATCTACTCTACTGGTTATCTCTCCTTTTCCATATATGTTATAGGTGGGCTATCAGTGGGGTATCACTGGGTTATCCTCCCTTCAAGATTACTTATTTCATACTCAATATACTTTTACATGCCGGGGCGTATATGGGTATGGCCAATAGTGGGGTGCTGTATTTCCATAAAAGATGATATTGGTCATTTGCGGGTTCCTTTTTTTTTACGAATTTTGCGGTATGTTTAAGCAGTTTGCGGCTTTGGTTTTACTGCTGGCTTTTTTGGGACAGAGTTTCCAGAGGTCATTTATCATGCTGGATTATTATACCAACACGGATGCTTATGCCCGCTACTGTATCAATAAGGCTAAACTGCAATCGGATTGTAAGGGGCGTTGCCAGGTAAAGAAGAAGATTGAGCAGGAGGAGAAAAAGGACCAGGAAAACCCGGAGCGCCGTGCCGAAAACAAAACTGACGTACTTTCTTCCCGGTCTTTTTATGCCGTGGTTACACAACCCGCGCTTTATATCGTTGTTACGCCATACCGCCAACTGCATGCTGAAGGCGAAGAGAAAGACCGTTCATTTTCCATTTTTCATCCTCCGGGGGCCTGAGGTTCTACGCCTGCCATAAGCGGCCCTGATGCGGCAGATGGCTTGCCTGCCTGTACATAGTATATATATGGCAGGGGTTACTGATGGTGTATTTCACCGTCTTATTTTAATCATTTATCATTTTTTACACATCAACTGCCGGGTGGTGGAACAGGCTTCTGCCATTCTGCCCTCTGCAGACATAATTTATTTTTCAAATGAAACGACTGTTTATTTTTATAAGTGCACTTACTGCATTGAGCTCATGCAAAAAGGATACTGTTGCTGAATACCTGCCTACGGATAAGGGAGAGCTGGAGATTGAGTTTGATAATGTGGTTGGCGGATCCAACCTGCAACTGAATACGGGGGTTTATACCAATGCGGCGGGGGAGAGCTTCAGCGTAAACCTGCTGGATTATTATATCAGCAATATCCGTCTTAAAAAGGATGATGGCAGTGAGTATGTGGTACCCAAAAACAGCAGCTATTTCCTGATAAAGGAAGAGGATCCTTCGCAGATGATTACCCTTGATGACGTACCTGCCGGTAATTATACAGGGATTACGTTTACGCTTGGGGTAGACAGTTCGAAATGTGCAGCGCCCCTGGCTGAACGTACTGGTGTGCTTGACCCTGCGGGAGCTGGTGCGGGCATGTACTGGACCTGGAATTCGGGCTATATTTTTGTAAAACTGGAAGGTACTTCGGCGGTGGCTACGACTGCGGACAAGAAGTTCCGTTATCATATCGGTGGTTTCGGGGGATATTCTTCACCGACGATCAACAATATCAAAACGATTACACTGAATGCTGGTGCTGGGGCTTCGGCCAAAGTAAGGCAGAACAAGCCTGAGGCACCGCATATTCATATCATGGCGGATATTGCCAAAGTGATGAATGGCAGTACCAACGTGAGTATTGCTGCCAATACCACAGTAATGTTTATGCCTTACTCGGTAAATATTGCCAATAATTACGCGGGTATGTTCAACATTGATCATATTCATAATGACTAAGTATTTATCAGCCATGGCGCCATACAGGATCACGATGGTAATTTCTATCATCGTGATCCTGACAGCGCTGGGTGCTTCGTGCAGTAAGGATGCCGTTGTTGCAGGCAGTACGCACCCCATGCCATTGGTTAAGCCGGCTAATTTCCCGGCATTGATTTATGATGAAAGCAGTAATGTTATTACAGAGGAGGGTTTTGCGCTGGGCAAGAAGATTTTTTACGATACCCGCCTGTCGGCTGATAACAGTGTGAGTTGCGGAAGCTGCCACCAGCAGGCGAATGCGTTTACTCATCATGGGCATGATGTGAGCCATGGTGTTTTTGACCGGGTGGGCACACGTAATTCGCCACCGATTATGAACCTGGGCTGGAGCCGTTTCTTTTTCTGGGACGGGGGGGTATTTAATTTGGATCTGCAGCCTTTGGCGCCTATTGAAAACCCGGTGGAGATGGCGGAGCATATTGGCAATGTGCTGGAAAAGATGAAGCGTGATGCGGCTTACCCGGCATTGTTTGAGCAGGCGTTTGGCAGTAGAGAAATAACTACCGGTAATATGCTGAAAGCGCTCTCGCAGTTTATGCTGCAGTGTGTAAGTGCTGACTCGCGCTATGATAAATATGTGCGTAATGAGGGAGGTACGCTTACAGCGGATGAACTGTCGGGCAGGACATTGTTTGCGCAGAAGTGTGCTTCGTGCCATGCCACGGACCTTTTTACTGACAACGGGTTTCATAACAACGGGCTTATTCCGAGCATGGTTAATGACAGCGGGCGGTACCGGATAACGCTTAATGTGAACGATCTGTATAAGTTTAAAACGCCGAGCCTTCGTAATGTGGCCAATACGGCACCGTATATGCATGACGGTCGTTTCCTGACGCTGGCGGCGGTACTGGATCATTACAGCAGTGGCGTGATGGTTAGCCCTACGCTGGACCCCCTGTTGCTGAATGGCGGTATGCCGGGTATACGAATGACGGCAGCAGAGAAACAACTGATCATCGCATTCCTGAAGACGTTAACGGATGATGCTTTTATCAGAAACCCCAAACTTTCGGAGTAAAGGATATATGGTATGAAAAGAATATTATTACTGTTGCTTTTATCGGGCATAACGTATACGGCTATAGCCTGCGATATCTGTGGTTGTGGTGCAGGCAGTTATTATATTGGCCTGCTGCCGGAGTTTAAAAAGAAGTTTATCGGCCTGCGTTACCAGCATAAGCTGCTGCGTACGCATCTTGGCGATGGGGGTGCTGTAAGTTACCTCACTACTGATGAAACCTACCGGAGCACTGAACTCTGGGGGGCATACAACATTGGTAAGCGTTTCAGGGTGCTGGGCCTGGTGCCATTGAATATGATTGAGCGGATAAACCAGGGGCAGAAAACGAACAAGACCGGTATGGGCGACGTAGCTGTGATCGGTTATTACAACCTGTTCAGCAAGCGTGCAATGGTACTGGGTAACAGGATGCTGGTGCATTCGTTGTGGCTGGGGGCGGGGGTAAAACTGCCTACGGGTAAGTATGACCCTGCGGAGAAGAATATCGGGCAGAACATGCAGAACAATTTTCAACTGGGCACTGGCAGTACAGATATTATGCTGAACGCGGCTTATGATGTGCGAGTTATGGACGCGGGTATCAATACTAACCTGACCTATAAGATCAATACGGGTAATGCTTACCAGTACCGCTATGGTAATAAGCTTACGCTCAATACGCTGGCGTATTATAAATTCAGGCTGTCGCGCAACTGTGGTCTTGCACCCAATGCCGGAGTATTGTACGAAACGGCGGAGCGCGACCTTAAGAACAGGAATACGTGGGTAGAGGAGTCGGGTGGGTACAGCCTGATGGCCAGCTTTGGTGCGGAAGCTTACTGGAAGAGGGTCAGCATCGGTATTAATTATCAATCGCCAATAGCGCAGCGGCTGGCTGCAGGGCGGGTAGTGTCGGGCAACAGGGCCATGGTGCACCTGAGCATTGCTCTTTAACATTAATCATAAAAAATGACAAGGATGATCAACAGAAATAAGAGCAACGACCGATCTGCCGTAGTGGTGCAGATGAGGGCTGCGAGGAACAGGATCAAGGTGATTTTGCTGCTGATAGCAGTAGCGATCGCCTTCCTGGGCTATAAGCTGCTGTCGTGACGGGCAGCGCTCCAGAGGCAGATTTATGCTGTTGCAGGGGTAATGGTGTTTGCCTGTGGTGCGGAATAGGCCTATCTTTGCCGTCGCAAAAAAGGGGTAATTGGTAGACCCGGTGGCGTAGTTGCGGGGATTGCCCCTTAATACAGGCAGTTACCTGATTGTTTAAAGGACTAAAAATTATACAATGAACAAATCAATTTTCTTTGGTGCGCTGGTTATTGCCGCCCTGGCTGCGTGTAAAGGACAAAATCAACAGGCACCTGCCGCAACTCCGACCACACCTGCTAAAAAAATGACCGAGCGCCCTGCCGGAGCAGTAACCCGTGATATGACAGGGGTTAAGTTTGCTTCTAACCATGACCCTGTATGCGGGATGCCGCTGAGGGCCGGTATTGAGGATACGGCGCACTATAAGGGAAAAATCTATGGCTTTTGCGCTGAGGGTTGTAAGGAAGAGTTTGTAAAAGACCCTGCAGCTGCCCTTGCACAACAATAAACTGCACCCACCCCCACCCAGTACAAATAGTTTGCTCGTTACATAACAAATGTTATACATTTGCTCCCGGTTTTGGTCCCCGGTTTTGCCGGGGTTAAAAGGGAAACCCGGTGTAATTCCGGTGCTATCCCCGTAGCTGTAATCCCATCGCTGTAAGGCGAACTTTTACACACTGCATCCACTGTTCCGTAGCTAATGCGGGATGGGAAGGAAGTGTAAAAGGTGGGTAAGCCAGAAGACCTGCCACAGCCATTTAACAATCATTCAGCTTTCGGGTGAAAGGCTTGGAGTGTAAAGGCCTTCCGGCATTTATATTTCTTTCTTTTTGTTTTCTCGAAAGCAGTCACCAAAAAATTTTTTCAGTAAATGAAAAGGAAAATTTTATTTGTGGCTGCTGTGGTATTCAGCAGTTATACGTATGGGCAGGACAGTACCCGCAGCTTAAGCGAGGTCATTATCACGGCTAACAAGTATCCCCAGAAACAGAATGAGACAGGACGCGTGCTGAGTGTGATTACGCAGGCCCAATTACAGCGCAGCTATGGTAAATCGCTTACAGAAGTGATCAACGAGCAGGTGGGTATTACCATTAATGGCGCCAATAATGCGCTGGGTACCAATCAAACCCTTTATGTGCGTGGTGCTTCTGCGGGTAACACGCTGATCCTGCTGGATGGTGTTCCGCAGAATGACGCGGCTGGTATCAACAGCGAATTTGATCTTAACACTTATAATGTAGACCAGATAGAGCGTATTGAGATTCTTAAAGGTACCCAGTCTACCCTCTATGGTTCTGACGCGGTAGCCGGGGTGGTTAATATCATTACCAGGAAAGCCGGGGATAAAAATCCTGCCATCAATATTCATTCTGCATTTGGCAGCTATGGTACTTTCAGAGGTGGTATAAACCTAAGCGGTAAGATTGATGACCAGGGAGATTATTTTGTGGGGTATTCACATATTCACAGTGACGGTTTTTCTTCTGCATATGACAGCACGGGTAATAAGCATTTTGATAATGATGGCTTCCGACAACAGAACCTGTTGTTTGGTATCGGTTTTCGCCCTAATACCAAATGGTATGGTAAAGTGTATGGCAAATACAATAATAATAAAGCGGATATTGATGCAGGGGCTTTTGCTGATGATAAGGATTATACTTATACCAACCGCAATATTGTTTTTGGCGCTAACGTGCAATACCAGCTTCGTAAAACCAAGTTCTACCTGAACTATAACAGCAACTGGTTTGACCGCGACTTTACAGATGACTCAACAGATATAGGCGGGTTTTCGAAGTACCAGAAGGGGGGCTATACGGGCAAGTCGCAGTTCCTTGAGTTGTACGCTAATATTAACCCCACAGCCAATATGAGTATTCTTGCAGGGGCTGATTACCGCAGGAATGCCAGCGACCAGAGCTATAGCTCGGTAAGCGCATTCGGTCCGTTTAATTCAAAAGTGCTGGGTGCGGATACTACATTCACGAAGCAGTTCAGTGTATTTGCTTCCGTACTGCTGAAAACCAATACTGGTTTTTCTGTGGAAGCGGGAGGACGTTACAACCACCATTCTATCTATGGTAATAATGGAACATTCTCTTTTACACCAGCCTTCCGTATTAACGACGAAGTGAAAATCTTTGCGAACGTTTCTTCGGGTTATAAAGTGCCGTCGCTTTACCAGTTGTATTCTGAATACGGTAACCGGAACCTGGAGCCGGAGCAGTCGCTGGGATATGAGGGTGGTGTGGAATATGCATCGGCGCAGCACAGTTTGCGGATAGTGGGTTTTCGCAGGGAGATCAAAGATGTATTCCTGTTTTATTTTGACAATACTACTTTTGAGAGCTATTACAAGAATGGCGATAAGCAAAAAGACTATGGCATAGAAGCCGAAGCTGCAACAACAATTGCCGGTAAGCTGCAGGTTTCTGCTAACTATACTTATGTGGATGGAAAGATCACCACGGCGCTGAGTCCTTCAAAAGACACTTCTTATTTCAACCTGTTCCGCCGCCCCCAACATACTATTAATGTTACGGCGGGGTACCAAGTGTGTAAAGCGGCTTATGTGAGCGCACACGTGCGGAGTGTGAGTAAGTTTTATGAACCGAAGTATGCATCAGCGCCTTATACAATGAAGGGGTATTATACCCTGGACCTGTATGGAGAATATAAGGCCGGTGACCACGTAAAATTATTTACTGACCTGCAGAATCTGACCAGCCAGCGTTATTTTGATACCCGTGGCTTTAACAGCCGCCGCTTCAACTGGAGTGCAGGGGTGTTGCTGAACTGGTAAGAAGTCCTGTTTGTCCGCATCTTGAATCGAAAAACTGCATGAGGCATTGCTGGCAACAGTTTTGCCTTATGCTTCTTAATTGATTGATGGTTGAATCGTATTCACTGGTAATAACAGAGTATGGAGCAGTGTAAACATGAACAGAAGGGCTGCCCGCGCTGCGGTGCATCATTTGAATGCCGTGTTGGCGACATCACGAAATGCCAGTGCTATGGTATTGAGCTTACTGTAGATGAAGAAGCATTTGTCGCATCGCAGTATAACGATTGCCTGTGCAGGAATTGCATGCTCCAGTTGCAACAGCGGTATTACCTGTTTGCGGAACAGAAAGACCGGTACAACCAGCGTTGACCAATGAACGCCTATTTTTGTGTATGGCTAAGGAAAGAATCATATTGTCCTGGAGTGGAGGGAAAGACAGTGCGTATGCGCTTTTTCAGCTTTTAAAGGAAGACAAGTATGAAGTGGCTTACCTGCTGAGTACATTTAATGGCCACCTGCATAGCCTTTCGATGCATGGGATAAGGGAGCAGCTTATAGAAGACCAGGCTACGCTTATTGGTATTCCCCTCCTGAAAGTGTATGTGTATGAAACTAACAATGAGGAGTATGAACGACTGATGCGTGCGGTGCTGGAAAAGGTTTATGCAGAAGGCATTACTAAGGTAGCTTTTGGTGATATATTTCTTGAAGACCTGCGGCGTTACCGGGAAGAGCGAATGCAGGAGATGGATATGACCTGTCTTTTTCCGCTCTGGAAAAGGGATACCCGGGAGCTGGTAATTGATTTTATTGAGAAGGGTTTTAAAACCTATACCTGCTGTATCAATGACGCCTATCTTGACGAAACAATGGCTGGCAGGTTGATTGACATGGAATTCGTAGACTGTCTTCCCGCAACAGTAGATCCCTGCGGGGAAAATGGGGAGTTTCATACTTTCTGCGTGGATGGACCAATTTTCAAGCATCCCCTTGCGGCAGTACGGGGTGAAACTATCTACCGGCCACTTGATCCTGCCGCTTCATCTTCTACACCCTCTTTAACCGGCAAACCAACAAAGGGTTTCTGGTATTGCGACTTTGATCATCCAAATACTTCCTGATATGAACGATTTATTGCTTGCCCTCCAACAGAAAATAGACAACAAAACCAAGCCACCCGGCTCTCTCGGTATACTCGAAAAGATCGCCCTGCAGGTTGGGTTAGTGCAGGATACTCCCGCACCTGTTATACGCGAACCACATATCGTAGTCTTTGCTGGCGATCATGGTATTGCCGCTACGGGGCTGGTAAACGCCTACCCCCAATCGGTTACTGCGCAAATGGTACACAATTTTATCAATGGTGGTGCGGCGATCAATGTGCTGACAAGGCAGTATGGTATCGGGCTGACGGTGGTAGATGCCGGCGTGAATGCAGATTTCGATCCTGCACTGCCGCTGGTGCATGCCAAAATACAGTATGGTACACAGAACTATCTTAATGGCCTGGCAATGTGTGCGGATGATGCTATAGCTGCTGTTAAACAGGGGGCTGCTATCACCGCTGCTATTGCCGCTAAAGGATGTAACTGCATCGGTTTTGGTGAAATGGGTATTGGCAATACTTCTTCGGCCTCGCTGCTCATGCATCATTATACCGGGCTGCCTTTGGCGGACTGTGTGGGCCGTGGTACAGGTGCTACAGACGAACAGTTGCAGCAAAAGCTTAACACGCTTGAAGATGCTGCGGATTACCATGAGCTGGCCCGTTATGATATTACACCGCATAGCCTCCTGTGCAGGGTCGGTGGTTTTGAAATTGCGATGATGGCGGGTGCTTTTGTGCAGGCAGCAAGGCAGGGCATGCTGATTGTGGTGGATGGCTTTATTGCTACGGCGGCTTTGCTGGTAGCCATCAAATTATACGCCACCCCATCCGACCCTACTGTGCTTGTGACCCCCCCAATTGGCTTATTGCAATACTGTATTTTTGCGCATGCCAGCGGGGAACAGGGGCACAGGAAGATGCTGGATCATCTTGGTGCGCGACCGCTGCTGCAACTGGATATGCGGCTGGGCGAGGGTACGGGTGCGGCGATGGCGATACCCGTGATCAGGTCGGCAGTGCAATTGCTGGAAGAAATGGCCAGCTTTGAATCGGCCGGAGTAGACGGGAAAGCATAAACATATACTGTCTTTTTTATCATTCTTTATTTTAGCAGGGTCTGAAAAGCGAGATCAAAATATTCTTTACTGCGTTGATGTTCTACACGCGGATACCGTGCCCGCGCTGGGTGGGGCATGAGCCGGAGTATCTCAATAAGGCTACCCGCTATTTTCCATTGGTAGGCTGGCTGGTAGGCAGTATTTGTTTTGGGGTATTTATAGGAGCACAGTATTTATGGGGTACAGCAATTGGTGTGGGATTATCGGTGGTGTCAGGTATACTGGTTACGGGCGCTTTTCATGAGGATGGTTTTGGCGATGCCTGTGATGGTTTTGGTGGTGGCTGGACGAAAGAGCGGATACTGGAGATTATGAAAGACAGCCGTATCGGGGCCTATGGGACCATAGGGCTGACGATGCTACTGCTGCTAAAATATACCGCCTGGATACAAGTATCCTTCCCAGGCATCAACTGGCGCTGGTTGCTGCTGATCTTTATTACCTGTCATTCACTGTCGCGGCTTACGGCTATCTGCATCAGCTTCGTGCTGCCTTATGCACGGGAGGATGAGCTGAGCAAGTCTAAACCGATCGCACAGTCTTTCAGTTGGCGTGAAGCAGTTGGCAGCCTGTTCTTTGGGCTTCTGCCTTATGGTATTATGGTGAGCAGGCATATTTACTATTTACTTATACTGGTGCCATTAGTAATACTGATAGTATGGGCCAGCCGCTACTTTAAAAAATGGCTGGGCGGTTATACGGGCGACTGCCTGGGTGCTGTAGAACAACTGGCCGAATTGTTTATCCTGTTAAGTTTGATTGCAATATGGAAATACATCTGATCCGGCATACAAGACCGGCGGTTAGCAAGGGGATTTGTTACGGACAAAGCGATCTTGATGTGGTGGAGAGTTTTACGGAGGAAGCGATGCAGATAAGGCAGTACCTACCTGAGGGTATTGAGCGGGTGTACAGCAGTCCGCTGCAACGTTGCAGTAAGCTGGCACGGTATCTTTTCCCGGAGCATGAAGTAGTGTATCACGATCACCTGATGGAGATCAACTGCGGTGAATGGGAGATGCGGGAATGGGATGCGATACCTGCGGAGGAGATAAAACCCTGGATGGATAATTTTGTACATGTAACCATACCTGGCGGGGAGAATTATATTGACCTGTACAAACGGGTGACCACACAGTTTGATGCGGTTGTGGCGCATGGCCAGCATGCGGCGATCGTTACGCATGGCGGAGTAATCCGGAGTATACTGACGCATATAACCGGAACAGCACTGGCAGATTCTTTTACTGCTTTTTCACTGCATTACAGTTGTGTGGTGAAAATAATGGCTGAGCAAGGTGAGCTGCGCCATGAAGTGCTGTATAATTTTGCTGGTGAAGCGGAGACGCATAAACCTTCTTATTATTAAATGGGTAATTTTATGGTCTGGCGTGATCGGTTATCTTTGCAAAAATCAAAATAATGTTCGATTGGGGTACCATAGCGATTAAAGAGATACTTACAGTGTCGTTCACGCTGTTCGCGGTGATCGATATGCTGGGTTCGGTACCCATATTGGTATCGCTGAAGGAGAAAATGGGGGGTACGATACGGTCTACGCAGGCTACGCTGGCGTCAGGTATGCTGATGATCGTCTTTCTGTTTGTGGGGAAAGAATTTCTTAACCTGCTGGGATTGGATGTAAAGTCGTTTGCGGTGGCAGGGAGTATAGTGATCTTTATACTGGGACTGGAGATGGTACTTGGTATGGAGTTTTTCAAGCCAGATAATAATGCTAAGAGTGGGAGTGTAGTGCCGATTGCTTTTCCGCTGATTGCAGGGAGCGGTACGCTGACGACGATTATGAGTTTAAAGGCTAACTATGGTGATGCAAATATCCTTATCGGGATCCTGATTAATTGTGTCGTGATCTACCTGGTATTAAAATCATTGAAGTGGATAGAAAAAGCGCTGGGTCCTGCGGGTTTGGCGGTGGTGCGTAAGTTTTTTGGCGTAATTTTGCTGGCCATTGCGATAAAAATATTCGGCAGTAATGTGGTGAAGTTTGCGCGGTGACGGGTTGGGGTTGATCTATCAAAGATTTAACGGCTCAACCGATATATGGCTCCTTAGTTTAATGGATAGAATTTCAGATTCCGATTCTGAAGATACAGGTTCGATTCCTGTAGGGGCTACCAAACTGGAAGGCTCAGCATTTTTTGCTGAGCCTTTCTTTTTGTTCCGCCCCAATGCCCACCAGTCCTGCAAATCAGGTTTATCATTTAATGGTTCGGAAACTGTTTTTTCAAAAGCTAGTTTTTCGGCCAAGACCGAACCAATGAGTTGTTGTTTTACTGGCAAAGCCGTGTCAGCATAGTATTGCGGAAGATTGCTCAGCAGTTTCGTTGTTTTAGCCACATTAAGGAGAATTAATTGTCCTAATAGCAATATAAAATACATAATGCTGAATTGCGGTAACCCCCGCGACTTCAAACTCCCCTGCATGCTTTTAAAAAAAAATGAAAAAAAATTTGCGAAGCCGATCGGTTGCGCATATATTTGCAACCAATCGGCTTCTTAATTTATATTTATGCGACGTGACATTTTTCAAGCTATTGCGGATCCCACCCGACGAGCAATCCTCGTCCTGATCGCTGTGCAGGCAATGACTCCCAACGCCATTGCGGAGCATTTTGACATCAGAAGGCAATCTATATCCAAACATTTGCGCATCTTGTCGGAATGTGACCTCCTGACCCAAAAGCAGGAAGGCAGGGAAATCTTCTATGAACTAAAAATTGATAAAATGAAGGAGATCGATACCTGGCTTGACCAGTTCCGGAAGATCATGGAAGAAAGTTTCCAACAACTCGATCAAGTATTGAACACACTAAAAAATAAGAAACAATGAACCTATTATTTGATTTTACCGTTGACAAAGCAGCGAAAAAGGTATTTATAACGAGAGAATTTGATGCTGACCTGTCGCTGGTATGGGATGCATTTACCAAAGCAGAAATCCTTGACCAATGGGTAGCACCTAAACCCTGGGTATCAAATACAAAATTTATGGACTTCAGGGTTGGTGGACGAAGGTTTTATGCGATGGTGAGCCCGGAAGGACAGGAGCGTTGGGCTATTCAGAAATACACTTCCATTAGCCCCAAAACCAATTTCAAAATGTTTAATGCTTTTGCGGACAAAGATGAAAACCCTGAATTGCCGGGTTCTGACTGGGATTACACTTTTAGCGAACAGGAGGGAAAGACAACAGTGCATATTACTATTTATAATGAATCTCTTGCCCGTATGGAGAAGATGATTGAAATGGGCTTCACAGAAGGGTTTAAAATGTCAATGAACAATTTGGAAAATCTTTTGGCAATTTTATCAAAACAAGGATAATAGTATTAGTCGGAATAAGAAATAAAAACAACATAAAATTAAAAGCTATGGCACTTATCAATCCTCACATTAACTTCAACGGAAATGCTGAAGAAGCATTCACTTTTTACAAATCAGTATTTGGTGGAGAGTTTGCAAAAGTAATTCGTTTCAAAGACCTCGCAGGACCTGAATTCACGGTAGCGGAAAAAGAAGAAAATAAAATTATGCATATTGCTTTGCCTATCGGTAAAAGTAATATGCTGATGGCAAATGATGTCCCTGAAAGTATGGGGAAAACAAACGAAAATGAGAACAGAAGTAAAATTGTAATAAGCACAGAAAGCAAAGACGAGGCAGACAAATTATTTAACGGGCTTTCAGCAGGAGGACAAATAGAAGGGCCTATTGGTGATAGTCCCTGGGGTTCATATTTTGGTTGTTTCAGAGACAAATATGGTATTGAATGGATTGTGGAATTTGCCCCGAATTATAATAATCCTGATTTAAACAATTAATAGCAGACAGGCCTGGAGCTTTTATGCTCCATCAGTAACCATGGTTACATCAAATCTTGCAGTATTTGGTTTGAGTTTGCAACCCTTTGTTTATTGTGCGGCATAACTATTTCAGATAGTAGTTATGCTGCTTTCTTTTTTGATGTATACTTATGCAAGTATCATAGGCTGGTTTACCCGACAGTTTGTTCAAAAAAGTCACCAAGCGTGATTTTTCTTTTACCGCAGGCTTTGCAATGTTTTTTGTTACTTTTAGTCGGACAATAATAGCTAAAATGAAGAAAAAACAGTTGTCGGTTACAGTATTGATCGATAGTGAATACTTTTTTTATAAAGACCCCGACTATTTGGGTACAACTAAGGAATCGGCAAAAACTTTAGAGTATTTTCTTGTAACGAGCTTACGGAGGAATGGCTATCGGGTTTCTGTAGTGCCGGTTGAAAATGATGTATGCAATCTTATTAATAGATTAAAAGAGCAAAAGCCTGATTTAATATATAACTATGTTCAGCAATTCGACGGGAACAGAAAAGGAGAAGTATACATTCCTTCTTTGCTGGATATGTGCAATTTTAGGTATACGGGGCCAGATGCTTATGGATGTATGCTGTCTATTGATAAAAAGCTTTGCAAGGATGTTTTGCACCGGAATGGGATCCTCGTTCCCAAGTGCATTGAGATAACCGAATGTACTGATTATAATGAATTGCTTGTGGAGTTCCCAGTTATTGTGAAACCCAATTTTGATGGTGGCTCGACAGGTATCACCAATCAGAGTATAGCAAAAAATAAGAAACAGCTTATTAGTAACATAAATAAGCTGAGAAAGCTAAAGTATACTTCTATTCTTGTTGAATCTTTTATTGTTGGGCGAGATGTTACTGTGCCTGTATTTGGAAATGGGGAAAATTTACATGTGTACCCTCCGAGGGAGGTTCACTTTTTTAACCCGAGGAATGGATGGTCGATTCTTACGCACAATATTAAATGGTCTTCTAAAGTGCGCAGTAAGAGGGTTTATGCAAGTAAACTGACTGCGCCTAAAGCGCTGTGTGATGAAATCAATAAAACCACACAAAAGGTTTTTACGCTCCTTAAGATGCGTGATTTTGCAAGAATCGACTTTAGAATCAATGAAAAAAATGAGGTATATGTAATTGACACGAATTGCAACCCCGGATTGAACCCCACATCATGGGCAGATACTTTTAGCGGAAGAAATTTTGACCTGGTGGTTAAAGAGCTTGTTGAAAACGCTTTAGCACGATATAGTAAAGAACGTAAATAGAATTACAACGTTTCTCCCTGCCTAATTGTATAAAATTGAACCCAGGTAAATCTGGCAGACAGTATTATCCATATTGCAGGTTCTTTTATCAAATTTTATTTAGCCAGTTAAGTATATAACCGGCAACTTCCTGCCAACCATCCTGTCCGCAGATGTAATGGCTTCTCCCTTCAAATATCCTGTAATCTGAAATGCTGTTTTTGTCTTTGTAAGCTGTTGCGATTTTTTTAGTGAGCGAGGCTGGAATAATGTTGTCTTTTTCTCCTCCAATAAATAATAGCGGATTGTGTGCGTCTCTGAGGTTTATATCAGCGAAAGACTTATATAATGTATGTCTTGGGATATTTCTGCTCTCGGGTACAGCAATCCGATCAAATACTTTATCGCTTTCTTCTCTTGTGAGTGTGCTGGCAAATGCCTTGTGGAACCACCTTTTATTGGTATTGAAAACGGAATTTCCTTTTAGGAAATTAATAACAGGAAACATCACTTTTACTGTTTGAAAAGGTGGGAAAATGTTTTTAGGAGCCGCTCCATCAATGCTGATGCCTGCTACAGCCTTGTTCAATTCTACCAGTTTCATAACAGTAAGGCCACCCAGCGAATGACCTATTACAATTGGCTTTTCTGGTAATGTGTCAATGTGCCTGACAACATTCATCACTGTATCTTCAAAGCCAACTTTGCCAAGACCTGGGTTAATATTGCTTCGAAGGTCTGCCGGTTTGCCTTCGTGATAGGGGTTGGCTGGTGTATGGCAGGTGTATCCTTTGCTTTCAAAATACCTTTTCCATTGCTGCCAACTTTCGGGATTTACAAATAACCCGTGTGTAAAGACTATTGTTTTGGATGTTATCATTGCTGTAAATATTATTTACTGCAAAGGTTCAGATCAGCTTCCTGAAAAACTTTAACCCTGGTTAAAATCGTATCATTTCTCTGAAATTCTTTTCCTTATACGGCTCAGGGAAGGTCCCTGTATGCCCAGGTATGACGAAATATGGTATAAGGGGATACTGTTAAAAATATCAGGGTGATATTTTACCAGGTGGAGGTACCGTTCTTCCGGTGTTTTAAAAAGAAGGCTTTCTGTCCGTTCCATTACTATGTTAAACGCTTCCTGTGCCAATAACCGTCCAAATTTTTCCCAGGCATGTGATTGTTTGTATAGCGAAAGTAAATGATCTATATGGATGCACAGTACACTTGCATCGGTCATAGCCCTGGTATGGTAGTCGCAGGGAATTTGATTGATAAAACTTTTAAATGTTACTACAAACTGATTGCCTGAATACAGAAAAACATTTTTTTCTTCTCCCGTTTTGCTGTCGATCACGTACGACCGAAAAACACCATTGATAATAAAGCCTAAATACTTACAGACTGCTTTCTGCTGGTTATAATAATCGCCTTTTTTATAACTATGGTGCTGCCAGAAGGGTTCTGACATCCGGAACTCAACAGGCGTTAGGCCGGCAAACTGTGATAATGCAAAAGCGAGATTGTCAAGATGTATCATTGTTAAATCTATGAATAAAATATGACAGCCGGTAAGGCATTGGGGTATACATGCAAGCTGTATTTAATTATCTCAGTCACTCCTGCCGACTGATCGCAAGTTTAATGGTTATAGGCGAAAAATTTTATGTGCTTTGCTCCGGGATGTCTTTATTTTACTGCCAAATCCTTATCTTTAAGGTATATACTACCCTCCGTTTGCAAATTGGCTGCGATAATACGATGTAGACGGGAAAAATACATGGATCAGACTGCAGTCAAAAAAGTGCCCGGCGGTAACTTACCCTAAGCAATTATACTGATGCTGTACCAGACCTGCCAGCAACGTATTTGTAATTGAGAATGGATATATTGACTTAAAAGTGGCTTACACGGCAAGGGGCTATAGATAAACTGGACAAGGGTGCTTTTAATAATTATAAAGGGGTGAAGGGGAAAAACGAAAAACAGAAATAATTCACCTGGGTTAACTACTTAACAAAAACATTGATCCTTACAAAACATCATACCGCATGGTTTTGCTGCAAAACTGCATAGTAGGCCTTTACAATCTTTTATTGTGGATGAATGCACGGGTTGTCCTGCAAACTATTTCCTTTATTTTTTTCTTTCATGTTGCTTCGGCACAGGTAGCCGTGAGAGGCAGGGTATCTGACGAGGGTAAAAAGCCATTGCCCTATGTGACTGTCAGTGCTTTTAAGGGCAATATTGCCGTTGGTAATACATTTACAGACAGTACGGGGAATTATCAATTTAAGGGTCTTGAGAAGGGTAGCTACAAATTCCTATTCAGATATGTTTCTTACAGCGATACGGCTGCAATGGCTATTATCGATGGCGACACGGTGATTGATATGCAGTTTCAAAACAGCAAATTGCTCTCGGCTGTGGAGGTGCGTTCAAAAAAGAAAATCATCCAGATGCAAATTGACCGGCTACGCTTTAATGTGGGGGGTACGGATCTTGTTTTTGGGAACAATGTATGGGATGTGATAGAAAAAACCCCACTGGTAAGTACTTCTTCGGACGGTAATATCCAGATCAGGGGTACTACGGGCGCTGTTGTATATATCAATGGAAAACGGAAAATACTGTCGGGCAATGAGCTAAAGTCTTACCTGAGCTCCATTCCTGCTGAAAACCTGGTGGCGATAGAAGTTATCACCACGCCATCAAGCCGGTACGATGCCGAAGGGGGTGCGGGTATATTGAATATTATAACAAAAAAGAAAAAGGAAGACGGTTTTGAAGGGAGCACTACTTTAAGCACCCGTCAAACAGCAGTGAATTCGCAAGCGGCAAGTGTTTACCTGAACTGCCACAAGGACAAGTGGAATATATATTCCAGTTTGTATCTCACGAACAGAAGAAGAAAGCCTGAATCCTCGCAGGACATATATTTTCCTCCCTTTGCGGGTACAGGCTTAAGTAACAGGCATATCGGTTCTACGAGTCTTACGGAGGCTTTATCTTATGGAGGGAATGCGGGAATAGACTATGAGTTCAACAAAAATAATGTGGCCAGCCTGATTATTGATTATGCGGGGAGCAGGGACAGAAAAGATCGTATGGCGTACAGCAATGATGATTACCTGGGTGTTGCCGATTCTCTCACCTTCTCTGATAATACGGACAGACTGAACAACAACACGTATTCCCTGAATATGAATTACGAGGGGAAACTGGACTCTTCGGGAAAAATATTGAGTATGGACTTTGATGCGCTGGGCTATACTTCTACTAATAATTCGTTCAGCAGGACGGATGTTCTGAATGTAACGAATAATAAGGTGCTGTATGTGCGGGATAATTTCAGGAGTTCTGCACCGCAAAGGGTTAGCAACCAGTCGTTCAAAACAGATTTTCAGTGGCCACTGGATGGGAAGACGTCTCTTGATATAGGGGCGAAGGCTTCTTTTTCAACAATTGATAACCGTATTCTTTTTGAAAACAATACTGGTGGTAATTCGTGGGTTAAGGATAACAGCAGGAGCAACCTGTTCAGGTATAACGAAAAAATATATGCGGGGTATGTTGTTCTTAACCGTACAATAAGTGCCCATTGGGCCTGCCAGTTGGGTTTTCGGATTGAAAATACTGTGGCTAAAGGATATCTTGAAGGGGCAAGGGTGGTGGACAGGAACTATGTAAATGCTTTTCCTACGGGCTTCCTGAAGTATGAAACCACATCGGGCAAGTCTTTTGTGCTGGCTGTTTCGAGCAGGATAACGAGGCCCAGTTACTGGGATGTTAATCCATTCAGGACCTATACTACTGACCAGGCATATTTTGAGGGCAATCCTTTTTTACAGCCTTCGAGATATTACAGGCAGGAGTTAAGTCATAGTTTCGACACTAAAAAGGGCAATTGTACTTTTCAGCTTGCAGCGAGCCAGACATTAAATGAATTCTATTCGCTTCCCTATAATGATGCTTTGGGGATTCTTGTAAACCGGAAAACAAATTATGGTGATAAGTACGGATTCTCAGCCACTGTCATTTATTATATCACCCCTGCTCCCTGGTGGCGTTTGTCTGCAACGGGTTTAGCGGGATACGTAATTTCGAAGGGTGGGTATTCGGGTGTTATTATCGATAACAAATCGTCGTTGTTCAGCGTGTCTGCAAACCAGACATTTACTATTTCAAGAAAGAAGGGATTGAGCTGTACCGTAATTGCCACCAACACATTCCCCTTTACTATTGTCAATACCCGCGTTGGAAACAGACTGGAAACAGAAGTCAGGGTAAGGAAGACGGCCGGCCCCTTCAACATCACACTGTCGGGTTCGGATCTGTTCAGGAGCAACAGGGATGCGTATAAAGTGAATGCGAACGATCTGCGCATTGTACAGAATTTTTACTATGATCTAAGGAGTGTGGCGCTGGCGGTGAGTTATAGTTTCGGGAAATCAACTGTCAAGTCGAAAAGAAGCCGGGATGCTGAATTTGAAAGTGTAAAAGGCAGGATTAATTAGATCCTGATCAACTGTGTTTCATCTACATTCAATATATGATGAAAGGGCAACAGTCATGTCCTCACTGATGACTAATATTTTTAACTCATAAAACTTTTTCGTATGAAGAAAAAAGTAAAAATCGCTTCAAGTGCTGAACAGAAAAGCATCATTAAGAATGCTATTCAGTCTTCGGAGAATGAGCAACTGGATCTCTACAAAGCAGTATTTGGTGGAGCCGGTGCGGATTGTCCTGTTGTTGCGGTTGCCAGGCTGGTTGGTCCTACAAAAGGAGGTTCTACAACAGCGCCTGCGGCTTACGACAAGCACGACACTTTCCTGAGGGCAGCAATCTGATCAGGCAAACAACAGCCAATTTCCTTTATGCATGTTTTACTCGTGTACTATTGGGGATTGGCTGTTTATGATGCTTAGCTGCAAAAAACAATTGTTGCGTTCTATTGTGCACATAAATGCTTCGAAAGATGAAAAGAGTTACGTGTTTCGTTCTGAAGGTTGCCAGCCGCTGTAATCTGAACTGCTCCTACTGCTATATGTATAACCTTGGAGATAAAACCTACCTGAACCAACCTAAGTTCATGGCGCCGGACACGATAGCGGCTTTGGCTGAACGCCTGGAGTCGTATTGTACTGCTGCAAATATCCGGCTTATACAGATCGTTTTTCATGGGGGAGAGCCGCTTTTGCCGGGCAGGGATTACTATGATAACTGCTTAAAAATATTCAGGGAGAAAGCGCCGGGGGTTGAGATCAGCTATATTGTTCAAACAAATGGGGTTAGCCTTGACCAGGAATGGTATGACTGGCTGCTGGCCAACAATGTGAAGGTGGGCATCAGCATTGATGGGCCTGAACGGTTTCATGATGCTTACCGGAAGTTTCACAATGGAAAAGGTTCTTACCGGGAAGTGGCTGATGCGGTAAGGCTGGGTGTAAAGCATGGCCTGGTAGGCATACTCAGTGTGCTGAATACAGATATTCCCGCAGAGGAATACTATTGGGAAATGAAAGCACTGGGGATTGGAAGTTTAAACCTGTTATTTCCTGACGGGCACTATGACAGGTTGCCGGATGCCTTTGATAAGGCGAGGTTCGGCCAGGACGATTATACGCCTTTTGCCGATTGGCTGATACAACTTTTTAATGTATGGAGACAGGATAAAGAAAGACTTTCTATAAAACTGTTTGAACATCTTTTCGAGATGTTATTGGGTGCGGATAATATTGGTAACCAGGCTTTCGGGCTGAACAATAATGGTGTGGCTGTGATAGAAACCAATGGTGGTATTGAGGTAGCTGATTCGATGCGGGCCTGTTATGAGGGTATTACCCGGAACGGATATAATGTGCATACCAATAATATTGAAGATATTTTTGCCGACCCGCTTTTTGATGTGTATTACCATGCTCATGAAATGGTTGCAGAGCAATGTTTAAACTGCCCTGTATATGATTTTTGTGGCGGCGGTTTCCTGGGAAGCCGTTACGCTTATGACAACGGCTTTGATAATCCAACCATTTACTGCAAGGATATTGTGCGGCTGGTGAGCTTTATTCAGAATGATATGATCAACGGGCTTCCTGCCGAAACAGTAAACAAGATGGGGATAGAGAAAGTATCTTATGAAGAAATTATCGGGGAACTGCGCCAGCCTGCGACAGTCAACATTGACAGCGGCTTGCAAGAAAAATTGACTTCATTTAAACAACCGGATCTGATATGCAACTAAAACGTGGTATTACCATACACAGTAAGCTGGCAGATATAGCCGGGCAGGTAACAATCAACAGTGGAATGAGGAAACCCGGTAAGGAGTCGGGTTTATATTATCATCCCGGGTCTGCTGTTCCCAAAACGAAATGGCGCAGCCTTAACGGCGAAGAAGCAAAAGTGTTGCTTGTTCCCGGGCCGTTTACTGATTTCAGTAAAAATATTTATGTTGGTGAAGTGCCTGTGGCGTTGAAAACATCGCTGATGTCGCTGGGTCTGCATCATTGTACGGATATTGACCAGGTGATTCCTGAAATAAAGAAAAAGGAGAAAGAGGTAAAAATGGTAAGCAAAAGGCTGGATAATTTTCTGCGTCCTTTTTCGTCGACGGGTAAGTATAAGTTTCACCGTATTACAAGGGCCATGCCCAACAGGGAGACTATTACCTGTCATTATATGGATAACCGGTTTATTTATATTGGTCTTCATATTGACCAGAGCAAGCGTTTCACACCACATACTGCTTTTAAGTCGGGCAACCGCATCTCTATCAACCTGAGCAGAGAAACGAGGTATCTTGCTTTTATCAATCTTACTATGAGGCAGGCGGTTAAGATGGTGAAAGAAGGTTCGGGTCTGCCCAATGAAAAAATAGATGTATATAATATTTCAACCCTTTTTTTTAAGTATTTCCCTTCTTACCCGGCAGTAAAAGTAGCCATTAAGCCCTACCAGTATTATATAGCGCCCACGGATAATTTTTTCCATGATGCTACGACACTGGGAAACAGTGAAATTGATGTAACGATTGTTTATACGGGTGTGTTTGATATGCCCAATTAAAAGCTGATGATATGGAACTGAAAAAAGGAATTATGCTCTTCAACGAGTGCGATGACACATACGGTAATATCTCTATTAATTCGGGGGTAGTGCCCTATGCTGAGCTGGAAATACCACGGGTAGAGTATGGCAATTATTCATTTGTTCCTTCTTTTGAGCGGGAGGCCTTTTTACCCAAGAAGACCTGGAGGCCTCTTGCAGGGAAAGAAATCAATGCCCTGAAACCAACTGATAAACGAACTGATACCAATACAATATACACGGGTAATATACCGGGCAATCTCAAGGCTATGTTTGAGAGGCTGGAGTTGTGGAAATGCGCCAACCGGACAGAGATATTTGAGAAATTCAAAAGTGATCCTGAGCTAACAACTGAGGTCAATAAGGTCATGGAGAGCTTTTTAGTCTCAAAGGCGGATGGCAAGCCCCACCGGATCCATTATTTAGGTACTAATTTGCCTAACCTGGAAACGGTGGCCTGTGATACTACAGTGATGCCGAAGGGCTACCAGGAGGAGGATAAGAAATACATGGGTATTCATAATGATGGTACTTACTATATACCTTTCCGCAGTATAAATAAATCGGGTAACCGACTCACTATTAATTTAGGAAAAGAAACGCGGTATTTTTTATTTGTCAACCTGACGATGTCGCAGGCTTTCAATATGTTGAAACAGAAAGTTGACACAAAGAAATACAATATCGATGTGATCAATATTTCAAAGTATTTTTTTAACTATTTCCCGGATTACCCGGTGCTGCGAATAGAACACAAGCCCTATCAATATTATATTGCCCCTACCGACAATTGCTTTCATGATGGCTGTACACTTGGCAGTAAGGAACTGGATATTGTTCTTGTATATTTCGGTGCATTCCGGGTTTAAAAGGCAGATCATTATCGTATTTTGAAGAAATAGTATTATGAAACTACGAAAAGGTATTTCAATTTATAACCAGTTGCCGGAGGGTTATGCAGCTGTGAGTATTAACTCAGGAACCGTATTTCATACGGAACAACCTGCGGAGATGGTCAGCTTCCAGGGATACAGTTATCGTCCTGAATACGAGGAGTACGCGTATGTTGCCAAAAGGGACTGGAGATCTCTCAGCGAAGATGAAGTAGCGTGCTTACAGGCGGATGACGGACGGAATGATTACAATACTGTGTACCTGGGTGAAATACCGGAGGCGTTAAAAGACCAGTTCCGGAAGCTTGGGCTGGCTGATTCGAAGGGCAGGGAGGAGGTGATGGAAAGGCTAAAGCAAAATGCGGAGGACACCCGCCAACTGAATGAAGGTATTAATGCATTCCTGCAGCCTATGGCGGGTAATAAACCTTTTCATTTTCATTGCCTTGGGATAAATTTTCCGAACATAGAAATGGTTGCCTGCGATACAACAAAACTACCAACGGGGTATGAATTGAAGGACGTAAGGTATATGGGTATGCACAATGACGGTACAACAAAGATGACCATCCATACAGCACATAAATTTGGGAACAGGATTTCGATTAACCTGAGCAGGGAAACGCGATCGTTTCTTTTTGTAAACCTTTCTATGATACAGGCGTTTAATATGCTTAAAAGGAAGACGAATGTTGCGGAAGTTAATATTGGTAATATTCCCAGGGTGTTCTTTAAGTATTTCCCGGATTACCCGGTAATAAGGGTACGACAAAAACCGTATCAATATTATATAGCTGCTACAGATAATTGCTTTCATGATGGCTCCACGCTTGGCAACAGTGAACTCGATATTTGTTTTGTTTATTTTGGCGCTTTTACATGTTAAAATTTAATCATTACCCATTTCAGAAACAGTTGGACACGATGGATTGTGCTCCTGCCTGCCTGAATATGATTGCAAAGTACTATGGTATTAAAACGAGCATGTACATTCTGCGGGAGCGTTGCAATACTTCAAGATTGGGTACGAGTACGGCTGATATTGTGCATGCGGCGGAGGAAACGGGGATGAATGCGGCCGTATTTATGACCACCACCCATTATCTATCTGATCATAACCCCCTGCCCTGTATCCTGCACTGGCGAAATACGCATTATGTGGTTTTATATAAAATAAAGGACGGTAAGTACACGGTTGCCGACCCTGCTCATGGCATGATTGTATTGCCGGAAAAGGACTTTACGGATCAATGGACGGGTGTTAAGGAAAAAGGGATTGCTGTATTTATAGAACCGGCAGAGAGGGCGACTACTAACACTGAAAAACAGGAAGTTGGTAAGAAGGGTGTGGCAGGGCCGTTTAAGGTTTATCTACGGCCACACCTTAAGCGGGTAGGTGCTCTTATCCTGATCATGCTGATCTCCAGCCTGCTTTCGCTGCTTATCCCCAAAACGATACAATACATGACGGATAACGGGATTGGTAAGAAGGATATAAATATCATCTGGAAAATGCTGCTCTTCCAGTTTATATTATTTGCCGGGCTGACGCTGACCAATTATATCAAAAGCCTGATCCAGGCAAAACTAAGTACCCGGCTGAGTATTAATATTATTTCGGACTTCCTGATAAAGTTGCTTAGGCTTCCCATTTCTTTCTTTGACACAAAGAATCATGCGGATATTTACCAGCGGATTGCGGATCATTCGAGGATTGAAACCTTCTTATCGGCAAAGCTGGTTTCGTTCTTTTTTTCGGCTTCACTACTACTGGTATATGTATTACAGCTATTCTGGTTTGATAAATATATTGTTATCTGCTTTATCACTTTTACTGTACTGTCTGTTGTGTGGTTTTTCCTGTTTATGAATAAGCGCCAGGAGCTGGATTACCGGCGCTTTGGGCTGGCTATTGAGGAACGGTACTACCTGAATGACCTTATTGGGGGTATGACCGAGATTAAATTAAATAATGCACAGCAGGAGCGCGTAGAAAAATGGAGGGCTTTGCAGCATAAACTCTATGGCTTTAAACTAAGCAGCCTGAAGCTGGCCAGTTTTCAGCAGAATGGTATCAATACGGTAAACCAGCTCAAACAACTTTTCATCACGTTCCTGTGTTCTTACTGGGTGCTCAATGGTAATATCAGCTTTGGGGTTATGTTGAGCATCGGGTATATTATTGGCCAGTTGGCTATACCTGTTCAGGATATTATGTTTTTTTTCCAGGATCTGCAGGATGCAAAGATCTCTTTTGAGCGGCTGCATGAGGTGCAGTCGAAGTCTGATGAGAATGACGAAGGCGATATTGATTTTCCCAAACAGTTCAGTAAGGGATTCAGTGTTGTGGATCTCTGGTTTAAATACCAGGGTTTTCACAATGACTATGTGCTGAAGGGTATCAATCTTCATATCCCCCAGGGAAAGGTTACAGCGATAGTGGGTACGAGCGGCAGTGGTAAAACAACTTTGATGAAACTGTTACTGGCTTTTTACCGGGGCCAGAAGGGTGATATACTGGTTGATGATACGAGCCTTGAAAAAATGGGAAAGGACAGTTTCAGGGACCAGTGTGGTGTGGTTATGCAGGATGCTTATATCTACAATGCATCTATCGCTCATAATATAGCGCTGACGGAAAAGGATATTGATATTGACAGGGTTTATCATGCCCTTGGTATTGCCTGCCTGGATGAGTTTGTACAATCCCTGCCATTAAGGCATAATACGATGCTTGGAAACAGCGGCCTCAGTTTAAGCGGTGGGCAGAAGCAACGTTTATTTATTGCAAGGGCGGTGTATAAGAACCCCCAAATTATTTTCCTTGATGAGGCTACCAATTCGCTGGACTCGAATAATGAGCGGGCGATAATGAATAATCTTGAGCAGTTTTTTGTTGGTAAGACGGTGCTGGTGATTGCCCACCGGCTGAGTACGGTAAAAAGTGCTGCCCAGATTGTTGTACTGGATAAGGGTGAAATTGCGGAGGCTGGTACGCATGAATCGCTTATAAAAAGCCGCGGTAAGTATTATCAACTCATAAAAAATCAACTGGACCTGGGGTAGGTACCGAAGGGCCGGGCCCCTGGCGGTTATTGTTCGCCAGGTCTTTTATCTTAACCTGCTGCCTGTACATGCCTGGGCTTTCTTTTCAGGATGAGTGCGCTGATGAGCGTAACGAGCAAACCTACGGGGATGATTTCTGCGTAGGTGAGCAGGATTATAAACAGCGGGTTTTTATACATTTCGCCAAAGCTTTTCATTTTTGCTGCTTCTTGGGCTATTTTCTCCTGGCCTGCACCGGAGGCTTTGAGGTTTTCCAGTATATGGGCTGCATATTTCTCTGCAAAATCGGGGATAAAGCAATAGTAATCGATCAGCCAGACGATTACGTAAACGGTGGATGCGATAAGGGTAATATACAGTCCTACACGGAAAGCCTTACCGAACGATATTACGCCGCCATTATATTTATCGCGTGTGATCCTGGTGCCCACAAAGATCATAGAAAAGGCGAGGATCATCAGGGTATAGCCATAGAGCATCCCGTTTTTGAAGTCGATATCTCCTGCTTTTCCCAGCAGCATAAGACCGATGAATAAGGAGGTGCTGATCAGTCCGGCGATCAGCCCGCAGATAAGTACTGTCTTTCTCATTGTATATAATTTTGGTAAGTGTTGATTGTAAAATTCAACACTTATACCCGGATCGGGGTCATACTTTCGGGTGATTTTTACATTTCTCCTGTATTTTCACTCCAAAGAATGAGTGCATCAGGCTATAATACCCAATCTTTTTCCTTTCTCGATGGCCTGTGTTCTCCGTTTTACATCCAGTTTCTCAAACAGCCTGGACGAATGCGTTTTAATGGTATTGAGGGAGACAAATAAGCGGTCTGCAATTTCCTGGTTGCTTAACCCTTCTGACATTAATGACAGCACTTCCCACTCCCGTTTACTTATGCCAAGTTCTGCTATGATCTTCTCATCGGGGAGCGTGCTTTCTACTGATCTGGCTATATAGACTTCTTTTTCGACTATGATGGTTTGGGTTTTGGGTTTAACTAATTTGAGGGCCAGCCAGATGCCCAGGCTTGTAAAAACAAGTGCAATGGCACCGATATACACTTCGAGGGAATGGTCTATAATGACGAACCGGAACTCCAGCCATTTCAGTAATAAAAGGATCGCAGCAAGCGATACGCCATAAAAGATGATCAGCTTATTCTTTACAAACAGGTTCGACATGGTGGCCGGGACTAATTTTTTGAAAAGATAAATAAATTCCCGGAAGCCTGCGTTTAAAGGGCCCTTCTGCGGGGTTGGGTTTTATATAATCAACCCGCGTTGACCGGGACAGTAGCAAGGGCCTGCGAGGTTATTTTGCGGCGGTATTATTGGAGGGAAAGGTATAGTTTTCGTAACTTCATCTAACTTTTTTGTGCGCCTGGTATTAGAAAAATTGGCACGAAATTCCCGTTTAAAAGTAAACTTATAAAAAGAGTGAATATATATATTATTCTTATTGCTGCCATTGTTGTTGCGGGGGCTATGTACTATTTTATTCCCAAAATGGTTAAGAAGTACACGGCGGAAACTACGGAGCGGCAAACCAATGAATACCTGGCGTCTGTGGGGCAGCAGGCGGGTGCCGAGCGTAAGCAGGCGCTGGAAGACCCCACGGTGTTTAAGCCTATCGCTGACAGTATTGGTGGGGAAGCTGTGAAGGGTATTACTTCCTGTATGGAGAAAAGAGATTTTACGGATGTGGCTTACCAGGCGATGATTAAGGTGATCAATAAGTCTATGGGCTCGGGATACCGGCATGTAGACAATTACGACGCTTATTTTTTAGTACTAACTGACCGGCAGTTGCATTATTTTGCTTTTGATGAAAGAAAGTGTAATACACACCTCGTGTTCCCGCTGCAGGACATGCAACAGTTCACCATCACCAATACCGGCGCTACTGACAATATTACTGGTGGCAATATGGCAGGCAGGAAGCTCTCCTTTATTTACAAAGGGGAAACTCATAGGTTTTACTATTTTGAAAGTATTGTTAAGACACCTGATAACCGATACTTCTCCTTTGTTGATCCGGCGGCTAATAAGGAACGCGTTAAGCTTACCGCTCTTTTTGCAAAACCATTTACGGATGCCATTACAACTATGGCGCCCTGATCTTATTTCATTATTTATTTA
The DNA here is from genome assembly GCA_964590975.1 of uncultured Ferruginibacter sp. Classification (GTDB taxonomy): domain Bacteria; phylum Bacteroidota; class Bacteroidia; order Chitinophagales; family Chitinophagaceae; genus Ferruginibacter. The sequence goes on along the minus strand of CAZPXP010000013.1, from coordinate 24,482 downwards.
GTGAAGTACCCCACTGCTGCTGACAATCACTTGGCGGCGTGGGTGTGTGCGGGAGGATAGATTTTTATTTATTATTTATGGAAAGGGGCTTAAAGGTCGGGTGAAGCGGTGCCTGAAGGAAAGGAAGAACTTCTTTAAATTTCGTTTTATCGGTTACTTTTTCAATAAAATTGTCCAATGAATCAGCCACTTTTTTAAAAGGGATGCCTCTGAAATCCGTTATATATATATCATACTCTTCTGTATCTGTATCTGTAACGTTCCAGAATAGATAATGTCCGTTTTCACTTGAAGCGAAAGGGATCAATCCACGGATCAACTCAATTGTAGTATCTGGTCCAATATCAAACCAAATATCATCTTCATTGAGATCATTATAATAAGTGGATTTAATCTCTTCTGATCTAATAATCAGTGAATCGCCGTATTCACCCATTGGAATATAGATGAGAAATAAACCTGCTGTAAGCCCATATCCGTATTTTCTGACAAATTGCTTATAGGAAAAAGGATAACCTTTACCATTATCGAACCTGAAGTTATCTAAATAATTAAGGTCTCCAAATTCTAATGGCTGATCGCCAATGATTTCTAAGCTATACATTTATGTATTATAATTTTAAGTGTTATTGCTATGGCCTGCAACAACTTGTATTTTGTCTTAACCCATTTTGAACAGTTGAGTCTGCTACCACTTTCCCATCCTGATCTATCGCATATATACTAATATGACTTGGTACCAGATCATTACCATTATAATGTGGTTTTACTTCTACAAGAACTGTATTTCCTGATTTTACATGTTTGGTAATAGAGTTCTCAACTTTTGTCATTCCGGGATGATTTGTACCATCTGTAATGGTGACTATATTTCTTGCATCTGTTCCACTACCTCCATGATTATTGGCAATTAAATGCCCGCGTTGCTGATGATGGGGATGACCACCACCCTCCCAGCCAGGAGGATCTATACCGGCATCTGTTCCAGTTCCAAGAGTGGAGCTATTTACCTCTGCAATCCCGCCTGTAGGCCTTCCAAGACTGTCTAAAGGATAATATTCCGGGTTTAACCCAAAGGTATCAATAAACTTATTTATGTCTGTCACAAATGCATAAAGGCGATGACCGCCTTTCAGCCTGCTTGGATCCTGGCTGATATATGTCCCTTCTTCCGGGCTATAATACCTGAACCTGTTATAGTACAATCCCGTCTCCAGATCTTCATACTGCCCCTGGTATTTAAATGGCATTTCACTCCTGTCGCCTGTAATGGATATTGTTTTTCCAAGTATGTCCATTATTCCTTCCCATACTTTTACTCCTTTCTCATCATACATTTCCTGTGGGGTACCCATCCCATCACTCACAATAGAATAGGTCCGGCCATTGCCGGTAAATTTGGCCACCGGTATATATGTCTCAGGGTCAAAGACCCAACTTGTTAAATTTTCTACCGGCTCCTGTTTATCATAACTTATTTCACCCCATTCATTTACCACTGCTGAGGGTCTTTCGGTTTCCCTGTATTTCCATTCATGGATAAGTACATTTCCATCCCATACAAAACGGGTTACTTCACCATTAAAAGACTTTTCTATACGTCTGCCTAATGCGTCGTATTTAAATTGTACAACTTTATCATCTGGCTGGGTAACTGCTTTCAGTGTGCCTGAGGCATACCATTGATACTGCCATTTTTTATGGGTGGCTTTTTCTGTTTTGCTTATTAAATTGCCTTCGTCGTCATACTTATACAGATGTGTATTACTTTCGAGTAAAGCACCTGCGGCATTATATTTCCGGTCTGACCTTTCTTTTGTTTCGTAAATGTTACCTGTATCATCTGTTGCTTTGTGTACAATCCCGTTATTCGCATATTGTGCCCAGGTCAGATTGCCAAATGTGTCGTACCCAAATTGAGTATTGCTTTGCGCCAGTGCGTCAAAAATTGTATTTAGCTTACCGCTTGTGTCCCAGGTGTATTTCTTCCATCTGAGAATTATTCCATCTCTTCTTACTTTATGCTCTGTTGAACGACCTGCCTGATCATATTTCCATTCAGCGTGTATGTTACCAGGTAACAACTTTTCGATCTCCTGTCCTGCTTTATTGTATTTGTATTGTACGCTCCAAAGTAATTCATTTACTTTGGCTTGCATATCTGTGACTTTCCCCTGCGTATTACGCTTCATAGTAATATCTGCTCCCAAACTACTCTTTATACTGGCACGGTTACCTAGCTCATCATACCCGGATGAAACAGTATATCCATTTTGATTTTCTTCTTCTGTTAACCCAAGTTTATTACGTTTGAATGTTATTATGGAATCCTCATTGACTGCCTCAGTTAGATTTCCGTTTTTATCGTAACTGTAATTCTCCCAACTTCCATCATGATGCTGCGCTCTTGTTATCTTGCCATTTCCATTATACTCGTATTTGGTATACTTATTGCCTGGTCTTAATACTTCTATGATTTTACCTGCCGGATCTCTTTTATATAATCTTTGCAGTCCATCGAAGCCCACTTCTTTTGTTATTTCGCCCCGCTTGTTGTATCCAAAAATATAATGTTTGTCTGCTTCGTTGATAATGCTTTGCAAGCGCTCTTCTGTATCATAATTATATGTCAGCTCAACATTATTCTGCTTTCTTTTTTTGAGGCTACCCATGGGGGTGTACTCATAACTCACCTGACTGTTTTTGTCTTTAGCGATAACTACCTCTTCGTATGCATTGTATTCAAGTTGAATGAAATTACCATCAGGGAGCAGCATTTCCTTTACCCTGTTCAGCGCATCGTATTTTAATGTTCTGACCTGTCCTTCCGGGTTAATGCTTTTTATACATCTGCCAAGAGCATCATATACCCAAATCGCATCGACTTTATCGGGAAGTTGTAATTGGATAAGATTCCCATCTTCATCATATTGAAGCAAAGAGGTTTGTGATTTAGTCGTGATTTCTTTTATTAACCCTTTATCGTTGTATTTGTACTTTGTAAAGCCCCCGTTAGGATAGTTTATTGAGGCAAGTCTTTTATTTTTATCAAAACCATGAACCTGGCTACTCCCGTCAGGATTGATTATTATTATTATTTGATGATTGTCGTTGTAGTTGAATTTTATGACATTTCCATCAGGCAATACCTTTTCTTTTAACTGTGCTTCTTCGTCGTAAACATATCCTGTAAGATTACCGGTCTCGTCTATCTCGCGATAGACTTTTCCCTCGTTTGTGTATTCGGTGTACCTGCTGTTGCCGTAATGATCGGTTTCCTGTACGCAGAGGTTGTTTTCGTCAAAGTAATAATAAGTGTGTTCACCGAGGCTATTGGTTACCTTATTAAAGCCCTTGTTGTATTCTATCCGGCCTTCGAGTAAACCTCCGTCTCCCCAGGTGTGTACACAGCGGCCTTTTTTATCATATTCCCAGTAGAATGACTGGCCTTCACGATCCGTTTTTTTAACCATGCGGTGCCCGTCGTCGTATTCAACAGACGTGGTTTGACCTAATGCGTCGGTGATGGCGATGAGTTCCTGCTGGTCGTTATAGGCATATTGCATGAGCACTTCGCTCATGTCTTTATGTTGTACGGTGACTTTAGTAATACAGCCTCTGCGGTCTGTGGTAAACTGCAGGCGCCTTCCGGCGCTGTCTGTCATGGCACTCAGGTGGCGGCCATTATAATGGAGCTTTACCTGGTGACCGCTATAGTTTTCTATACGGGTAAGTTTGATGAGCCCACCGTTTCTCAATTCAAATTCAAAATGGTAATACAATGAACTATTGTGGTCTTCCAGCAGGTAATAACCGTTCTCTTTGCGGGACAGGGTAAGGCTTTCGTGCGGGTGATATTCTTTTTCGCCGGGTTGCAGCATCGGGAAGGAAGCCACCCTTCCATCTTCGAGGGATACGAGCAGGGCATTTTCTTCGGGTATGGTTTGTATATCTCTGTCGTAGTTCAGGGAATAACCATAGCCAAGGCTGCCACAGTAGTTGCTGTCGCTGTCCCATACTTTTTTCCACCGAAGGGGTATGGGGCCGGGCAGCTCAAAATCGGTAGTTTCGTAAGTAACCCTGCCTGTGACGAGGTCGACCGGCTCAAAGCCATGTTTACACAAAAAGGCGCTGAGTTTCTGGGTCCGGGGTGAGTTTTTAAGGACGGCATTATTGAATTTGGTCAGACCTTTTTTAAATATTTTACCTGCGAGTTTGAACAGGCCACTCATGGCGAGGCTCATGGCGAGGCCTTTCAGAAACTGACCGAGGCTGGGTGGTACCAATGGGGTGCCCAGTATAACGGGTGCTCCGAGTTGGAGCGGGACGATGTATGAGGTAGGTGCATAAAGAGAGGGGATGGGTTTGTACCATTTTTTGCCCCAGTTGAGCGATAAGGGAATGCCAATATCGTTGCAACTCATCGTCATATAGTTGGACCCGGCCAGTTTATCGCCATCGGCTGTTACCGTGGTACTGCCAAAGAAGTTACGGTTATCATGTCCGATCATAGGGGCCAACAAGAAAGATACGCCCCAGGGAAAATGTATCCAGGTAATAAGGATGCCTGATGTATTGGATACGCCTCTTGGTACACCGTTAACGGAAACGGACGAGCCGATAAACGGAATATAGTCCATCGGATCGAGGATCATACCTATGTGCGGATAGGGCAGGGGCAGTACGGGAGGGGGTATAATGGTAAAGTGTATATCTATACCAACTACGGGCTTGAAATGTGTATTTACGGGATACATATACTTTACTTTATTTATACTGTTAATAATCTGAGGACTGGTTTATGCACTCTTTTTGTGCTGCACCAAAGTCTGTTTCACTTCCTCTTTATTAAAATATGTTTTGAGTGTATTGATCTTTTCTTTCCAGTCTGCCCCAAAGTTCTTTTCCATCACCTCCTCCAGCTTTTTCTCCTTACCGAGGTCCCTGTCATTTCCACGGTGCTGCCGGGTGGCAAGGTACTCGCTAACCAGTATGGGGTATTCGGAGTACTGTATTTCCTGTTCCTGCAGGAAGGGTGTCAGGTTGGCATTGCCTTCCAGCGCTTCTTCTGCACTTTTGGTTATTTTCTTGTCTTTGGCCAGCACATAAGCCTTATTATAGGCTGATACGCTTTGCAGATACAGTTTCATACTTTTTGCCTCGGTGGCCTGGAGCATGAACCATTCTATTGCTTTGTCTGTTTTTTTCCGGAGCTGCCAGGCTGATGCTTTGAAGCCATAAAACTGCAGCAGTAAATTCTGCATTTCGGTGAGGCCATTGCTGATTTCGCGTTTGCTGAAACGGACACCTTCATCGAGCAGGTCCATGATCTGCGTGTGCTCTTCAAACCCGAAGAGCATACCGGCGTAAGAGATATAGGCTGTAGCGAGAAGCATTTTGTTTCCTGACTTCTTCGCTACGTCTATTGCTTTCCTGCCCCATATATCAAGCTCGGGTTTGTCTTTTTTCTGGGCTGCATCGCCCATTTTAAACATACACTGTCGATACTGAACTTCCGGATCGTTGGGATTACCCTGGGTGGCGATCTGGCGCATGGCGGCATCGAGGTTCAGTTCTTTGGTGAGGGTTAAGCAGCTATCGCTGTTTTTCTCGAAGAAGCCACCATAATAATTGTTCTCCTTTTCGTCGAATATGAGTATTCTTAATTTTGATTCTCTTTTTTTAGAAAGCATTGTGGTGAGCCAGTTCATGAAAGCGCCATGGCTGTTCATGGTTTCGGGGAACAATGCCAATACGAGTGGGGCATCGGGTTGTTTGGCCCATACCCGTGCGTCGTGCATCATTTTCCACAGGAGCTCATCATGGTCTACCGGGTGCCTGCTGGCCAGGGCAGCTTCATAGGCTGAGATATCCCAGTCTGGCTGTACCCCGGCGGCGATCAGTTTCTGCTTTTCCTTTTCATTATTCTTTATGATTTCTATCCAATAGGTGATGATATCCCTGCTGTATTTTTTTTCGTCTTCGAATGGGGTATAGAAGAGTACAAACAGCTCGTTTACTTTACCGTGCATGGTTGCTTCGAGCTTACAAAACCCTTCGTACATGACCGTTTCCTTACTGTGCAGGTACCACCTGACGAGCGAGGCTCCGGGCTGCATCTTCTGCATCCACCATTGCTGCATGCCGTCTATAATTGCTGCAACAGGGTTATGTTGACTATGGATCATGTATTTGCTGTGTGATTAGTTCAGGGTAATGGTACCACCTTTTACGGTAGTTGCTGTTGTGCCGGATATATCGGTTGTGAGCGCCCCGAGGCTTGCTTTGGCATTTGACGACATAGCCAGCTCGGCGGTAGCATCGATACCGACTTTATTATTTGAAGTAATATGAATTTCCGTGTCTGAACCAATGGTGACTTTTGTATCCCCTGTCATTGTTGCTTTTGAGCCCGCCTGCTCCAGTGCAAGGGTTGCCACGCCGTCGCCTGCCTGCATCCTGATGGAGATTTCGGCATTCATTTCGATCTCTTTTGTATTGAGCGTGATCTTATTGGGCGCATTGATTTCTATTGTTCCATCTCCTTTGAGCACTACAACGTTGTTGCTGGGATCTTTTATGGTAATGCTGCCATCGCTGTCGTTCATGATGACCTGATTGCCGCTTCTTGTCTGCAAGGCTTTTACATCATTACCGGCATTGCTGAAAGTGTTATTGGCTTTACCGTGATAGACTGTGCCGTCTATATACCCTTTAGTAGGGCTGTTTCCTTCAAACCCAACAATTACTTCTTCTCCTGTTTCGGGAATAAAGAACATACCTTTTCCGCCACCACCATGCGGGCTGCTGACGCGCAACCATGGTGTTTTCTGGTCGGGTTTCATCCAGTGAAAGCGTACGCGTACTCTTCCGAGTCCTTTGGGATCGTGATTGTCTGTTACCACGGCCGTTTGTGTTTCGCAGAATGGTTCTGCATAATTGGTAACGGGGGGTACTTTTATGGTGGAGGGGATGGCTATAAAATCGTTGCTGTAGTTGCCCTGTCCATCGCAATGGTGTGATACGTCTATTACGGTGAACTCTCCGAAGTTGTCGCTTATATTGGCTGTATTGCCCAGTTGTACGCCAAAGTGATTACTGGTGCCATTGAACCTCACCATATTACTACTCTGGGCTGCGGCCCTGATGTTGGTAATGTCTTCGAGTTGTTTTTTATTGGTAAGGAAGGTATTGTTGTACATTTTCGGGCTTGCGGTAAAGAACTCGCCGGACTTGGCATATACGTGCTTACCCATTTCGTTGAGGCCGGCTTTTTGTTCGATATTTTGTGGTGTAGCGCTGTACACTTCATTATTTACATAGTCGTAGGAGATCTGCTGGAAATTACCCGGCCTTAGCTGAAGGGCCATTGAGAAATTTGACAGGTTGCTGCCAAAAACCAGTTTGGCTGTTTTAGGTTTGGGTGTACCGAGGATTACGTTTTCTCCATTATAGTAAAACCATTCGCCGTAGGTGGCGGCGATGCGGTTCAGGAACTGCCATGCGGTTTCTTTATACTGCACCGTGTAAGCCATGGTTTCGCCGTAGACTGGTTGTATCTGCGGTGATAATAAATTGGGAGGGAAGTTGCTAAAGACATCGGAGGCGATGTTCTTAATGGCTTTCTTTTCCCAGGTATTACAATGGGGGCCATTATCCATGATTATGGTTGGGCTGAAGCCGGAGACGATGATATCGCCGACATGCCCGCTAAAGCGGGTAGCTTCTACCTGCGTAACGAGGCCGGTGAACATGAGTGGCTGAGCGCCTTTTTCGTAGTTTTCTATCTTGACTTTGAAAGTGCTGCCGATAAAATTCTTTGATTTGGAAAACAGGGCTGCTTTGGGGCCATCGAGTGCTTCTGCGGGGCATACCAGTTTAAAAACGTGGTGTGCGAAGATTCCCTGACTGAGGGAGAACTGGTAGAATTGTTTTACTTCTGTACCATCTATCTGGATGGTAGTTTTAACCAACTTTGCCATAAAAAAATTTTTCGTTTATGGTAAAAAAATAGTGTTTAAACTGGTGAAATAATGTGTCGGAAAACCGGCTGTACTATGGCATAACGGTACTGCCGGGTTGAGCTTTCGACAGGGTTATTTCCCGGCCTGATATAACTTAAAGAACTGAACAATTTCGTCGTCGTAAGTGTACACGCCGTGGCCTCTTTGCGATTTAAGCCCGTCGTGTGTTTTATTCTGAATGAAATGTTGTTGTGGTATATTTCTGATGACCTGATAGGCTGTGACACCTTTGGCCCATGCTATGGACACAGGGACATCGACCGTATAAGGCAGTGGCTTCTTATCGCCAAAGAACATGTTGTAAATGGCGATGGATTGCGGGTTGCCTGCAGGTATGGTAATATGTCCTATTTCGTTTTTAGATGCTACGAGATCTTCAGCGGATGAGGACTGGTAACCTTTTACACCTGCGGGATGCACAAAATCCTGTGGCTGGTGGGGGGCGAGGTAGAGGACTACTTCTACTTTTTTACCGTATATGGGGTGTTTGCTGATAACAGCGGCAATGCCTGCTGCCATAGCAGCTCCCATACTGTGTCCTACAATTTTTAATGTCTCTTTTCCTTCGAGGTGAAAGGCTGGATTTCTTTTGGCCAGTTCCTGTACTAATTGATCGGCTGAGAGCTGGTAAAACTGTGTCATTGATCTTTTTGTGGCGAGATCAAGGGCTTTTAATTTCTGTGTATTGGCTTTCAGTTCACCGAGGCGGGTATATTTCTCTTTAAAGGAATCGATAAAGGTCCAGTTTTCGATAATTTTCTGACCTAACTGCTCTCCTACCGTATACCGGTAGTGTCCTGTGGTTCTGTTGTCTGACGACCCGTTGATAAAATACAGCCTGTCGTCTTTAAAGCCTTTACTGATCAATTCTTTTACGGGATTCCAGTATTCCATCTGCTGGCCCTTATAATAGGGAGAGCCGGCAGTGATATCTCTTGAAGGGCTGTAGACATTGCCCTGTTTATCTTCATGAAACGATAGAGTGACGCAGTAGCCATAGCCGGCTGCCTGTGCGCCAATTCTTGCGGGAAGGTTACCGGCTTTGCCTGCAATGCCGCCAATTGTACCCACGGCGTCGTAGCACTGTTTATTTCTTACAGCGATTTCGTGTTTTGCCCAGTGTGTTATTTCGAAGCCGTTAATGAACAGTATCATGTTGTGCCGGTTTATTCTTCTGTATCTGGCCTGTTGTTTTCAAATTCTGAGTCGTTGAGCTTTATCTTTTTCGCGCTTACGGTAAAGGACACCTGCATAGGGTGTTCGCCCTTGTGGTCGAAATCTTCCTGGTAGTCTATACAATAAGCATCAGTAAACTCAAGTGTTTTGAGCTTACTCTGCATGTCGCGACGGTAAAAAGTGACCTTGCCGTTCTTTAACCCGGTAGCGTTGATCATCCAGTCGAACAGGTCGGTTGACTTAGTACTTTCAACGATTAAGGAAATGTAGCCGCCATGTGGTATGGAGGTTGGCTTTCCGGTAGCATCAGTACCCTGGGTAAATCTGTAACTGCAATTGAGCACGTTCATTTCATCCCCATCGTCGATTGTTAGTTTCGCTAAAAAAGCCATAATGATAGTTGTTTAGGATATGCAATCAAGAAAAAAAGGAAGACAGGGGTAATTATCCTCCTGTCTTCCTTTGTTCGTTTTATACCCACTCGTTAGTGTGAGATCCTGAACCCATGCTGATTTCTTTTGCACTGAGTGTAAAGCTTTCTGTAACAGGGTTATCGTTGATGGCAGAGAAATTTTCCCTGTAGTCGACCAGGTATGCTTCTTTGAAAGTAAGTTCTTTCAACGTAGCGTCTGTATCTCTTTTGATAAATACGATGGATCCGTCTTTGCGTTCGAAGTTGTTGCACATCCATTCGAAGAAGGATGTATCGCCGGTTGACTCAACTGTGAGGGTGATTTTACCACCACGTGTTACGGCAGAAGGACGGCCTGTGGCATCTGTTTCCTGTTTTAACTGGTAGCTGAGGTCGAGCACGTTCACTTCCTTACCGGCTACTTTTAATTTGACTTTAAATGACATAACTTAAAATTTAGAAATTAAGAAAATATAAATAAATAAAAAATAAATACGTCTTTTTAAAAACATCCGGCTGCTTAAGAAAATGTTACCGGGTTGACCCACAAAAACACTAAATATTAACTTCAGTTAGTTTTAAGCGATTAACAAAAAGTGTGTACCAGGTTATTTTGAGATATTGGCGTTTGTCTTAATACGTCAAATAGTGTACCAAAAAAAATGGAAAAACCTCCCTTTTTAACTAACTAATAAAACCTGTTGCATGCTCTCCGCCCCGGGCGAACAGGCAACAGGTTATTCAAAGTTTGGTGATAAGGGATAATGCTCCCGGGGGAGTGTTACACTACCGGCAAATAACAATTAATTAATACGGCTTACTTTTCCTGGTTGTACTCACTGTTCCATTCTGTGCCATCGTCTCCTTTCTGGCCTTCTAATTTGATCAGGAAGTTTTTGGCCGGGAAGTATGGTTTCAAGTGAATATCCAGGTGTATCTTATCTTTTTGTATCTGGTCCTGTTCAAAACGCCGGATAGTAAAGTTTTCTATTAATTTATTGGGGCCGGTAATTCCATCAAGGAATTTTACGATCTGGCCCATGAGTTCCTTGCGCGTATTGGCATTGAAGTTTTCAAATGCCCTGCGGTTGAGGAAGTCCATCATCACTTTGGTAACGTAGTCGAATACGCGTACTACGGAATAGGTTTGTAAACCGAGGTTGTCGCCATTGAACAGGGTTTTGGCCGAAAATGCCATTACCTTGCTGTATTCATTTACCATCGGTACGAGCCCGAGCTTTTCGAGGTTGGCGATCTCTGACTTTTTCAGGTCGAATCTTACGCCATCTACCTCGTTCATGCTACCAAATTTCTTACCTGCGGTAACCTGGCTCATGAGGGTCATATAGATCTTTCCGGCCAGGGCTGAAGACCCGGGCACATATAGATTGTCTTCTTCGCCTACGCTGCCTTCTTTACCCCGTCCTACGAGGTAATTGCAGGTCATGATTGTATTGGATTTAAAGGGATCGCCACTGGTGAGGTTGGCCGATTCAAAAAGCTCCATGACGTCGTCGGGTGCATCGAGGTCTTCAAAGTCGGTAACGAGCATGACTTTATTCTGGTAGGCAATTTTGGCCCATTTTTCCACTACCTTATTAGAGCCCAGAAAACCGGGTATGACGAGCAGGCCGTAGTTGCTCCGCAGATCGAGCCTGTCGTAATTATTAACCAGTTCGGCCTGTATCGCATCAATAAACCTGGTATTGTCGAGGTCTTTCAACTGATCGAGTTCAACGTTTACAAATGAGACGTTCTTGACCTTGGTGCTTTCTGTATTTTTATAAAACAGGGCTACTGTGCGGTAGGACTTTTCGAGTTCTTCCGTTTCTTTCAAAGCCTGTTTCATATTGGATTTGTAAACCTGTGAGGCCATTTCGCTTTTGGCCTGTGCTTTTTCGACCATTTCGTGGGTATCGTCGGTACTTTGCAGTACATCGAGCCATATCCCTAATGTTTTCTTCAACTGGTCTCTCTCGTCTTTTTTTGACGTTTCCTCAAGAAATATTTTTTTTCTTGCTTTTCTTTCGGGGTTGAGGTTCTGCACGTTATCAATCACAGACTCAAGCAGGTCGAAAGAACCGAACTTCTCCAGTCCCTTAAGGTTAGTCTGTAGCTTATCTCCCGGTTGTTGTGCGACCTGTTCAGCAGGTTGCGATGCGGGAGCGGAATTCATTTCCTCTGGAGTTGCCATAATCTGATCGTTTAATTATAAGCTGTTGGAGCTTGATTGTATGGGTTATTACTTTTTGTTTTCGTTTAATTCTGTCAGCAGCGCCTGCAGCACACCGATCAAATTCTGTTTGCCTTCGCTTGTGGAAAGGGCAGCTTTGAGCAGTTTATTTGATTTGAGCTGTTTGATGATCTTCTGGTACTGCTCCTGCCTTGTATTCAGGTCACTCAGGAAAGGACTTTGTGCGGTGATGCCTTTTACACCAAAATCTCCGAGGTGTTTAAAGTGCAGGGTTTCTCTCACGGTAGTACCTTCTTCGCTCTCAAAGGACATTTCCACATTTGGCTTATAATGTCCGAACACTTCCTCTACATTGGTGAGCCCTTCTACCACTTCGGGTTTAACTGGAGCCATTGCGGTGAGTTTCTGGGCCATGAGCGTTCTGTTGGATTGTATGTCCTGGAACGCTTCAAACGCGTCGGTTTTTACTTCATTACCGCCAATTCCTAAATTGTTATCCATTTTGAAAGTGATTTTTATTTGTGCTATCTGTTCAATGCTCCGCTCTATTGGCGGGATTGGTTATTTTAACATAGTTTTCAGTTCATCATATAAGTCACAGGCCCAGGCCTGTTTAAGCATCTTGAGCCGGTTTTTCCCGGATTCTGATTTATCGGGCTTTAAATTTAATAAAAAAACCAATATGCGTATAAAAAAACTTTATGTTAAGCCCCTATTTCCCAGTTCAATGTGCCTTCTTTCATACTCAGTGTAACTTTCGATCCGGCCTTTATTTGACTACTGATGATCATCCTGGAAAGCGGGCGCCTGATCTGCCCCCTTATAACGCCTCCGAGTGGCCTTGCGCCGTAGGCGGGCGTAAAACCCTGCCGGGCCAGTTCATCCTTTGCTTCTGCGGTTATTTCGAGGGTAATGCCCTGTTTATCGAGGGCTGAATAAAGTGATTTCAACTGTATATCGAGTATACCTCTTACGGTTTCCAGTTTAATGGGGGCGAAGGGCACTACTTCTGTCAGGCGCCCCAGGAACTCTGGTCTGAAATGATTAGACATAATATCTATCAACTGACCGGAAGTTGGTATTTCGTTGTTGTTGAACCTGTCTACTATAAAACTGCTGCCGATATTGGAGGTAAAGATGATGACTGCATTGGAGAAATCGCCTGTTTTTCCCAATTTATCGTGCAGCTTACCTTCGTCCATGATCTGCAGAAAAACGTCAAATACGGAGGTGTGGGCTTTTTCAATCTCATCAAACAGTACAATTGCGTAGGGCTGCCGCCTGATCTTATTTACGAGTAACCCTCCCTGTTCATATCCTACGTAGCCCGGAGGTGCTCCATAGAGCAGTGCGGCTGAGTGTTCTTCTTTAAATTCACTCATGTCGAACCTGATCATGAACGATTCATCCTGGAACAAAAATTCGGCCAAAGATTTTGCGAGTTCTGTTTTACCGGTACCTGTTGGGCCGAGGAAGAAAAACGAACCTATGGGCTGCCCGGGTTTGCCCAGGCCGCTGCGTGATTCGAGGATTGCTTCTGCGATTGATTTAACGGCGTGATCCTGTCCTACCACGCGTTTCTTCAATATGTCTTCCATATTCAGCAGGCGTTCCTGCTCCTGCGTTTGCAGCTTACCGAGGGGGATACCCGTTTTATCGGATACAATGGCGGCCACATCGGTTTTAAGCAGTGCGTTTCGGGGTGTACCTGCCAGTGCGAGGAGTTCGGCAACCATTGCCTCCATATAGGCGATCACTTCTTCTTTTGTTTCGGCTTTCCGGGGATCTGTTTCCGAGGTGAGCTGCCCGGACAGTATGGGGCTGATCTTGCTTGTAAAGGAACGGCAGAGCCATTTCCAGTCGGCAATGTCTTTTACTTCTGCTTCTTCTGTAATTGCTTTCCAGGTTTCAATTGTTTCTTTGAGGTTCTTTACGTCCTGTATACCTGTTTCGTTGAGCATACGCAGGGCTGCGAGGGAGCGGTCGAGCAGGTCGATAGCTGCATCGGGCAGGCGCCTGTCTTTAATATAGCGCCGGGCAAGTCTTATGGTTTCCTGCTTTACGGCATCATCTGCGGAGATCAGGTGGTGCTGTTCGTAGTAGGGCATGACTTTGCGCAGCATGCGGAAGGCTGCCTCTTCATCGGGTTCTTCTACTGTGATCAGTTCAAAGCGCCTGTTGAGGGCTTCATCGTTTTCTATATGCTTTTTATATTCTTCGAGGGTGGTGGCACCGATAACTGTTATCTCGCCCCGTGCGAGGGCGGGCTTTAAGATATTGGCTGCGCCGTTTGCGCTTCCCTGTTTATCGGTAAGGGTATGTATTTCGTCGATAAAGAGGATGGCTTTATCGTATTTTTTTATTTCGGACAGTATGCTTTTGAGCCGGTCTTCAATCTCACCTTTATAGGAAGCGCCGGCGATAAGGGCGCCGTTGTCGAGCTCAAATACCTGGGCGTTCAGTAAGATATCGGGTACTTTTTTCCGGACTACAGCGAGCGCGAAACCATCTACCAGCGCGGTTTTACCTACGCCGGGCTCACCGATGAGCATGACGTTGGGTTTACTCCGGCGGCAGAGCACTTCGGCGATCATGCGCAGTTCATTATCCCTGCCTACAATTTCATCTATCCTGCCGGCGATGGCTTTTTCTGTTTTATCGGTGCAATACTTATATAAGGCGCCTGCTGATTTATTTTCTGAGGGGCCTGCAGCGTTGTTGTTTTGTGCGTTGTTGCCCAGCATTTCGTTCATGATGACATTGTCCATGCCGGATGCAATGAGCTCATCACGTTTCAGGATAAACGATTTTAACTGGTCGAACGAAAAACCGATACCGGGTGTGATGACCGCGGTAAAGAGGCTGAGCGCATCTACCTGGTCTCTCTGCAGTTTAAACCGTACGTCGTCGGCTTCTGCGAGTATGCCGGGGATTGTTGCGTCGCCGGTGGGGTCGCCGGTGGGGGCTTTTCTTTCGTATTCCTCAAGCCGTACCTCTGCCCATTCTTCAATATAGTAATGGTCTTTGCCCAGGCTTTTCAGGACGGGGATCATCCCGGCGTCTTTATGCAGGAGTGCTTTTAGTAAATGCGGTGGGCCGAATGCAGCGTTTACATTTTCCTTTGCCAATTGCCGGGCTATGTGAAAGACGTTTTTTACCTCATCTGTAAGGAGGTAGTTGACAAGATTTTTATCCATAAAAGTAATGCCTCCCTGGTGCAGGCCGTTTTAGGTTCTGATATTAGTGGGGGTATTCGCGTCCTTTGGTTCCGCCGTACCACCTTTTTTTCCTTTTCAGGTCTGCGGTGATCTCTATTACCTTGATATATCCTTCTTTGGGGTCGACCTCCTGTTTTGCGCTCAGCGAGTTGCCGTATTCGGCGTGCATCTTCATGTTTTCCTTTAACTGATCGAGGGTAATACTCCTGCCATTGAAGAGGATGCTACAGTTGGCGAAGCTGCTGTTTTTGAGAAACTGTTTAAGCCTGTCGCTGCCACTGCCGTTGATGTCGAGCACATAAGCTTTCAAAGAGGCTTCACCGAGTGAAGGTACTTTGAGGAGGTCTTCGAGGGAAGGCCCCGGGGGTACGGGTCCTCCGGGCGGGTTTGCGGGTATATCGTTATTGGGGTTCCTGCCCGGCCCTCCGGCATTATTGTTGCCTGGCGGCGGGGGGGGTGGACTGATCCTGGACGGAGCTATTACGGTGAAAGTTTTTTCTGCTTTACCGTTTTCCATATCGTCGTTTACTACCAGGATAACTTTATACTCACCGGGTTCGACAAACTGGTAGGCCACGGTTTGTTTGGTGCGCTTTGTTTCGTCTTTATCAAAATACCAGCTCCATGTTTTGGCTCCTGATGTGGAATCGCTGAAATAGTATTCTTTTCCTGCGTAGATGGTGCCTGTTGGCCATGCGGGCTGGAGGTAGAGTTTTGTTTTGCTGCGGTCTCTTTTGTCTACACTTATGTTTTTGACCTGCTGGCATTTACCATTAACGGTAAGGCGGACGGTATATACTCCCGGGTTGGCGTATTCGTGGGAGGGGTAGGGGCCGGATGTTTTGTCGACCGCGGTTTTATCACCAAAATCCCATTCCCACTCACTGGCATCGGATTTGACTTCGGAGGAGAAGTACACTCTTTCTTTTTCGTATGCTACGTCGAACTTATTGGCTGTACGGAAGCTGAAGTCGACCTTAGGGCAAGCCTGCGTGTTCTTATAGCGGAAAGCCATCAGCAGCAGAAAGAATACGGCACAGGCGAGCATGGCCGTGATGACCTTGCTGTCTATCCTGTAATTGTCGGAATTCGTGCCCATTGTAACCTGTGTTTTCTAGTTAAAAATCAGGATTGAAGATACTCAAATTTGTTAAACATTACCCGCTTTTTGATTAATTTTACGGGACACATATGAAATGGTATAAAATGCCTGCGAGACCTTTTAGCATTATAAAAATCATACTTATTTTTCTTCCGGCTGTGCTTTCCTGTGTGCCAGACAGGGCATTGGGCCATGGTATAACTGACACCGCCACTAATAACAGGGCCGCATACGCTACGGCCCGGGAGCTGGCGCCTACTCCTGCTGAAAAAGCGCTGATTGCCAAATATGCCGATCTTTTAAAAACAGGCGAGGATCATGTTGCCAAATTCATCAAGTTGTACAGTAATATTGATTACTGGCTGGGTACGCCTTATCTCTGGGGGGGCTGTAAAAAAAGCGGTATTGACTGCTCTTGTTTTGTAATGACCATTTTTGATGATGTATTTAACATAAAAATAAAGCGTACTTCGCTCGCCCAGTTCTGCGATAAGGACGTGGCTCTTTTTACCAACCGGCAGGCTTACCAGCTTGGGGACCTGATTTTCTTTAAGACGAATATTTCGCGGGAGACAAGGAACAACCGCGTTACTCATGTGGGGCTTTATCTTGTTAACGGGTACTTTGTACAGTCGAGCAGTGCGGGGGTAAATATTGCCAATCTTAACAGGGGTTACTGGAAAAGCCGTATTGTGGCTGCGGGGCGGCTTAAAGCGTCGTATTATATCAATGCGGGCATTGCGATGCCAACGGGTGAGACGCAGGACAGGCCTGATATAGAGGTGGAAGAGAACTCGACGTTTGAGCCTATTCCCTTCCCGGAGGATATGGATTATGTGACCAGCCTGTATTCTGACCTGCTGGACATTAATAAAGACGATATCCGGTTTCCGGAGGTATTTGATTTTATTGAGAAGAACCGCTATGCGCCGCATAATGTTCTCAGCCGGTGCCCGGGTAAGCAACAGGATAACAACTGCCTTGTTACTGCCCTGTATAAGGATGTGTTTAACATCAATCTTGGGGCGCCCAATGCTGCGGACTTCCTGGTGAAGCATACGGATTATATCGGCGATAACAAAAGGATTGCCCGTTTCCTGGACATCGTTCTGATTAAGCCAGGCAAGAAGGCGCCGAAGGGTATGGTGCAGGGTATCTACCTGTATAACAGCTACTTTCTGCATCTTTACCATGGCAATATCTCTATTTCGAGCCTTGACGACCCGGCTTTTGAGCATTATACGTTTAATCTTCACCGTTTCAAGGTGGGCATACAGCAGGAAACGCTTTCGAACATTATAGAGATGCGCAAGAGTGCCAGGGCCGAAGTTGAAAAAGAGAAGGCACAGGCATTGTTGCCGGGGGCGGGGCCTATGAATATTCTTAAAAAGGAGGGCGGCGGGAATGACAGTTTAGGGACGGCCGACGCCAATACCACGCCTGTGGAAGGGGCTGGGCCTGCACCTGCTGAAAAGAAGAAAAAGAAGAAGAAGCACTAACGGGTTTTCTTTTAAGGCCCGGGCATTTTTTTGAAAAAAAACTAAAAAACCTTACTTTTACTAACGATGGGTATTCAAGACAGTATCTTTTGAGCCTCACCCTCCATCTTTTTCATTTACATCGTTATTTATATTGGTGTTAACCGGAGCACGCAGTAATTTGTGCCCATTATTATATTGTTATGAGTGCTGATTATTATACGTTGCCATTGAGGCCGGATAAGCTGATGAAGGGTGACCCGCATGCAAAATGCAGCATGAAGGAGTCTATTGCGCAGCACATTCACCTGATTATTACGACTGCTTTCGGGGAGGTGCAGCAGGATGAAAATTTTGGGTGCAGTATCTGGGATTGTGACTTTGACAACCTGACTTCGAGCAATAAGATCAGGGAAAAAATAAAGCTCTCTGTTCAGCAGGCGATTGCCAATTATGAGCCAAGGCTGCAGTTGGTAAAGGTGGATGTGTTCATCAAAGAGGAGGAGCTGAATACTACTATAAACGGCAGGCAGGTAAAAAGAAAGATGGATGTGCAGGTAAATGCCGTTACCAAGCTGACGAGCGAGCAGTTCAGCGAACGGTATTCTTTCTTTACCGGGCCCCTGTCTTATTACTAAACATCAACCCGTACTTTTTAAGTAACAGCATTTCATGGCAGAGACACAACAGCAGATCAAAGACAGGTTGATGAAAACGGCCTCTATCGTTTGGGGATTCAAGGGTACCCAGGCGGAGAACAGTTTTGATCCCCTGGTAAGCATACTCTTCGGCGCGTGTGCGGCAGAGCTGGAAAAAATATCTCATGATATAGAGGAAACGCGGGGCCGCACGCTTGAAAGGCTGGTACAGTTGCTTTACCCCGAGGTACTGGCGAATGCCATACCTGCGCATGCCATAGCCTGTGCTTACCCTTCTGAGCACTGCGCCACCATTCCGGCAGAAACACAATTTTATTACGCTAAGAAATATGCCGGTACGGGTGAGGGGGCGCCGGGGTTCTGGAAAAATATTTACTTTTCTCCTACCGGACCATTTAAGCTGCACCAGGCGACTGTTAGCTTAATGGCTACCACGCGTAAGGTTTACGATGTAAAGGCGGTTACACAAAAAGAGGTGCAGTTGTCGGCCGATAGCCAGCCTTACAGGGCGGCCGATAATTCTATCTGGCTTGGTATTGAGCACCCGGAAAATCTCTCTTCTGAAATACTGTTCTATTTTGAGCTGCGCAACGAGGCGGGTAAGGCGGCTTTTTATAATGCCCTGCCGTTTGCGCGATGGAGCCAGCCGGGGCATGTGCTGGAGGCTGAGCGCCAGTATGGCAAGGGCGTACCTGTTTACAACAAGCCTGACCCTGCTGAGATTGTAAGTGGTAAAACGAGCATCATCAACAGGGCGCTCAAGCATATCAATAAATTTTACGCTTCGCAGTTTATTTCTGTAACGGGATTTGATACCAGTATAGTACCTGAGGGCTGGCCGGATGAACTGAAGGCTTTCTATTCTGATAGTGATCTTAAAAAAATAAGGAAGGAAAAGCTCGCCTGGATAAGGGTGGATTTTCCTGAGAACATACATATCGGCGCTATTGCGGATGACCTGCTTACGTGCATCAACTGTTTTCCGGTCATTAACCGGCAGTTGATCATTGCGCAGCAGAAGCTGATGGAGTACATTAACGTGATTCCCCTTGCTTCGGATGGTTTTTTCCTGGATATCGCGGAGCTGACGGATATTGAAGACAACCCGCTTGACGGGTTTAACAAGCAGGACCAGAGCAGCCGCATCAACGTGCACTACGGGGGTATAGAGCGCTTTAATGAAAAGAATGCCATATCGGCTGTTGAGGGGCTGATCCAATTGCTGCGGGATGAGAGCACGGCTTTCAGTAGTCTTGGCAGTGATTTTATGAGCGGTGAACTGCGTGCGCTTAAGCAGAGCCTGAGCAGGCTGGAGCAGGAGGTGGCAGAGAAGCAGGCTTTGAAGGCCGATACTCCTTACCTGATCATCCCTGATAAGGAAAAGACGGGTACCAGCAATATTTATGTAAAGTACTGGTCTACAAACGGCGCTGAAGGGAATGGTATCAAGTTTGGTACCCCTCTTGCCCTGTATAAAAGCGCCGACCTGCAAAGTAATTCGGTTAAGCTGGTAACGAACTCTATGGGGGGGCGCAACAGTTTAAGCAACCATGATAAGGTACTTGCTTATAAGGCTGCCCTGCTTTCTAAAGAGAAGCTGGTGACTGCTGAGGATATTGCTTCTTTCTGCAGGCTGAAAATGGCGCTCCGTGAGGCTGCTGTAGAGGTAAAGCAGGGGTACAGGATACAGGAGGGTACGAAGGGTGGTTTTTCTAAAACGATGGATGTGTTCATTAACCTTACTGCAGCGGAAACGAAGGAGCTGACGCAGGCGGGGACTATCGAATTCTGGGAGCAGGATCTTGGGCTGGCGATAACGGCGCACTCGAATTTTTTTATGCCGCTGCGGGTATTTATCAAAACGAAAACCGGGTAATATTATAAAAGGATAAGGATTGGATATACTGGAGGACATAAAGGATGAGATATTAAAGCTGCAACATGATGTGAGGGCGGAGGTTATCGTTGCGCAGTTGCTCAGCAGGGAGGGGGAGGATCTTCCCCTGATTGTGCATACGGATGGGTTCTTTTACAGGAAGTTCAGCAAGGACGTGATCGGGGCGATGATCGATGACACGGCCGATATCAAAGAGCTGCTGCATATTCACCTGTCGCGCACGGGCTTGTATGACCTGCTGCCTGAAGGACTTTTCTTTAAACCACAATCGGCTGGCCGGACGCCGAAGAATGCGATGGAGATGGCGGAGGAGTACAAGGCGAATAAGAACCAGGAAAACCAGATCAGGAAATTCTTTAACCCACTGGAGAACGAATTTTTCCGTCACCGGTATAAGAATTTTGTTGCTGAAACCTCCCTGATGAACGGGCCTGGTAATATGTACCTGAGCCGGTATTTTACCCGGTTCTGGAAGCTGCCGGACGATATCAATCCTGGTATGGCGCTGCGGATGGTATTGCTGTTTCCCTATATTCACGAATTTGCGGGTGATACGGGACTGATGGCAGCGAGCCTGCAAACTATTCTTAACGAAGAGGTAACGTGTGTGCTGGGGAGTGAAACTGCCCAGCAAACGGGTTTGCAGTTTAATATGCTGGGTGATTTTGCACTTGGCAATGAGCTGGTATGCGGCAACAGCTACGAGGAAGAGATTTTCTGCTATGTATTTACCATACAGAACCTCGGTAATTCATCGGCGCAGGATTATCTTGCAGGTGGTAAGCTTTACAGCACGCTGCAAACATTCTATCGTTTCTTTGTGCCGGCTGGTGCAACGGTGCGTACGGAGATACGGGTTTTAAAAACAAAAGAAAGCATGTACATTGGCACCGGCGAGGAAGCCACGCTGGGTATTGCCACGGTGCTGTAATAACTGACAGATAGCAGATATGAATAAGTTTTTTACACAGGAAGTAATAAAAATGCTGGCGATAGCCGGTATCGGGGCCAGCCTGCTCATGGCGGGCCTCGGCGCTTACATCAGCAAAGCAAAGGGCAGCTTCGCACCCTACAGGAAGGCCACTATCATTTACCTGCTCGTTTCTATCCTCATAAATGGTCTTGTTGGCCTTATGGGCTGGTCGGCGCTGTTCTCCACACCGTTTGCCACGCTGGTGATCTGCCAGGTGATCTATTTTATCCTCGGCTTCCTGCATATCGGGTGGATGCACAAATTTCTTAAATGGAGCGGTACTGATAAGAGCCTCTGGTTCGAAATCATCTTTACTGTAGTGGTAACGGCTTTTGCCTTTATGGCTTTTGTGATGGTTTTTGGCCTGTTTAACAGGGAAGGATATCACTATTACCTCTCTACTTCTGTATTCTTTTTACTGATTGCCTACTTTGTTTACACTACTTTTCTTAAAGCAACCAGCATCCCGCTGAAGATATATGCCAAATGGTTTTACCCTGTGCATGAAGAAATTGATGACCCTGATGAGGAGGATATGAAGAATATGCTGGTGATCAGTTTTGAATTCCAGAAGAAGAAAACCGATCCTCATTTTACCAACTTCCGCGCCAAAGCGCCGGTGGATATGGAGTTTGGGCAATTGTTCTACTACTTTATCAACGACTATAACGAGCGGCATGCCCAGGCAAAGATCGAATTTATCAATGAACAGGCATCGCCGGATGGATGGGTGTTTTATAAGAAGCCGAAATGGTATCATTTCAGCACGCACTATATTGATACTGATAAATCTTTCTTTACCAATCACATCAGGGAGAATGATGTTATCGTTTGTAAACGGGTTTAAATATTGAGTTATGGATACACAGCAACAGTACCTGCCTGTTAACTGGGTTGACGGGATGAAGATCAATAAGACGCACCTCACTGCTGAGAGGAATGCCCTGCAGCAGCAGGTGATGTTTGCGGCGGGCAGCCATGTTACAGCCGTTAACTACGGGCTGCTGCCTCCCGTTGCGGCGGGGCAGAACAGTTGTAAGCTGTATGTTAGTCTTGACAACCAGCAGTACGTGCAGGTACGCCTTATCAATTGCCGGGCCATTACTCCCGGTGGTATTGTAGTGAGCATAGATGAAACGACCGGTGCTGAAACGATTATGGTAAAAGTGCCTGACTTGTCGCTACCGTTTAGTGAACTGAGGAATAAATCGAACGTTTTCTTTGTTGTACTTACTGTTAATATTTTTAACCGGGTACCTGCTGGTTTTGCTGACCCGGAGGAAATACCTCCGCGCCTGCCCTATGCTGTGCCGCAGTACACCCTGTCGCTGGTGCCACAGGAGGGGCTGAATGGTATGAAAGCGGGGCTGCACCAGATTGTGCTGAGCAAACTGGTGATCATTGAGAACAGGATACTGGTGGATGATGAATATATTCCGCCGTGTACGGCTACTTCGAGCCATCCGGACCTGATGGACATTTATTACGGGCTGGAAAACTTTATGGGAAAAATGGAGCTGTATTGTATGCAGATTGCCCAGAAGATACAGCAGAAGAAGCAGGGTAATGAGATGGCGCTTATTGTGCAATGGCTCTGCAATAATATATTACAGCACCAGAACCTGCACTTTACGCACTTTAGATGGGTGGCGATTCACCAGCCGCCTTCTTATATGCTTTCGTATGTAGCGTCGCTGGCCAGGCTGATCAAAAACTCGCTGGATGTTTATGCTACAACGGGGAAGGAAGATCTGATGAACTATTTTGTAAAATGGTGTGAGCTTACGCAGGGGGCGCTTGAAAGCGTGATCACCGACCTGGGGAATCATAATTACCAGCACGAGGATATTAATGCGGCAGTGGCTAAAGTGATTGCCTTTACCAAAACTGCTTCTTCGCTCTTCCTCAAACTGAGCAAGCTGGATTATATCGGCGAGAAAAGGGAAGCCGGCATATTTGTAAAAGAAGAGATTGTAAACCCGCCGGAGACTGGAGAGAGCAGTGCAAAAAAGCGCAGGAACTTCCTTGCTGACTAAGGGCTTTCGCCGGGGTAAACAAAAAATAAAGTATTTAATAATCAAACGTTATGGCAAAACCAATCAATATAACAGAACACAACCGCTCTTTTACCAAGTTCCTGATCTTCTTCCTGATTACGCTTACCATGGCGGTAAGTGCCATCTATTTCAACTTCCAGGTGCCTAACAAAGAGCTGGCTATTCTGCGGGATCGCTCTGACCTGCTGAGGAACCAGCAGATTAACCAGGAGAACTATAAAAGAACGCTGAATGACGTGATAGTGATACTGGATAAGATGGATAGCAGCGGCAGTAAGGCGATGGTGGAGTCTGAGCTGCGGATTAAAATGGATGCGCTGCGCAATGCTGCGAGCATTGAGGACAGCACTGCCTCGCAGAAACTGAACCTGATGATCTTTACGCTGGTTAATAAATACCGCGACGCTAAGTTCAGCCTGTTTGACCTGAAAGGGTTTGATGAGGAGCTCAAAAAGAAAAATGATAAGATACAGGAACTGAATAAAGATCTTGATGATTGCAGGAGCCGGAACAGCTTTAATAATCCCCGTTAAGTGAACTCCTGCATATCTGCGTATCGTTACCTTCAATAATGCACTTCCCTGCGTGCGGGTACTGCCGGAACGGATGCAGAAATCAAAACAAAAATGACGGGAGGCTGCCTGCAGGGCAGGTACTCAGCGGCGAAATAAAATGCTCACTGCCATAGAGCTGCCGGAAGGATAACTTATTCCAGTAGCCACGCCGGAGGAGGATCTTATTGTTTACGATATGAAAAAAACCACAGCCGCGTAACCCCTTAGGGTCTTTCCATTCCATAATGGCCCATTCGCCATCTTCAAAAATATTTTCAGGGATACATACCATATCTGCATTGGCAAATTCGTTGATGAACATCTGACGTATGGCTTCCTGATTACCTATAATAATGTCACCCCTGACGGGGTTATTCGTGTGATTACGGTGTTGGTGGCAGGGTAGAATAATGCCACTGCTGACGGGGTTGTTTGGGTGATTATGGTGACAGGTTACAATAATGCCACTCCTGATGGAGTTGTTCGGGTGATTATGGTGACAGGTTACAATAATGTCACCCCTGGCGGGGTTGTTCGGGTGATTATGTGGTTGATGACAGGGTAGAATAATGCCACCCCTGGCGGGGTTATTCGGGTAATGGCTTCCTGATTACCTATAATAATGTCACCCCTGACGGGGTTGTTCGGGTGATTATGTGGTTGGTGACAGATTAGAATAATGCCACCCCTGACGGGGTTATTCGTGTGATTACGGTGTTGGTGGCAGGGTAGAATAAT
>CAZPXP010000012.1:0-142121 GCA_964590975.1 uncultured Ferruginibacter sp. | reverse complement strand
AACGGGCAGGCAGTTCCGGCAAAGACACACTATCGGCACGTACCTGGGCATAACTACGGGTAATTACCAAAGCGGCCAAAATGGTTAGTAATAAATGTCCTCTCACGGTTTACATCACTGCTGGTTGGGTTAACAGTTGCGGAATAACAACTGTAATACAGATGCATAAAACATATCTTTTCACAGTTCAGTTTGGCAAATGAAAAATAAAAGTAATAGTTGCTGCAGACTTGTGCAATAGGTGTTTTTCCCCTTTTTTTCATAGCATCAACATTCTTGTTTTTAGAAACAAGTTGCTTTAAGCTATAATATCCTGATTTATTAGGTATAACTTACCGTTATCATTATACGATTTATGATTCGACCCTTTTCATCCTCGGTACCAGTATGTGCATAACGAGCCAGCCACAGAGATAGGCCAGGGCACAAACGGCAAACATGATGTAATAAGCGGTTTCTATCTGGTTGATGCCACGGTAATATACAAAGAGTTGTTTCTGTACTACCAGAGATAACAGAATGCCCCCCAGACCGCCAAACATACCACCGATGCCCGTAACAGATGCTGTTGACTTTTTAGGAAACATATCGCTTACAGTAGTAAAGATATTGGCGCTCCAGGCCTGGTGTGCGGCGGCGGCAATACCAATAACCAGCACGGCCAGCCACATATTCATTTTACCGAGCATTAGTGCAAACACAATGGGGAATACACAACAGGCATAAATAAGCATCGCCGTTTTTCTTGCCTTAAAAACGGGCCAGCCTTTCCTGATCAGGTTCAGTGGCAGCCACCCACCCCATACACTGCCAACGGTAGACAGCACGTACACTACGGCAACGGGCCAGCTTGCAGCAGTGAGCTTGATCTTATACACACTCTCAAAAAAATCGGGCAGCCAGAAAATGTAAAACCACCAGATGGGATCGGTGAGCAACTTGCCCAGCGCAAAGGCCCAGGTTTGGCGGTAGCGCAGCAACTGCATCCACGAGAGTTTCGGACTGTCGTCGAGGTCGGCTTCTTTTTCGTCTTTATCACTCTGTATATAAGCGAGTTCTTCTGCACTTACCTTTTTGTGTTTGGTGGGTACTTCGTATATACGGAACCAGAAGAAGATCCATACAAGGCCAAGCAGACCGGTAAGGATAAAGGCCCATTGCCAGCCCCAGTTCTCTACAATAAAGGGAACGGTTAACGGTGTGATGATGGCACCGATATTAGCGCCGGAATTAAATATACCCGTAGCAAGCGCTCTTTCTTTTTTAGGGAACCATTCGGCCACGGTTTTAATGGCAGCGGGAAAGTTGCCCGATTCGGTAATACCAAGTGCTGCGCGCACTACCTGGAAGCCCAGGACCGTGTTTACCATTGCGGTGCATATACCCGCAATGCTCCACAGCAGTGTAGCCAGTCCATAACCAATCCTCGTGCCCAGCTTATCGATCAGGCGGCCGGCGCCGATCATCCCAATAGCATAAAACAGTTTGAACGTGATCTCTACATTGGCGTAGTCGGCGTCTGTCCAGTGCAGGTCGTTGGTAAAGGTCGACTTCAGGAAGCTGATCACATTCCTGTCGATATAGTTGATGGTGGTCGCAAAAAAAACCAGTCCGCATATCGTCCACCTGTACCTTCCGATTGTTTGCTGCATATTAAGGATTTAATTGTTGAATGGTATCGAGCACAGAACGGGTATTCTGTTCAAGCGTTGCGTAGTCGCCACTTTCCAAAAGCTGTTTGCTGATCAGGTTGCTGCCCATACCCACCGCACATACCCCGGCGCTGAACCAACTGCTTATATTTTCTTTTGTAGTATCTACCCCGCCGGTTACGATAAAGTCGAGGTCTGTAAAAAGCGGTTTAATTGCACTCACAAAAGAAGGGGTAAGGGTGCTGCCGGGGAAGAGTTTAATAAGGCTGCAGTTGGCCTGCTGCGCTACATGAATCTCTGTTGGCGTCATACAGCCGGGCACCCAGGGAATTTTATTATGGTAAGCAGAGAGACCGACACCACTGTCGAAGAAAGGGCTCACGAGGAAGTCGGCCCCGGCCGAGGCAAAGCGATCTGCCGTATCGCTGTTGTGAATGGTACCGATACCAAAAAGCATTTCAGGCCATAAGCGGTCGCGTTTTGAAATAAGCGATTTGGCATTGGCCAGTGCGTTGGGTCCACGGTTGGTAAATTCTACTGTACGCACCCCTGCATTATACAGCGACTGTATAACGGAGGTGCATGTTTTAAGATCATCGTGATAGAACAGCGGCAACAGCCCCTGTGCTTTAATTTGCCGGATAAGGGTTTGTTCATTTTCCATTTAAGAGTTTTTCGTTTACCTGTTGGATGGTTTGTTGGGTAGCGTCACCCACTTCTGCCAGCTTGCCATGTGCGGCAGCGGCTGCAAAATCAATGATCTGTTGTGGCTGGTGTTGCCTGTACAGGCCGTATATGAGTCCTGCCATAAAGCAATCGCCACTGCCTACTTTATCGACCACTGTTGTGATGACGCGGGGTTTTGCCGCCACCATTGCCTGGCCATGCTGTAATACACCCCAGTAAGTATCGGGCAGGCGGTAAGTATATGCCATGGTGGTGGCGTTGGGGTATTGCTGGTGTACCTGCAACATACTTTTACCGGCGGCGTCAATCAATGCTTCCGTAGTTTTTCCGGTACTGTCTGCAATGGGCGATGCAATACCCAGCAACTGTTCTGCTGCCCAGAGGTTGCCCATGATGACGTGGCAATACTGTACCAGTTCGGGCATCACATCAATAGGCGCTTTTCCATATTGCCAGAGCTTAGCCCTGTAGTTGAGATCGACGGAAATGGTAATTCCTAAAGACCGTGCTGCCTGCACGGCTTCAAGACAAACGGCTGCTGCATTGGCAGTAAGAGCAGGACTGATGGCGCTGAAGTGAAACCATGAAGCACCTTCGAGCAGGCCCGGCCAGTTGATCGTACCGGGGAGTTGATTGGCAAAGGAAGAATGTGCGCGATCGTAAATAACCCCTGCATTTTTAAGATCGGCGCCCTGCGGCAGGTAATAAGTGCCGATGCGGTTACCGGAAAACCCGATGCCTGTAGTGTCTATACCGCGTTGCGTAAGGTGACCGATAATCTCGTGGCTAAGGTAATGATCGGGCAGGGTGGTAATATATTTTACCGGAACCTCCCAGTTGACCAGTGCACCTGCTACGTTGAGCTCTGCACCACCAACATATACCGGCATAGCGGCATCGCTGATCCAGCGGCCCCCGAGCGTGGGCGACATGCGCAGTAACAACTCTCCAAAGCAAACAATCTTACTCATACTTATTATAAGGGTACACCGTTATCTGCAACGGCTGTGCCTGTTTATTTTTTACCGCAACGTTTCCACGGGTGCGGGGTCCATATCTGTATATACAAGGTTTTCGCCAGCCATACCCCAGATAAAACCGTAGCTGGTTGTACCGCAACCAAAATGACTGCTCCACGGCGGCGAGATCACGGCCTCGTGGTTGGCGGTAACAATATGACGGGTTTGCTGTGGCTGACCCATAAAATGAAAAATGCGGTGCTGGCCGGGGAGGTCAAAATAAAAATACACTTCCATTCTGCGTGTATGCGTATGCGGCGGTACAGAGTTCCATACCGATCCATCCGCGAGTACCGTGAGCCCCATTACCAATTGACAGCTCTGTATCCCTTCAAGGTGAATGTATTTATATACGGTACGCTGGTTGGCGGTAGCGGCGTCGCCCAGCGTTACCGGTGCGGCTTCTTCTTTTGTACAACAAGCTACAGGGTAAGCATGGTGTGCCGGGGCAGACAGCAGGTAAAATACTGCAGGCTGCTTTTTTGAGGCTGAAGCAAACACTACTTTTTTGGTTCCCTTACCGATATAAAGCGCATCGAGCTTATCCAGCGGGCGTACTTTTCCGTCGACCGTTACACTTCCTTTTCCACCAACATTGATGATACCGATCTCACGCCTTTCGAGAAAATAATCGGCCCTCAGCTCGGCGGGATTCGGCAGGCTGATCTTTTTGCCAACGGGCTGAACACCGCCGATGATCATCCTGTCGTAATGCGAATACACCAGGTTGATCTTATCTGGCTGCATAAGCTGTGTTATTAAGAAATGTTCGCGCAGCGCGTCGGTTTCCATACCGGCGGTTTCTGCGGGACTATGTGTAAACCTGGTTTCCATTTTTGTTTTTATTTGATGATTACCTCGCCATCCATCCCCCGTCAACAAAGAGCACAGCGCCATTTACATAATCGGAAGCGGTTGATGCAAGAAACACTACCGGCCCTTTAAAGTCTTCGGGTAGGCCCCAGCGCCCTGCCGGTATACGCGACAGGATGGATTGGCTGCGGTCAGGATCTTCGCGCAGGGCTTTTGTATTATTGGTGGCGATATAACCGGGGGCGATACCATTTACACAAACACCCTTACTGCCCCATTCGTTGCCAAAGGCCCTTACAAGACCAGCAACCGCGGATTTGGAAGCGGTATAGCCAGGTACATTGATGCCGCCCTGGAAGCTGAGCAGGGAGCAGGTAAAAATGATCTTGCCTTTGCCCTGTTCGATCATCATTTTGCCAAACTCACGACCAAGGATAAACTGCGCGTCGAGGTTAACTGCTATCACTTTATCCCAGTACTCGTCTGAATGTTCAGCCGCGGGTGTGCGCAGGATCATACCTGCATTGTTAACGAGTATATCGATTACCGGGTGCTCTGTTTTTACCTGTTTAATAAAAGCATACAGGGCTTCCCTGTCGGAGAAATCCACCGCATAATAGGTAAATGTTCTGCCCGTGTCTTCAATTGCTTTCTTTGCTTCGGCATATTCTTTTGAAAGAGAAGCGCCGACAATATTTGCACCGGCTTCGGCAAGCGCGGTGGCCATGGCAAGACCAAGGCCGGTATCGCAACCCGTAACCAGCGCTGTTTTTCCTTCAAGAATGAATAGTTCTAATGTTGTCATTTATTTTATTGTTGCGTGTATATGGGAGTTTGCCGGGGCAGGCGTCTGCTGCCAGTTAAAGTATTGCTGCGCGTTGTTATAACAGATATCCTGCACCAGTTTACCGATCCAGTTGATGTCATTTGGCAGCTCTCCGTTCTCGATCTCCTCACCAAAGAGGTTGCACAGCAGGCGGCGGAAATATTCATGACGCGGAAAGGAAAGAAAGCTCCTTGAATCTGTGAGCATACCCACAAAGCGGCTCAGCAGGCCCATGTTGGAGAGGGTATTGATCTGTTTAGTCATGCCGTCTTTCTGATCGAGGAACCACCAGCCTGAACCCCATTGTACCTTACCTGCTACAGAACCATCGTTGAAATTACCGATCATGGTAGCCATGAGCTCATTATCGGCAGGGTTAAGGTTGTAGATGATGGTGCGGGCAAGTTTGTTCTTACTGTCGAGGCGGTTGAGGAAGCTGGCTAATGCCACTGCCTGCGAGAAATCGCCGATGCTGTCCCACCCTGTATCGGGTCCGAGCTGGCGCATCATTCTTGAATTGTTGTTGCGGATAGCACCGAGGTGATACTGTTGCACCCAGCCTTTTTCCCAATCCCATTCGGCCAGTATTTCGAGCATACCGCTTTTGTACTGCTGCTGCTCTGCTGTTGACAATGGCTGGCCGTTACGGATACGTGCGAACAGGGCAGTAAGTTCTTCGCAGGTATAAGGTGCTGCATACAACTGCTCAAGACCATGATCGCTGATGCAGCAGCCATTCTCTGCAAAGTAATCGTGCCGCTGGCGGAGCGCAGCAAGGTAATGATCAAAGTTGCTGATGCTGATGCCTGCGGCTTCTTCGAGACGCGTAAGGTATTGATTGAAAGCCTGTACATCCGATACCTCTATCGCTTTGTCGGGCCGGAAGGCCGGAAAAACTTTAATGCTCCAGTTATCGCTGCTGATCTTCTGGTGGTGTTCCAGGTTATCTACGGGATCGTCTGTAGTACAGACAATCTTTACATTGCGCTGTTCGAGTAACTGGCGTACGCTGTGCGTGGGTGCCTGCAGTTGCTCTGAACAGGCACCATAAATATTTGCTGCTGTAGTGGCACTGAGAATATCGTACACACCAAAATAGCGTTGCAGTTCCAGGTGCGTCCAGTGATACAATGGGTTACGCATGGTATAAGGCACGGTAGCCGCCCATTGTTCAAACTTTTCATAATCGGATGCAGTGCCTGTACAGTACTTTTCGTCAATACCGTTTGCACGCATCGCCCTCCATTTGTAATGATCTCCGTAGAGCCATGCCTGCGTGAGGTTCCCGAAATTGATATCATCGGCCATCTGCGCGGGAGGCAGGTGGTTATGATAATCGATCACGGGCATGGGCGCAGCAAATTCGTGGTATAACCTGCCGGCGGTTGCATTGTTTAATAAGAAGTTCTCATCGAGAAATTTTTTCATAATACGCTGTTTATTATAAACTCACTCCCCGCTTCCAGGGGATGAAATCGTCCTGGTTCAGTAATACCGCTTTGGGTATCACTTCCCCGCTTGCTGCACGTATGCAATATTGCAATATTTCTGTTCCCATTTCTTCTATCGTTTTTTCCCCGGCTACTACGGGACCACAATCTATATCAATAATATCAGCCATGCGGCTGGCAAGCTGGCTGTTGGTAGCCACTTTGATCGTGGGACATACGGGGTTACCCGTAGGTGTGCCTAACCCCGTGGTAAAAAGAATAAGCGTAGCGCCGCTGGCGGCTTTACCGGTGGTGGCTTCTACGTCGTTGCCTGGTGTACAGACAAGGCTGAGGCCGGGCCGGGTGGCGGGTTCCGTATAATCAAGCACATCTACAATGGGAGAAGTACCGCCTTTTTTAGCAGCGCCTGCACTCTTGATGGCGTCGGTGATCAGCCCGTCTTTTATATTGCCGGGCGAGGGGTTCATGTGAAAGCCTGAGCCTGCTCTCAAAGCCTGTTCGTTGTAGGTTTGCATGAGGTGAATAAACTTTTCTGCCGACTCCCGGTTGCTGGTTCTGTCAACGATCTCCTGTTCTACACCACAGAGTTCGGGAAACTCAGCAAGCAGTACTTTACCGCCGAGAGCAACGAGCAGGTCGGCGCAATAACCTACGGCCGGGTTGGCCGATATACCGCTGAAGCCGTCGCTGCCACCGCATTTTACACCGATGCATAATTTATCGAGTGTGGCGGGCGCCCGCTCCTGCCGGTTGATCTGTACCAGGCCTTCAAAGGTTTTCCGTATGGCAGTTGCAATGAGCTGTTCTTCGCTCTGTGATTGCTGCTGCTCAAAGATATACAGGGGCTTATCCATGCCCGGCAATCGCTGTTCCAGTTCTGTAATAAAATCCTGTACCTGCAGGTTCTGGCAGCCGAGGCTCAATACTGTAATACCGCCCACATTGGGATGCGCCGCATAAGCAGCAAGCAGTTTACCCAGTATGGCCGCGTCCTGTCGTATGCCTCCGCAGCCTCCCTGGTGATTAAGGAATTTTATACCGTCTACATTTTTGAAGGGGCGATTGCTGTGTTCCGTTTCGGTGGGAGAAAGATCGAGTGTGGTAATGTCTTCCCCACTCTGCCAGGCTTGTACAAGCTGCCTGGTATAATTTTTATACCGCGCTGTTACTGCATAACCCAGTTCGTTGTGCAGGGCTTCGCGGATCACATCGAGGTTACGGTTTTCGCAAAACACCAGCGGTATAAATAACCAGTAATTGGCAGTACCTACATGGCCGTCGCTGCGGTGATAACCGTTAAAGGTCATACCACGGAAGGAAGTTACATCGGGCGGTTGCCACTGGTAATTATATTCGCGGTAGGCATAGGGCTGGGTAGCGTGCTGTACGTTTGCCGTTGTCATTCTGCCACCCACAGGCACGGGCACCTGTGCAGTGCCTACGAGCACGCCATACATGATTACTTTTTCACCGGCGGCAAGATTGGTGGTGAAGAATTTATGTTTTGCAGGCACATCTTCCACCAGCGTGTATTCGCTATCGCTGTATTTAACCACAGCCCCCTTCTCCAGGTTGGTTAATGCTACCAGTACATTATCTGCGGGATGTATTTTTAAAACCTGCTGTTTCATTTCTTTTTTCCTTTTTACACCACCAGTTGCTGGTGGCTGAGCGTAGCGGCAACACCATTACGCATAAATGCTTCTATATACCCCGTTACCGCCACGGCAAAACCGGCAAGCAGTGTAAGGTCTGCACCCCATAGGGTTGTATTACCCAGCACCTGCTCCACCACCTGTTTTACTGACTGGTGCATGCTCCAGCAACCGGCAAAAAAAGCAGCCTGTTCGTCCTGCACCCAATAGTTTTTTCCTTCGTGCTGGCTGTAATATTTTTTATCGGCAGACAGCTTACACTGCATAAACAATATATAGGCTGCAAAGCCCTGCGCCATATACCGGGGCACAGTACTGCTTTGGCGGTAATGCGTAATCAGTAATGGCAGGTTACGCATCTGCATTTTCTGTGTATAATTGAGCGTAATATTCAGCCACTGGTGTTCAATATAAGGGTTACGGAACCTGTCGAGTACGGCAACTGCAAAATCTGCTGCCATGGCACCGGGAACTTTTCCTCTGATGCAGGGGATGATCTCGTTCCTCATCAATGCTTCCATATACCCGCTGATCTGTGGATTATCCATCGCCTCCTTTACCGTATCGATACCCGAAAGCAGGGCAAGGCCACAGCTAAAAGTATGGGTACCGTTAAGCAGCCTGATCTTGAGTTCCCTGAAGATATGAATATCATCCGTTACCACGCACCCGGGATCTGCTGCGGCAAAGGAAAGACGTTGTATAGCCTCTTCGTTATGCGTCTCAATCACCCATAGCCCGTAGGTCTCGCTCATGATCATCAGGTCATCTTTATAACCGAGTGCGCTCTCTGCTGCTGCCTGAGCCCCGGCAGACAGCTTACCTGGCACGATACGATCTACCAGTGTGTTGCAGAAATGATTGGCAGTTTCCAGCCATTGCAGGAAGGTTTCGTCAAGTTCATTCTCACGGGCAAGGTCCACCACAATCTGCCGCAGTATGTCGCCATTATTGCCCAATAATTCTGTGGGGAGGATGACCATACCTTTACCAGCATTGCCATTGAAATGCAGGTAGCGCCGGTGAAGAAAGGCCAGCAATTTGCCTGGGAAAGAAACCGGCGGCCTATTGTTGATATAGTCTCCGCTGAGGTGAACAATACCTGTTTCTGTGGTATTGGAAATGATCACTTCCATATCCGGGTTGGCAGCACAATCCAGCACTGCCTGCCAATGGGTATGTGCCGACAGCACCCTGCTGATTGAGGCATTGATGGTATATTTTTCCGTTATTGCCTGTCCTTCCACTCCCTTTAAGCATTGTGTGTACAGGCTATCCTGTTCGTCGAAGGTTGTTGTTTCGCCACCCGTGGTTGATTTAACTACCACCACGCGGCCATTGAACAACCCGGCTTTGTTGGCTTTGTCGATATAGTAATCGGGCAGGCCCCGCAGCAATACACCGGTACCAAACTGCAATACCTTTTCGGGCAATTGCAGCAGTGAAGCTGCTGGTACTTCTACCAGCGGGCTGTTTATTTCTGGCAATATTGCTTTTGATAAATGCATGCTGTTGTGTCTTAACCTTATACTTATTCTTTTTCCGGTTGCCATCTTGTACCGAAGAGCCATGCCGGTGAAACGGCAGCAGCCTGCTCACGGCTGATGTTATTGGTGAACCAGGCATAATCGCCTGCTTTGCGATGACAATCGAAGTAATACACCCTGTGCCCCCAACGGATGGTATTGGTTGTGGGTACGCGGTAGATGGCCGAGTCGCGCATATTGTCTGCAAAGCTGCAACGCAGCAGGTAGAACTGTGCATCTCGGTGATAACGACCGAGCATAAATCCATCATACCCTGTAAACCGGCAATTGACCAGCACAGTCCTGGAGTCCTCATACTTTGATCCGTCGTGCCAGATCGCTGCCGGGCCTGTATGCGTAATAAACTCGCAGTTCTCTGCCCATGCCCATCCCCGCGGGCAGTAGAAGTCTACCCCGCCTTCCATAATACAATCCTTAAAATACCAGAGGCCATTGTCTACTTCCCATGGGCTTACGGTATCGCCTCCAAAGGCAGCAAACCTGCAATTAATGGCTTTCAGCCGTGTAGCACCATTCATGCTCCGCAGCGCCATCTGGTGTCCGTCTTTGCGCATCTTCTTCATTTTTGCAGGTGTGGTATCTGACGCACAAAAAATGCTGTTCTCCACAAAGTCAAATCCATAGCTGTTGATAACGGTGATGTGCTTAAGGGTAATATCGCTGGCGCCTATATTCATGGTAGCCACTCCCCAATCGTCGGTATGGCCACAACGCCATTCGTCTCGTGCAATTGCCGCAGTAATGATTGTCTTTTGCCTGTCTTCTCCTTCAAAAATGATATTAGCTTTTTCGATGTACAGTTTCTCTTTGTAGGTACCTTTTTTAATAAAGATTATCCGCGGGCTGGCAGAAGAATCGGGCAGGCTGTTGATGGCGCCCTGTATGGAATTAAAATCGCCTTTACCCGAAAGATCAACAACGATTTTCCGTTGGGCTATGACGCTGCCTGCCCCAAAAAGGAGCAGCAGGAAGATGGTATATACTTTTATGCACTTCATGTTACTTCTTTGCCTGTTTCAGCAGCCATTTTACAAGGTCTTCGCCAGCGGCATAGTTTTCATACACTGCCGGTATTTTTCTTCCGTCTGTATATTCATTATAGAACCAGGGATCGCCAACGGCAAAGACGGTGCCCTTACCCAGCTTTACCATCGACATCAGCACTTCTCCATTCTCGCTGTATACGGATACTGCGGGCTTCTGTATGGTTTGTGTACAAAGCTGTTTGATGAATATTTTCTTTGCTGTTTTGAAAATGGGATTGTCTTTGCCCGGTATAATAGCGCCCTGCTCAAACTGGTTGTTGATCACGTCGTGACGCATGTTTTCGTTCCAGTGTATGCCGAATTTTTCAGCCAGCTTATTGTAGTTTTTAAATTCAACATTATTGCTGTCGTTGGCCAGCATCACCAGCACACCACCTTTAAGCACGTATTGATAGATGGCGTCGATATGCGCAGACTCAATATAATTGGGTTGTTTATTTTCTTTTGGCCAATCGGGGTCTATGAGAAAATAAACCGATGCGTTCTTAAGGTTGTCTGCAGTGGGGGCTTCGTCCAGCAGGCTTGTGGTTGCCCCATACCGTGTAAAGATGTGGTTAAGAAAGTAGAAACCGCCATTATCCCTTTCGTCCCATTTGTAATGGAAGACAACAGTTTTATCAAAAGCATCCTGTTTGGTTTCGCGGTTAAAGTAATTGTCCATTACGATGGTTTTGCCTTTGCCTGCTGCCTGCGTGGACAGCATATCCATTTCGTTACTGGCCAGCAGGAAAGCGCCCATTCCTTTAGGATCATTCACGATCACGGGCTCGCTCATATAATATGCAAAGCTGCCGTCGCGGTAGGGTTTACCGCCAAGGCCAGACACTTTTACCGTACCATAAAGATTGGTTTGGCCATTTTCTGTTTTAATAAACTGTTTTACTATACCGGCATAACCTTTCTCGGCTATTTTGATCTTTTCGGCGGGGAGATAGCCTTTACGAACGCCTTTAGCGATGGCATATACAAACTGTGAGGAAGCGGAGGCTTCAAAATAATTCTTTTCTCTGCCGGGGCCGCTATAGTTTAAGATATCGTACCAAAGGCCGGTCTTTTTATCCTGCTGTTTTTCGATGGCGTTTACCAGCCGTTTCAGTATACCGGTAAGATCGTTGCGCAGGTCGTGCTTCGGGGGAAAGTAATCCAATGCATCTACCAGCGCGGTAGCATACCAGCCCATTGCCCTTGCCCAAAACAAAGGGGAGGTGCCGGTAGTTGGGTTGGCCCATTGCTGTGCGTGGTTCTCATCCCAGGCGTGATACAGCAATCCTGTTTGAGGATCTCTTGCATGCTGCTCCATCCAGATAAACTGTTTGGCTATATCATCAAAAGCTGTATCCTCGTGTGCGAGCTTTGCGTACTCTGCATAAAAGGGCTCGGCCATATACAGCCCGTCGAGCCACATCTGGCCGGGGTAGATCTTTTTATGCCAGAAGCCCCCTTCTTTTGTTCGTGGATGTGCCTGTAACTGCCGGCGCAACTGCTTCGCTGCTTTCAGGTATTTATCTTTGAGCGTAACACGGTAAAGGGTGAGCAGCAGTTTACCATTATTGATGTTGTCGATATTGAACTCGTCGGGCTTGTAAGTTTTGATACTGCCATCTTCACCAATAAAAAAATCCATCTGCTGTTGCAGGTAGTTGTAATACTTTACGTTGCCGGTGTTGAGCCAAAGTCCTTCAAAGCCTTTCAGGATCACACCCATATCGTATGTCCACTTTGCGGGCTTTCCATCCAGCGCAAAAGAGTCTTTCCAGGTAGTCATTACCGTGGCAGCAAGGTTTTCTCCCCTGTGCTGCTGGGCCGATGCCTGTAAGAGCATCATACAACCTGCTATCGTTAACCATTTTTTCATGCTGTTCCGCTGTACATTTTATTTATTGACGATACTGCATCTATTGCTGCACTGCACCGAGCTCGTATTTTACTTTTTCTTTTGCTTTACTGCCGTCTGTATTCTTTATATCAATAGCCCTGCTTCTGTCGCCACTGATCCTGAACAGCAGGGGTGCTCCTTCCTTATAAGTGATATTCTTAAATTTCAGGGAGTCGCTCTGTACAATATCTATTATTGGGTCGCTGTGGTCTGTAAGTATTTGTATATCCCCTAATAAGATACCGCTGGCTTCCTGTATATCGATTCCCTTTTGCGCCTGTAATACCATATTCTCCAGCACAATATCTGTAACGTGCATTTCGGGTAAACCCCGTATAAAAATGCCTTTTGCTGCGCCATTGCAGTACACGTTGCTGATATAAAAGTTCCTGAAGCGGGGCGTGGTTTCATTTACTTCTTTAAACTCCACTTTGGGGAGTTCTCTTTTTTCTCCTGTGAGGGGAACAGGGTCCTGCGCCATATAATACATGTCAAACAGTATGGCTTCGCCGGGTATGTCTTTCATGTAAATATCTTTTATAACGATATTCTCCACGACGCCGCCACGGCCGCGGGTGGTTTTAAACCTGAGGCCAATGTCTGTACCGATAAAGGTGCAATTGGTCACTTCTATATTCCGTGCGCCACCGCTCATTTCGCTGCCGATCACAAAACCGCCGTGGGCTGCATAAACAATACAGTTCCTGATGATAACGTTTTCTGTGGGTTTACCCCGCTTCCTGCCGGCTTCATCCCGCCCGCTTTTCATACAGAGGGCATCATCGCCTACGTCGAACACGCTGTTTTCGATTACTACGTTCTTACAGCTTTCTACATCTATGCCATCGCCGTTCTGCGCGTACCAGGGATTCTTTACCGTGATATCCCTTACGATAAGGTCTTCGCAGATGAGCGGATGAAGGCACCAAGCAGGTGAGTTCTGGAAGGTTACACCCTGTATCAATATCTTTCTGCATGCTGTAAGCACGAGCAGGTTGGGGCGTAGATAGTCTTTAACACTGTCGTAAAAAGCGGCGTCTTTTCCGGGCTGTATTACACCGGGGTTTTTCAGTTGTGATCCTTTAAAAGATTTTTCAGAGGGATACCATGTTTTTTTATCTGCACTGAGCAGGCCACCGGAGGCGACGAGCTTTTTCCAGTTGGATTCGGTGAGCTTATCTTTTTTTACCATGCGCCATGCATCACCATTGCCATCTATGATTCCTTTTCCTGTAATGGCAATATTAACAGCGCCTTCTGCACTCAATGGCGACTGGTTGCGCATTTGCGGCAGCCCTTCCCAGTTGGTGGCTACAAGGGGGTACTGTGTAAAATCTTTGGTAAAGAGTAAAGTAGCACCTGCAGACAGGCAGAGGTTAACATTGCTTTGCAAGACAACAGGGCCTGTAAGCCATAATCCGGGGGGCACCAGCACTACGCCACCACCTTTGCGGTTGCAGTTGGTAATGGCGGTATTGATTGCCTGCGTGTTCAGGTATTGTCCGTCGGGCTTTGCGCCATATTGTACAATGCTGAATGTGTCTTTTTTAAACTGTGTTGTTTTTACCGGGGGCAAATGCAAGTTTGCCGGCTTCGGCAGGCCGGCTTGCCCGAGCAGGTAACTGCTGCACAGCAGGAAAGCACTCAGTTTCAATATTCTTTTCTTCATGCAAGCTTTTATTCGTTAAATGCATCTGACCCTGTCGGGAATACAATTTTACCCCCAAATGCCTGTATGCCAAAGCTTTTACAGACGTTTATTTACGCAAACGTTATCGGCGGGTATGAGGCGCCGGTACAGGTTCCGATTATGCTATCACGTTACTTTTACCGCCTGCCGGGCCAGCAGTTTCCATGCACCATGCGTATGGTACCATACCAGCATTACCCTCAGTTTTACCTCACCCGGTTTACCGCCGTCGTTGGTAGTGGCCTGCAGCAGATGACGCACAATGGCTGTTTTACCGGTAACTGAAATGGTTTGTTCGGTAAGGTTGATGGTAACAAAATCGGAAGAGCCTTCTGCCAGCTTCTTTACAAAGGTTTCTTTATCGTCGATATGACCACCGGAATGTCCGTAACTGAGTTGCGGCAGCACCAGCTTTTCGAGTGAGGCACGATCGCCGCTGATCATGGCCAACCGCAACTGTTCCACGGCATTTGTCACCTGCTTTTCTTTTTTGGACTGCGCAAATGCTACCGAAGTAACGAGCAGTAATAAAGCGAGAAGACTTTGTTTCATGATCCCTTTTTTATTTTTTTATTGATGTTGTATTGGTAAAACGTATCCAGTCGATATCAGCAAAGCCTGCATCGTTGGTTGTATTATAACGGTTACAGAATATGCCCAGCCTTGCGCCTGTCCATTTACCGGGTTGTGCAGTAAATGTTGCCCCTGCACCGGAAAACTGCTGCCCGTCTTTACTGAAGTAAAACCGTGCAATGGCGCCATCTTCCATTACCATACGCAGGTAAATTGTTTTTGATGTTGTCTTATCAAGAACAATTTCTTTTTCGGGATTGCCTTTGTCTGCCTTATTACAGGTATTCATGGTAATGAATACAGCATCACCGCTTTTACGCAACCCTATCCAGGCATAACTGAGACCGGTAAGGATAAGTCCTATCCGTTCATTATCGTGTTTCGGATAAAAGTTGAGTTTGACTGTAGCCGTAAATGCCGGGGCAGGTAGTTTCTGTCCTAATATATTGGGCAGGTTCCACAGGTTGGCGGTACTGTCGTGCTGGTAAACGGAAAACATCCGCAGGTAACCAGAAGCTGCCGGAAAGGCCCAGCCCTGTTGCGGGTTGGCCTGCCACTGCCATTGCAGATTATACGCAGGCTGGTTCATTTCGTCTGTATCCTGCGGCGTAACGGGGGCAACTTTTTTTGCAGTTACAGGGATACGGTAACGCTGAACAGGTTCGCCTGTGCCATCGCCATCAGCGTCAGTCCCGATTACGGGCCAATCGTTTTTCCATATCATGGGTTGCAGGTGCACCACCCTGCCATAGGCTTCTTTATCCTGGAAGTGAAGAAACCAGTCTTCGCCGGTTGGGGTATTTACCCAGGCGCCCTGGTGCGGACCGTTAACGGGTGTATTACCCTGCTGCATTACTACCTTCCTCTCGTAAGGGCCATAAATATTTTTTGAACGCAGTACCAATTGCCAACCTGTGCTTACACCGCCTGCGGGAGCAAAGATGTAGTAGTAGCCATTGCGCTTATACAACTTGGGGCCTTCCACGGTGGGGTCTGTATCATGACCATCAAATACCATCACAGCGTTACCGGTGGTTTTACTGCCTTCTTTATTAAGTGGTTTGATGACGAGGATACTTTTAAAACCTGCACGGCTGCCCGCATAAGCGTGCACGAGGTAATTATTCCCGTCATCATCCCACAATGGGCAGGGGTCGATCAGTCCTTTACCCCCTTCTACCAGTTGGGGATCACTCCAGGGGCCGGTAATGTTTTTGGCTTTTATAAGGTATATGCCAAAATCGGGATCGGGATAGTAGATGTAAAACTCTTTGTTGTGGTAACGGATAGATGGCGCCCATACACCGCCGCCATGCTGCACAGCAGAGAAGTGCCCGGCGGGATGCAATTGCGGGAGGGCATGGCCGATGATCGCCCAGTGCACCAGGTCTTTGGAATGCAGGATGGGCAAGCCGGGCGCCTGTGTAAAGCTGGACGAGATCAGGTAATAATCCCCGCCTACACGTATTACATCGGGATCGCTGTAGTCGGCATGAATAACAGGGTTGGTGTATGTACCATCGCCATTATCCGGGTTCCAGGGTATGCTTGCCTGCTGTGCTCTGCCTGTTAAAATGAGTAAAAGGAAATATATCGTTATCC
The DNA here is from genome assembly GCA_964590975.1 of uncultured Ferruginibacter sp. Classification (GTDB taxonomy): domain Bacteria; phylum Bacteroidota; class Bacteroidia; order Chitinophagales; family Chitinophagaceae; genus Ferruginibacter. The sequence continues at coordinate 125,684 of CAZPXP010000012.1, read as the reverse complement.
CGTATCTCATAGCGGGACGACACGTTTTTCTGTACTGCTCCTGAAGGCGGCTTCTATAACCTGTATTACCTGCCGCGCTTCTGCTGCACTTACGGGCACGGGTGTACCCTGCCTGATGGCCCCGTGCATGGCTGCATAGTATTCACTGTAATCGCCGCGCAATGAAGGGATATATTCACGAATAACCTTACCGTCTATTATGGTATGCAGTAATCCTTTTTCTGTATCTGGCTCTTTTCCCCAGTCGGGGCCGCCGGGTTGTTTACCCGCCACCAGCGCTGCTTCCTGCACATCGGTTCTTGCCTTGATAAAGGAGCCTTTTGCACCGTGCAGGATATAACCCGGGAGGGCTTCTCTTACCTGGTAACTGGCTTTGAGCCGTACGCGGTTACCAGGGTAGTATAACAGTACTTCAAAATAATCATCCACTTTAGATACGGGGCGCATGGCTGCTATATCGGCAAAGACCGCAACGGGCCAGCCAAAGAGTTGCAGGGCCTGGTCGGTGAGGTGCGACCCGAGATCGTATAATGCTCCTGTACCCGGTACAGGTATTTCCTTATGCTGCTTTGGGCTTATGTCTTCTTTATACCGGTCAAAGTGAAACTCGGCTTCTACTATGGGGCCAAGCACACCTTCGGAAAGGATCTTTTTGATGATTTTAAAATCGCTGTCGTAACGCCGGTTATGATAAACAGACAGTTTGAGGTTATTGCGTTCTGCAAGGCTGATCAGTATGGAGGCTTCTTCTGCCGTAACAGTGAAGGGTTTCTCCACGATCACGTGCCTGCCTGCTTCAAGCGCCAGCTTTGTATATTCAAAGTGTGTGATATTGGGTGTGTTAACCACCACCAGCTCAATGGCCGGGTCGGCCAAGAGTTCGGCATAAGTGCTGTATGAACGTATGCCGGGGTAATGTTCATGTGCCTGTTGTTTCGACCTTTCCCAGACTGCATAAAGGTGATAACCTGCGTGCTGTTTGATAAATGGTGCATGAAATACCTTGCCGCTCATGCCAAAGGAACAGAGGGCGGTATTGATGGGCTTGCTGTTATTGTCTAATCTGGTTTCCATGTACCAAAGATATTCTCCATTGTGTATTTACCGGCTTCTGTTCCGGTTAAGATTTTTGCCCACTTCACCCTTCCTTCAGGATTGCCACCGGGGCCGCTGCTGTTGTACTCTGCATAGCGGGCTGTGGCTTCGTTGGCAGGGTTTTTCCAGTTGTTCCATCCTTCGGGTATAATGTGTTTATCCATCCAGCAGTTAATATAGGTAACGCTGGCGGCCGGGTTCCAGGGACGGCCCAGCGATACTTTGTTTACATTACTATCGGCGGTAAGCCTGCAGTTAAAGAAAACAAAGCCATAAGGAATAACGGAATTGGTAGAAGCTGCGGTTACGTGAGAATTTTTTTTGCTGTGGATATGACAGTTTTTGAATATGGCGGTGGCTGCACCAAATATAAAATCGGTGGTACCTTCTATATAACAATCTTTAAAGTAATGCTTTACCCCGCTGCCACTGAGGAATAATACATCCTGAAAACCCACCATACGACAGTTGCTGAAAGATACCCGGTTGCCATCTATACGGAGGGCAACGGCCTGCCCCGCGGTAAAGCCTGCATTGTTTTCGAACGTCAGGCTCTCTGCGTGAAAATCGTTGCCCAGTACGAAAACGGAAGCACAGGTCCATGTATTGAGCGTATCACCATTGGGAAGGCGTGTACCTGCATGGTTATTAAAAGTGAGGATCGTACTGTCTTTATCTTCTCCTATGAGGCTGATAAAATTTTTACGGGCATCGATGGTAATGACTTCCCTGTATATGCCTTTCTTTATATAAATCTTTGCAGGTTTGCTATTGTTGCAGGGCAGGGCGTCGAGGGCCGACTGTACTGTTTTATATTTACCTGTTGGGGAAACGGTTAAGGTCAGTACTCCTTCTTTCTTCTGTGCCACGCAAAAAGAGGCTGCACAAAAAATAAGCACGGCAACAATACGGTATCGCTTCATCATTTTGCTTTTGGTTTTACAATCCGCTGGGCCAGTTCCGGCAATTGTTCCCTGATCTGTTTAAGTACCAGTTGAGCAATCAACCTTGCACCCAGCTCGGTAAAATGTGTATTATCGTCCTTACCATCGGGATAGTTGGGATGCTCCCCGGCCTTCAATTGAAGAAACAACAGCTTTGAAGTTTCTTTTCCCCATTGCTGGTAGAGCTCTCTGCTTTTAGTATCCAGGTCAACCAGCACTACATTTTCTTTAGCAGCTACTTCTTTTACATAAGCTGAATATTCTTTATGCGTTTCGAGGGCTGTACCTGTTGTATCGAATCTTCGCCGGCTTACGGGCGTAAACAATACGGGGATGGCTCCTTTGTTTTTTGCTTCTGTGATAAAGTGTGTAAGGTTCATCCGGAAAGTATCGGGTGTGGCGTACCGCTCTTTTTTGTCTTTCGCTTCGTCGTTATGTCCGAATTGTATAAACACATAATCTCCGGGCTGCACATTATCAATTACGCTTGTCCAGAGCCCTTCACTGATAAAAGTTTTTGTGCTTCTGCCGTTCTTTGCTTTGTTGACCACTGAAACGGAGGAATCCCAGAAACAGGTAAAGGGCATACCCCATCCGGTTTCAGGATAAGCTTTTGTTTCTTTAATGCTCATGGTGCTGTCGCCACAAAGCCATATCGTGAGCTTACGCTCTTTTGGAAGCGCAAAACCGAGTAACCCTGTTAATATAGCCACTATGTATATTTTCTTCATCATAACATGCTGCGTTATTTAACGATGTTCTTTTCTTTTTCTCCCTGAATAAAGGTAGTTGTTGTATCCACCAAACACGGCCCACGGCATAATCTTATTTTAATATGCTGTTACAATAAACCTCAATATTGGTATAGAAGCGGTGCAGGGTAAGTGCCGCAGCATCGCCGGCATCATTCGGGTTAAGCCCGTTCTTTGTTTCCCATTCATCGGGCATGCCATCGCTGTCTGTATCAGTTAATGCTGTTTCACTTTTTAATGCCGGCCATGCATTAAGGGTAAGCGAATAGGCTGTACCATGCGGGAAGCCACCCTGTACATCTATAAAACGGCCTGTTCTGTTTTTTACATCGCTGATGATGCGCTGGTCGAGCGTATCTCTCCTGAAGCTGGCGCCTGCGCCCTGTAAAACTGACGAATAAGCTTTCTCTGCACTTTCCGTAGTAATGGCAACGGCAGTAAATGCCTGGCCTGCCAGCGCTTTTACTTTATCTGCTTCGGTACCATCATTTCCCATCAGCACACCTGCCTTGTTGTCTTTTGAGATGTCTGCCGCTCCTTCCACGATATTACCCTCAACATAAAATTCGCCAAAGGGTATCTGTGGCAGTTTATTGCCCGGGTTTACGATACGTCCGCGCGACCGGGGATTGGTAGAGGGCCCGGGTTTGAAATAGTTGCTGACCATATTATAACGGCCGCCCTCACCTGCATACACGGTATTGATGCCCCAGTTGTAGACTACGTTATTTCGGTAGTCTACAAACTCTTCGGGGATGTTGCGGATACCGTCAAAGCGGGGATTTCGATTATTGCAGTGTGCAAAAAGATTATGATGGGCAGAGAGGTGGCGGCCACCCCAGATACCACCAAAGCCATGGTGTTCGTAACCGGTATCGCCTGCCTCGAAGTGATAAGAGTAATTGAGCGGTTCGGCAATAAGGTTCCATTGCAGGGTAGTGCTGTCGCCACCATATACGGAGAATGCTTCATCGGTACTCCAGCTCATTGTGCAATGATCGATGATGATATGCTTTCTTCTTGTACCACCAAATGCATCGTCGCCGCCGTTTCCATCCACCATACCGCCACGCTGGTATTTATCGCCCATGCGGAAACGAAGGTAGCGTACAATGATATTATCGCCACCGAGCGTAACGGGCTGGTCTGCTATACATATCCCGTCGCCCGGCGCTGTTTGACCGGCCACGGTCAGATCGCCTTTCAGTACAAGTTTTGTTTCGAGGTGAATAGTGCCTGATATGTTAAATACAACAATGCGTTTACCTTTTGCTTCGGCGGCTTCCCTGAAACTGCCGGCACCTTTGTCGGAAAGATTTGTGATGATATATACCTTGCCGCCGCGGCCTCCCGTTGTGTATTTACCAAACCCTTCTGCACCGGGGAAGGCAACGGGGAGGTTTTCATCCGGCGCTATCATGCCTGTTGCTGCTTTCTGTGCAACGCAGGAAGGCAGTAAAAACAATATGGTAACGAGGTATAAAAATATTTTTTCCATAATTCTTTTAATGGGATTGCCGGGATATATCCCGGCAACCTTTATACCAAACATTCATGAGAAAACTAATAGCCCGGGTTTTGCTGTAACCGTCCCTGGTAAGCGTCCAGCGTAGCCTGATCGTAAGGGAATAGTTCACTCTTGCCGGGTGTGAAGAAACTGGCAAATCCCTGCCAGAGCGGCTTACCATCTATCGAGCTTGCTGTTGTGAGGTGGTTACCCCAGTCGGCCCTTGTCCAGCCCGTTGTGGGTGAAGGTACCTGTGTAGGCCGCCAGAAAGGCTGCGCTCCAGCGGGTGCGGTTGCGCCTGCATAGAACTGTATCTCTTCTCCGTTATTCTTCCAGTACACATACTGGGGTACATTGGTATAGTTACCTGTACGATCGCGCATATTCTGTATAGCGGTACGTGCTTCAGCAATCTTTGCAGCGAGCAGGTTCCAGCGGATCAGGTCGTACTTACGTATACCCTCACCCGCAAACTCGCGCAGGCGCTCGTCTACAATGGCGTTGAAGAAAGCTGTTTTACTGGTTGGCGTGATGCCTATCTGTGCTGCATTGCCACCAAAAGCGCGCAGGCGCACTGCTTCATACGCCGTTTTAGCTGCAGCGGTTGGGGCGCCGTTGATTTCGTTCTCTGCTTCGGCAAACATGAGCAACACGTCGCTGAAACGGATAAAGGGCCAGTTGTAGCCTACGTTGAGTACTGTACCTGGCAGCAATGGTGTGCGCCAGTCGCGGCGGAACTTACCATCGGTAAGCTCCCCTGCACGGCGGAAGCTCTTTACATTACTTGCAGAGGTTACCTGGTACCATGTAACAGATACATCGCGGCGCTGGTCTGCCGAATCATACGCGTAGAAAAGGTTGGGCAGGCAAATGATACCGCCACCGCCTGCGCCGTAGCGAGAAGCATTATTGAGTACGGGCCCATTGTAGTTGCCCATACGACTGTCTGAGTTGGCGTTGCCGCCACCTGCACCCGCTTCAAAAATGATCTCACCGTAAGGATCGTACTGCATACTGCAGAGATATTTTTTCCAGATGTCGATAAACGAGGGGTTCAGCGTATGCTGATCCGGGCGATTGATCAGATCCTGGCATTCATCGCGTGCAATTTTATAATAATCAAGATAATCGCTTTTCCTTTCCATCTGCCCATTGGCACGCAGGGCATAGCCACCGCGGTTCATCGCGATCTTTGCACGCAGGGCTTTGGCGGCGCCTTTTGTAACACGCTCGTTGCGGGCTGCTTCTGTGCGCCAGGGCAGCAGATCGGCGGCTGTTTTAAGATCGGCCAGGAGCAGATCATACACAGAATCGCGGTTCGACTTACCAATAAACAGGTTGGGCTGTTTATATGCGGGTACCATTGGCGCCGGTACATCACCCCAGTTACGGATCAGTTCGAGGTAATACTGTGCACGAAGTGTAAGTACTTCGCCATATAAACGTTTCAGCTCTTTCTGGTCGGCTGCAGTACCTGCAGTGTACTGTTTCATCAGTGGTATCTGCTCAATACAGAGGTTGGCTTTTTCAACGCCACGGTATAATTGCCGGAATGGGTTGGCAATTTCTGTATTCGACAAAAGCAACTGGTAGCGTCCTATACCCCTGCGGCCATTATCGATATTACCACTTACGATGGCTTCATCGCAGTCGTAGGGATAGTACATATTGATGCGTATACCATAGCCGTTATCGCCCATCAGTTCGTCGTACACGCCGATCACTGCTGTAGTGGCATTGGATACATCGGAAAATGCCTGTGAAACATCGTATTGTGATACGGGCTGTACGTCTGTATATTTTTTACAACTGCCGAAGGTGATTACCAGCAGGGCTGTTGCAGTATATAAAAGAAGATTGCGTTTCATCTGTGAAGTATTTAGTTGTTATCAGATGTATCGTTAAAAGTTTACGTTTACGCCAAACACCCATGTTTTGGCTCTCGGATATGCGGCAAAGTCTACACCTGGCGTCAGCGGATCGCCACGGCGGGTAGTTACTTCGGGGTCATACCCGGTATAGCTGGTAAATGTGGCCAGGTTGTTTACCGTAGCATATATCCTGAAACTGGATATTTTGATCTTTTTCAGTATTGATCCCGGCAATGTGTAGCCGAGTGTGAGGTTATTGATGCGCAGGAAAGAACCATCTTCTACGGCCCATGAATGCAGCCAGTAACGTTGCACGCGTACGGGCGACCATATTTTGGCGTTGGTGTTCAGCGCAGCTAAACCTGCTGAATCTGTAATGTACTGTCCCTGTGAATTGACATAGGTAAACCTGTCTTTCATATCCACCAGTGTATTCTGGCTGGGGAAGGCGCCGTCTGTCCACTCAATTTTATTAGCGTTGTACACATCATTGCCTACCACAAAGTTCAGGAAGATGCTCATGTCGAAGTTGCGTAGTGAGAACTGGTTATTCCAGCCACCGGAAAATTTGGGATTGGCATTGCCGATCACTGTACGGTCGCCATCTACGGTGATCACACCATCGCCGTTGATGTCTTTCCATTTCAAGGCTCCCGGTGAAGCACCGTACACTGTATTGTTGGGCACACCGGGTTTTAATGTATATACGCCTGTAGTGGCGTTATAGGTAAAGTCTTCTACTTTATAAAAACCGTCGGTTACAAAGCCATACATCAGGCCTACTGGCTGGCCTACTTTTACGAGATAATCGTCTGCTCCATCGCTACCCTGCCAGCCTGAACTGCGGGTTTGCTGTTGCAGGGTACCGAGGCTCTCTACCCTGTTCTTATTGAACGAGATGTTGAAGGAGGAGTTCCAGGTAAAATTCTTTTTATCGAGTACCAGTGCGTTGAGTTGTAATTCCACGCCACGGTTAGAGGTAGAGCCCACATTTTGAATCTGTGTGGTATAACCTGTAGTAGGCGGAATGGCTACAGAAAGCAGCAGCTCTTTTCCTTTATTATAATAAATATCGGCAGAGAGATTGATCCTGTTTTTGAGGAACGAGAAGTCAAAGCCCAGGTTCTGTGAAATGGTTTTTTCCCATTTCAGGGTTTCGTTTGCCAGTGCGGAGGGTGCAAAGCCGGGCAGTATGGTATGGTTGAGCGCGTACTCACCGGTTACACCATAGAGTTGCAGGTAAAGCAGATCGCCAATACGATTGTTACCCGCGGTACCATAACCCAGGCGTACTTTGGCATCGCTCAGCCAGGAGGAAAAGCCGTCCATGAATTTCTCTTTGGAAAAACGCCAGGCTACGCTTGCAGAAGGGAACAGCAGTAATCCATTTTCATAACGGAACTTACTGGAACGGTCGGCACGCAGGGAGAAGCTGGCCAGTATTTTTTTATCGTAGTCGTAATTAACGCGTCCAAAGAAAGAAATGATCCTGCTGGGTGGTGTTTCAAAGCTGGTAGGCCGGGGTTGGGTTGATCCTGTGGGTGGTGTTCCCAGTCCCATATTGGCGAGTGCTTTGTCTGCCGTAATATCTGCAGGGAAGTAGCGCGTTTCTACCGTAGTAGATTTTGAACGCGTTTCATATGTTTCCTCACCAAGCAGTGCATCAAAGTTGTGGTGCTTTTTGAAATTGCTTATCGTGTATTGCAGGGTATTGGAGTTGGTAATGGTCACACTGTTCTGGTTGGCGATCGATGCAACCGGTAAGGTTGCAAAATTGCGCGCAGTGGGTGTAACCTTGCTCCAGAAATTATCCTGCCGGGTGGCGGTATTGTCGAAACCGATCACAGATTTGAAGGACAGGTTCTTTATAATATTATATGTGAAGTAGCCACTGAGATTGATGCCTTTTGTAATAGCCTGGCGATACTCTGCCATGGTGAGTATTACAGGGTTCTGCATCTGGTTGGAGGTACGGTAGTAGTCTTCATCAAACTCATCCGCAGCGGGGGCTGCCGCTATCTCAAAGGGGCGGTATTGTATGCTATGCCTTAAGCGGTTGGTGGTACGCGTGCCGCTGTTGGTGGTACCTGCGCCATCGATGGATTGATCGACATACCGTACAGTAATACCTGTACGCAGTTTGTCGTTAGCGCGGTGATCGAGTTTAAAGTTCACGAGCTTACGGTCGAAGGCCGACTGCAAGAGTATCCCGTCTTCTTTATTGGCAGTAAGGCTCAGGTTATAAGTAACACCGCCACCACCACCGCTTACACTAATATTATGGTTGGAGTACATGGCTTTGCGGCCAAACACCCGATCTTGCCAGTTGATGTTGGGCACGTTCTGGTAGTTCTTCAGCGTATCCCAGGTAGTGCCATATATACGTCCAAAGGAGGTATCGCTGGTCAGCTTACTTCTTTCATACTGCCACACTACAAAATCGTAGGGGCTCATCACATCAGCCATCTTAAATATCTGGCGCGAGCCAAATGAGCCATTATAGTTTACAATGGTTCTGCCCGGGCGGCCAGACTTTGTTGTGATCAGTACCACGCCATTGGCGCCACGTGCTCCGTAGATAGCAGTTGTAGACGCGTCCTTTAACACGTCGATACTTTGTATATCCTGCGGAGAGAGTACCTGCAGTGCATTTTCAACCTGTATACCATCTACGATATAGATGGGGTTATTGTCCTGCGTAATGGAGCCACCACCACGTACGCGGATCACCACATCGGCACCGGGTGCGCCTTCCGTGGTAGTAACCTGCACGCCCGCGAGCCTGCCTGCGAGGGCTTCGGCAGCAGAGGAAAGCGGAATATCCCGGAGCTGTTTAGCATTTACTGAAGAAACAGATCCTGTAAGATCTTTACGCTTTACGGTTTGATATCCTACTACCACTACTTCTTCCTGCGCTGTAACATCGCGTTGCAGTTGTATGGTTGCTGTATCGCCGGTAACCGTAATAACGCTGCTCTTGTAACCTACGAATGAAACAATAAGTGAAGCAGCTCCATTACCCTGAACGGCAATACTGAAGCTACCATCTTTACCGGATTGCACCCCTTTTTTTGATCCTTTGGTCAGTATAGAGGCTCCGGCAACCGGGCTGCCGGATTCATCGGTCACCTTTCCGGTAACGGTTCTGGTTTGTGCCAGGAGGGTGGCAGAGAGTAAGAAGCAACTAATCAGAATGAGCAACAATTTTCTCATACAGCAGTATTTGATGGTCATGAATCCCGATCCGGCCTGCTACATCAGCAATCGTTTAGCACTACCGGAACGGCCTGTTTATTAAAGGCAAATTTTCACCAATGCTACATTGTTTTTTGTTATACAATGGATTTATTTACGCAAACGTTACCGGGAATTTGCGCTGTTGCAGCGCGTATCAGAGGGTATAAACGGAACGTCACCGGAGCATCACCTGTTCTATAACATTTCAATGATAAAATGGTGCATCCCGTTGATAAAAATTATCTTTAGCTGGTAAACAAAAGATGATGAAATACGAAGCGGTAACGATCAAAGACATAGCCCGGGCCCTGGGCATATCCACGTCGACAGTTTCACGGGCGTTGAGGGATAGCCATGAGATCAGCACGGAGACCAAACAGCTTGTACTGGAATGCGCTGAAAAGCTCAACTACCGGCCCAATCCTATTGCGCTCAGCCTCAAGGAAAGAAGGAGCCGTTCTATTGGGGTAATTGTTTGTGAAGTGGCTAACAGCTTCTTTTCGCAGATCATCAACGGTATTGAATCGCTTGCGTATGACAAGGGCTATAATGTAATCATCTCACAAAGCCATGAATCGTACGACAGGGAACTTATAGACCTCCAATACCTTGCCTCGCGCTCTGTGGATGGCCTGCTCATCTCCTGCTCTACGGAAACAAGTGACTTTTCTCACCTGAAAGCGCTGCACGACAGGGGCTTGCCGATTGTTTTCTTTGACCGCATTACGGAGGAGATCAATACGCATAAAGTGATCATTGATAATTACCGCGGCGCTTATGAGGCTACGGAGCACCTGTTGCAGAATGGTTATAAACGTATTGCTGCTATCGCCAGTTCGGAGTTTTTATCGATCACCTCGGAACGGCTGTCTGGCTACAGCGAAGCATTAAAAAAACACAACCTGCAGGTAAGACAGGATTATGTTAGGCATTGCTTTTATGGGGGTATGGTCTTTTCTGAGATTGAAGAAGCGGTGAATAAACTGCTCACCCTCAAACAGCGCCCGGATGCCATTTTTACCACCAGCGATAAGCTTACTATGGGTTGCCTCAAAACGTTGAAACGCCGCGGCCTCAGTATCCCCGGCGATATTGCCCTGGTTGGCTTTTCTAACTCCGACGTGGCGGAGCTGGTAGACCCGCCACTTACCATCATCAGGCAACCTGCGGAAGAGATGGGCAGGGCTGCAACTGAACTGCTGCTTCAATTGATTGAGAGCAAACGGCCGATACGTGAGTTTGAGAAGAGGGTACTTACACCGGAATTACAGGTGAGGGAGTCGTCGGTGAGGAAGGGGTGAGTGATGAACCTGCCTGCGGCTAGCGGGTTATGAATTATAAGTTTTTAAACATTAAGGGATTAAGGGGCATTAAGCGCGGAGAACGATGCACAGGATTAAGAATAGTTAAGGAGCGGAGGGATTTTAAACATTAAGGGATTAAGGGGCATTAAGGGCGGAGAACGATACGGAGGATTAAGAATAGTTAAGAAGCGGTCGGTGTTCCCAGCACGGCAGTATAAAAACGAACTGCATTGCCCGTAGACAATGCAGTTTCGCTTGTATTACGCAGTCAAAGAAAATGTACTTATTGATATACCCTTACGTAATCGACGACCATCTGTTGGGGGAAGATACTGTTATCTACCCCATATTTACCACCCCAGTTGCCACCAACAGCAATATTCAGCAGCAGGTGAAACTCTTTATCGAATGGCCAGGCGTCAACGCCGCTATGGTTGTTTTTGAAAACATGGAATTTCTTATTGTCAATAATAAAGGTTATTGCATCTGCCGTCCACTCAACAGCATACACATGAAAGCTTTTCGAGAAATCGTTCCGGCTGACTGCCTTTGATTTCTGTGTGCCCAGCATCCCGTTAAATGCCGCAGAATGTACGGTACCAAAAACGGAATCGGGCCAATAGCCTACGTTTTCCATGATGTCTATTTCACCACTCCTGGGCCAGCCGCCGTATTCCCATTTGGTAGGCAGCATCCAGATGGCCGGCCATATTCCTTTGCCTGCGGGCAGTTTGGCCCTGATCTCGAAGCGGCCGTATTTCCAGTCGCCTTTGTTTTTTGATACCAGTCTTGCAGAAGTGTACTGCATACCCGTTGTACTGTCTTTATGTGCTTCGATTACGAGGTTTCCTTTTTCTACCCTTGCGTTTTCTTTGCGATGGGTGGTATAATATTGTAATTCATTATTTCCCCAACCACAAACATCGGGGCAGCCATTGCCTTTATCGTATCCCCATTTGGTACTGTCGGGTAACCCATCGTAATTAAACTCATCTGCCCATACCAGTCGCTTAAAGGATGACTGTGCTGTTGCTCCATTTGTATTCAGCAGCAGTATAAGCCCAATCAGCCTTTTCGTCCATTTTGCTGTTCTGACTATCATTTTGATTGAATTAAGGTTTTACTCGATCATCTTATATACTTTCACGTAGTCTACCACCATACTTGCGGGGAAGACACTATCATCTACTCCCTGTGCGCCACCCCAGTCGCCACCTACGGCTACGTTCAGGATAAGAAAGAACTTTTTGTTAAAGGGCCAGGTTGTAAAACCGGTATTACCGTTTACAAACTCAAAGTATTGGGTACCATCAATATATCCTCTTACTGCATAGGGTGTCCAGTCGACACGATACACATGAAAATTATCTGATGCTCCGGCCACCGTTTTTACAGATGTCTTCTGCGTGCCCCGGGTATGGTTATACGCAGAGGTGTGGATACTGAAGTGTACTTTGTCCTGATCGAAGCCAACGTGTTCCATAATGTCTATTTCGCCGGATGCAGGCCAGCCGCCATATACGTTGTCGCTCGACAGCATCCAGATAGCAGGCCAGGTGCCCCTTCCCTTCGGCAGCTTTGCCCTTACTTCAAAACGGCCATATAGCCAGTCGCCCTTACCTCTTGTAATCATACGTGAAGAGGTATAGTTTCTTCCGGAGAAACTTTCTTTTTTGGCCTGTATGGTAAGGTTGCCGCCGGATACGGTAGAGTTGGCACCATTGGTATAATATTCCAACTCGTTGTTGCCCCAGCCACCACCGCCGGTCTCGAATGTCCATTTGGCAGGATCAGCGACGCTGCCGCTGTTGAAATCGTCTTCCCATACCGGTGTTGTTTCAAACTGCCAGTTCTTGTCTACAATGGGCTGCGAAGGCACCACCGGGGGAATCTCCTTTTTATCTGTACAGGCACCCAGCATGGCCGAGGCCAGCATGAGGAATACCATTGTTTTATTGATCATTTGCATACAGCATTTTTTATTGTGGAATTAATTTGAATTGAAAAACAGTACCTGAACCGTTACCCGCACGCAATACCATTTTATTGGAGGTAATCTCGATGATACGGTAAGTATTCTCTGTGGGTACGTCTGTGGTACCGATAAAGATCGTGGGAGGAGCGGAAGGCAACTGGAGCGTAGCGATGCCTGCCACACCGCCGGTTGTAGGACCGAAAGTATATGATATATTAGAATAGGAACGGTCTATGCCACAGTTGTAATTGGGCGCCACGTTACCACCATTGAAGGTAGCGCCGTTGGCGTTGTAGGTAACTTTATCGCCTGTAGTAAACGTATAGGTATCGTCAGACTGGCAATTGAAGTCGATCGGGCCACCTCCGTAATACTGGGCGGGGTTACCTTCTGTACCTACAATGATTGCATTAGCTCCTGCTGCAGGATCGATCTTCCAGGTTTTACTGCTACCGCCGGTCAGGAGATTTTTAATATCTGCCAGTGTGAGGATGGTTAACCTTTTGAGTTTGATCTCAAGGATAGTACCGCCTGAACCTTCGAGTGTGCTGCGCAGTTTTAATTCGCTTGCTGAATAGCTTTCTACGGTGTACTGGTTGTTGTCTACCACGTCTGTAGTACCGATAAAGGGGCGGCCGCTACCGGAGGCAAGGGGATCAAGCAATATCTTGATCTTCTGCCCTGTCCTGGCTACTATTTTGTATTTGGGTGCATTGGGCTTGGGCGCCTGGCAACTGTATCCGGCCTGAACATCGAAGGTCTGGCCGTTGGCTTCATACGCAAATGTACCATCTGCAGAAAAACGGAATACGTCGTCTGCCTGGCAGTTGGATGCGCTGCCGGCAAAATAAACTGTATTACCGTCGGGAGAGAGTACGCGTATGGCGTCGCCGTCTGTACTCCATGTCCACTCACCCGTTGAGCAGTTGGTAAGTTTGCTGAAGAAATCATTCTGGCAGGCATCAGTAACACCCACCACTTTCGTGATGGAGTTATTGCCATTTGTACCCACTGTGGTAAGGGTTACATTATAAGCGCCCCCTACTTTGTACTGGTGTACAGGGTTTTTCTCTGAAGAGAGCGGAGAGTTGTCGCCAAAGTTCCACTGGTAAAGGAACTCATCCTTACTGGTATTGGTAAAGGTTATCTTATATGGATAAGGCAGGGTATCACTACCCGCTGCCTGCACAAAGGTAAACCCAGCTTCGGAGGCAGTTCCGGAAAGTTCCAGTTTGGATTTTTTGCATTGTGCAAGCAGCGTAATGCAACCGGCGGCAATGACTATATACAGGAAACGATATCTTTTCATTTTGCTTTGTTTTTGTTTTTAGTAGCCCTGGTTCTGGGTGAGATTGGAATTTTTATCCCTTTCGCCCTGCGGTATGGGCATGTATCTGTGTTTGGCCTGGATATTTGTTTTACCGGCGGCACGCATTACGGTAAGAAAATAGTTGCTGTCGGGGTGGCGCAGCAGATCGTACCAGCGGTGCATCTCGAAACCAAATTCAAGGCGACGTTCTTTATAGATGGCGTCGAGGTACTGCGCATCGCTGAGTCCATTGGCGAGCGGGGCGAGTCCTGCACGTGCACGTACCTGGTCGGCATAGGGCTTACCCAGTGCAGCGCCGGCAGCTTCTGCATAAATGAGCAGTATTTCTGAATAGCGCATTACCGGTACGTTAAGCGCACAGGTCCAGCCACCGTTATCACCCAGTGTATTGGAAACGGATACAAAGTATTTTTTTACATTCAACCCTAATGGGGAACCTACCAACTGCGAAGGCTGTGTATAGGTGCCATAGGTATCGCCGGGTATCCACATTGTGGCGTTCCTGCGTTTGTCTGTAATAGTACTGTAAGACGCCCCGGTTTTTGTGTACTGGTCTGCAAAATCTTTGGTAGGTACGTTCCAGCCATAACCCGAAGAGGGAACTATATCCTGTGCACGCGGAGCGAAGAAGGTATTCAGTTTTTGCCCGGCACCATAATCGCTCCACTGGCCACCGCCGCTGCGGTATTGTATTTCAAAGAGTGATTCTTTGCCATTCTCGTTCTCCAGTTTAAAATTGTCGCCATAGTCTGCCCAGAGATCGTATCCATAAGTCGTCCTGTTGTCGATCACTTCTTTTGCTTTTGCCGCAGCATTTGTTTTATCGCCGAGTGTGAGGTAAACACTTGCCAATAATCCTTTTGCTGCACCTGCTGTTGCACGGCCTTTGTCTGCACCACTGTATGTGGGAGGGAGTATGGTTTCGGCAGCTTTGAGGTCAACAATGATCTGGTCGTACACCTGCTGTTTGGGTGAGCGCCCGATGGTAGATGCCTGTTGTGCAGTAATCACGTTGGTGTACAGGGGAATATCGCCGAACAAGCGCACCAGGTGGTAATAATAAAGGGCCCGCAGGAATCTTGCTTCACCAAGACTTCTCTGGCGGATCGATTCTGTCATCACCGGCACCTGTGGTACTTTTTCAAGCACCAGGTTCGCTCTCAATATACCATAGTAGCTTTGTGCCCACATGGTATTGATGATGGGATTAAAAGAAGTAACGGTGAAGTTATCCAGTTCGGCTGTTTCAAGACCATCGCCGCCGCCGCCGCCGCCAAGATCGGCGTCGTCGCTCATGATATCACCGAGGTGCCAGGCAGCACCATTGTAAATGGCTGACAGCGGAGTATATGTGGCATTAACAGCAGCAATGGCTTCTGCTTCATTTTTATAGTAATTATCTACCGAGCTGATCGGTATGGTAGGTTCGATTGTCAGCAGGGATTTTTTACACTGCGTCAGCAGGAGCAGGCAGAGCACCGGGATGACAAAACTTTTTAGAAATATTTTTTTCATAAACAATCTGTTTGAACGTTTTTAAAAATCAACTGTGATTCCTGCAAGAATTGTCCTTGCCTGGGGATAAAACCCTATATCTACACCACCCCCTACTTCAGGGTCAAGACCGGAATAGTTGGTAATGGTAAAGAGGTTCTGCGCGCTTACATAAAGCTGTGTTCTTTTCAGCTTTACATAGTCGGCCCATTTTGCGGGAAGGGTATATCCGAGGCGGATATTCTTCAACCGTACATAAGATGCTTCTTCGACGAAACGGTCGGATACACGGTTGTTGCCGTTGGGATCGTTCAGTGCCAGTCTCGGCATGGAGTTGCTGGTGCCGGGGCCTGTCCAGCGGGCGATCACATCATTGGAGTAATTGCCATTGCTTACGCCGCCTTCTGTGTACCAGCGGGTAAAGTTCAGTACTTTGTTGCCCTGTGAACCCTGGAAGAAAACAGTCAGCTCAAGGTTCTTATAAGTAACGGTATTGGTAAGGCCAAATGTAAATGTTGGGTTGGCGTTGCCGATATTGGTACGGTCCTGGTCGTTGATGACACCGTCATTATTCAGGTCTTTAAACCTGATGTCGCCTGGTGCAGTGCTGGTTGTGGGATCGGTACCCGGCGTCTGTTTAGCATGTTTAGCTATTTCGTCGTAAGACTGGAAGATACCTTCGGTAACAAAGCCGAAGAAGAAATTAGCGGGCATACCCTGTACGGTTCTGAGGCTGCCGCCTGTGATCCTGGAGAAACCATTATCGAGCGGGGCTGATAAACCAAGTGATACCACCTTATTCTTGTACGTACTGATCACTGCATTGGCATTCCAGTTAACCGCCTTGTTGGTAATGATCTTTCCGTTCAGCGTAACATCGATACCCCTGTTCTGTAATGTACCGGTATTAAAAGGTACGGCTTCATAAGTACCGGATACAAAAGGAGGATTAACGTAGAGGATCAGGTCTTTGGAACGACGCTGGTAAATGTCGATGGAGAAGCCAAGACGGTTTTTGAGAACAGACCCGTCGAAGCCAAAGTCGAACTGTTCGTTCTTTTCCCATTTGATATCGGGATTATAAGAACGGCTGGGAGCAGCACCCCCGACTACTCCCCCGGATCCGGAGGAGTTGCCGAAGGTATATTGGAACGATTGATTGACACTCTGTATATAAGCGTTGCCTGCTACGTTGGGGTTACCGGTGTAACCAAAGCTGGCACGCACTTTCAACTCATCCAGCCATTTTACATTCTTCAAAAATGCTTCCTGTGTTAACCGCCATGCGGCAGATATTGAAGGGAAGATGGCAAATTTGTTGTTGGGGGCAAAGTTGGAGCTGCCATCGCGCCTGATGGAAAGGCCGAGATAGCCACGGTCGTCGTAATCGTAGTTGATCCTGCCGAAATAAGACATCAACCTGCTGTTAACGCCGTCTTCTGCTGCATTATAGGTTTGTGAAATATCTGTAGCCCGGAAGATGATATCGTTGAGGACCGGGATGTTCTGTGTAAAGTTACCTCCACGGCCTGCCAGTACGTAGGAGTATTTATTTTCCTGGAAGGTATAACCGGCAACCAGATTCAGTTTATGCTTTTCGCGGATCGTTTTATCGTAGGTAAGCGTGTATTCGGCGAGGTAGTCGGGATATAATCCTTTCTGCGCGGAATAACCTGTGAGTATGATGGGCCTGCCGCCTGAAGAAGGTGTGGCGGGGCTGAAGTTATTGATCTCCTGGAAATTATAGTCGGCACCAAAAAGTGCTTTAAATTTCAATCCTTTGCAGAGATTGATCTCTGCAAAGATGTTGCCTGTAAGCCTGTACTTGGTGTACTTATTCTTTGGTACTTCGAGCTGGTAGATAGGATTGGGCTCGTTAAAGCCATCTGCACTACCATTACCACCGGCATAAGTACCATCAGTGTTACGGGGTGTAACGGTTGGGGGCGCCATCATCGCCAGCAGTACGATACTGTTAAACGGAGAGTAGGTATCGGTGCCGTGCTCGGTAAATTTGTTCATGGAGAGTGAATTTCCTATCCTGATCTTATCGGTCACCTTAACGTCGCCATTGAAGCGGAGGTTAAAACGCTCCACATCTGTCTTATATATTATACCATCCTGCAGGAAGTAACCGGCAGAGAAGAGATACTGGGCTTTGTCTGAACCACCGGTAGCGGTAATATTAACGCTGCGCATAGCTGCCTTCCTGAATACTTCATTCAGCCAGTTGGTGCCCTTGCCATATTGTTGCTCGATGGCGTTAAAGTCGGCAAGTTTGGGAATCATCTGCAAGCCACTGGCGATCCTTGCTTCGCTGTTCAATATTGAGTACTCGCGTGCATTGAGCATATCGGGCAGGCTCCAGGCTTGCTGCAGACCGGCATACATATCCACATTCAGTGTAGTTTTACCTGGGCGGCCTCTTTTGGTAGTGATCATGATCACACCATTGGAGGCGCGTACACCATATATAGAAGCGGCAGCAGCGTCTTTAAGCACATCAATCGATTCGATGTCGCCTGTACCAAATGAGTTGAGTATATTATCCGAACCCTGATCGGGTAAAGGATAACCATCAACTACGATGAGCGGGTTATTTGTACCGGTAAGGGAAGATATACCGCGGATCTTGATATTGGTACCGCCGGTGCCACCGGGTGCGCCACTGTTCTGTACAATGGTTACGCCTGACACCCTGCCCTGCAAAGCCTGGGCGGCATCTGCCACGGGGGTAGCGGTAATTTCTTTGGCGGAAACTGAAGAAATGGAAGTAGACAGGTCGCGGCGCTTCTTGGCGCCATACCCGATTACCACCACCTCGTTCATGGGACTGGAAACTTCCAGCATCTGGATATCGATACTGCCTGCACCTTTTACGGTGTAGCGCTGGATGCCCATACCGGTATAGGTAAACTGGAGGGTAGCGCCTTTATTGACAGAGAGGGAGAAGGCACCCTTTGTATCCGTAACGGTGACGGCAGCGCTGCCCTCGACCGATATGGTAACGCCAACGAGGGGTTCGCCTGTAGCCTTGTTCCTCACCTTACCGGAAACGGTAATGTTTTGCGCTGCTACCTGCTGAAACAGGCACCCCAACGCAATGAACAGACACAGGAATGTGATCCTAATTTTCATATCGCAATCGTTTTGGTTAAAGAAATTTAATGTTCAAGGTCAAAAAACCGTAGCTGCAATGTAGTTTCAATCCCTACAATTTTAAAAAAATTTGCTACTTCAATACTACATCCAAAAAACTAATCAATTGATTTTCAAGATATTTATACTACATCAATACTACATCATCAAATTATTTGTACATTCACAAAGCAAATTGACTGCTCAAAATGAGGAAGTTGCTGGTTTTACTTTTTTTGCCTTTTACATTATTGGGGCAGAATACTATCGGGCTACCCGATGTGATCAATTATTCCAAACAATCTTATACGGCCGGGCTTCAGAACTGGGAGGTACGCCAGGATAAAAGGGGTATTATATATATTGCCAACAATGAAGGCCTGCTGAGTTTCGATGGCCGTTACTGGAATCTCTACCCTCTTCCCAATAAAACTATTGTGAGATCGGTCGAAATAGGACTGGACGATCGCATCTATGTAGGTGGGCAGGATGAGCTTGGCTATTTCTCTCCTACTGCTAACGGACGGTTGGAATACCACTCGCTTACCCGGCTCATACCGGAGAAAAACAGGGTTTTTGGAGATGTTTGGGATATTGTTTTCTTTAAAAACGATATTTTTTTCCGCTCTCCCAGCTATATTTTCAAGTTTACCGGGGAAATGGCAGTGGTTTATACCCCACCACTGGAGTGGTCGTATCTCGGTGCCTGTAATGGGCAATTGTACGCACATGACTACCAGGGTGGATTGATGCGCTATGAGAACAACCTGTGGGCACCCCTGCCGTTTGAGAATACCCTGCCGCACAACGACCCTGTAACGGCCATCCTGCCCACCCTGAAAGACAGCGCTATTATTACCACCCTCAAAAACGGTATATATAATCTATCTGCAAACGGTATTTCAAAGATTAAAACGGCTAATGCACCGAATTTTGAGCAGGAAAGGATATATGCTGCTATTGCGGTCAATACTGAATGGATGGCCCTGGCTACAAATAACGGGGGAGTGTATATTACTGACTTTAAAGGACAGGTTATCCAGCGCTTTTCTAAGGCGGAGGGCCTTCAGAACAATAATGTGCTTTGCATTTTTGCTGACAAACAGCATAATTTATGGCTGGGGCTCGACAATGGCATCGACTTTATTGCTTATAACAGCGCCATAAAGCATATCAACCCGTCTACGCAGGATGGTGCAGGGTATGCTGCGCTTATACACGATAACCGGTTATATGCCGGCACTTCCAACGGGCTGTACAGTGTTGTACTGCAACCTGTAACAGACCTGAGCTTCAGTAAGGGCATCTTTACGCCTGTGGCTAATACTACCGGGCAAACCTGGAATCTTGCCCGTATCAATAACCAACTGCTGCTGGGTCACCACGAAGGGGCATTTGTGATCAGCGGCAATGCAGCACTGCCTATTGCTTCCGGTACTGGCTACTGGAATTTTACACCATTTTCCGGTACTTCTCCAACTACAAAGATGATCACGGGTAATTACAAGGGAATAAATTTCTTTGATTACACGGGTAATTCTTTTGCTAACCCCGTCTCTATCCCGGGGTTCACCGAATCGTCGAGGTTTATTGCCATTGACCAGCAGGACAATATATGGGTGTCGCATCCCTATCACGGAGTATATAAGGTACACCGCCAAACTGATGGCAGTTTTGCAACGGAGCTGTACACTGATAAAAAGGGCTTACCTTCTGCACTCAATAATCATGTATATAAGGTAAGGGGTGAAGTGGTGGTGGCCACTGAAAAAGGGGTATATGTATATGATGCTGCAAAAGACCTGTTTATTCCTTCTGCTTTTTACAAGGACTTGCTGGGTGATCAGAGTATCCGTTACCTTAAAGAGGATCAGTCGGGCAATATCTGGTTTATTCACGACAAGAACCTCGGGGTGCTTGATATGTCTGCGGCAAAACCATCGATCATTTACCTGCCTGAATTAAATGATAAGATGCTGAGTGGCTTTGAATATATCTACCCTGTAGATGAGAATAATATTTTCGTAGGAGGGCAAAAAGGTTTTTTTCATATCAATTATACAAAGTATAAAAAGAATATTCCTGCATTACTGGTACAGGTGAGCGCTGTAAGAATCATCAGTAAGACTGACAGCCTGCTTTTTGGGGGTTACCCGGTTAATGAAAAGCAGGGACTGAATACGGCGCCTTCTATCAGCAATGCCTGGAAAACCATCCGCTTTGAATTTTCATCTTCATTGTTTGGTTACCAGAGCAATCTTGAGTACAGTTATCGTTTAAAAGGCTTTGATGATAACTGGGCTGAATGGACAAAAAGAACGGAGAAGGAATATACCAACCTGCCCCCGGGTGTTTATACTTTTGAGGTTAAGGTTAGGAACAACCTGGGTAATGAGTCTGTTCCCGCAGCTTATACCTTTAAAGTGCTTCCACCCTGGTACCGCACCACATGGGCTTACCTGCTTTATTTTGTGCTCCTGGGTTTACTTGTTTACTTTATTTATAAGCGGCTGAAAATAAAATTCCGCCTGCAACAACAAAGGCACGAGGAAGAGCAGAAAAGACTACAATATATACATGAACTGGAGATCAGTAAGGCTGCCAACCAGCTTGTAACGCTGCGTAATGAGAAGCTGGAGGCTGAGATCACTTTTAAGAATTCTGAACTCGCTTCTTCGGCAATGCACCTTGTTACAAAGGGAGAACTGCTGTCGAAGATCAAGAGCGAACTGCTGCAGGTGATGAAAAGCCTCGACAACCAGCAGGCCATCGGAGAGCTGAAGAAGATGATCAAGGTATTGGGGGAGGACGACCAGATTGATAAGGAGTGGGAAAACTTTGCCAAACACTTCGACAAAGTGCACAGCGATTTTTTTGTAAGCCTTAAAGAGAAGCATCCCACATTAACCGGTAATGACCTGAAGCTTTGTGCACATCTCCGCATGAATCTTTCTACTAAAGAGATTGCACAGCTTATGAATATTTCAGTCAGAGGGGTGGAGATCAGCCGTTACCGCCTGCGTAAGAAGCTGGGTATTTCTTCTGAAACGAATCTTTTTGATTACCTGATGAATGTACAGGGGAATAATGAGACTTCTGCTATCCCTTAAACCCGATCCCGGTATGTGTGCCGTCGCAATAGGGTTTATTGGCTGACGCTCCGCAGCGGCAGAAAGCGGTTACTTTATTTTTATGGGTTTCATTGCCTTCGCTATCTTTTACAACAATATTGCCATATACTAACAGCGGCCCGTTGGGCATTGTTTCTACAATACTTTCGGCCTGTACCGATTGATTGTCTTCTGCTTCACTGTTCATAAAATAACTGAGCGCGCCGCTGGGGCATTGTTTTACCTGCGCTACAATTCTTTCGGTGGGCGCACCTTCGGGCTTTATCCAGGGTTTTTCCCTGGGATTAAATACTTCGGGCAGGCCCTGCCCGCCACGCCAGCATATAGCCGAGTGTATACATACAGATGGTTTCCATACTATTGTTACTTCACCGTTGGTATACTTCTTTGTAATATTTTTACTATCCATAGCTGATGATATTAAGTTTTACAGTACGTCTCCAAATTCTTTTACTTTATCGAATACACTTTTTGCGAATGGGCAAAGGGGCATAATCTTTATTCCCTTTTGGCGGGCAAAGTCGACAGCTTTACTTACCATCTGCTTACCTGCACCTAATCCTTTCAGGCTGTCGTCTACCTCGGTATGGTCGATAATTATTTTAGCGGTACCTACCCATACATAAGTCATTTCGGCAACCCTTTTACCATCCTGTTCTATATAAAACGCGCCCTTTTTTTCGTTATCTTCCTGTTTGATTTCCATGTTGTATAGTGGTATTGATTGTTATTTTATTTTCTAATATCCGTGATACAGGACACTTTCCTGCAATTACCAAAAGCTTTTCCTGCTGTTCACCGGTGACTGTACCGGGAAAGCTGATCTCCCGCCTGATCTCGGTATAAAATCCATCTTCTTTATTTACTGTAAAGTTCAGGCTTATAGCAATATGAGGAATATCCCAGCCTTTCCGGTCTATATACATGCGCAGGGTAGATAGTGTACAACCGGCCAGGGAAGCGAGCAGGGTTGAGTAAGGATCAGGCCCGAGGTCTCCCCCTTCTACTTTTTCCGGTTCATCCATAAGCAGGGTACCGTTGCGCCAGTTGATGGTGCACAGGTATTTCTTTGTGCCGATGCTTCCGGTAAGATCGGTTTCGAGCAGGTCGTCCATTGTCAAATACTTTTATGATTATAGTTTGTGTTATACCTTTTACTTACAGGCATTAGCCATGCGTACACAGCAATTTAACCAAATAATCGGTACGGCTGGCACTGAACGGGTTAAATTCGGGGCAGACTATGCCGATGGTTACCGGGATTTTTACTGTATTATTAAATACAGGAGATTTCCTGCGCTGATATTGCCCGCGGATCAGTAATTTACTGCTCTAACGACAGGCTGGCGCCATTTTAAACAGCAGGCGCCGGCATTACAAATGGTTTATTATGGACAGTGCAGTTATTATAACAATAGTGATCGTATGCCTTGCAGCGGGAGCCCTCTTTGCCTGGTTCATCCGGAAACTTTTGTTTGAAAAAGGCCACGTAACAACGGCACAGTTTAATGAGTTGCAGGAGCGTCTGCATCTTGCCAACACGGCCAAAGTACTGGCTGAGGATAAAGCTGCAACATTACTGAACGAAAAGCTGGAAATAAAACAGGCGCTTGATACCAGGCTGGCGGAGGCAAATCATCTCGCAAGGGAAATGGCACAGTTGCAGGTAAGGCTTCAGCACCAATCTGAACTGCACCAGCAGCAAAAAGACGAGCTCGGGCAGATGAGCGAAAAGCTGCGTAAGGATTTTTCTCTCCTGGCTAATGCGATACTTGATGAAAAGACAAAAGCTTTTAATGAAACCCAGCAGAAGGAACTGGGCAACCTGCTTGAGCCATTAAAGACCAATCTTTCGGAGTTTAAGCTGCAGGTGGAAAGGGCATATAAAACCGAAACAGAGGAACGGGTGTCTTTGCGGGAGCAGGTAAAGCTGATGATGACGCTTAACGAGACGCTTACCAAAGAGGCAAAATCACTTACACAGGCGCTCTCTGGCAATACTAAAAAGCAGGGTGACTGGGGGGAACGTATCCTTGAATCGATACTGGAATATTCGGGTTTGCAGAAGGGCATTCACTATTTTCCTCAGGGAACGGCACAGGATAATGAGGGCAATATCATACGGCCTGATATACTGGTAAAATACCCCGATAACAGGGCCATCATTATAGATGCCAAAGTTTCGCTGGTGCACTACGATCAATTGTGCCGTGAAGAGGATACCGCTGCCCAGGCTATACACCTGAAAAATATGCTGCAGTCTTTACGTAACCATATTGATGGTTTGAGCGGTAAGAATTATACGGACATTACCAATTCGCTGGATATGGTGATTATGTTCCTTCCTGTAGAGGCTGCTTATATTACTGCTTTACAAAATGAGCCTGAATTGCAACAGTATGCCTATAAAAAAAGTGTGTTGCTGATCAGTGCTTCGAACCTGGTGATTGCGATGAAGCTGGTATATGATATGTGGAAGAAAGACATCATCAACAAAAGTGCGGCGGCGGTGGCAGACCGTGCTGGTAAGCTTTATGATAAGCTGGCGGGCTTTATCGACAATTTTGACAGGGTGGGAAAGGCTATTACTACTTTACAGGATGCTTATGGTGATGCAAGGAAGCAGTTAACGAGCGGAAAAGGAAATATTGTTTCGCAGGCGGAGCAGATGAAGCAATTGGGTATAAAGGCGGGTAAGCAAATGCCATCAACCTATACCAATGAGGCTTTTACGCAGGATCAGCTTGCTGAAGGTAGCGCTGAAGGCAATAGCGACGAATAATAGCTGCTGAAAATAAGATCAGAGGTATTTTTGATCTTCTCCGGCAACGTTCTATATCTTATGAGCGTTATTGATTTTTCGCCGGAGTTATCGCTTTTTACATGTGTGCGGATAAATTTTATTCATGTAAGATCGATTTTCTCTTATGTAGTAATGGTTTTTTTTCCTGTAAGTTTTATTTTCTTATATGCAAGATCGATTTTCATTCCTGTACGCATTCTTTTCTCCTGTGCAACAATGATTTCCGGGCATGTTTGAGTGGTTTTTTGACGCGTAAGATTAGTTTTCCTGTGTGTCAAAGTCTTTTTCACAGATGTTTATGTTTAATACAGGCGTGCGAGATTGATTTTCGCGGATGTAATTATCGTGTTCTTGTATGTTGAACGATTTTTCACCGGAAGAATACATTTTTCTGTTATTAGCGGCAACGGTTATTTATTAAAACAACGGGGCTGTCTCGGTAGTGAGACAGCCCCGTTGCTTTGTATTTTAATGTTTACTAACGCTGTATCGGCACTATAATACCACGTACCAGGTCGAAGTTATCTGTGAGCTTGAGCACGTATGCACCGCTGGGATATCTCTTCACATTGATATTATATGTTCTGGTATTGGGCGGGATGGTACCGCTTTCCAGTAATTGTCCTGAAGCAGTGTTCAGGGTCCATGCCACCTGGTGTGCTGTTGGCAGGTTAAAGTGAACATTGATGAAGTCGCCTTTAACTGGTTTTGGATAAACAAATACAAACTGTTCGTCTACGCCTGCGTTGAAGAATCTCTCAGGTATATAGAACAGGCTGTCGCTCTTAGCGCTGCAACCAAACAGTGTGGTTACCTGTACCTGGAAATGACCTGACAATTGCGGGTAGTAGAACAGGCTGTTGCTGCCGTTGATCGGTGTATTGTTCCTGAACCAGAGGTAGTTGCTGGCGATTACACTGCTGCGTATACCATTGCCAAACACCGGCACTACGGTGGGCTTAGGCGGTTGCGGGTAAACCGTTACCGTTCTGATGAATACTGACTGACAACCGCTGCTGGTGGTTGCTGTCAGCGTAATCACGTAAATACCGGGGAGTGTATAACTCTTTGTTGCATTTACTGTAGTAGCAAAAGTACCATCACCAAAGTTCCAATGGTAGGTTGCTGCACCGGTACTGTTGTTGGTGAAAGTGAACTGGTTACCCAACTGGCACTGTGCATTGCTGGATGTAATAACATAGTTACTTACCGGCAGCGGGAACACAGTTATGTTTTGCGTGGCTGTTCTGGTACAACCAAAGCTATTGGTGTATTGATATACAATAACATGCACACCGGGAGCATAGTTCACGGCGTTAAACACCGTTTGTGCTACGCCATCCACAAAGTATGTACCTCCGAGTGGAAGACCGCCTACCAGCGGGAATGCAGGCACATTGTTACAAACCGATGCAAAGGTTCCCAGCGTTACCACGGGCGATGGATTTACCGTAATGGTAAAGGTTTTTGCCGGACCGGGACAGCCATTGGCGGTTGGCGTTACTGTGATTGTAGCCACAACGGGTGTAGTACCGGTATTGACTGCTGTAAAGCTGGGTATGTTACCCGAGCCGCTGGAGGCAAGGCCTATTGAAGGCGTATTATTTGTCCAGTTGTAAGTAGTGCCTGCTACTGTACCGCTAAAGTTAATCGCGGTGGTAGCAGCACCGTTACACAGTTCCTGGTTTGATACTGCATTTACAGAAGGCGTGGGATTAACCAGCACTGTTGCTGTAATCGGGGCACCGGGACAACCGTTGGCGGTTGGCGTAATGGTAAAGGTTACCGTTACAGGGGCATTGGTGGTATTGGTTAAGGCACCGCTGATGTCGCCTGAACCACTGGCTGCAATACCTGTTACTGAACCGCTGTTATCTCTTGTCCAGTTATAAGTAGTACCTGTTACAGCACCTGTAAGGGCAATGGTAGTGATTGACCCACCTGAACAGATCGTTTGTGAAGCCGGTGTGGCTACTGCTGTTGGGGTGGCTGAAATGTTTACTGTTTGCGAAACTGAATTGGTACAGCCCTGATTGCCATAACCCAATGTCACTGTATAGTTGGTACTTCCCAGGGCTGACTGTGTAGTACTTTGTGTAGTAGCACCACCGGGGTTCCATAAATATGTATTAGCTACACTTGCTGTCAGTGTTACGGGAGCGCCGTTACATACCGGTCCTGAAGGGGATACCGTTATGCCTGCTGCTTCGCGTGGCACATCTACAGTAAGTGAATAACTGGCGCAACCAGTACCTGGGTTCACTTCGTGTATCACCACCACCACAGTGGCATTGGCTGGTATGGTTACTTCAAAGAAGCCTGCTGATGGGAATGAAGACCCCGGATCGCCAAGATAGTTGGTACACAGCGATGCAGGGTTGAAACTACCGAGGTAGGCTACAGCAAAAGTGCTCGTTCCGCAAGCTGAGTTTACACCAATCGTTGCGCACACGGGCACATTGCGTGGGTTGGTAATTGTATAACTGTCGTATGCTCTTGAGCCTGTAGTGGTAAATGTACCGGGGCAAGCTTTGGGCGAGGCACAGGTAGATACTACAGCAAAACGGTTTAGCCTGCCTGTCTGCTGAGCATCGCCAGCTCCGAGTGAACCGTTAAATACAAAGTCGGCAACGTTGATCGTAGTAATGGCGCTGTTAGCAGGACAGTTATACTGGTTGGTTACTGTTAACTGGTAATTGCCTGATTTTGTTACATCAAGTGTTTGGCCTGTACCTACGTTAGTAAAAGGAGCGCCTGTAAGGCTTCTTCCCCACACATAAGTGTAGTTGGGGTCAGCCGGGCCTGAAAGCGTTACTGTATCCTGGCAGATTGTAACACCACCACCAGTGATGGTGCTGACAGGCAGCGGGTTAACCACAACTGTTGCTGTAATGGATGAGCCGGAACAGCCATTGGCTGTTGGCGTAATAGTAAACGTTACGGTTACGGGAGCACCTGTGGTGTTCGAGAGACTACCAGTAATATTACCTGATCCGCTGGCTGCAATACCTGTTACTGTGCCTGTATTATCACGTGTCCAGCTAAAGGTAGTACCGCTCACCGCACTTGTAAGAACTATGGGAGCTATCGTGGCTCCTGAACAACTTGCCTGTGAAGATGGTGTAGCTACTGCATTGGGTATGGGATTAACCGTTACCGTTGCTGTAATAGCCGTACCTGTACAACCGTTGGCAGTTGGGGTTATGGTAAATGTTACGGTTACAGGAGCATTGGTGGTATTGGTGAGCGCACCGCTGATATCACCAGTACCGCTGGCAGCGATGCCGGTAACTGTTCCTGTATTATCTCTTGTCCAGTTATAAGTAGTACCGCTTACGCTGCCTGTCAGGGCTATAGTGGTAATGGTACCACCGGAGCAAAGACCTTGTGAAGACGGCGTTGCTATAGCGTCGGGCGTAGTATTAACCGTACCGCTGGCAGCTACATTTTTTGTAACCGCGCCAGTAGTGGCCACAGTGATATTACCCGAAGGTGTACCTGTTGCTGCTGCACTCAGGCGTACGTAAATGGTAGTTGTGGCAACAGTTCCTGAAGAAGGCGCCAGGGAAACACTGGCAGCAAAGCCTGATCCTGATGTGGTAGATACTTCGAAGCCTGCAGGAGCCGTGATAATAAGATTGGCAGACAGGTCTGTACCGGATACGGTGAAGGACTGTTCTGCAGACGGCGTACCGGAGCAGGTACTGAATGGATTAAGTGTGCCTGTTACAGTAATAACCGGCGTAACGAGCTGGCTTAAATAATTACAGCCTGTAGGCAAAGTGAAGCTGGGGGGTGTACTGTTATCGCCACTCCAGTTGGCCTTGTTGTTCAGCGCTGCGCGGAGGGCAGCTATTGGCCCAAAAGTAGCGGGCAGCGCACAATTGCCATAACGTGCGTTATCATATTCAGAAGCAATAACGTCCTGCGTACCGATCCAGATGGCGTTCACACCTGTGGTCAGGCCGGGGGGCAATGCACTGGCACTGGTCGTATTGGCCGTTCCATCCCATGCAGCAGCGGTAGTAGAAACAGGGTCGCCCGCTGTAGTGCTGAGGACATTCATATGTATCCCGGTGATGAAGGTAGGTGAAGCCGAAGAGCCACGGTAAGCCAAGATCTGGTCACCACCCGATGAAAGACTAAGCGGCGTACCTGTTACAGTACCTGCTGAGCTGTTATTTACTAAAGTAGCAGTAAGACCGCTGATCTTGATTTCTGTTCCTGCCGGATAAGCGGCATTGCTTGTCCAGGTTACGGTTTGTTCGCCTGTACGGAACACGTTTGTACTTAACCAGCCATTATCTGTAAAGTTGATCACCGTACCGGTACCAATATTTCTTAACAATACAAAAGAGAAGTCACTGTTTGCTGTAGTTGACGTATAACCACTGAAAGCAATATCACCGGCATTAAGGGTAGTAGCACCGGCTGGAAGTGGTGTAACTGTCCATGAAGCCAGCACTGTGTAAACTCCCTGGCAACCGGCAGAGCAGTTGGCCCGTCGTCCTTCTATTACTACCATACCAGTACCTGCTGCAAGACCCGTAGTGCTGATATTGCTACCTGGAGTATACGGCAGGTAAGATACCCCGCCATCGGTGGTATAACGATAGTCGTCGCTGCAACCGGTACCGCCGCTGCCGGCAGTGAATGTAGCACTTACAGGCGTACCATCGGCAACGGTTGAAGAGGCCGGAGTCTTTGCCAGTAACGCGGGTGATGCGGGTACGGGATTGACTGTAAGTGTAGCTGTATTTGAGTTGGTTGAGCCCGTACCGTTAGAGGCAACAACACGATACTGGTAAGTATTGAGGCTTAGTGGTACTGCGGTTATGGTAAGTGTTGCAGTAGTAACACCCGAATAAGTTGCGTCGTTGGCAAGGTTGGTGAAGCCCGATCCGGGATCAACCTGCCACTGGTAAGCTGTGGCGCCTGTAGCAGTTGCTGTAAAGCTGGTATTCGCATCGGCACAAACCGATGGGCTTACAGGGGATATTGAAACGGTTGGCGCAGCACCTGCACTAATAAAATTGCAGCCGCTTGGCAGGGTAAAGCCCGGAGGCAGTAAATTGTCTTTAGCCCAGTTGGCAGGATTATTTAACGCTGTTCTTGCCAGGGCTGCTGTGCTTACGTCTGGCCCACAGGTAAAGCGTGCATTGTCGAATTCTGAACTTGAAACATCCTGTACGCCGATCCATATAGCATTTACCCCGGTAGTAAGGCCCGGGGGCAGGGCACTACTGCTTGTAGTGTTAGCAGTACCATCCCATGCAGCGGCGGTAGTAGTAACTGCATCGCCTACCGTTGTCGTGTACACATTCATGTGTATCGCACTAATAAAGGTAGGGGCGCCTGCACTGCCCTGGTAGGCCAGTACCTGGTCGCCACCAGTAGACAGGCTAAGAGCTGTACCGCTTACGCTACCGGCAGATCCGCCAGCCGCTAAAGTAGCCGTGGTACCGGAAATCCTGATCTCGGTACCCGCGTTATAGGCTGCGTTGCTCGTCCACGTAACTGTTTGCTCACCGGTCCGGAACACATTTGTACTCAACCAGCCGTTATCGGTGAAATTGATAACTGTATTGTTGGAAATATTTCTCAGCAGTACAAAGGAAAATTCGTCCGTAACAGCATTGTTGGATGTATAGCCGGAGAAAGCAATGTCGCCGGCCACAAGGGTAGTTTGCGCCTTTACGACACCTTGAATTGTGGCAAAGAAAGCAAGGAAACAAACTAATCGTTTCAGAAATCTCATAAGTATTAAGGTTTTAATAATACAGGTTGATACTTTTGGCGCTGAAATATACAACCAAAACGGGGATTGACATAGTAAAAAAAAGGATAATTGGTTTTTTGGCCTCAAATTACCTCCCAAGATCCCACTTTTGCTGCAAAAATGCCAGAAATCAGCGCATAAACGATTAAACAGGCTGGATTAGTACACCAGTGTAAAAATGACCTTACTGAAAGATAATGGGCGCTTTTAATTACCGGAAAAAACTCTTTACGGGAAATAAATATTTTTATTACCTTGACAACTAAAAATATATTTATGGGCAAATTTGCTATCAAAACAGGGAAAGACGGCCAATACTATTTCAGTTTAAAGGCTGGCAATGGTGAAATCATATTGACCAGTGAAGGTTATACCACTACGGCCGCCCGTGATAACGGGATTGCTTCGGTGAGAACCAATGCGCCGTTGGACAACAGGTACGATCGCCTGACCTCTGCTAATGGAAAGTTCTATTTTAACCTGAAGGCTGCAAACGGGCAGGTTATAGGCAGGAGCGAAATGTACGAAGCTGAGTCCGGCAGGGATAATGGAATAGAATCAGTTAAGAAGAACGCACCGGATGCAACGGTAGGCGAATAAATCACAACATAAAAACGGGCAGCATTCATGAATGCTACCCGTTTTTATGTTCCAGGCCGTTACTCACCATCAACGGGCTATTGTTTCTTCTACTTTAGCAATGGCTTTAATCGTTTTAAAAACAGAATCGGGGGTAACGGAGATACTGTCGATGCCCAGCTCTACGAGAAACTGTGCAAAGTCGGGGAAATCGGAGGGGCCCTGGCCGCAGATACCTACTTTAACCTTATTCTTCTTTGCCGAAACGATCAGCATCTCAATCATTCTCTTTACTGCTGCATTACGCTCATCATATAAATGGGCGACCAGCGATGAGTCTCTGTCAAGGCCAAGAGTAAGTTGCGTAAGATCGTTGGAGCCGATAGAAAAGCCGTCTATATGCTTTGCAAATTCATCTGCCATCAATACATTCGACGGCAGTTCGGCCATCAGGAAAAGCTCCAGCCCATTTTCACCACGCGCCAGACCATTCTCTTTCATCACAACCTGCACCTTAAATAACTCTTCAACCGTACGGCAGAAAGGAATCATCACCACTACATTATCCAACCCCATTTCTTCCCTTACCTTTTTTATCGCTTTACACTCCAGGCCAAACGCTGCTTTATATTCTTTAGAATAATAGCGTGAAGCTCCGCGCCAGCCAATCATGGGGTTTTCTTCGTGGGGTTCAAAATGATTACCCCCCAGCAAATTGAAATACTCATTGCTCTTGAAATCGGAGAAGCGAACGATCACTTTATTGGGATAGAAGGCAGCCGCTATCCTGGCAATGCCATAAGCGAGTTTATTTACGAAAAAATCTTCTTCGTTTTCAAACCCAGTAATACGTTTTTCTATTTCGGCAGAAAGTGCAGCATCATTGAGCTGCTTATGCTGCATCAGGGCCAATGGGTGTACCTGTATATAATTATTAATGATAAACTCTTCTCTTGCCAGTCCCACTCCTTTGTTGGGCAGGTGAGAGAAATTAAACGCCATAGCGGGAGATGCTACATTCAGCATCAGTGGCGTTTTAATCGCCGGCAACTCATCGAGGTTAAACTGTTCTGTTCTGAATTTGATCTCTCCTTCATAGACCAGCCCGATATCGCCTTCGGCGCAGGAAGCGGTAACAATCTGCCCCTCTGAAAGTATTTCGGTTATGTTTCCTGTACCCACGATGGCCGGCACACCCAGTTCCCGAGCAACGATCGCTGCATGGCAGGTACGCCCACCCTTATTGGTAATGATGGCTGCTGCTTTTTTCATGATCGGCTCCCAGTCGGGGTCGGTCATATCTGTAACCAGTACATCCCCGGCTTTAAACTCATGTCCTTCTGTTACGCGTTTATCCAGCGAGTAAAGAATGTTAACCCTTCCTGAAGCGATCTTATCTCCTACAGAGATCCCTTTTGCAATCAGTTTATTACCCCGCTCGTCGTCGTCGATGATGTATTCGGTAACGAGCCGGTGGTTTTTCTGCGAATGGATGGTTTCGGGCCGGGCCTGTACAATAAACAGTTCTTTACTCAGCCCGTCTATCGCCCACTCCACGTCCATCGGCGTCCACTTACCTCTTATTCCTGTATAATAGTCTTCGATCTTTACCACCCAATCGGCCAGTTTGAGCGCTGTATCTTCTTTAAGGGTAAATCGCTTCTGCATTGCTTTTTCTACCGGGATGATCTTTACCCTTTCATCCGGATCATCGCCATATACCATCATCTTATCCTTGTTCCCCATTTTCTTTTCTATGATGGAAGCAAAGCCTTTCTTTAATGCCGGTTTAAATACAATATACTCGTCGGGGGAAATAGAGCCCTGCACAATCAGCTCACCCAGGCCAAAGGAAGCATTGATCACTACGGCATCTTTAAACCCGCTCTCTGTATCGATAGAGAAGACAACACCCGACCCACCAAGATCGGAACGTACCATCTTCTGTATACATACTGAAAGACCGACAGCAAAGTGGTCGTACTTAAAGTTCTCGCGGTAGCTGATAGCACGGTCTGTAAACAGCGAGGCAAAGCAGTTACGAACCGAATCGATCAGGGCAGCAGGCCCCCGTACATTGAGATAGGTTTCCTGCTGGCCGGCAAAGCTGGCGGCGGGCAGGTCTTCGGCTGTGGCAGAAGAGCGTACGGCTACATCTGTTTCTTTCTGGTCGTAGTTCCCCGACAACAGGTAATATTGCTCAATGATCTGGCTGCTGATCTCAGGCGGGAATTTACTGTTGCGCAGCAACTGCCGTATCTGTAAACCACCCCGGCGTAACGATTCTATATTGTCGAAATCGATACCGCCTATCATTTCCCTGATAGAAGCATCGAGTGCATTAAACCGGACAAATTCGCGATAGGCGGCTACTGTGATAACAAAACCATTGGGGATATTGATACCAAGACTGGTGAGATTCTGGATCATTTCGCCCAGGGAGGCATTTTTGCCACCGACAGTCTCTACATCATATATCCCGACTTTGTTTAGCGGCAGGGTGTAAGCTTCGTTGTTCATGTTGAACTACAATTTGGTTGTGATAAAAGGTTAAATATATAAGTGGGAAGGTGGCAACCCACCTTCGGCGCTGCATCGTTGTCAGGCAAAGGTAACAGGAAAACCGGCAGTTGTATAAGTTTGTGCAAGGGCATCACCAATGGCTACCGTAGCGGTTACTATAGCATCAAGATCACTCTGGCGGGTACGGTGATTCGTTATAGCTACACGAAGTACATATTTTCCATCCAGCAGGGTAAAGGATGGGGCCGCAATCCCCTTCTCCTGCATCTGCATCAGCAGTTCTTTATTGAGCGCATCCAGCCCTTCTTCCACCGTTATCAAACCCC
The DNA here is from genome assembly GCA_964590975.1 of uncultured Ferruginibacter sp. GTDB lineage: Bacteria > Bacteroidota > Bacteroidia > Chitinophagales > Chitinophagaceae > Ferruginibacter. Next base: position 91,896 of record CAZPXP010000012.1, on the reverse strand, counting down.
TGTACCGGTAGCATACCACGTTAAGGCTTACCTCTGCCAGCAGTTCGAGCTTGGGGTTTGCCTTTATGCAATTGCCGAGGTACCTGGCCTGCTGTATATTCTGCTCTACCAAGGCAGCATATTTATTTATACCATGTTCTTTAAACGACATCCATACTTTCAAAGCTTTAAAACCCCTCGATAGCTCCATCCCGTAATTGGACAGGGGGTCGGGTCCGGCAGCCAGACCTCTTTCATGAGCCATCAGGTAATTGGCAGGGATGGCAAACGTTTTCCGGTGCTGCGCCGCATCTTTGATTAATACACATCCTGCTTCGTAAGGCATATACAGCCACTTATGAAAATCAAATGCGAGGCTGTCTGCCCGTTCTATACCTTCCAACTGTTTACTATATGATGGTACCAGCTTGGCAAGCGCACCAAAAGCGCCATCGATATGAAACCATATCCTTTCTTCAGCAGCAAGACCGGCCAATGCATCAAGATCGTCGATCGCCCCGGTATTTACTGTGCCTGCATTACCAATGATACAGAAAGGCAGGAAGCCTTTAGCTTTATCGGCTGCGATCTGTTCGCGCAGGGTGTTGACATCAATCGCGTAGTTTTTGTCAACAGCGATCTTCCGCAACTGCCCGCCGCCGATACCCGTTACTTCTATCGCTTTACTGATGCAGTTATGTGTTTCAGTACTGCAATATGCCGTGAGTATTTTATCTGTTGCATACAGTCCTTTTGTCTTTATCTCATCTTCTGCTGCATTTCTTGCTACCAGCAGGGCTGTAATACTGGCGATAGATGCTCCACTCACGAGTAAGCCGCTTGCCTGCTGCGGATAATTAAACAATTCCTTACACCAGTCGATCACCTGGCGTTCGATATATAGCGCGCTATGATCTCCAATGGCGGCATTAACATTCATTACACCTGCCATCAGGTCTGCCAGCGCTCCCAGGGGTGTACCTGTTCCATGTACCCAAGAAAAAAACCGGGGATGGGTATTGCCTGTTGCAAAAGGGAAAATAGTGTCTTTAAATTGACGGTACACTTCTGCCGGGGAGACACCCTCCTTCGGTAAGGGCTGACTATAGGTGTCTTTTATATGACCGGGAATAGCTGACCATACGGGCCGATCTCCGGCGTGCTCCAGGTAGGTCACCATATCATCAACCATAGCGTACCCAAGCGTCCTTATATCATTCCAGTTATCGGGATCAAGACCAATTTCGTTGTTCAGTGAAGTATCCATGGCATAGATTTTTCAGAAAGTTTTACTGGTACAAAACTCTACAGAAAAACGCAATCCATACAGATACAATTTTGTCTATTTTAACCAATACAGTTCAACAAAGAGAATGTGTAACAGCAAGCCGTTATAAAGGGAAGACTTATTTCAGGGTAAATCATCGCTTTGCCTGGTTGGTCAATTCGAAAAAAATTTCTTACAGGTATCAGAACTGGGAATAAGAAGATCAAGGATATTGATCCTATCATTTTTCAATGAGCTCGATTTATTGACGGATATCATATAGGGGTGGCCCTGCAACAAGAATGGCGCCCTGAGGCGCCATGGCATCGGCGCGGTGAGGCGCTGTTGACAAACATTCCAATGCCGAAGCAAAAGTAAATTGTTAGCAGCATATAATAAAAAGGAGATTTGTACAGCCCTCCTTTTTATTATAATAATTTTCGTACTCGGATAGGTTGTTTGGCTTTGCAGTTCAACGAAATAAGCTGTAAAAGAATTTTTCTGCATCAGCACATCAACTGTATAAACCAGTTATCATATTCTTATGGCAAGCTATTTGCATAAGCACCTGCATAAACCATTAAAACATACAACTATGGGCAACATTCTTTACATAGTAGCTGTAATCCTGGTGATTTTCTGGCTGCTCGGCTTCTTCGCATTTCATGCGGGTTCAATCATTCATATCCTGCTGGCCATTGCTGTTATATCTATACTGCTAAATGTTATCAGGGGAAGCAGAACTAGGAAGTAAATATCTTTTACTTATGCATCTAAGCGTCAATGAGCATATTTCACAGGCGTTTTATGGCACCGGCTTCCGGTAAAGTAATTCCCCTGGAAATATGCTTTTGTGCAGCCCGGATTATGTTTGCTTATGAGAAAATCCAGTATTACTGCACTACCAACTTTTGCCTTGCAGTAGTTTGATTACCCGTTAACCGGGCTACATAAATATCAGCAGGCAGTTTGTAGCTGGTAGTGGTGTTACCCACCAGATTGAATGCCTGAAGTGGGTTTTAAGGGAAAATGAAAAGGGACTTCAAATGGAAAAACTGTTGAAGTCCCTTTGGGTAGTCCCGAGAGAACTGATATCGAACAAAATGGTGGAGTTTTTTGAGCGGATTTGGTTGATTTTCAAGTCCAAACCACTTTGATATAGATCAATTGATTGACCGTACCGGATACTATTTTTCTTTGGCACATCTGCTTGCCAAATAGGCATGACAAACACCTTATTACCTGTACCAATTGCAGAAGTACTTAATCTTAACCAGGCTGCTGAATATGTCAGCTTATCCAAATCAGCTGTCTACAAGAAAACTTCTGAAAGAAATATTCCACACTTCAAGAAGGGTAAGAAATTGTATTTTAAACGAATTGAATTAGATGAATGGCTAACAGAGAACAAAATTAGCACACATCCTGAAATTGAGAAAGAGGCTGATGAATACATCAGGACAAAAGGAAGAAGGAAATTTTAGTTAAAGGTACAGTTGATGAAATTTTTAGGCATATTTACTTGCTGAAAACAAATAACGAAGACCTTTTACCTTGCAGTAAGCGGTCGTTGGACGAATTATTAATAATTATCAATTCTAAGTGTAAATTAACAATTCTTTTGGCTAAAGCTGATTCAATGTGCTGACAAACAAACAGTTTGGCATAGCTTTGCTACTGATAAGGGATATGACATAAAATGGAAACAAAAGAACTTACTAAATTACTTATAAGCAATCAAAATCTTGTCTCATTAGTTGAAAGTTATTTCACGAAGGACTCAATTATTATTACCGATAGCTATAACTATCCAACCGTTAAAACGATTGGGCAAACAATTTTAATAAACTCCTGCCAGGCTGAAGAAGTTGAAAACATAAAGTCTAATTATTCCTTTTCAAAAATTCTTGCTGTAGGCGGCTGCACTGTTTTAGATGTCGCAAGAGCTTGTGCTATGGATTGTGAACTTATCGTATTTCCTACTATACTTTCTACTACTTGCATAAGCAGTGACAGGAGTAAACTCATTTTTGACACTGGTAGTAAATTAGTAAAAACAATTTATCCAGAAGTAACTGTTATAAGCCTTCAAGTTCTTTTAGATACTCCCGCAGATGACCTGATACGATGGACACAATCTGGCTTCGGAGATTTATTTGCCAATATTAGTGCATCAATTGATGTGGAATATAAAAATAATAAACTATCATTTCAAAAGGTTAAGGAGAATGTACCTGAAGCCTTTGAAGCACTTGAATGGGTTATTAAAAATTTTGAGGGATACAATGAAGAGTGTCTAAGGCTTTTGGCTCATTATCTTCATAGTTCATCAATAGATGTAGTAAAAAAAGACAGTACAGAATTTAGTTCCGGTAGCGAGCATATTCTTTATCACAAAATATTTGATAAGCAATTAATAGATGATGCACCTACCGCCACACATGGTCAAATAGTGGGCATTGGTGCATTAATCACTGCTAAAATATTTTCAGAGTACACTGGCGATGACACAATTTATCAGGACTTAAAACTTGCCTATAAGAAACTGAAATTACCTACTGATTATGCAGAAATGAATGTTATCGGTATCTCAAAAGATTATCTGTTTGATACTTTAAAGCAAATACCCAATGAAGGGTCTATTCTGGGGAGCTACTTTTCTACTGAAGATTTTGGGATATTAGATAGTATTTTTGGATAAATCTGCTGAATGAATTCTCAAAAACCAAAGCGAATTATTATTGATTGCGACACTGGTGTTGATGATGCAATGGCGATAATTTTTGCTTTGAAATCAGATTCGCTCATTATTGATTCAATAACAACTGTAAACGGCAACGTATCTGTAGAGCAAACAACTACCAATACACTTAAAATTCTTGAGTTTATGGGTAGGCAAGATATTCCTGTAGCAATGGGGGCTGCAAAGCCCTGGGTAGTTGAACCTGTTCATTCAAAATATGTATTTGGCGAAGATGGATTGGGCAATATGGCCTCACAATTACCTCATTCAAAAACTGCTATAGCAAAAGATGCGGTTACTCATATTTTAGATACTGTTGCAGATGGTAATATTGACGCAATAATAGCTATTGGGCCTTTAACAAATATTGCCAATGCCTACAAACAGAATAAGGAATTAATGAACACGGTAAAGGAACTCATTGTAATGGGTGGTGCAATTAATGTGAAAGGCAACATTACCGAGTATGCCGAATTTAATTTTTATTGTGACCCTCATGCAGCAGACTATGTGCTGGAGAATGCTACTAACCTTACATTAATTCCCTTAGATGTAACTAATAAAGCTAAGTTTTTTGAAAATGAGTTAGAACTTATAATAGAAGGTAAAATAAGAGAATTATTTAGTAATATTTTGAAACCCTGGTTTCATTTTTCATTTAAAGTTGGTCAAGATTATGTTGCGTTACATGACCCCCTTGTGTTAGCATACATATTAAACAGTTCCCACTTTCAAAGTAAAAAAAACAAAATAGAAGTTTGTATAGATTTTAATAATAGAGGGAATTCAGTGATAACGCCGGGGATCGGAAAAGGCGTTTTGAATGCAACTTATTATTGCTTTGATTTCTCCCTACAGCTATTTAAGGAAATACTCTTTAGGACACTAAACTCTCTTGATAGTAAAAGCTAATTTAAACTACTCTTATCTTTTTTTCTGTGATATTCGACAAGTTTTTTGAACCAGCTTTCTCCATTTGAGACAGTGAGATTTTTAGCATCAATAAGCCTAAAAGCTAAATAAAAATAGTCCGCTTTAATGAAATTTTGAGGCGTTAAGTTTCCCTTAGTTATTTCAGTTGTTTCATCTGAGTCAAAAAGAGGTAACACGGAACATGTTATAAAAAAGTCATCAAACTCAAAGAGAAGGTGAGAATATTCGGCCCACTTCTTTTCACTTTGCGTTGGCGTTCCCTGAACCCTTATATCGTCCACTTTAAATTTGTTTTTCTCAAGCCATTCCTTAGTTTCTCCCGTTTTAGCCTCTGATAAGTATATGTATTTTTTCAAGATGCTTTTATCAGCTAATGTCATAATGAAGCCAGTATAATCTGTGGAATATGTTTTATACAAATTAGAACTATACTTTGGTTCTATTACAGTTATCGCTTTAGCTTTTGATGCCAGATTTGTGTAAAGAGTGACTGCATCTTTATCTCTATAAAGTCCGCCATCACTTTCAGCATTAAAAAAATTATTGAGTCCAATTGTACTGTTTTTAATTATCTCCAAAGCATGAGAAACTACCTGACTCTTTTGATACGATTTTCCAATGTTATCATGTAATCCCAAAATTGAGTCAAGATATTGATAAACTTCATTGTTTTCAAGAGGGATTCGCATGATAGTTTTTTCAGTTCTAAGCTGGTTACTAATTGAATTACTTATGTTGCTAATTGAACTATTGAGCGTAGTTAAAATATTTTTAGAAGCCTCTGATTGTGAATAATTATAATTCCAAATTTCTGTTTTTACGGATTCAAACTTCTCTTGTATTATATCACTTATTGAAGTGAAGTTTGCCTCATTAACCTTTGAATCATGATGAAGAATATGGATTAATTTTTCAGCAAACAAGAAAATTAATCCAGAATATATTTCAATGGCCACCCAAAATGCCTTATGCTCCTCATTGTAATCATGGTAATAACTTTTTATACCCAAAGGAAGAAAGAAACCAATAGCTAAAGCTAATAAACTCCAAAATATTGCCCATACAGACCAATGGTCATAATGTGTCTTCTTATTCATAAAAGCAAAATTTTTTATTTAACGGGTGAATACCCTTCAGGAGCCCACCTTTTACTCAAATCAATTTTCTCCAATGCTGCCTTATCAATACCAGGAACAGGTACAATAATAGTTTGTGGCACTTTATACCCTTCTAAAACATACACTAAGGCATTCATAGCAGTTCTTCCTTGTAATACCGGGCTTTCATCAACATTTACACTGATTTTACCGCTTTGAATATATGGAACTGTTTCCTTTGAAAAAGATGCAGTTGTAAGTATAATTTTTTTATGAATTTTTTTGTCCTCCAAAGTTTGAGCAACACCTATTGCCATTCCATCAGCAGCGGTATAAATTGCATCTACATCACTAAATTTAATAAGTAACTCTTCCATTATTTTTTGAGAAGCAATTCTTTCGGGTTCACCTGAACGTTCTGCTACAATAACAATATCTTTTGCATTTTGAGCCATATACTCTTTATAAGCTTTCTGCCTGTTCATCGCCCAATCTGCCCCTGCCGGACCTGTGAGCATAATTACTTTTCCTTTTCCGTTAAGTGCTTTCACGGTGTACTCTGCTTGTGCTTTGCCAATTTCTTTATCGTCTGCCAATACAGAACCCGAAATGCCTTTTGCTGATGTGCCAGTAACATGAATGAACACTTTTATTCCTTTGCTTATAGCTTTCTCAATCGCAGGAGTATTGCCTGTTAAACTTGTTGGAGCTATTAAAATAGCATCAACTTTTTGAGTAATCAAGTCTTCAATTTGAGAGTTTTGTTTGTTGATTTCTGTATAGCCATCAGCGGAGTACCAAATAACATCCACACCAAGTTGCTTTGCCTGGTCTAACACACCATAAGATTCGTTAACCCAGAAAGGAGCAGCAAGCATCGGGAAGAGTACTCCTATTTTGTATTTTTTACTTGCTTTAGGCAAAGAGTCCATAACCTGCTCTTTGGTTACTTCTTTTGATGGGTTGTTTCCATTAGGGTCTGTAGGCTTTCCTGGTTTGTTTGGGAAATATACCACTAACGCAATTGCAACAATAGCTGCAATTAATAAAAGCACTTTATTATTCTTCATTATTCTTTGTTTTAAGTTTATCAATAATAACAGCAAATATAATTATGACTCCAATCATTATTTGTTGGTAATAAGAGGAGAAATTCAAAATATTAAGAGCATTAGATATAAAGGCAAGGAGCAACGAACCTAAAACCACACCTATTACAGAGCCTTTGCCGCCGAACAAACTTACCCCACCTATTACTGCCGCCGCAACAGATTGCAATGCTGTATTAGAACCTTCTGTTGGATGGCCACCATTAATCCTTGAAGCTAAAACAACAGCTCCAATTGAAGTTAATAAGCCACAAAGGATGTATGCAATAACCTTGTGTCTCAATACTTTAATACCAGAAAGATAAGAAGCTTTTTCGTTACTGCCTATAGCAAACAAGTAACGTCCATAAATTACGCTGGTCAAATAAAAGTGTAAAGCCAATGAAATAAAGAAAAGCATGTATACTATCACAGGGATTCCAAATATCTCATTCCAACCTAAGTACTTAAACCCTGGCGGAACATTTGAAACAGCTTCTCCATTACTTAATACCAATGCAGCACCTTGTAAAAGGAAACCTATCCCAAGCGTTACAACAAAAGGAGATACTTTAAATTTTGAGATGAGTATGCCGTTAACGCTACCAACAATACTGCCAAGAATAAACCCGATAAAAATAGCAACAGGTATTCCGAAAGAATTACTTAATAGTGCTACACTTACTGATACTATTGTAATAGTGCCTCCTTGTGAAAGGTCAAGACCTTTTATTATCAGAACAATGCTTTGAGCAAGTGCAAAAATTGCAATTAGAGATGCTTGCCTTGAAATATTTGTAAGATTATTCAGTTGAAAAATCAATGGTTCATACACCGCCAAAGCAATACAGATTAAAACCACTACAACAAATGAAATATTATCTTTTATAGTTTTTATCATCGGACTTAATTAAATAATTCAATTTCTAAATTGCCATTTTGCATGGTTGAAAGCTTATCGCTATCAAATATTTCAAAAGAGCCATCGTTTTTAAATGCTATTAGCCTGTTACATGATTTTAGTAATTCTTCGTACTCTTTAGAAAAAATAATAAATGAAGAGTTGTTCAAAGCAACTTCATTTTTCAAAATATTAATAATGCCCTCACGGGAATCAGCATCAATTCCTGTAAAAGGCTCATTTAAAATTGTTACAGGACATTTTAATAAAAGCGTTCTGCCAAGTGCGGTTTTTAGTTTGTTTCCCCCACTAAGTTCATCTACTATTTTTTTAGGTTCCTTTGGAAAAATTTTGAAATACTCAACTAACTGTTCTGTATTTTTATTGTCATTTTCTGAAATGAATATTTCCTTATTATTAGCTATTGCCAAATTGAACTCTACTGTTTGTAATGGAAATATCCAGTCAGTTTCTCTGTTCTTTCCTAAATAAGCAAAATCCTTTCCTATAGTATACTTTTTTTCTGACTCTGGAAACTTGTATGAATCCATTGATTGTAAAACCTTTTCCGGCAAATGTTCATATTCTGAGCCGTCTAACCCTGTAATGCCAACAATCTCCTTTTCGTACAGCTGAAAACCAAACACCTCATTTCTGTTTTCTATTTTAATCGGAAGGTTTACTGCAATATTGTTCTTATTAATTGAGTTCTTTTTATAACTAAAATTATCAGATACTTTATTTTGAATTTTATTGTTATTGATAGCTGAAAAGATGCTTAAAGTTTTATTCTTTAATTCATAAATATTATCAGCATACTTTTTTAGTTCATTTATTCTGTGCGAAATAAATAAAACGCTGCCTCCTTTTGAACAAAAAGTTTTCAGAAAATTCAATATCTTCTCTGATACCTGAAAATCTAAAATAGATGTTGCTTCATCAATTAATATCAGGTTTGTATCGGTAATAAAGCACCTTGTAAATTCTAATATTTGTAATTCTGCTTCAGTTAGTTCGTTTGTCTGTTTTTCAAATGGAACGGATAATTTTAAAACAGATAGTTTGGCATTTAGGTAATTGATTACTCCTTCTTTAGTTAAAGAAAATTCCTTTTTCGTTTGTATTACAGAAGCCCAGATTAAAAAATTCTCCCACGCAAATAAGTCAGGAAATGTTACGGGAAATTGATGGATATAGATAATACCCTTTTCAATTCTCTCTGAAATAGAATATGGAACAAGCGGTTTTCCCTGATAAACTATTTCCCCGGATTTTGGATTCAGTTCGCCACCAATGATTTTTAGCAGGGTTGTTTTACCAGAACCATTCCCGCCCAACAATCCAACAAACTCACCTGTCTTTACTTTAAATGACACAGACTCCAATATAACATCATTATGGTATGCTGCTGAAATATCATTAAGGTCTAAAGTATAGTCTGCCATTTTTGTAAAATATGAATATCTAAAAGGTAAATTTAACTCAATTCGTTAACAGTCAATGACCTTATAACCCCTAAAATCGCCTTCCTTTTCTCCCAAAATTGCTTATATTTGCATTGCTAAAGAGTTTTTCGCCTGCATATCTCATCCCATGATGGGTGTTGCCAGTACTGGCACGGGGGCAAAAAGATTTTTTAGCTTTTTTATTGTTCATCCTCTTCGTACAGGTTAAGTACCGTTTCATATTTACTTTTTAGGGCATCAAAATAACGGCTTTCGCCCTGTAATAAATCCCGCTGCACAGCCCACATCAGGTAATCTATAATGCTCAGTTCCGGCATTTCCTTGCTTTGCACTATTTCCAGGTTGTATTGTATGGTTCCGTTGGTTTCTGCCTTGTCTGCTGCCAGGGCTTTGGTAACGGCTTCCTCAAACCGATGCAGGGAGTTATTGCCCCTTTGTGAAAGATACAAATTGTAATGCCTTCCGGTATCTTTTAACCTGCCGTTTAAAAGGTGGTGCAATACATCAAAATAAAACTCTGTGGGGTTGTTGTTATGCTTCCGGTTAAAGATATTCAGGTCTTTTTTGGCGATGACAATATGGGCTCTGTAGCCCTCCAGGTTGCGGAGCAACTCAAAGAACTTTGCCCTTATTTCGGGGTGGTCGCCACGGGCATGAACAAACCAGCCTTTATCAGTAGCAATAGAAGGGATGGAATTATAGAGGCTATCGGCTTTAATGCTATCCATAAAACCTACTACGGCTTTACGCAGTGCTTTCCGGTTATCGGTTTCTATCATACCGATAATGAGGTATGGCTGAAAGCCCTCTGTGCCTACCAGTAATTTTTTACGGTTGCCATAAAAAACAGGGTCGCCGCTTTCATCTATGAAAAGGTATGTTTTAGGTATATGTTGCTGTGCTGCCATTTATTCGCCTTGCTTATCATTGAACCCGTTAAAAATCTTTTTTGTCAACCAGCTCTTTATATCATTTTTAAAATCATTGTTTTCCATGATCCTGTCAAAAACTTCATGGTTAGCATCCATATGGTCTAACGGTGTTTGAATAAACACTTGCTTAAAGCATACTAGAGGGTTTGGTATAACTATTATACACAATTTATGTTTCTAAGGCCTCGGCTGATTTTTTTGCCAGATTTTATCAAACACAAAATCCAGATACTGCCTTTTAAAATCTGCATCATCCGTAAACTTTTTATATAAATCAGTATAGGTGAAAATTACATCCTGCATTAAATCCTCTACTTTTTTATCGGAAGTGATTTTTGCATTCTGCTTATCGGAATTATTTACAGAATTAACAGTCGCCTGGTCTTTGGCGAAATCCGCAGGCAACTGCTCAAACAGGAATTTCTTAATCTTATCATCGTCTGTCCAATTGTCAATGCCAAATCGTGTGTTGAAATCATTAATAATTGCCTCCAGTGCTTCAAATTCATTTTCTCCCTTCTTGCCTTTCATTATAGGCGGTGCCGGGTCTATTTCTTCGCCACCTTTTAAGCCAATATTATCTGTGGTGGTTCTTGTCAAGCGGTAACTATCCAAATCTATGGCTTCAATAATACCTTTAGCCAAGTCCTCATTTTCCTTCGGTTTTATTTTTGGCATCAGGAATTTTAAAAACCAGTAAAGGCGTTCCCAATAAGCATTTTTGAATGATAGTATTTTGGAGAGGAAAGCATAGGTGCGGTAGAAAGATTTTGCCTTGACGAAGAAATCTATTTGTGCATCTTCGTTTAACTCAGTTTTGAAATTAACAACACAAGCATCAATAATCGGGTCAAGTTCCTGCCTGTCTGCGTTATTGAAATAAAGGTTTGTAAAATTGTGTACATCTTCCACTGTGTACACCTGTGCATTATCCAATACATCCTGCAAATCATTCAGCTTGTTTGCATCGGTTTCCTCACTTAAAACTGTGGTGGTATAGAAGGGTTCAAAAGCCTCTTTAATTTCATCGGTACTGTTGAAGAAATCCAATACAAAGGTATCTTCCTTGTATGGTTTGTATGCCCTGTTTAATCTTGATAAAGTTTGTACTGCCTGCACATCTCTTAGTTTTTTATCTACATACATGGTATGCAGCAATGGCTGGTCAAAGCCAGTTTGAAACTTATTGGCAACAATTAGAAACCGGTATTCCTTTTTCTTGAACTCCTTAGGTATATCGTTGCTCGGAAAGCCATTCAGCTTTGCTTCGTCTGTTTCTACTCCTTCAATTTGCCTGCTTCCGCTAAAAGCTATAATGGCTTTGTATGGGGAGTTAATTTCTTTCAGGTATGTTTTAAAGGCATCGTAATACTTGATAGCGTTATTGATGCTTTTACAAACCACCATTGCTTTAGCCTGCCTGTTGATTTGTTTGGCTACCTCTGAATGAAAATGGTCTATCATCACTTTTGATTTCTCCATGATGGAGAAGGGGTGACTTTCAACATAAGCCCTCAGTTTTTTATTAGCCTGGTGTGTTTCAAATTCAGGATTATCTTCTACTGCTTTATTGAGTTTGTAGTAGGATTGATAGGTGGTGTAGTTTTTCAGCACATCCAAAATAAATTCTTCCTCAATGGCTTGCTTCATAGTATATGCATCAAAGGCAACGAATTTTCCTTCGGGTGTTTTTGTACCAAATGTTTCTAAGGTTTTGTTTTTAGGGGTGGCGGTAAAAGCAAAGTAGCTGGCATTCTTCAACATTTTGCGTTGCTCAATCATTTGGTTGATGGCATCTTCGCTTGTTTCAGGGTCTTCGTCCTGACGGTTATCATCTTCGCCATAAGGCGTTTCCTTTTCTGAAAGTACCCAATTCATTTTGCTGGCAGTTTCCCCGCTTTGGCTGCTGTGGGCTTCATCAATAATGATGGCAAATTTCTTGGCTTGCAGCGTACCAATTTCATCTATGATAAATGGAAACTTCTGAACGGTAGTAACAATTATTTTCTTTCCATCTTCCAATGCTTCTTTTAGTTGCTTGCTGCCTTTTTCAATGGCTTCAACTACTTTATTGACCTGTGCAAATTGCTTGATGTTATCCCTGATTTGCTTATCCAACACTTTTCTGTCGGTAACTACAATAACACTGTCAAAAACTGTTTCAGTATTGGCAGTATTGTGGAGGCTGACTAACTGGTGTGCCAGCCATGTAATTGAATTGGATTTTCCCGAACCTGCTGAATGCTGTATTAAGTATTTCTGCCCAACGCCATTTGTTTTGGCACTGCCTAATAGTTTTTTTACAACCCTTAACTGATGGTATCGGGGGAAGATTAATTTACGTTTTACCTTACCGGTATCTTCGTCTGTTTCTTCCACTATCTGAACATAGTTTTCTATGATATTGCTCAGGCTTTCTTTGGTTAACGTGTCTTTCCAGAGATAGTCGGTTTTTAATCCATCAGGATTTACAGGGTTTCCGGCTCCTTCATTTACTCCTTTGTTAAATGGCAGAAAAAAAGTGTTGTTAGCTTTTAACTCACTTGCCATGTACACCAAATTGCTATCCACTGCAAAATGAACCATACATCTGCCAAAGGCAAACAATGGCTCTTTTGGGTCTCTGTCCTGCTGGTATTGGCGAATGGCATTTTTTACCGTTTGCCCTGTCCATTCATTTTTTAGTTCAAATGTGATGATGGGTAAGCCATTGATGAATAAAACCATATCCAGCGAATTGCTGTTGGACAGGCTGTAAAACAATTGTCGGGTTACTGAAAATATGTTTGCCTGGTAATTCTCCTGTGCCTTTTGGTTTAAATCGGATGCTGGGTTTTTGTAGTACAGGTTTATCTGAAGGTCTAAATCCTTGATGCCTTTGCGAAGTAATTCAATAATGCCTTTGTTTTTGATTTGCTCGGCAAGCCGCTTTATAAATTTTTCTTCTCCACGTTTTACAATGGTATCATAAGCCGCAGGCTGTGTTTGCTTGATGAACTCAAACAACAATCTTTTATTGATGCAAAGGTCCCTGTCATAGTCGGCACTGTAGCTTTGGCGATAGCCGCATATTGCTACCAGGTGCTTTTCTATAATGGTTTCCAAACCTTTTTCTGATGTATCTGTACTCATTTTTTATAACTATGTATTGTTAATTACATTATTTATAAAATTGATTATTTCCTGACATTTTGCATTACCCTGAATTTTTGCAAGAGTCAAATAGTCTGTATCGCTTATACAGGTTGTATTTGATTTACCAGACTTTTGTAATTGACCTACTACACCCAATATTGATTTCTTTTCATCATACCGGTATTTGTCGCCAGCTTTAGCGCTTCTGGTTTCAGTAGTAACGTTTGCTGCTGTGCTCAATTTCAATGGAAATAACCTTGGGTCTGAAAAATGTGTATTCAGGTAACCTAATGCTTCATCAAAAATTACATCATTGCCATCCTTCATTAAGGGAACAAGTATATCCTCTAATTTACCTGTGGCGTTGTCTGCACCGGTAAAAATGCAACAGCCCAGTTTTATTCCTTCTTGTAATGAGTAGGTTGTGTTTGCTGTAAAAATGTCTGCCTGAATGCCTGTTAATACTTCCCGAACTTCAACATTGACTTGTGCCAAACGGGCAGGAATACCTTGTGTATCTGCATCAAAAAAATATAAAACAGAAAGCTCTGTATCAACGGGTATCCTTCCCTTTTTGATTTCACCTGCCTGCCGAACTGTTACAGCAAGGCTATTTAAAATGGATTGCCGGGGAGTCCTCTTTCCGTCTCCCCCCATCGAATAAAGAAAAACATACGCATCGCCTTTTTGAAGAGTATGAGTGGGTAAAAAGCCTTTTCGCACTTCCTGAAGATTTAGTTCTTCAACATCTGTTTTCACAACTTCCTGTGCCATTAAAGTGTCCATAGGCTGCGGAAACTGGTTTATTTTTAAACTCTCGTTGCTAATAAACCCATCGCTTTTAAGGATTTTACAAATGAAGGAAACATCATGTAGCCCTTCACAAAGTGCTATTATTATTTGTGTGGGCATATTATCTGATGTCTATATTTATTGTTTCAACTAATTGTTTTAATTTATTCCCCAACAGGAAATTGCACTCAATTTTGCCTTCTTCATTTTCTTCCAAAGCATAAGCAGTTAGTTCATCATCGGCATATTCATTTTCCACAAAAGCATCAATACACTCCTTACTATGTGTTGAAAGAAAAACCTGCACATTAAATTCTTTGGCTATTGTTTGAATAAACTCTGTGAATTTTATTAAAAGGCTTTTGTGCAATGCACTGTCAATTTCATCAATACACAGGATTCCGTTTCGACAATAACCTAGCAACAGGGCAATTTCAAAAACCCTTTGCATACCTTCTCCATACTTAGTAATATCAATTGCTTTATCAATACTTGACGTGGTTACCTTAAACCGGTTTTCTCCTTCATCATTTACCAAATCAATCTTTTCAATTGTTTCATCCAGGTGCTGCTTTATAAAATCAATTACCCGGTCAAAGTATCTGTTTTCAATGGCCAGCTTGTGAGCTGTGTGTAATAGCTTTTCATTATACCGGTAAGGACTTGTAAACGCAGATGGACAAAGAATCTGTGCCCGGGTGTACCTGTAATCTGGCTCCCTGTTTGCAAACAGGTGAATGCTGCTGTTGAGCATGGTATTGCTTACAAATGATTCAGACACCAATGTATCCAGATACCCGTTACGGTCAATGTTTTCTTCGGTTGTTTCTTTTTCAATATGTAGACCAGCCTCACTGTTGTTAAAAACAGCTTTTATATCAATGGGAGAAATGAAATTCTTATCAACCCATTTGGAATGAAAATCACTTAAAAATTTGCCCCGGTATTTTTCCAAATCCAGATAAGCCTGTAAGTCATTTAAGTGAGCAATTAAATAAAAGGCTTCCAGTATAGTAGTCTTCCCTTTGTTATTTCCCCCTGCAAATATGTTAACCCTGCTTATGTTTTTAATCTCCATATCCTGCAACTTGCGGTAACGGCCTATAAATGCAGAAGTGAAGTGGCTGGTTATTTCAGTAAAGAATAACGGGGCTTGTTTTTCTGAGGTAAAGATTAGCGCTTTGCTTACAGGGAGAATATCATCAATGGATTGTTTCGCTTTGGAGAGTTCTGTAAAATCTGATTCTGTAATCAGGTCTTTGAAGTTGTAAGCAAGTTGAGTACCACTTTTAATAGATTCAATGGCATTTCTCAGTTTAGCTTCGCCTACAGTTTTACTAAAGGCATAGCCTTCGGAAATACTGCGGCTTTCTTCCATTTTAGATAATGCCTTGCTATCGTTAATAAAATTGGCTATTTCTCCTATTTGCCTGTATTGAGTAATTATAGGTTCTTTAATGATGGTATCTTTTCTTTCCCCATTCTCTTCCGTTTCTTCTGTTGTTGAAATCCAGCTAAAAAGCCGCTCCAGGTTATCTTCATTAAAAGCCCGGTAAGCCTCATTATCCCAACCAATCCAGTTTCTTACTATTGGTGTACCGATAATTTTTTCAAAGATGGAGTACATATTGGCCTTAAACTGGTCGCCAAAATCACTTTCCTTATATTGTTCTATCAAAGAAAGTGTTCTTACATTTCTCCTTAACGCATATTTAGTAATACCCAGCTTTTCGCAAACATCATCTTCTGTTAAATGGTATTTATCAATCAAGTCAGAAATAAGCTGAGACTCGTTTACTACACTCCATCTTTTTTTACCGCTGATATGATGAAGGCCCATAGTAATCAAATGCTGCACCGGGTCTTCATCCGTTATTTCAACAAGGTTTACACTTTTAAAATCACTCTCTGTAAGTTTGCCTACATCATTTCCTTTTTTGAATTCTTCGTATAAATATTTAAGAGTAGCTGTTCTTCGGTTGCCTTCCAATACTAAATATTTATCACCAACAGGCTTTACCTGTATTTGGTCAATATCTAAAAAGCCATTTGTAATAAAACTGCTTATCAGGTCTTTTACATTCTCCTGGTTTTTGCCTAAAATAAAATTGAGTGTACGCTGCTGTACCCTTGCATCTGCTAGCTCTGCATCAGTTACAGGTTTGTAATCGGGTCTGTCAATAAACCTGTAATTGTTAGGGTCTAAAATAAGCCGGTCAATATGCTTTACTATTCTATTACTTGGCATACGCATTATTTTTTTCTTTTTCTTTAATTTTTACTTTCCCCATAACCGCCTCTGCTATCATGGCTTCTTTATACTCTTTTATCAGTTCTATTTCTTTTTCGGCTTTGGCTATGGTTTTATCAATTGTGGCAGTTTCGTTTTTGATATGTTGAACAATTTTATTTTGCTCTTCCAATTGTGGGAAAGGCAATTTCAATGGACGAATATTTTCTACTGCAATACCTGGTTGTGCTGAAGACTGAGAATATTGATTCAAATTCATAACTTTTAATGTTTCACCAAACCAAATATGATTTATGTCTTCATTTAAAGTAACAACTACAGCATGTTCAGTAGCCCAAAATTTACCTGATGCATAATTAATATTACCACACAAAGCACCTTGTCTTCCAATCAAAACATAATCTCCTTCATGAGTATATTGATGATAATATCCTCTTAATCCGTTACCACCGTAAACAGGATAATCACTTGTATCATCAATTACTTCACTGGTAATGTTTTCACCGCTTTGAAACGTTCCACAATTTTTCAATCTTTTGATTTCCCAATGTTCAGGAATGCTTCCCAGCCATTTAATACCACTATCCTTCAGCTTTACATTCTTATCAATCCCTTTCGTTACCGCTTCAATGATTATACCTTGTCTTTGCTCTTTCAGCAGTTCTATAAAGCGTTGTTTCTTAGCAATAAAGTGGTTTATTTTCTGCGATTGTGTTTTTATGTATTCAACAATTTGGTTTTGTTCTTCAACAGGTGGCACGACAGAAAATATGCTGAAAAACTTATCGCTGTACAAACGCAAACGGCTGTCAATAATACCTGTAGATTTTTTGCGAAATTCTGCTTTCATCAGGTTGGTTGAAAACAGATAACCAAAGTATTCGGGATTATTGTTCCCCTTCACTCTATACACACAATAAGCAGGGCTGGTAATGCCATCAAATGGAGAAATGCCTAAACTGCCATTCCATGCCAGCATGATATTAATTACCAAATCGCCTTTCGCCACTCTTTTGTAACCTTCCAAACTTTCAGCATTGGTAATAAAATCATCTTCATTTTCAAGGCTGTCTCTTTTTAGTGTTACACCTGTATAATGCGAAACCGACAATAGTTCTTCATTCCCGCTGGTGCTTCTGTCTTCTATTTCAGAAAATATGTTTTTAATCCGCAGCAATTGCCAATGTGCAGGATAGTTACCTGAGAAAGCCGGTTTGTTATATGTAGCATTAGCGGTCATTTATGCTTCAATAATTTCTTTTAATAAATTTTCTGTTTCCTGCTCTATTGCTAAAATATCGCTGGTAATGGCTGCCAAACTCCTCGGTGCCTGATACTGGTAAAAGTATTTTGCAAAATTTACCTCGTAACCAATTTTGGTTTCTTTAAGGTTGTACCAGGCATCGGGTACAAATGGCAATACTTCGGCTTCAAAGAAGTCATCAATACTTTCATTGAGTGGTATGTTTTCAATATCTCTCAGTTTTGCATTACTTTTTGGTTTGCCTTTACTGTCTAACACCACGTTGCCTTGTTCGTCTTTTTCGGGTTGGTGTACGGTTATCTGGTGGTAACCAAAATCGGTATTATTTAAAATGATGCTGTGTTCGTTGGTTTCAAAACCTAAAAACAACTTGGTGATAGCTTTAATGTGGTTGGCATCAAACTGCACTCTTTTTTTACCTAAAGGCTTTCGCATTTTAGAGAAGAATTGCTCGGCTGTTACATTTATCAGTTGCAGCTTTCCTTTGCGTTTCTTTTCTTTTTTATTGGTAAGAATAAAAATGTAAGTAGGTATGCCGGTGTTGTAAAACAAATCGTTGGGCAGGGCTATGATGGCTTCCAGTAAATCATTCTCAAAAAGGTATTTGCGTATTTCACTTTCACCTTGCCCGGCATCGCCTGTGAATAATGCACTGCCATTGTGAATGGTTGCAAAACGACTGCCCAGTTCACTGTCCTTTTTCATCTTGCTTACCATATTCATCAGAAAAAGCAATTGCCCGTCATTCACCCGTGGCACACCAATTTTAAAGCGGTGGTCTATAATTTCCTTTTTATCAATGATGGCTGGCTGGTCAATCTTCCATGTTTTGCCATAGGGTGGATTGCTCAGCATAAAGTCAAATTGCAATTTTGGAAATCCATCATTGCTCAATGTAGAGCCGAAGGCGATTTTATTGGGGTCTTGTTCTTTTATCAGCATATCCGCTTTGCAAATGGCAAAGGTTTCCGGCTGTGATTCCTGACCATACAAATGGAATTTGGCTTTGGGGTTTATTTCTAAAGCAAAGTGTTCTGCTTCTGTAAGCATACCTCCACTGCCACAAGCCGGGTCGTAAACAAGGTAAGTACCATCTTTGATTTTGCCTTTGATGGGGTCAAAAATCAGATGGGTCATTAACTTGATAATCTCTCTTGGTGTAAAGTGTTCTCCGGCTTCTTCGTTGTTTTCTTCATTAAATCTTCTAATCAATTCTTCAAACACATAGCCCATACCCAGATTGCTCAATCCTTCCATTACAATCTTACCTTCTTTATCTGTAATGGGTTTAGGGCTTAGGTTTATGGTGCTGCTGCAAAATTTCTCAATCAATGGAAAAGTGATATTGCCTTCTTCCATTGTTTCTAACTGGTTACGCAATTTGAACTTGCTGATAATATCCTGCACATCACTACTGAACCCATCTAAATAGGTTTCCAAATTCTGACGAATGTTACCCGGCTCGTTCAGCAATTTTTTGAAGGTGTATTTTGAAGTATTGTAAAACACATAGCCGCTTACTTTACGAAGCTGCGGTGCCTGGTTATCTATCTTCATTGCATTTAGCTTTTCGTGCATTTCCAACACCTTGTCTTTGGTGGGTTCTAATAATGCATCCAGCCTTCTTAATACAGTGAAAGGCAAAATAAGGTCCCTGTATTTACCCCGGGAATAAACACCCCGAAGAACGTCATCCGCAATGCTCCAAATGAAATTGATAATTGTATTATGCTGTGCCTGGTTCATTACTTTGCTTTCTTAATTTTCTTTGATACTGATTTCAATGCTTCATCAGCGGTTGGTTCATCTTTTACCAATTGCATTAATTGGTCGGCAAGCCAAAGGGTTTCTAACTCTACTTTATCGGTATGCAGTATCTCAGCTAATAAAGGGATTTGCTCCTTCCTTAGCTGACGGTCGCCACGTTCTACCTTGCTTATGATTGAAGTGTCCACATCTAACTTTGAAGCAAGCTGCCTGAGCAGTAAACCCTGCTTCGTTCGTAGCTCCCTTATTCGTTCACCAAATTGCGTTGCCATTATAAAATTATTGTCTTGACAAATATTGGCAAATATAACTTTTTTATTACTCCTAAATTCATCCTAATAGCTCCCTAAATACTTCCTAACTATTCCCCAAATCCTCCCCAATGCATCCGTAACCTCCGGCTTTACCTTTTGAAAAAATAAAAACATCAAACAAAACAGGACAAAGCATGCCCATACTTGCAAAAACTTACAACTTCTTTTAAAAAGGTACACAAACTGCTAAAAAGTGGAAAGTGAGTTTTTAAGCCATTGTAGGTTTGCCTTTTAAAACCATAATATATGAAAACCATTAAAGTAAAGGAACTTGAAGTTCCCGTAGGCGCAATGCCTGAAGTAGTTGACCTCCTCACGGAAAATGAATTGGATAACAGCCTAACCGGCACTGATGATGACCATGAACTCATCTACCTGGAAGTAAGTTATGACAAGGATGATGATGACCAAAAAGCTGCTATCCATGAAATTGAAGACATTATCGCCGATTACGAGGATGACTATGATGAGGAAGACGAAGACAACAAAAAGGGGAATTAACACCCCTTTTTTTAATTTATATCATTGATAATCAATATTTAGTAACTTAGCCCTACAGAAAATGAAAGCCAAAATCCACCCTTTGAAAAAACCGGTTGAAAGTGAAGAATTTGACCTTGAAACCTGTAAACAGATACTTAATGTAAACGGTAATCAATACAGCGATGAAGAAATCATCCGCATCCGGGATTACCTGTACCAGTTGGTGGAAATTCAATGCAGGCATTTTAAGCAGTGGCAGGCAGAGCAAAATGACAATGTAATACCAATCATTACGCATAAAGATGAAACAGCAAAAAGCATTCCTCTACATCCATGTGAGTACCGACGAACAGGCTGATAAGGGCTACTCGCTGAAACACCAGGAAGAACGGCTGAGAAGTTATTGCCAGTTTCAGCATATTGAAGTGGCTGGCTTATACAAGGACGACCATCCAGCCAAAACATTCGAACGCCCCGCCTTTCAGCAAATGCTGGCTTTTCTGAAAAAGAATAAGAAAAGTGCAGACTTATTGTTATTTACCAAGTGGGACCGTTTCAGCCATAATGCCGCTGATGCCTATGGGATGATTAATACCCTGAACGGTCTGGGCATGGAACCACAGGCTATTGAGCAACCGCTTGACCTGAATATTCCAGAAAACAAAATCATGCTGGCCTTTTACTTAGCTGCTCCCGAAGTGGAAAACGACCGAAGGGCATTGAATGTAATTGTGGGTATGCGCCGGGCAAAGAAAGAGGGACGTTGGATGGCTACTGCGCCCAAGGGTTACAAGAATGTTCGGCTTGATAACAAGCCCACTATTGTACCGAGCGATGATGCCAAGCATGTGCAATGGATATTCAAAGAAATCAATAAAGGAGTACTGGCTCCCGATCAGGTAAGAAAGGAAGCCAACAAACGAGGCTTGGCAATAAGCCGCAGTTATTTCTGGACGATGATTCGTAACCCGATTTACTGCGGCCGAATTTTCATTCCTGCTTACAAAGAGGAAGAAGCGCATTATGTAAAGAGTGTGCATGAAACCTTAATCAGCGAAGAACTGTTTTACAATGTGCAGGATATTCTGAATGGAAAGAAGCGTATGACTGTCGCCAACACCAAACAAAAAGATGAATTGCCACTCAGGGGTTTTCTTACCTGTGCTAAATGCGGTGGTCAGTTAACCGGCAGTGCGTCTAAAGGAAAATACCAGCGTTACTTTTATTATCACTGTCAGCCGGGATGTAAAGAACGCTTTAGGGCAGATGATGCAAATGATAAACTGGTGGCTAAGTTGCAGGAGATTGCTGCGAAGAAAGAGGCATTGAATTTTTACCGCCTGATGCTGGAAAAGGGGCTTAAAAAAACTTCCAAAGAAAGTACAGTCGACAAACAGAAAGTACTTGCTGAAATTAAAATGAATCAGGCGCGGATTGACCATGCCCAAAAACTAATGTTGGATGGTCAGTTGGATATTACTGAATACCGTTCCATCAAACAGAAATTTGAGGCCGTTATTAAAGAATTGGAAGCAGCAACGAAACCACAAGTATCCAATACGAAATATTACAAACAATATCTCGACTTTGGTTTTAACCTCCTACAGAACATAGACGGGGTATATGTTTCAGGCAATACGCAACTCAAATCGCAAATACTGAGTTCGATACTGGCTGAAAAACTCGTTTTTGATGGAAAGTCTTATCGAACTCCGATTTATCATGAAACGTTATCGCTCGTGCTCAATACTGGCAAGGATTTGCGGCGAAATAAAAAAGGACAAACTGCTGTTAACAGCAATTTGTCCTCTCTGGTAGTCCCGACAAGAATCGAACTTGTATCTAAAGTTTAGGAAACTTCTATTCTATCCATTGAACTACGGGACCAGAATATCATTTCTGATTTATGCGGCAGCAAAAGTAAGGCTTAAATGACCATCAACCAAGTTTTTTGAACGTACTTTACCCTGATACTCTCTTGGTATGTCCCTCCCTGCGGCCTGCCTGACTCCCTTTAATACCCTCCATTCATCACCTCAAAACCCCTATCTTTGCCGTCCAAATTTTTACTATGAAGTGGTTGAATATTCTTATCAGGTACCGGCTCTGGATCGGGGTCGCAATGCTCGGACTGGCAATATTTGTAAACCTCCAGGCCGGTTTCTGGCCTTCTTTTATACTTTACCTTATCTCCGCCATCCTGATTGTCGGCCACTTCATCATCGGCCCCCTGCGCCTTCTCCAGGAACCCATGGAGAATGGCGATATGGAACAGGTTAAAAAGATACTCGATTCTATCTGGTTTCCCCGCTTATTAATCAAACCTGTACGCTCACAATACTATACCCTTAAAGGTAACCTTGCTATGGTTGACCAGGACTTTGATACTGCAGAAAAACTGATGAAAAAAGGCCTGGACACCGGTGGCAGTATGCTTAAATCGCAGGAAGGCAGCAACAAGCTTCAATTAGGTATGCTTGCTATGCAAAAGGGCGATATCAAACAGGGCGAAGCCTATATCCGCCAAGCCATCCGTGCCGGCCTGCCCGATAAGGAAAGTGAGGCTGCAGCTTACCTGCAGCTCTGTTCCATTATGATGAATAAAAGGGAATTTCGTTCGGCCAAAGACTATTTTCGTAAATGTAAGGCACTTAAGCCTACTACACCCCAGATCGTTGACCAGATCAAACAAATCGAAAAGTATATCACCCGCCTGCCGGGATAATAGTCCGGCTGCTCATTTTTCTACCTTCAGTTTCTCAAACAACGACCGGAACAGTTCCTGGTATTTACCGGGTATTGCATCAAGGTCAATAGATACTATGGTTCCTTCATCTTCATCCTTTTGAATAGAATAGGAAAAGGCATCTGCCATTCTGCCGCTACGGGAGCTGCTCTTCTTTTTTACCGATTTGACCAGTTCAGTCCACTCCTCTTCCGTCAGCTTACTGCTTACCTTCGCCGTCATAATTTTACCTGCAAGACCGCCCGATTGTATGAGTTTAAGTTTCATATATTCTTACTGCTACCCGTAGTTTATCAGATTACCCCGGTATCCTTCCATCCCTTCGTAACAGCCTTCTCTGCCAGGCTTCCTTTTCCAAAAAGCGTACCGGCCTTCTTTATCGTAACAGCCGCCACCTTGGCAAAATCGGCATTGTTCTTTACCTGCCGCTGGTCTGTCATAGCTGCATACCATATCGGCCCAGTAGTTTCCCAGGCATTGCCGCCCAACTCGTAAGACGCAATATAGAAGGCATGATTAGGAATACCCGAATTATAGTGCACACCACCATTATCGCCCTGCTCTGTATTCGGCATTTTTACAAACTGCTTCATGTGTCCGGGCTGAGGGTCATTCCCAAACACAGGATCGTTCCTGAAACCCATACCGGGCTGAGCCATAGAGCGCAACGCATTCTTCCCCTTCAATATATTAGAGCCTATAAGCCAGTCTGACTGGCGTGCATCCGTGTTATTAGCCCATTGTTTTACCAGTATGCCGAATACATCAGCAAAAGACTCATTAAGTGCCCCGCTCTGGTTCTCATACAGTAACTTGCATTCGTGGTCAATTACCCCATGGGTCAACTCATGGGCAATGATATCCAGATCGCTTGTAAAGGAGTTGGTGTATTGCGAAAGCCCTGTACCGTAAAACATCTGTTCCCCATCCCAGAAAGCATTAAAAAAAGGTTTGATCGGATTATCGCGGAAACGTACGGTTTGTATAATTGCCATCCCTTTGTTGTCGATCGAGTTTCTCCTGAACAGTTTTTTGTAAAAGCTCCACACATGACCTGCCCCTTCAATCACATTCTTCGAATCAGTATCCACAGGCATCTGCTGGCCCTCTTTCCAGACCAGACTGCCAATGGTACGCGGCCCTTCGTGAGCATCATATACCTCACGGTAGAGCTTTGTTAAAGTAGTCTTGGCAGCAATACTAAAAACTTCTTTATTACGTGGCTCAGGCATAGACGCCAGACGGCGGCGTTTTTCGCGGAAATCATTTTCAGCCTCGCCCCGTTCTTTTTTGGGTTCACCCAGCAATTTGCCAAGTTTATCAGTCATATAAGGGGGAAGAATGCAATGCACTGGATTACGATGGCGATTACACATATATAAGGGTTTTGTAATGAATAAACGGATATAAAGGTGACACTAAATACCCGTCCCGGCAATACCCGCTTAGTTGTATATTCGCTATCCTGTTATGGGGCTATATCCCTCACGGCATCTTACCGAACAGAGTCTCCACACGCTCATAACGATAATCAAAAATCTTGGTTAACTGGCGCTTCACAAACAATTGATGTGCAAGACTACCGATCCAGCCCAGTGGTAACTTGTAATGCACAATATCCGTCATCAGTGTGCCGCCGTCAACCGCTTCAAAATGATGCTGATGATGCCAGAGGCTATATGGCCCGAAGCGCTGCTCATCAATAAAGTAACGCTGGTCGGCCACATGTGTAATCTCCGTCATCCAGTACAGTGGTATCCCCGCCACCGGTTTTACTTTATACTCTATCACCTGGCCCGGGTACATGACTTCACCATGATGCTTTGAAATGATCCTGAACCCCATATATGGCGGAGTGATCTGCTGCAGGTTGTCCGGCTTGCTGAAGAAGCTCCATGCCTCCTTCAGCGGCACGGGAATATGTTGAACGGATTTAATATGGTAAACTTTTGACATTTTTTATTTTACTTCTATAACAATAATCAGACGCTTTTGTTTTTCTTTGCAACGCAGCAGAACAGACCGTTCTCTGCAAAGCCATCCACGATCATCATGCAGCATTACAGGGATATTTTAATCAGAAAGTTTGAAGACGCCTGGCAAAAGCTCAACGAACGTCAGCGTATTGCTGTAAGCGCCATCGAAGGTCCCGTAATGGTCATTGCCGGTCCCGGAACAGGTAAAACCCAGATACTCGCTACCCGTATCGGCAAGATACTCCTCGAAACAGACGCCCAGCCGGATAATATCCTCTGTCTTACCTACACTGATGCCGGCACCATCGCTATGCGCAAACGCCTCCAGCAGTTTATCGGCGCCGACGCCTACCGCGTCAATATTTATACCTTTCACGCGTTTTGTAACGACATTATACAGGAAAACCTTTCTCTCTTTGAAAAAAACAGCCTCGATCCTGTATCTGATCTCGAAAAGATACAGTTATACAAAATACTGATCGACAATTTTCCAAAGAATCACCCTCTCAAACGCTACCGGGGAGACGTATATTTTGAAATCAATAACCTGCAGCAACTTTTCTCCACCATGAAGCGGGAAGGTTGGTTCCCTGCCTTTATCAACACGAAGATAGACGAATACATTGCCAGTCTGCCGGGCCGCGAAGAATACGTTACTAAAAGGGCGACGGGTAACTTCAAAAAGGGTGATCTCCGCACCGATAAGATCGCGGAAGAAACAGAGAAGATGGAGAAGCTCCGTGCAGCAGTAAATGAGTTCGACAACTTCCAGGGGCTGATGCGCCTGAGGAACCGCTACGATTTCGACGATATGATCAACTGGGTCATCAAGGCCTTCGACAGCAACCCTCAACTGCTCATCCAGTACCAGGAGCGCTACCAGTATATCCTTGTGGATGAATATCAGGATACCAGTGGTACTCAGAACAGGCTTGTACAGCAACTCATCAGTTATTGGAGAAAGCCCAACATATTTGTAGTAGGCGACGACGACCAGAGCATCTACCGCTTCCAGGGAGCTAACGTTGAGAACATGATTGAGTTTGCCAGTCAATACGCAGAAAGTCTCGCTACTGTGGTGCTGACAGACAACTACCGCAGTACACAGCCCATACTTGATGTTGCCAAAACGCTAATCAGTAATAACCAGGAGCGCCTCGTACAACAGATTGAGGGCCTTAGCAAGGATCTCCTGGCAGCTAACCCCATCCGCAATGGCAATCAGCTCCCCGTTATCAGGGTGTACAAAACGCAGCAGGAAGAGATGGCAGATATTACCGGCCGCATTGCTGCATTAGTTGAGTCTGGCACCGACCCCAGCCGCATCGCCGTGATCTATAAAGAGAATAAGTATGGTGAAGCGCTGGCAGAATACCTCCGTTACCGCGAACTGCCTGTATACAGCAAACGCAGTATCAACATTCTTGAAAACCCTTTCATAAATAAAGTATTACTCCTTCTTCGTTATATCAACGCCGAGCACGATATTCCTTATGGTGGCGATGAAATGCTTTTCGAGATACTGCACTTCGACTTTTATAAGATACCGCCTATCGAAACGGCGCGCATTACAGTTGAGGCCAACAGCAAAAGACATGGTGGTGAAAAAACCTCCATCCGTCAACTACTGAACGAAAAAGCAAATACTCCTCCCAGAACCCTGTTCGATACGGGATTACATGAGGGGCTGAAGAGTGTAATACAGCGCCTCGAAGAGCTGATCGGCGAAGTACCCAACCTTACCCTGCAACAGCTGGTAGCCCGTTGCATCACACACGGCGGAATACTACCTTATATCATGCGGCACAAGAACAGGATTGGCCTCATGCAACTCCTCACTGCCTTCTTCGACTTTGTTAAGGAAGAGACAGCCCGCAATCCCATGCTCAGCCTTGATGGCCTGATCAGTATTATTGAGTTAATGGAGAAGGAAGACTTGCCCATACCTATGGTGCAGGTGGCTGGTACGGATAGGGGTATCAACCTGCTTACTGCACATGGGAGCAAGGGACTGGAATATGAATATGTTTTCTTTGCAGGCTGCAATGCATCTAATTGGGAAAAAAAGCGCAAGCCCGGCGGTGGATACAGGTTTCCGGATACCATGTTTTCGTCCCTGCCCGCAGGCAGGGACGAAGAAGAACTACGACGCCTTTTTTACGTAGCCATTACCCGCGCAGAAGAACAGTTGTTTATTTCTTATGCCCGATATAACTCTGCAGGCAAAGAACTTGAGCCTTCTATGTTCCTTGCCGAAATACAACAGGAAAACCAACTCCCCGAAGAGCAGGTAACTCTTTCGGAAGAAGACCTTTTTACATTCCAGGTGCTCCGGCTCTCCGATAAAGCACCGGAGATAGAAGCGGCAGACGAAGACTTCATCAGCCAGATGCTTGATAAGTTTTCCATGAACGTAACTGCTCTCAACAACTATCTTAACTGCCCTCTCGGGTTTTATTATAAAAATCTCATCCGTATACCCTCTGGTAAATCAGAAGCCACCGAATTTGGCAGCAGCGTGCACCACGCCCTGCAACGCCTGTTTGAGAAAATGCTCAACAATACGGATAATCAATTCCCCGAACAGCAAGAAGTGCTCGGCGATTTTCGCTGGTACATGAACCGCCACCGCGAAAACTTTACCCGCGAAGCATTCAACAGACGCATGGAATATGGCGAGGAAATACTCACTAAGTACTACGATAAATACCTCCGCCAGTTTAATAAAATTGTTACTGTAGAACGCAATATCCGAAACGTAGTCGTAGAAGGTGTGCCACTCAAAGGAAAACTTGACAAGCTCGAGTTTGATGGGAAGTCCGTAAACGTAGTAGACTACAAAACAGGTGACATAGATAAAGCCATGGCAAAAATGAAGGGCCCCGATGATAAAGACCCACTCGGCGGCGACTACTGGCGGCAAGCCGTTTTCTATAAAATACTGATAGACAATTACGAGCAAAAAGACTGGAAAGTCATAAGTACCGAATTTGATTTTATAGAACCGGATAAAAAGAAAGTCTACCGCAAGCATAAGCTGGTGATCACTCCCGAAGACCAGGCCATAGTAACGAGGCAGATAAAAACAGTATGGGATAAGATACAGCAGCACGACTTCTTCACCGGCTGCGGCAAACCCGATTGCCACTGGTGCAATTTTGTTAAAGACAACGATCTCGCCATAGCCCTGCACAATATAGAGGAGGAAGAGTGACCTATTTTATCAATTTATTAGCAAAACATTGCCCGTTTTAGGGTTATGTTTGCATTTTATGAGAAAGGGTATTCCCGCATTTTTATTAATTATTACAGGCTTACTTTTCCTGGCCACACAACAGGCTGGATTAAGCGGTTGCGCACAGATCAGCGCACCCACCGGCGGGCCCAAAGACAGCCTGCCTCCCAGCCTCGTAAGTGCATCCCCTTCTCTCAAAAGTATTAATGTAACAAGCAATAAGATTACGCTCACCTTCGATGAATACGTAGAGATAAAAGACGCACAGGCCAATGTGATTATATCGCCGCAACCAAAGAATGTCCCGCTAATCGATTACAAACTCAAAACCGTAACCGTAAAGCTCAAGGATACTCTACGGCCTAACACTACCTATGCCATCAATTTTGGTAATGCTATTGCAGACATTAACGAAGGCAATGTTTTCCGTGACTTCACCTACGTATTCTCAACTGGTAAAACAATCGACAGCCTTACCTTCAGCGGTACTGTTACCCTCGCCGAAACCGGTAAGGTCGACTCTACCCTCATGGTCATGCTATACCGCAATGCCCCTGATTCGGCGGTAACAACCCGCAGACCAGACTATATCAGCCGACTCGACGGCTCAGGCAAGTTTACCTTTTCCAATCTGCCCGAAGATCGCTTCAAAGTCTACGCCCTCAAAGATGGTGATGGTGGCAAAACATACAATTCTAAATCTGAGCTCTTTGCCTTTCTGGACAGTCCAATAACTGTAACCGTAAAAACCGCTGATGTTACCCTTATGGCCTTTGCAGAACAGAAAGATAAAGCCACAAATACCAAGGCTGCCGCCCCGGAAAAAAAGCTCAAATACAATATGACGCTCACAGGCGAAACGCAGGACCTGCTCAGCGACCTTTCCCTGCTCTTCAACAACCCCCTCAAAACATTTGACAGTAACGCCGTACAACTTACCGATACTAATTTCGTAGTCATCCCGGGTTCCCGTATTAGAGTTGACAGTACCGGGCGCAGCGTGATCGTTACCTCCGCCTGGGCAGAAGGTACCTCCTACAGAATCCTGATCAATAAAAACGCTCTGGCCGACTCCGCCGGTAACCAGTTGAGCAAGTCTGACACCCTGCGTTTTATTACCAAAAAAGAAAGCGACTACGGCAGCCTCATATTGCGGTTCAAAAATCTTGATATGGCGAAGCATCCTGTCCTGCAATTCGTACAGAACGATAATATTGTAAATACTTATCCTTTAACCGGCGACGAATGGCGACAGAAACTCTTCCGTACGGGCGAGTATGAACTGCGTATCCTCTTCGATACCAACAGGAATGGCAAGTGGGATCCCGGAGATTATACCGAAAAACGGCAACCTGAAAAAGTCACACCACTCCCACAGAAAATAGCTATACGTGCTAACTGGGATAACGAGCGCGATATTACTCTCTGACCTCAATCTATCAGCTCTTTAATGTCTTTCTCTTCGCTAAGATCATTCTGACCGCGATCACTTAATCTTTCAAAATAGCTACCTTTGCGCTATGCAATTCTCCTCTCACCTTTTAGAAAATGCAGTCAACGAATTTGCCAAGCTGCCCGGCATTGGCAGGAAGACGGCATTACGCCTCGTACTGCACCTCATAAAACAGGAGAGCACAGAAGTAAACCGGTTCAGCGAAACCATTGCCACCCTGCGCCGTGAGATCAGAACCTGTACACGTTGCCACAATATTTCTGATACCGCGCTTTGTAATATCTGCAGCAATACAGCACGCATGCAGGAAACAATTTGTGTGGTAGAGAACGTGCGCGACGTGATAGCCATTGAGAGTACCCAGCAGTTTAACGGCCTGTACCACGTACTGGGGGGGATCATCTCCCCACTTGACGGTGTTGGCCCTGATCAGCTCACTATCGATCCCCTTATCCAGCGTGTCGAAAAAGAAGGTGTTCAAGAGATCATTTTTGCCCTCAGCCCCAATATACAGGGCGACACTACTATCTATTACATTAGTAAAAAACTGCGCGATCTCCCCGTAAAGATCACCACCATTGCACGCGGTGTGGCATTTGGAGGTGAGCTCGAATATGCCGACGAAATGACCCTCGCCAAAAGTATCAGTAACCGTATCCCGGTAGACCATTACATCGCTACAGGCAACTGATCCATTTTTTTTCCCGTTACCGGTATACAGGGTATCCTGACCGGCAGTAGTTTTGCCTTTTACAACTCATTCCTGCTAAAGAAGTAAACAACATTATGACAACAAAAACAAAGCGCAGCATAGGCATCATCATTCTCCTGCTTATACTGATTGGCGGAACCATAGGATATAAGATGTGGAACAAACCTCACCGTTCTGTAGAGAATACAGACGGTACTAAAGTAACCGCACAGACCCTCTACGTTACCTACCAGAATGACTCTGTCTCGGCTAAAAAGCAGTACACCGATAAAGTGGTGGAAGTAAGCGGCACCCTAAGCAAGCGTTCCACAAACCAGCAGAATGAGACGATCCTCCTGATTTCCACCGGTGCAGACGGTGCTTATATCAACTGTACGATGGAAGGCAAGGTAGATGATATAAAAGAAGGCAATTCTGTAACCATCAAAGGTATTTGCAGCGGGTATATCGGGGGCGACGCCGATATGGGCTTGCCGGGTGATGTAGTGCTTGTCCGTGGTTATATCGTTAAATAATCCATAAAAGGCAGGGCAACCTGCATTGCTGTGATTACGATAAGTAATTTTGTACATTGCATTGAAGATGCTTCCATACAAGCCATAGTTAAAAGATCGATCATGAAAAAGTTTATTACGATAGCGACCATTATTCTCACGGTATTCACCGTTAGTGCACAAAAAGTATTTACCAAGAACGGTAATGTATCCTTTCACTCAAAAGCTACACTCGAAAATATTGATGCCACCAGCAACCAGGTAACCAGTGTGCTTACTATTTCAACAGGCGACATACAGTTCTCTCTCCTTACCAAAAGCTTCCATTTCGATAAGGCATTAATGGAAGAGCACTTTAACGATGACTATATTGAAAGTGACAAATTCCCCAAAGCCACTTTCAAAGGCAAAATTACCGACGTGAGTAAGATTAACTTTGCCAAGGATGGTACTTATCCCGTTACCGTAAGCGGCGACCTCACCATACACGGTGTTACCAAGGCCGTTACCACCCCGGGTAGTATTATTGTAAAAGGAGGTAAGCCATCCGCTACCGCTTCGTTCGATGTGAAACTCGCAGATTATAATATTATCATCTCCAAAGCATCCCGAAGCAGCATAGCAGAAAATGTAACCATAAAGGTAAACTGCCTTTACGACCAGAAAATGTAACCCCAAAAAGGGTATAGTTGATATAAAAGCCCCCTGAAGTAAGCCGTAGTATTTGGTGCTACGGCTTTTCTGTTTTATCTTTGCACTAATTACAGGTGGATTTGTTTATTGTTCAACCTGGCCATTCTACAACAACTGAACTAATAAACGACTACGATACGGGGACTCCCCCTATTCTGCTTCGTTGATATTTCAGTTAAAAAATAATGTCTATGCAATCAATCCAGGATTGTTTGAAGGAACGCATCCTTATTATCGATGGTGCAATGGGTACCATGATCCAGCGGCACAAACTACAGGAAGCCGACTACAGGGGCGAACGCTTTGCTAATTGGCATACTGATGTAAAAGGCAATAATGACCTGCTCAGTATTACCCGGCCTGACATTATCATTGGTATCCATAAAGAATATCTCGACGCTGGCGCAGACATCATTGAAACTAATACATTCAGCAGTACCAGCATCGCACAGGCAGATTATGATATGCAGTCGCTCGCTTATGAGCTGAATGTAGCTTCCGCCCGTTGCGCACGCGAAGCAGCAGACGAGTATACTGCAAAAGACCCTTCCAAACCACGTTTTGTAGCTGGCGCGATCGGTCCGCTCAATAAAACACTCTCACTTTCTCCCGATGTAAATAATCCTGGCTTCCGTGCCGTTACCTTCGATGAGGTAGCTGATGCTTATTATGAACAGATCAAAGCACTGGTGGAAGGTGGGGTTCACATTCTTCTTATCGAAACCATCTTCGATACCCTCAATGCCAAAGGAGCCATCTATGCAGCAAAGAAATTTTTCCGTGATACCCATCAGCCCCAACTGCCCATCATGATCAGCGGTACCATTACTGATGCTTCAGGCAGAACGCTCAGCGGCCAGACACTCGAGGCCTTCTATACTTCAGTAATGCACGCCAATCCCCTCAGCATAGGCCTCAACTGCGCCCTCGGTGCCTCAGAGATGAGAAGTCACATAGAAGAACTCAGCCAGATAGCAGCCTGCTATACCTCGGCGTATCCCAATGCAGGTCTTCCCAATGCCATGGGCGAATACGACGAACAACCGGAAGAAACTGCCCACTTTATAGAAGAATGGGCCAAAGAGGGATTCGTTAATATCGTTGGCGGATGCTGCGGTACTACCCCCGATCATATCAGGCATATCGCAGAACACGTAAAGATTATTACCCCAAGGGCGCTTCCGGTAGTCGAAACCACCCTTGCCTGAGTACCCACAAAACCAGATCAATAAGAATGAGTGAACGCATACATATCAAACCCTTTCTCCGTCTCAGTGGACTTGAACCATTGGTTGTACGCCCCGAAACCAATTTTGTAAACGTAGGTGAGCGTACCAACGTAACCGGTAGTAAGAAGTTTGCCCGGTTGATTCGTGAAGGGCTATACGAAGAAGCCCTCTCCGTTGCACGGCAGCAGGTAGAGAACGGTGCACAGATTATCGACGTGAATATGGACGATGCCCTGCTCGACGGAGAAAAGGCAATGGTTACCTTCCTCAATCTCGTACAGAGCGAACCCGATATAGCGCGCATACCCATAATGATCGACTCCTCCAAGTTCCACATTATCGAAGCCGGACTCAAATGCGTACAGGGTAAATGTATCGTTAACTCCATCTCCATGAAGGAAGGAGAAGAGAAATTCATAGAGCAGGCTATTATTTGTCGCAGCTATGGTGCCGCCGTTATCGTAATGGCTTTCGACGAGAAAGGCCAGGCCGATACCATGCAGCGCAAAGTAGAGATCAGCGAAAGGGCATATAAAATATTAACCGAACAGGTAGGCTTTCCACCGGAAGACATCATCTTCGATCTCAACATCTTTGCTATCGCCACCGGTCTCGAAGAGCACAACAACTATGGAGTCGATTTCATAGAAGCCACAAGAATACTCAAACAGAAATATCCCCTTGCCAAGATAAGCGGTGGTGTCAGTAATCTCTCCTTTTCGTTCCGTGGTAACGATCACGTACGCGAAGCCATGCACGCCGTATTCCTTTATCATGCCATCAAAGCGGGTATGGATATGGGTATCGTTAATGCCGGGCAACTGGTGATATACGACGAGATTGAACCCACTCTCCGCAACCTTTGCGAAGACGTTATCCTCAACAGGAACAACGAAAACAACGAGTCTACCGAAAAGCTTATCAGTTTTGCCGAAACCGTCAAAGCCAAAGGAAAAGAAACGGTCAGGGACGAAAGCTGGCGCAACGAATCCGTAGAAAAAAGGCTGGCTCATTCACTCGTCAATGGCATAACCGATTATATAGAAGCCGACACCGAAGAGGCCCGTTTACAATACGCACAGCCTCTCGAAGTGATCGAAGGCCCGCTCATGGATGGAATGAACATCGTTGGCGATCTCTTCGGCGCAGGTAAAATGTTCCTGCCCCAGGTAGTAAAAAGTGCCCGCGTAATGAAGAAGAGTGTAGCGGTGCTTACTCCTTTTATAGAAGCGGAAAAAGAAAGAAAGCGGCTTGCCGGTACCCTCGGTAACGAAAGTGGCAAAGCAGCAAAAATATTACTGGCGACAGTAAAAGGGGACGTACACGACATTGGTAAGAATATTGTAGGTGTCGTATTAGGATGTAACGGTTACGACATTATCGATCTTGGTGTGATGGTACCTGCAGATAAGATACTCGAAACAGCACAGAAAGAAAATGCCGATATCATCGGGCTCAGCGGCCTGATCACACCATCGCTCGACGAAATGGTGCATATCGCTCACGAGATGAAGCGCCGCAATATGAACCAGCCCCTGCTTATCGGAGGTGCTACTACCTCGCGCATGCATACCGCCGTGAAAATTGCCCCGCAATATGATAATGGAGTAGTACATGTACTCGATGCCTCACGCAGCGTAACCGTCGCCGGTAGCCTTCTCAGCCAGGAACAGAAACAGGGTTTTCTTGACCAGGTAAACAACGAATACCACAAACTCGCCGACGAGTTCGCCAATAAGAAAAGCGTTAAGACCTTCCTTACCTTCCCGGAGGCGCAAAAGAATCCCGCGGCAATAGACTGGAAAAACTACCTGCCTACGGTGCCTACACATACTGGTACAAAAACATTCGACAACTACGATCTCGCAGAGATCGCAAAATATATCGACTGGCAGCCTTTCTTTATTGCCTGGGAGATGCATGGCAAGTTTCCACAACTGCTCAGCGATCCCATCATTGGTACTGAAGCAACAAGGCTTTACGAAGACGCCAAAGTTATGCTTCAGCAAATCATCAGCGAAAAATGGCTCTCGGCAAAAGGAACCGTAGGTTTCTGGCCCGCCAGCAGGGTACAGCCCGATACCGTTGCACTACAGCACAATGGCGAAACCCTGCACCTTGAGTTTCTGCGCCAGCAGATAAAAAAAGCAGCCGGTCAGCCTAACCTTTCCCTTGCTGATTTTATCGCACCCGCTGAAACAGGGCAGATCGATTATATAGGCGCATTCAGCGTAACCATACAGGGCATCGATACCCATATCAAAAGATTTGAAGCCCAACACGACGATTATGGCAAGATCACCCTACAGGCACTGGCAGACCGCCTTGCCGAAGCCTTTGCTGAACTCCTTCATGAACGTACAAGAAAAGAATTCTGGGGGTACGCGTCTAACGAAAACCTGAGCAATGAAGAGCTGATCAAAGAAGGTTACCAGGGTATACGCCCTGCCCCGGGCTATCCTGCCTGTCCCGATCATACCGAAAAATATAAGTTGTTTGAGCTGCTTGGCGGCGAAGAACAGACCGGTATACACCTCACCGAATCCCTTGCCATGTATCCCGCTTCTTCTGTTTGTGGCTGGTACATCGCTCATCCTGAAAGCAAATATTTCGGCCTCGGTAAAATAGAAAGGGATCAGTTAGTTGATTATGCCGCGCGCAAAAAGATGGATATAAGCGAAGCCGAAAGATGGCTGCGTCCAGTGCTTGAGTAATAATGCAAATAAGGCAATTCCTAACGGATAAGGATCACCATACCCTTTTTGAAGATAGGTTTACCTGTATAATCTACCGCAGATACCATCCAGGTATAAGCGCCCTGTGGCTGTTGCTTATTTTGGAAGAAACCATTCCACCCGTACGCTGCATTACTTGTATAGAATACCTTCTCACCATAGCGGTTGAAGACCGTAAAATAATCAAACCGGCTGATGCCCACAGGCAAAGCTCTCAATATATCATTTCTACCATCTCCATTGGGTGAAAAAGCATTCGGCACATATACATCTGGTCCTTTATACACTTTAATAGAGACCTGGTCTGTGCTCGAACAGCCCTGTGGAGTAGAAGCCCTGAGTGTGTACGTACGGTCAACAGTATTGGTAGCGATCGGGTTGGCAATATTCGGGTCACTTAATCCATCCGGTGGCGACCACTGGTAGCTAATCCCGCCGGAGCCTGTCAGTTGTACCGGCTGCCCCATAGCAGCCACCACGTCATTCCCCGCAAAAGCCTGTGTACCATAGATCACAATTTTCTTCCGCAGCGTATCCGAATAACAACCTGTATTGGCAATACCAAAAAGCGAAACAGTATATTCACCCGTTATAGCATATGTATACTGGGTGTTCTGGGTAGAACCGGTCACTCCATCCCCATAGTTCCACACCCATGCAGTAATCGTACTTCCTGTAGTAGCCGTAAAAGGTATCGCCTGGTTCACACAGCCATCCCTTACGGTAGATGTAATATCAGGCTTTGGATTTGTAATATAATTACGGAAAGCAGTATCGCTCTGGCAGCCCGCATTGCTCCTTACTACCAGCTTTACCAGATGACCGCCCGGGTTAAAAGATTGTACAGGATCTTTCAGATTACCCGTATTGTTATTGTCAAACAACCATAACCAATCATTAATCACATCTCCATTTACCGTAGAAGAGTCACGAAACTGGTGTGGTTTATTGGTACAAAGCGGCTGGTCATATCCGATCTTCGCTATGGGTTTCTCGTGGATCACCAGTGTACGTTTGAACGTATCCGACACACAACTGTTGGCATTCGTCGCCACCAGTGCCACCGTTATGGGTGTTCCCGCAGGGTATGTAACTACAGGGTTCTGCTGTGTGCTTGTCTGGCTGTTACCAAAGCTCCACCACCAGCCATTCACCGGCGTACCATCAGGCGAGTAAGAAGAATCTTTCAGCGTTACCGCAGTGCTTTCACAGATGGTAGTATCCCTGAAATAAGCTACTGGCTTCGCAATCACAGTAAGTTGCTGTTGTACTATAGTACTGCGACATCCCCTGTCTGTTTGCACCTGCAGGCTGATGGGGTAATTACCCGCTGCAGTAAACACCGGCGCCGGGTTTTGTACCGCAGAGCTGCCATTACCACCAAAAGTCCAGTTCC
Organism: uncultured Ferruginibacter sp.; assembly: GCA_964590975.1. Lineage (GTDB taxonomy): Bacteria > Bacteroidota > Bacteroidia > Chitinophagales > Chitinophagaceae > Ferruginibacter. The sequence goes on along the minus strand of CAZPXP010000012.1, from coordinate 54,815 downwards.
ATCCTGTGATCTGGTTCGGTGCAGGTACTGGCGACAGGTCGGTCATAGCAGAAGCCGTGCCCGCACAGATATTATTGGTGAGCGAAAAAGCTGCTGTAGGATTGGGGTAAACATCAACTACCTTATCTGTAGTATCCGATAAACACCCTTCTTCTGATTGCACGGCAAGCCGTATCGTTTTAGGTCCCGGCGTATTATACGTTACGGTAGGATTTTGCAGGATCGATGTGCCACTGCTGCCCAGGTCCCAGTACCAACTATTAATAGTACCTACAGTAGCATACGAGGAGTCCACAAGGCCAATAAGGCTGTCTGCACAGGCCCCCGTCAGTTTGAAATAAGCAACCGGTTTACTCCCCACCCGTACTACCTGTGAGAAAACTTCTATACACCCGTCAGTTCCTTTTACCCGCAGTGTCACGGTATAATCACCAGCAACAGTATAAGTATGTACGGGGTCTATATTTACCGAATCGATATTACTTCCGTCACCAAAATCCCAGTACCGTTTTACGATCGGGCCAAAAGAAGAAGTCGAATCATAAAAAGTTATAGGTTCATTAACGCATCGCTTTTGACGGCTGAGCGAACGGAAACGGGGTGTAAGGCTGGTACAGAACCGTTGCAGGTTAAGCGACCCGCCCGTTGATCCCGTAAAGCCCCAGAACACCATCGGGTTACCACTAAATACATCGGCCACAAAATCCTTTACCAGCGTAAGCCGCAAATTACCGTCAAAATAAACGTCATAGCGCTTGGCTACCGCATCCCATACCACACGCAGCGTATGCCAGTTACAGTCTTCCGCATTACCCCCGCTCGCCAGCATAGTAACGGGGCCGGCAATATTATTGGGCGAGTTATGGTTAAGCGTACCATTAAGCTGTATCGCAATATGATCAAAAGTCGGGTCCCCCTCATCTGTATTCTGCCAGGTATCAAGCGTAACCCCAACCGCAGGCGTAATACCCTGATAACCCAGTCCGCTGCCCTGGCTGCCGATGCTTGTACTCACCGGTTGAAGTACAAAGGCAATACCATCAGCACCATTAGCGTCGTTACAACCCAGGTTCACGTCAAAAGTAAAGGCAAAAGATTGGCTAAGGTCTATACGGTTATTATTCCATACCGAACCGCTCTGCGTAAGCTGTGCAGGCGTCAGCGTATAACAGTGGCAATTATCCTGTGTTGCACTGCCGTTGATCGTATACTGCCCCAGCAATGCGTACTGAGCGAGAAAGAGAAAACAGAAAACGGATAGTAAACTTTTATACATGCCCGTTAAAGTTAGTACAAAACCCGTAATTCCCGGGGCAGGAAAAAGAAAAGGCTATCATGCTGATAGCCCGGTTCATTCAATAGCGATAAAACTACCAGCCTTTTTTGGCCACACCGTCTTTAACGGCTTCAAGTGCACGGGCTTCCGCCAGCATGGTGGTCATTTTATTACCTTTTCCATCATGCCCCTGTGCCATATACCCGCCACGGGCTGTTTTTGTTATCACCGCATCCTGCATGGGAACGTCTTTTTCTTTCGTCTTCATGCAATAAGCTGTAATCATTTTTGACATTGTTATAGAATTTAATAGTTAGTAAAAAGAGAAATCTCCTGTTAATAAGGATACAATATACGGGGATTTGCCCGGAAATGCAAATGCAGACGCTATTTGGCGTCATGCAACTTACCATACGCACATGAATATCAGCACGCTATACCCTACTTACGAATTACCTTTTCCGTCGCAATATTTACATCAGATCCATTGTATAATTTCACAATATACATACCCGCTTTAAGATCACTCATGTCTATCGCCGTCATATCCCTTACACTGTAACCGCTCAGCATCAAACGCCCGGCAATATCATACACCATATAATGTATCGGCTTGGATATATTCCTTCTCATCTCCGCCGTCAGTATGCCAGATACAGGGTTGGGGTAAAGACGGATATACTCGCGGCTGTTCCTCGGGTTAACAGGCTCATTTCCAACAGCAAGAACCGCCCCGGTATATTTATACTCAAGTATAGCTCCCCGGTCGTTCAGCACATTTGTATTACCTGTCGTTGGGCCCGAAGTCTGTCCCACACTGTCTGTAATGATATAAAAACTGATCCCATCCTTTCCCACAGCAACATCCCTGTAACGGTTCTCAGCTGTAAAATAGGGTATCGTATCACCCAGTATACCGTTACCCGCAGCATTGAGCTTAACGCGGAAAAGCTTACCACTCTTCAGTGTAGGAATAAGTAAAGAATTATACCATCCCGGTATCATATTATTAAAATAGTAATACTCCATCGCCGAAGGCGCTACCGTAGGGTTTTGCAGCCAGTCGCAGGGCAGGGTATAACCACCACTGCTGTCTTTAGTACTCATTGTAAGTATCGGTGCAACAAAGTTCACATCCGTAAGCGAAAACTCACTCACTGCCGTCACCCCGGCAGGCTTACTGCATTCATTAAAATAGGTCTGCGAAGCGCAGTTGCCTGCAGAAGACCAATTGTAATACCGGTACCAGTAATTGTCTTTATAGCCCGAAACAATCGGCCATCCATAGTTTTTGCCAGGCTGGATGATGTTGATCTCATCGTCTATCGCAGGCCCGTGTTCATCACTATACAGGCGGCTGCCCGTAAAAGTATTACCCGTTGCATCCTTTTCAAAAACAAGCCCCTGCGGATTACGGTGCCCAATCGTATAAATATGACTGCGCACCCCGCCAAAAGTCGGGTTATCAGCCGGTATAGACCCATCCAGGTTCATCCTCAGTATTTTACCCTGGTACTTGGTATAATCATCTGCCGATACCTCACCCGCCGTAGGAACATCCTGCGACCGTATAGCATTGCAGTAATTACCAAACTGGTTATTACCCTGGTCGCCAATCGTATAATAAAGTTTCATGTCAGGCCCTATTGCAATACGCCCGGAGTTATGATCATTGCTGCCCCGCAGGTTCTCTATCAGCACCGTTTCGCCCGTAAGCGTACGCGCTGCCCTGTTGTATTTAAACGCCGATATGCGCATCCGCCTGTTACCCCCGGAATTATAGCAATAGGCGATATACACCGAGTCCTTGTTCATACCCTTGTTCAGGTTAGGATGCAGCGCCATGCCCAGCATACCGTCCTGGGCCACACCCGTGGTCTGTCCGCTCACATTAAGGGTGCGTGTAAACATTACATTCGCCCGGTGGTCCAGCAAAACAACCGCCCTGCCCGATATCGGGTCTACCTTCAGTACACGGCCGGGCTTCTCTGTGATCCACAGCGAGTCGTCAGGACCATAAATAATTTCGTAAGGATGCTGCAGACGGAAGCGGTCTGCTGGCAGGCTCGCACTTTGATTAACAACCCTCTTGGCCGAAAATGCCTCTCCCTGGCCAAAAGAGCAATAAAAAGAGCCTGCAAAAAGATAAGCAAGTACAATTTTCTTCATACAATTCAATTTAGTCAGATGCCTGGCGACTAACTGGTATCAGGGTTGGGGATCATTACAGAATAATCAACGGAAAAAAGAGCGTACAAGTATGCAGAAATACCAGTTTTTACCAGACCAGCCGCTAAGACGATGCCCAAACTCTATTTTTAACCAAAAAAAGAACAGAAATACAAGCGCTCAACAGCAGAGAATAAAGTAGAGCAGAAGCGGGGTTAAAGCGTAGTTACAGTATAGATAGCCCACATATACCCCACTGATGCAGGATAAAGGTCATTTTTAAACTATGCAGGCGGGGTAACATTCTTAAAGGATTACCCGTACCCCAAAACATCAGGCATTACAGTTGAAACACAGAAATTGATATGAATTAATCAGATTAACCCGGATGAATAATTTCATTATAAATCTAATTTACAACAAAGTCAGCTAAAACCAGGTATAGTAAATACAGGAAAATACCGCATTATAAAAAAAATTCTACCTTTATAACTAAAGCAGTGTTATATACACCATAAAACCCAACAGAATAGGTGTTACACAAATTTGCGATTAAATACCAGCTTTAATATGAAATTCACTAAGCTATCCAGCTACATTGTATATCTTTTACTTATTCTTACCGCCTGCCGTAAGTCTGATCAGGATCAGGCTATTGATAAATTTAAAAATAACAGTACGCCTCAAAAAGCCAGCTTGAATAAAAGAATCGTGACCAATGAAATGCTCCAAAAGGTGGTGAACGCCCTCGAAGCACAACGCGACACATCAACACCACACCAGGCAGCAAAAATTGATACGCTGCTGGCAAACCTGTTAGATAAGAATCCGGTTCAGCTTACATTAAACGATGAAATAGATATAATTTTCTGTGATCTTGCAGGTTACAGGAATCAATCGATACCAAACTATGCGAATACCTACTACAAAGCTTACTTCTGTATTCAAAACGGACAAATAGCAAGAGGAGGATTAATTTATACCATTCATACAAATTATTCAAAAGATGCCATCGATGCCGACTTTGAGAATATTTTTCTGCAAAAATCCAATAGTTTTACCGGAATGACTGTTTCTAATTATTTGAATGACCAGTTTGTTCAGGCATTGGTATTTGAAAATGGAAAGCCGAAAAAGAGTTACAACATAGACTTTACGGATGGAAATGGCAGAAGCGCTTCCAGCAGCACAAATTGTACTCCCTTTTATTTGGTCACAACAACATATTATGCCGATGGAACAATTGAACAGAACTGGCAATACCTGTTTACAGTATGCGGAGACTGTGTGCCAACGGGGCAGCCGGTAACCACGCTTATTGCTGATTGTGATCCCGATGGTGGCGGAGGAAATGGCCCGAATGAAATTGAGATAGAAAAAACAACATTTGAAGAAATTATTGAAGATGAGGCAGCTACCTCCTGTCAGTCGAAGATGGAATATAATGTTTACAGCCACAAAAAAGATGGCGTTACTTATGATGTAACGGCAGACCCCGCATATTGCTCGAATCCAGTCTGGGATTGCACATATAAAAATAAAGCAGTCAGCAAACGAACGCAGGTAGGCTCACATACACCGATAGTAACTCCGCTGTCCATGTCCTGGTCCGTCGATTGGATTTACACCAACTTTTATACCTACGTATTTTACGATGGAAGTCCTACCGAAACAAGTTCCCGTTTTAACAATAAAACCAGAATCGCATATTAAAATAAAAACGAGTTTATACAGTTAAAAGTATAGCATGCATACTTTTTGCTCACATAATTTATACATTTATAACAACAGCCTGGTTTTCGGAAATATATCTTTCATTATAAATTCTCTCATTTATTTTTCTTACAGATGAAGTTCAGTATTTTAACAGCCAGATGGATAAAGTTCTTTTAGCAATTCTTTATACTAATTTGAATACCTGTATCATATTGGAAACTCTCCGACTTATAAGATGGCTGCCAAATAACAATATGCCCTTTACTTTTTTACCAATTAACCTATATTTCCGGAACTTTGAATGCTATGGACAGATTTGAATCGATAGACCATCTGCTGTATCAGTTCGCAGAAAGATACAATGCCGAAATACATAAAAAAGGGACCAGATATCATGGAATACCTCCCGATAAAATCGTGGAAAGAAGAATTTTGTGGATGGAAGGATCATTTGGAAAAGGCGTAATTATCCAGCCCAACTTTATATCCAAAGATATTGATGCACCACTATGGAATTTCTGGAATATAACATACCTCGTAGATAAGAAAACCTACCGGAAATACTTACCCCACTGGAAGAAATTTCTTTGTAAAGGAGTCGAGTTTACAGAAATTGAAAAGAACATCGAACACCTGCTTATTCAGTCAGCAGAAAACCTTAAAAACGTAAGGAGGGAAAATTTACGCGGCGGCAAATAACCAACTGCTATCACTTTAATGCCAAGACCAAACCCGCTGCATCAGCCGTATTTTTATGAATAGCATACCGCCAATCGCCTGCCGCAGCTTTAATGCGGAGAGAACACAAACAATATCATCAGCAACCCTACAATTTGTGCTCCGCACCAATATCCAACCGGTAATTTGAATCTTTTTTGAAAAGCAGGGCGCCCGAAAATACCGACAACCCGGCAAGGATACCCCCTACTGCCCCGATCAGCAGTACGGTAACAAACGGGCTGAAACCAATAAGGCTGCCCAGTGTTACAATCGAATTACCCGCATAACTGTTATGAAAAAACAACGTTGCACCGGCCCATACAATAAAACCCGCTATAAAACCGCTTAGGAAAGGGATGCGGTTGATCCCTTTATGACTATGCCATATACCAATCAGTACAAGAGGAATCGTAAATATCCACCAGGGCAATGTAGTCACAAACTGCAAGCCGGCAATAATAATACAAAGTACAAGTATATAGATGATAGATTTGATCATGATCAGAGTTATTTGAGGGTCCAGGAAGATTTGGTTGCAGCTTTGGCGTCAGCAGCAGTAAGGAAAAAGTTGAGCTTGAAATACCTGCCAGCCAGCCAGTCTTTGGTAAACTCATCATACTGCGGACTGAGCGGGTTGCCCGATTGCCCACCATTATAAATACCATAGGCATTCGGATGATCCCCCAGCTCTACCACCATCCGCCACGACGGACCCCAGCCCGGGCCGATGGCGTTCAACGCCTCAGGATAGCCCGGCGCAGTGATATTAAGCCTGCTCAACTGCGGCTGAAAAGTAAGATGCCAGATACCAATCTTGTGATAATCACCCCAGGTATGCGCCCAGCGCTCAGCAAACTTCTTCTTTGTAAAGTTGAATGTCATCTCCAGTATATCCGCAGCCCTTTCCACCTTGGCAGTGTTAATAATATCAAAATATTTGCTCGCACTGTCCTTCTGGATAAGCGAAAGCATTACATAGCCATCCGGTGGTTTTATATAAAAACGATACAAACTTAATTCATCCCAGGTAAGCTGTTGTATTTCCGTCCACCACCTTTCAAAAAACCAGGGCAGCGTATCATTAACGTTATAGCTGCAGTTCCATTTCGAAAGTTGCACAAACATAGGATCATTACCCATGGTAGGGCGAATGGCATTCAGGAATACAGGCAGCGCTGCTTTCGCAAATTGATTGGTATTATCCAGTTGCATCCTCTCCATGTCTTCAACAGTACCCTGCCGCAGCGAATCCAGCATTTGCTTGATCCCGTTGGCACGGGTTTCAGTATAATACCCATTAATATAATAAGGAAAATTATCCGCCGGAGGGCGGTTATTCGCAGAGTACACGTAACCGCTCGCAGGATTATAGATAGACGGAAGCCTGTTTTCAGGAATGACAGAATCATACAGGTGATCTTTCCGGGATCCATCCAGTATAAACTTACCCTGACCCGGAGATTTTTTGTACAGCGTACCCTGGTGGTTTTCTGCTATATCACCACCTTTCGATGCAAACAGGAAGTTCTGAACAGGAGAGCGGTAATACTGTATCGCATCCTTATAGTCGGCATACGTCTTTGCCTTATTCAAAAGCAGGAATGTTTTAAACTCATTGGAAGGCTCATGCAGCGTCCATTTCAGTGCATGGTTCAATACCTCCGGCATTTGTTTAAACGTAGTATCAATTACAATCGGGCCATGAACAGTCGAATAAATGGTATCGTAAAAAGGCTTACCCGCTCGTATAAGAATAGTGTCAACACGCTTTTCCGTCTTTACCCAGTTACCATCCATTTCATAGGCAGAAAAATCATCCTTCAGTTTTAATTTATACCAGTCGCGTACATCCGTAGCACCATTGGTTACCCCCCAGGCAATATCATTATTAAAGCCAATAATCACGCCCGGAGTACCGGGGATGGATACCCCATACACATTGGTAGAGTCTGAAGAAAGCTGCAGTTCATACCAGATAGAAGGAAGACTCAGGCTCAGGTGCGGATCGTTGGCAAGAATAGGTCTGCCAGATTTGGTTTTCTGCCCCGACACCGCCCAGCAGTTACTGCCCAGCTTGGGGTTATATTCATTACCCTTTATAACCGGGCTTGCATTCAGAAACGAATAGTCAATATAATTACAGAATGGGAAACTGTCAGTCCTGATGACATTTTTACCCGCCGGCAAGGTAGCCGTGTAACTGGTCTGATCAGGAAAAAGTGTACTGAAATCCTTCCTGTCAAGGGCCAGACGCATCTGGGTCTGGTAAACATCCTCCTCATAACCGCTCAGGGTTTCAGCCATGTATTTAAGGATGATTGCAGACTTAAGGTTTGTCCACTCCTCCGGTGCATAGTCAAGCAGTTTATATTCAAACGGTATATCCTTATAAGTAAGCGAGTGAATATAAGCATTAACGCCACGTGTATAATTATCAAGCGCCTTTTTTGTCAGTGGGTCCTTCTCCATCAGCGCAAGCGATCGTTTAGCCGCCTCAAGCAGGCCCTTACGGCGCTGCATACGGTCCAGGTCAAGAATATTCGCCCCCTGGGGAGATACCTTACCCATAATTTCGCACAAACGCCCAGAAGCCGCATAGCTGATAAAGTCCATCTGCCAGAGGCGGTCCCTTGCAACAATATACCCCTGTGCTGCATACAAGTCATCATCTGTCTTTGCAAAAACGTGCGGTATCCGCCGCTCATCGAAAAAGACAGAAGTTTCACTCTTGTTTCCCAGCCCGGCAGCGAGCGAAGCAGGATTGGGCTTCTCCGATTGTACTGCTCCTATAAAGGGATTCAGGAATTTCCCCAGCGCAGGTATGCCAAAGATCGACCTCGAAAAGGCAATCACCAGGATGATCAGCGTAACCGCCGGAAATATAAAGCCCGAATCAATTTTCTTCTTCATTGTATTATTTTAACAACGGGTTAATGTTTTTTAATTGTATGGTGTTCCCCCGGTCTTCCCTGTAAGGCGAACATACCGCCGCCGCAAAATCAGGGTCCAGCTCCAGGTCCTGCAGGTACCACAGCCTGTTGTCTTTCTCTACCAGGTTATCAAGTATGCAGTCCTCCCCTATACCATTCAGAATGCCACTCCCAAGTGCTTTCAGAAAAGCCTCCTTACGTGCCCATATACGAAAAAAGATATCCAGCTTTTCTTCAAGATATCCAAGACAGCGCCGTTCCTCCTCATGCAGCAATTCTGTAATAGGCTCCCAGTCCATCTCCTTTTTCTCCTCCACATCAATACCCACCGGCTGGTCCGAAAAACACACCGCCACAAGGGCACCCGAATGCGTAATATTGAAAAACGGTCCGCCTTCAATATAGGGTTTCTTATACTCATCCAGCAGGAGGTGAAAAGAACCATCACCCATTCCCTGCTCAACAAGGTACATACTGATGAGCTTTCTCGCCACTATCCTGCTCCTCCTGTCAATCTCCAGCTTATACCTCGAAATCTCTTTTGTAAACCGTTCACCCAACTCCCGTTCATAGCGGCCGATAGTCGCTTCACTGATCGCATCAATCCTCGTGTACCATATATCGGTCATAGCATTGTTTTATCGTATCGGCTAATTTAACAGGAATATCAAAAACAAAAAAATGTCCTCCCTCTGCAATCTCAGAATGAAAGTCGCCACTGGTGTACCTTTTCCAGTTACCAATACCAGCAGAGAACTTTTCCTTATCGCCCATAATAGCATGGATAGGCGTACTGATATAAGGTGGATTGGCATCCCAGTCATACAGGTCAAGCGTCTCAAAATCAGCACGCATTACCGGTTCAAAAAAATCGAACAGTGCTTTATTATCAAGAAAGTTGTCCGGCACACCACCCATACGCCGCAGATCGGCTATAAGCTCCTCCTTGCTGAAACTGTATTTTTTGGGTTCGTCCGGTGGTAAAAAACCCTGGCTGCCTGTAACCACAAGGCAAACAGGATGAAGATCTATTGCAGAAAGATCGCGTATAATGGCAGGGCTCAGTAAGGCACCCATACTATGACCATAAATCATAAACGGAGCACCGTTAACCTTAGAACTGATCTGGTTTACATAATCCTGTACCGCCTCTTTCTCTGTATAAATTAATTTTTCCTTCATGCGCCTGCCACGGCCGGGTAGTTCCAGCAGCTCTACGTCGAACTTGTCACTCAGGTGCGGAACAAGAAATTGGTACGAATAACAATTACCCCCTGCATGATGAAGTATAAAGATTTTTGGTTTTACCGTTGTCATCACCTAAGCGTATGTTTTGATATAAGCCGCACTCTCGTCTATAAGCTTGCCATACTCCATCTTGTAGAGTTTGTCAGCATGGTGATAGTAAGCGTCGTCGTGTGTAATAGCAATTATGGTAAATCCGTCAGCCTTTAAGCCCGGTACAATTTCCTGGTAGAACTTCTTACGGAAATGAGGATCCTGGTCAGCAGCCCACTCATCCATAACCAGGATAGGCTTATTCTCCAGCAGTGCGGTAATCAATGCCAGGCGCTTACGCTGCCCCGTGGAGAGCTCTATGGTAGAGAAGTGATTGTCAACAATACTCACCTTCTCTTCTATTTCAAACAATTGCAGGTACTCATTTGCCTTTGCCACATCCAGCTCCTTGATACTGTAGAACTCATCAAACAGGTAGAAATCATTAAATACAACAGAGAATAAAGACTTATACTTCTTCCTGCTCTCCTCATCAAGCGGGGCGCCGTTAAAATAGAACGTGCCCGAATGCGGTTCCTGCAAGCCTAAGAGAGATAGCACCAGCGTGGTTTTACCACTACCGTTACCGCCATAGATAAAGATCACGTCGTTCTTTTCAATATGAAGACTCACAGGGCCGATCTCAAAACTAACCTCCTTATTGGCATCCTCGTAGCGGTAAGTGATATCCTTAAGGCTGATGCTGTCAAATTCTTCTTTAGTAACTGTATGTTCCTTGCTTGCATTGCTGTCCATCACAATATCCTTACGCAGGTTAACCAGCCTGTTCATCGAAACCTTGGCCCGCATAAGGCCCGGCAGCAATACCATGATAGCCTCAATAGCAGCAAGAAGCGCCATCAGGATAAAGAGAAAGTTGATGGTAACTGTCGATGCAACACTCAGCCTTACACTGAAAAACAACAGTATACTGGCAATCAGTACATAAAACAACACCTGCCCGATGGTCTGGTTGTTAAGAAAGCCAACAAATGCACCCGTGTTATTTTCGTAAGAGTTGTTGGCGATTGGGGTAATTTTGTTTTTGAGGATGTTATTACCGTTGGAGGGATTGATCTTGATCTCCTTGAACCCGTTAAGGATAGCGTTGAAATAGAACATGAATTTGCTTTCATATTCACGGGTCTTTACAAACTTCTTATTGGTACCAATAGTACCGATCTGGTACACGATTACCCCCAGTGCTGAAACCCCCAGCGTAAGCAGGAATAGCGGCAGCGACAGGTAGGCCATATACGCCAGGCAGGCTATCGTTGTAATGGCCGAAGTCAGGAAAACAATAATATTAAGCGAGGCCTGCGTCAGTACATCCACGTCAAACACCAGTGCCGACTGTATATCAAACCGCCGCTTCTTAAACTCTCCGTAATTAGCATTGAGCGTTATAGCTAATATCTCATTCCGGTAGTTCCAGAACATACGCTGGGAAGAATAAATAACACGGATAGACAATTCGCGCCTCGACCAGATCGTTACAATAAGGGTAAGGGTAAAAATGACAATGTAAGAGATATCAACCGTTGTATATCGCTGCTCCATTACCATCTTGATAATGCTGTTCATCAACTGCAGGTAGAGGAAGTTGCTCAACCCCGAAACCAGCGCGATCAGCATAATGCGTACGAGAAATTTTGGCTTTAACATAACTATTATTAATAGTGTTCATTAAAATTGTTTCTTAAGGGCAGGGCATCAACAGGGTAATCTTCCACCTTTTATGAAAGACCTTTGGCACTACCATTTCTTTGGTATTCCATATAGGCAGCAGTTTTCCGGGCAATCTTTTTTCCGTGCAGCTTTTCAACAATATGAAAGGAGAGATCAATACCCGCAGATATACCCCCCGAAGAGTACAGCTTCCCCCCCTTTATAAATCGTCTTCCTTTTACAGGAATGCCTTTAGGCGCAATTTCCATGACGTGATCATACACTTCGTGGTGGGTTACATACTTCACCCCGTCAAGCAAACCCAGCCTGCCCATGATCCTCGCCGCAGAACAGATACTAAGCGTCATCTCTGCCTGCTGGTGCACTTTCCTGATCCAGTTCAGGTAAGCCTTGTCTTCAATCAGGTTTCTTGTACCGGTGCCGCCTGCCACAATCAGGATATCAATAACAGGTGCACTACGAAAAGAATGTTCAGCATTAACAGCAAGGCCGTTGATGGATTTTACCAACCCCTTTTCCTTACTGACTGTAAATACATTAAACAGTTGTTCATCAGTGATCTGGGAAGCAACAGAGAAAACTTCAAACGGACCGGCAAAGTCAAGTACCTCTGCGTCTTTAAACACCAGTATGGCAACATTTTTTTTCACGGTATGTTAGTATGGCTTGTTTTTCGTTTACAAATATACAGGTATAACCTATGGTAATCAGTCTTTCGCCCAGTAATAATAGTTATGATCCTCATCCATCACAAAACCCGTTCTCGGATACAGCTTATTGCCGATAAAATTAGTCTTTGCCGTCTCCAGGTACATACCGCACGCCTTAGTTTCACCCACCAGCTCCTTAGCCTTTTCTATCAGCAGGATCGATATACCCTTTCCCCTGAAAGCTTCCAGCACATACAGGTCGTTCAGCAGCCACAACTTTGTCATCCTTGTCGATGAAAAGATGGGGTACAACTGCACAAAACCTGTCAACACGCCCGATTCATCAACAGCCACATAAATTTCAGATTCTTCCCTGCTTATCCTCTCCCCCAGAAAGCGCTTACTCCCTTCAATATCAGAAGGTCTTTCATAAAACACCCGGTACAGGTCAAACAGTTTAGCCAGTTCGTCAATATCGTTAATCAATGCCTTTCTGATACTGGTCATACAATCGTTATTTGTGTTTTCATTTAGTAGAGGCAATTCATATTGTGCTTATTATCGTATTATACTACAGTCTTTACGACTTCTTATTCTTAAGGAAGATCACCCATGTAGAGAAATCATCCGTAAAATCCTGGAACTTGTGCCGCTGACCTGCCGCAACAAAAATCATATCGCCCGGTTTAACTTCACTCACCTCCCCTTCAAGAACAAATTTCCCACTGCCCCCAATAACCACGTACACTTCGTCCAGGTCATGCGGTTGTTGCAGGTCCAGCTTAACCGGTTTGTATATCTCGGCCAGCATAGCATCATTCTCAAAAAGTACAAGAAAAAGCTTCCTCGCCTCTGCGAGTTTCCGGGCCGCATCTGTTGCCGATAATATCATACTGCAATATTGTAAATTCTGTTCGACATTCCGGGTCAAACTCTGTCAACTTTTATCCTTAATCAGTCTTTTATCCCGTAATGCCCATAAAGCAAAATTGTTTACATTACTCTCACCCGAAATACTGAAACGAAACTTGCCAACCACCGTATCCCACCTGTAGCTGTATAATACCGACCCAAGATTAGAATCTTTTCCCTCCCGCAGCTTTTCAATAGCCTGGCACATTACCTGGGCAGCCGCGTAGGTTTCAAGATAATAGGTATTAGGATACTCTTTCCAGCGTACAAAATAATCCGCAATACAGGATGCCGCAGCAGCCCTGTCCCGGTAATCATCATACCCGAACACATAAACAGTATTAGGCAGCTTACCCAGTTCTTTACCAAGACTGGCATGTACCACATCGTCAGTAAAATAGATATTTTGTTTACCACCCGCAGCCTTCAGCTTTTTGGCAAAAGCTATGCTGTTCGTATAAGAACCTACAAAGATCACGTCGTCCGCTTCTTCCACCTTATCCTTTAGTATAATAGTCCGGCTGCGCTTAAGGCCCTTGATAATATTACCCGATAAGGCCTTTCCGTGTAAGCTGCCGTCGTGGTCTGTAAACACGGTACTTACCCCTTTGGCCCGCAGGGTTTTAAGCATAAACTTCACCAGGAAACTGTCGCGGGAGCAGATACGGAAGGCCGACTGATAATCTGTTGTCAGACTGTCAGCCGTAGCAGCAGGCAACAATAAGGGAATACCCTTTTTTTCATATTCAGGCAAAGCACCTTTCGCAGCAGCAGAGGCAAAATGTCCCAGCACTACGTCCACCTTTTTCTTTACCAGTATTTTAGAAGACTCCTGCCCTCCTTCATATCTGGCCCTGTCATTCTCCCATACCAGTTGTATACCCGCACCCGCAACATCAAGTTTTTTACACGCCATTTCCATAGCCCGCAAAAATGTTTGCTGGTGTATGGATCCGTTAGGAGAGAGATCCGCTACAATACCTGCTTTGTATATTTTTCTCTTCATGAATGATATCACAACTTTATACGCCAGTTGATACCCTCAGCTACCTCATTGGTAGTGCCGAGGTACGCACTGATCTCCAGCGCCACCTGCCGGCTCACTGCTGTAGCACACTTATACCCCCTGCCGGAGAATCCAGATGCTGCATATAAGCCTTTATACCCGGGCAGGAACTGTACAACAGGTCTTTTGTCATCGGTATAACAATCATACCCGTTAAAATGATTAACTATATCCCCCGCAGCAGGCATTGTCAACACTTTCTCTACACGCTCAATGGCGTCAGTCACAATATCCAGCCGCTCAGTCTGTAATTCATCAGGATCAGTAACTGATTCGAATACCTGGCTGCCACAATAAAAAGTAGTATCATCACCCGGGCGCAGATAGGTTTCTACAGATTCATCCACAATAGTCATATCCACATGTCTGCTGGTATGCGTTACCTGCGCCAGTGAAATAGATCTTGTAAAAAGAGGCAGCGAAGGCAGCAATTTCCTGGTGTATCCCCCGGCAGTAAACAGAACTACCTTCGCAGCTATTTTACCATGGGGTAATGCAATACGCCAACCGTCACCCCAGCCAGGTTCAAAGCCTTTCACCTCACAGTTCTCATATACAGTTCCACCCTTCGCCCTGAACCCCGTCATAAAGCTCAGTGCCGTCAGCCTTGGGTCGCCATAGCCACCATACAATTCATAGATGCCCATCTTACCCTCCCCCCTGATCCATGGAAACCTGCGGGCGATCATATCAGCCGAAAGCAACTCCATCGGGTAATCCGCTGTTCCATAACGCTGTATGGCTTCGGTCATAGCAGCCTCCTTTGCCTTATCAAAAAGATAAACAAAGCCACTCGCCGAATAAGGGTTAAGGCCCGGGTATTTGTTACTCTCCCAATGCAGATATTGCAGAGTCCCTTCCAGCGAAACCCTTGCAAGATCCTCGTCCGGGTCATATACCCGAACAATCCCTCTTGAAACGCCGGTAGCGCCGGAGGTACCCACACGATTCTTTTCGATCAGCAACACACGGCGGTTATGCTGCGACAGGAACCATGCGCAGGCAGCGCCATAAACACCACCTCCAACAATCGCTATATCAAACTCTTTTTCCATGCTTGCTTCATCCATTTATTCCATTACGGTATATTTTACCTGCCTGTTACGCTTCCAGCAGCCAGTTTGCGATCTTAGGCTCGTTAATGCCATAGCGGCTGATCAGGCTTTCTGAAAGCTCCGGATGAATGGGTTTTCCCATCACCAGATAAACCTGCACAAGAAGGCTCACATCTTCCTTACCGGCAGCCATCGCATCCTTCAGTTCCAGCAGGAACTGCTGCTGCAATTGTGCCAGCTTACCAATGGAGAAGGTTTCCGACTCAGTATAACCACTCCAGGTTTTACGGTAAGCCTCAGCCTTTTTAGCCAGCTCACCCGAAAAGTCAGCATCGCTGAATGCAGCAGCGTGCTTTTCCATATAAACATTCAGCAATTCAATAAATGGATTGAACGTACCATTAAGCCAGTCAAGGAACTTTTGCTTTTCGAAATTCTCCACCTGGTATTCAGGTGAAACAATCGCCAGGTAATAACGCAGGGCATCAGACGATACTTCTTCGAGAATATCATCCACCCAGATCGCATGGCCACGGCTGGTAGAAAAGTCACCCCCCTCAAGCTTAAGGAAGCGGTTAGTGATGGGTACAACGTTATTGGTATGACCCGGCGCATTGGAAAGCAGCGACGGGTAAACAATAGCATGGCTGAATGAACAGTCAAAACCGAGGAAGTTCACTATTCTGGTGTCGGGAGATTTCCAGAAATAATCATGCAACTCCGGTTTACCAATATGATTGGCATACTCTTTTGTAGCCGCATAATACCCGGGTAATCCTGAGAACCAGGTATGGATGATCTTGGTTTCCCCGTTAATCTCCACGTCAATACCAAAAGCTTTTGGCCGGTCAATATACCAGTCAAGCTCCCCTTTGCTTACTACCTCATCCACAAATTGCTTTAACTCATCACGAACAATATTGCGCTTAAAGTGATCAGTCAGGTAATCCCTGTAGTTACCCAGGCGGAGGTACTCCCTGCTGATCGTTTCAAAACCCATTTTCTTTTTAGAGAAGATGGAAAGAATATCGCCCATTTTTTCAATTACCGGGCTGTTAGCACAGGCTTCACACTGGCTCGCGTCAGACTCTTCACCACAGTAGTTGCAGGTGCCGCGTCCAAAAGCCTCGTAGCCATATACTTTATCCTC
The DNA here is from genome assembly GCA_964590975.1 of uncultured Ferruginibacter sp. Lineage (GTDB taxonomy): Bacteria > Bacteroidota > Bacteroidia > Chitinophagales > Chitinophagaceae > Ferruginibacter. Next base: position 38,204 of record CAZPXP010000012.1, on the reverse strand, counting down.
TTCAGAATAAGGCACTTCGCAATCCTTGCGGGCCAGTACACCCTTAGCCTCTGCGCTTTTATAGAAAAAAGCGATAGCCTCTTTATAAAACTCATTCTGGTACGACTTCAGGAACCAGTCTAAATGAATATTGGTTTTTTTCAGCGTAGCATCTATGCGGTTTGCAAAATGCGTAGCCAGTTCAAAACGCTCCCTGTTCTCCTGCATAGCTTTACGTACCACGTAATCCTGGTAGTCGTCCGAATAGCATACAAAAACAACTTCGTCATTTTTTAACCGCCTCAGGCGGTTAAAAATGTCAGCAGCAAGAAAGGGTCCGGAAATATGCCCAAGGTGAAGGTTCCCATTGGGTGTAGGAGGCGCAATTGTTACTATGTATTTACCCATTACTGTTTACGATTTCTTTTTATTAACAAATCCGTTAATGATCTCGCCATTCCACCACAGGGCATAAAAATGAAAATCTTCAGTATTGGGGTTATCTACGTAGTGATTAACACCAGAAGGGATAAAAATAACATCCCCCTGCGCGATATCATGCGTTTCATCACCAATGATCATTTTTGCCTTCCCGGAAACGCAGATGAACATTTCTTCTTCATCTGCCGGATCGTTAACGTGTGGCATAGAAACTGTCCCACCCCTGGTAATACAGTAGGCACCGCCAAATGGGAATGGATTTTCACCGTTACCCCATGGGAGCAGTCTTTCTCCGTCAACACCATATTCATGTTTCAGTCCACTCCAGTTAATTTTTCTTACATGTTGCATGATCCTTAATTTTATTTTTTCTGAATGATAAATTTTATTTTGAATAATTAAGCAGGCTCGGCAGACAGGTTTTCCTTCTTACTGACACCATTAGACTTAGCCAGCACGTTAGCCCCCTCCAGGTAATCGCTCAGTGCATTTACGATCTCTCCAGCACGGAGGCTAAGCAGGCTGAAAGACCCCGCATCACCCATACCATGCGAAGATTCGCAAAGGCCATTAACAAAGCAGGAATTACCTTTATACCTTTTAAGATTTACAGAGTAGTTCCGGTTAATTTTCAGACAGCCGCGATCATCAAGCTGGATGTCGCCCGAAAGAGGTTCAAAGAGCCGCGGATATGGCTCCATGCTGCCGCGGTCGTTATCTTCCGGTTTACCAATGTCTTTAAAGCCCGTAGCCAGTATCACCAGCGATACTTTTTCCTGGAACAGTTCGGGCCGTTCTAACTTTCTTAACCCAATACTTACCGTATCCGCACTGTCAACACTTACACTGTCAATTTCAGCGCTGCGGTGTATTTTAATCATTTCTTTACCCTGCACTTCCTGCATATACATTTTACGGTAAAGTGCATCCAGCACATCCGCGTCGCTGGCAGAGTAGTTGGTATACCGCAGGTCGTCCTGCAGTTTACGCTTCGTCCTTGTATCAGCATTATAGAACAAGTCTACAAACTCCTGGAAATATACTTCACCCGTAAACGGGTTTACATCTTTCTGCTTATAACCAAAGCAACGGCTGATACCCAGTAATTCCGATCCGGGATGAGTATCTGCCAGATGCAGGAGTATTTCTACCGCACTCTGGCTGCCACCAACCACCGCTATACGCTTCAGGTCTTCTGCCGGGTATTTTGCCATCGTTTTCAGATAGTCGTTCAGATGAATGACACGGTCAGACTGCACGCTTTGAAAAGCGGGCGGAATCATCGGTGTTCTTCCCGGTGCGAGTATAATAGCATGCGAATAATAAACGTTATTGTCGGCATCCGTTACTTTATACAGCGGGCTTCCGTTATTGTCTTCCAGTTGTATATCGGTAACCAATGTATTGTACTTTACATATTCATTAAACTGCTCGGCAACCCAGCTTACGTATTGAGCATACTCAAGCCGGTAAGGGTGGTGAAGGCCGGTGTTAAGAAACTTCATAAAACGCTTCTTCGCATGAAGGAAGCTGATAAACCCAAACCGGCTGCGCGGGTTCCTTGGCGTTACCATATCACGTAAAGGATTATTCTGGATGTCCGACCCATCAAACAGCATATGCTCCTGCCAGACAGACGCTGGTTTTGCTTCAAGAAACAGGCGGTTTCCTTTAAATCCCACTTCATCCTCCTCCATGGCAATGGCCACTGAAATATTGGCAGGGCCAAAACCAATACCCAAAACGTCATAAACATGTTCGTTACTAGTCATAATTCGTCAATGTTTGTTATAAGATTACTTTGTTCTTTGATCAAACGGTACTTTAATGTATGATCAGGCTATTGTTGTGCTTTAATTTGTTTCTCTCAGTTCCGGTCTATGGTAATATATCGCCCGGCCGTTGCTGGTATGGTATAGTGTATGGCGCACTTCCGTGCACCATACACTTGAAATTATTACTATTTACAGGCAATCATTACGCCTCCTGGAGCGCTCCTGCATACACTTTATTGGTTACCGTAATGGAACGCATACTTCTGTAGCCTACCATTTCGTCTGCCCACACAAAGTTCTTAATATCAAACGTGTTATCTTTCCACATACGTGTTATGAGTGTATTCGCAAACTCCATGGTAAGGCGCTGCCCGATACAGGCATGTACACCATAACCATAGGTCAGCAATGGAGCCCTTTCGCGCGTGAGGTCGAACTTCTTGGGATCTTTAAACTCCTTAACCGTGCCATCACGATTAGCAGCACCTACCAGTACGGTAAGACAATCGCCTTTCTTGATATTGGCATTACGCAGTACAGTATCTTCAGTAGCAATACGCAATACACCCTGCACAGGCGATTCAATACGCAATGCTTCGATGATACATTCCTTAATATTGGTATCAGTTACCATTTCAGCGTGATCTTTCATCACCTTCATTGCATTCACTACAAGATTGATGGTACTGAAGATCAGCGTACCAAGAATCAGGCTGTTCTGCAACTGCACCAGCGTGTACTTGTTGGTATCATAATCTTCAATAGGGAAGTTTTCAGATACCCCATCATACTCAGAGCTGATCTTAACCAGGTAGAGCAGGCTGTCTGCAAATTCAATGATGCGTTCATTACCATGCATGGTCACATCTTCCACAGCGATAGAAACCACTTCTACGTGTTTATAGATATTCCTGATCTGCTGATCAATGGCAGCCGTACGCTTCATATTCAGCATACTCATGGTGATAGACACCACAATAGGCAGAGCCAGATCATACTTCAGATCGTACTCCTCCATATCGTTGAGCTTATTAAGGTAATACTCATAATATTTTATGGTATCTTCCTTAAGACGCGTGTTGGTATAGTTTACAAGGTTCTGTACCACTTCGCGCTTGGTTTCTGTAGCTCCGCTATCCTTGTGAATGATCCATTTCGTGAGGATATCCTCTGCAAAATGGATTTTCTTGTTGTCTTTATCAGTACCCTCAGCGCTGAACATCAACGGAACACGCTGCACAGAAAAAAGCTTGTCTTCTTTCAGGCAGTATTTAACGTCATCATACCTTGTAATCAACCACGAATCTTTCAATTTTATCGGTGGTATCTTCATCAAGTTCTCGTAAAATTGATAATAATTGCTCATTGTAGTGTGTTTTTGTATTTTAAGTAATATCTTATCTAGTTTTGAACTGCTAATATTTTTGATTCAACGTCCTTCTTAATTTCCTGTTCATTGATCTTGTTCGTACTTGTCTTAATGATATCAGTCGAAATAAACACGTACTTTGGTATCATGTATTCGGGGAGTGTTTTACGGAGAAAGTCGATTACATACTGTTGAGATAAAGGCTCTTTCTCTTTCGACTGGTAGACATAAGCATAGATACTTGTAGTAGCATTTACAGCAACAGTACCTACGACGGCATAATCTGCCTGTTCGATACGAAGCAGGCAATTACGGATCTCGTTAAGGTTTATCCTTCGTCCGTGTATCTTTACTTCGCTGTCATTGCGGCCTTCAAAATAATAATTGCCTTCGTCGTCACGTTTTGCCAGGTCACCGGTGATGTAATATTTTTCACCACGCAGCCAGTAAAATGCCTTTTCTGTATGTTCAGGCAGGTTCCAGTATCCACGCATCAACTGGGGGCCGGCAACGATCAATGTGCCAGTCTTACCGTTCTCTGTTATCTCTTCCTGATTGTTGTCAATCAGGGCAACCTTCATCTGGTCAAACGGCTTGCCAATAGGGAAAAGTGCATCACGGTCATAATCTGCCACCGGTATCTGGTAAGCCATACACAGGGAGTTACACTCTGTCGGGCCATACCCATTATATAAGCGGATATTAGGCAATGTGGCCAACCATTTGTTGATCAGTTTGGTATCACAAATCTCTCCTCCTGTCATACAAACCTGCAGCCTCGAACCTTTCAGTTTCTGTATCTCGTCTTTATCTCCGGTAATCAACGCCAGTACAGAAGATACTGCAATAACGTGTGTAGCCGACTCCTTCAACAGGAGATCAATGATAATGGTCGATATAAACAGGCCGCGATAGATGTAAACCGCTGCCCCGAAGTAAAGCGGCAGGAAAGTGTCCTGTATGCTTACATCGAAATGGTAAGGCCCATAGTTGATATTCTTCGAGTCTTCATCAAAAAGGAACAGCAGGTTATGCGCCCTGAAATAAGCGACTACACTCTTATGTTCGAGCACCACTCCCTTAGGGTTACCTGTTGATCCGGAGGTATGCAGGATAATGGCTACATCGTCGCCCGTTACTTCGGGTTTATTTGTAAAGCCATCATTCACCCTGTCCATCGCTTTGATCGTTTCGTAGCTGATGGTGGGCACATCTTCAATGACTTCTGCAAACTTAGCCAGCAGGTCTTTGGAAGAGATGATCACTTTGGGTGTAACATTATCAATGATAAACTTGGTACGGTTGGCACCGTTATTACGATCTACGGGCACATACACTGCACCTGCTTTCCAGGTAGCAATAATACCTGCAATGATCTCGCTTGCTTTTTCAGCGATAAACAATATCCTGTCGCCTTTCTCAACCTTGTAGGTTTCTACGAGGTCTTTTGCAAGGTTGCTGGATATAATTTCCAGTTCACCAAAAGTGTACTTGCTCGCTCCGTCATTGATTGCATTCCTGTCGGGCGTTCGCTGTGCGTACTCTGTAATGATGCCGGACAGTACCGGCGCTTTCTGATCAAAAATATGTCTCATAGTTTCACTACAAAAGGTTTAGTTAGGTATATACACCCTGAAATTGTCAACAAACTCAGTGATACTGTTCTCTGTAGATATCTCCATACTGTTCACATGGTTCATATCAATATTCAGCTTTTCGCAGATTGAGATCACCACGCCAAGGAACTGAATAGAGTCAAACCCCAGGTCTTTAAGCTTATCATTATCCGCAGCATCGATAGTAAGCGACAGTTCAGCGCCTTTTTCCTTTATTGTGTCTAACACGATTTTTTGTATTTCCATTATCTATATTTTTTTAAATAAAGTTGATACGTATGTACCCACTACGCCAAGATTTACCGACATCAGGTTTTCCTGGGTAGAAGGGGCATTTTCAATATTTGTCTTGAGGTTGAGCAGCAGATCAACTGTTCCGAGGTGACCGTATTTCTTATGATTTGTTTTGTCGATCTTGTCGGGTTTGATACCGCACGATTTCAACGTTTCGGTGGCAAGCATCTGGTTTGCATTGTGCAGGAGCACCTGCGATACATCGGCTCCTGTAAGGTTGCATTTAGCCATTGCTTTTTTAGCACTTTCGGAATAAGACTGAAAGTGCAGGATCGTGTTGTCTTTAGCCAGATCGGCATTGTACAATACGCCTTTGGTAACTGTTTCCTGGCCCAATACTTCAGCGATAGCACCTTCCTTGTTGTTCGACATAATCATAATGCCTGCAGCATCGCCCAACACCCCATAACTCCCTACTACCCGAATGTCAAAACCATCTCCCAGGCGGGTTCCTGCAAGAATGAGTATCGTTATGGGTTCAGTTTCATGTTCGATGAGTTTTGCAGCGAGACCGATTGCTACATCAATATTAGCGCAGAAGTTATCTGTTACCCTTACCACACTGGCTTTGGGCATATTTAATTCGTACTGTACTTTATGGCCAAAGCTGGGTAACTGATTATACAGGTCAGGAGCAAGAATGATGTGTGTAATAACAGCAGGGTTTATCTTCTGGCTCTCAATATTCTTCTTCAATAACCCCATCAGCATTTCTTCGAGGGTCATATTTTTCTCAACGGTCACGCTGTCGATGCCTAAGTATTTTTCTACAAAGGCGAAAAACTTTTCCGAGTTATCGAACGGAACGCCAGGGTGCGGCTCGTTGAAAAAATCTTTGTTCTCTTCAAAATATAACCTGTCTTCAGGAATATAACAATCCAAATAATTAACGAACACTTGACCTTTCATGATATATATTTTTTATTTTTTCTGATATGAGTGTAACATTTTCCGGTTTCAATGCCTCGTAGTGACTTCCGTTCAGGAACAGTACTTCGTGTGTGCCGCTGGTGAAGCCTGCCCAGTTCTGCATATAATCGTGCAATGGATTGTCTTTGCACTCAAAAGAGCAAACAGGCGCACTTACTTTTCCGGTTACTGAATAATTGTCCATACCTGTGAGTATCTGCCTGATCCTCGCTTCAATGATATGTTCTTCACCTTTTACTGCCAGCATTTCGATCAATGGACGGTGCTGCTCAATCACGTCTTTTATCACTTCTTCTGTCATGCCTGCATTGCCGTTGGTCTCGGGGCCGCGATCCATAAGGAAGAGCACCACTTCTTTCTGCTGTGCTTCCAGTAATTTGGTTACTTCGTACGCGAGGTTTACACCGATGGAATAACCGAGCAGGAAGACTACGTCATCGTCGGCTTTCTTTGCCATAATTTCTGCAAAGATGATCTTAGAGAGTGCACCGATGATGTCTTTTTCATTTTCCAGTACAGGTATATCCACACCGTACACGTTGAAGTAATCCTTCACCTTATCTGCCAATGGTTTGAATACTACACCACTGCCGAGAATGGGCGGTATCATATACATATCCGGCAAGTTGTTGTCTGGCCTGGAAAGCTGTATCAGCACATCCCCCGCAGGTGTGGCTGTGGCCATTGTTGTTGGTGCAGGAGCTTCCTCAACCACTTCTTCTACTACGCCACCACCAATCTCTGCAACGATAAGGTCATGCAGCTTGTTGATAGAGGAGTTATTGTAGAAATCAAGGATTGAGAACTGTACCTCGAAGGCATCGTTGATATCATTGATGGCCTGGATGGCACCCAGTGAGTTACCTCCACGGGAGAAATAATCTTCGTCGAATTCAATTTCGTTTTCGAGATATTTATCAAGAATATCTTTCAGCCCCTGTTTAACTTTTGCATTACCGGCACCACGTTCAACCTTTTCTTCTTCAACTACCTCTTCTTCTTCGGGTTCAACATAATGCGGCGTTTTGAACTCAATGGGTTTATCGCAAAGGAATTCGTATTCTGTTTTTTCGAAGAAATCATCCAGTTTCTGGTATGGATTTTCCAGTACTTTTTCCAGGAGGTAGATCAGATCGATCATGAGCATTTTTACATGGTCGTGTTCGTAGATGATCGTATTGTATGCAGAGTTGATCTCCAGCTTATCCCTTGTTTCTGTAAAGGCAATTACAATATCAAACTGTGATGTAAGACCGTTAAAGTCGCGCGGTTCGATATGCACGTCCATTTCCTTGGCGTTGTCTACGCTGGTGAAGCCGAGCGAAGTCTGGTTCTGGAAAATGATCATGGTATTGAACAGCGGTGAATGACCTACCGGCGTTTTAATGTCGAGCCTTTTCAGCAGTTCGTCAATCTGGAATAACTGGTTATCGTGGCTTTCTTTCATTACACGGTTCTCGTTGTCGATCACTTCTTTGAAGGTATCGTTTCCGGAGAATTCGCTCCTGATCGGTAATGTGTTCAGGTAAAGACCGATCTGGTTTTCCGTTTGCAGGTTGATCCTTCCCGAGATGGGCGTACCTACGGTAAAGTCAGTCAGCTTAGTGTACCTGTACAGCAACACTTTATATACTGCCATCACAAAGGAAAATGCAGTCTGGTTATTCTTCTTTACGTATTCGTTAATGCGCTCATTCAGGTAAAGCGAACTCCAGAGGTTAACACCATTACCATTGTAGGTTTTTTTCTTGGGCCTTGTCTTTTCAATTGGCAGCCGGAAGTGTACGATTTCCTTTTTGAAGGATTTCATCCAGAATGACTCTTCATTGGAGAATATCCTTTCGAGGTTTTCGCGCAGCCAAACAGTATAATCTTTATACTGGATTTCCAGTGGCTTAAAATTGTGCAGCCTTCCGGTCTGCATCAGTGAGTTATAGTTTTTGGTGATCTCTTCCAGTACGATTTCACTCGACCATCCATCTGTTACAAGGTGGTGAATGAGTATATACATGGCCCATACGCCCTTCTCGGAACGATATACACCGGATTTGATCAATGGTCCATTTTCGAGATCAAAGTCGGAAGCGATGATCTCGTTGATCCTGCGTGTGATTTCTGCATCAGGCAGTATTTCCGGAGTATAATCAACCTGGAACTGGAGTTCTTCCATATCGGAGATATACTGGCAGATCTCTTTCTTCTCATTAAAGCGGAAAGAGGTACGCAGGGCTTCATGCCTTTCGATCAGCGCATGGATAACCATCCTGAAATAATCGAGGTTAAAGTCGCCCGTAATATTAAAGAGCACGGGCACGTTAAATGCGGTATTACCACCCAACTGGGCAGATATCCACAGACGGTACTGGGATGGCGACAACGGGAAATATTTACCCGTCATCGAAGTCTTGGGAATAACCCGGTTCCTTTCGGCTGGGTCCTTGGCTTCGATAAGATCGCTGATCAGGCTTACTGTATGGTTCGTAAACAGGTCTTTTATACGGATCTGTTTCTGGAAGGCCACATTGATCTTATTCGCCATACGCACCATGTGCAGGCTATGCCCGCCCAATTCAAAGAAGTTATCATTAATACCAATATTATCTATGCCCATAACTTCCTGGCAGATAGACGTGATCTTCTTCTGCACATCGGTAACAGGAGGAGCATATACACGTCGGCTCTTCATTGGTACCGGCAGTTTCTTCGCGTCAACCTTACCATTTACTGTTACCGGCATGCTTTCCATAAACTCGATAGCAGTGGGCAGCATGTAGGCGGGCAACTTAGTGGTCAGGTAACCGATGATGTCATCTTCCGTGGTGCCATTGGCCACTACCCAGCAAACAAGCAGGTTGTTGTACACCCCTGTATGGGAGCTTATGATACCCTTTACCTGCATTACATTATTATTGATCTCTTCCAGCTCAACGCGGTAACCGCGTATCTTCACCTGTTTGTCCTTGCGGCCAATGAATTCAATATTACCATTAGGCATGCGCTTCGCCAGGTCTCCGGTGAAATAAGCATTACCCGTTGTATATTTTACCGGCCTGAATTTCAGTGCTGTCATTTCAGGATCGTTCCAATATCCCTGTGTTACGGAAGGACCGGCAATTACCAGTTCTCCGGCTACGTTTTCAGGAAGCATATTACCTTGTTCGTCGAGCACATACACTTCGGTATTACCGATGGGCATACCAATGATATTCCTTTCAAACAGCTTCACACCGGGATTGGTAATGGCGTCAATGGTAATCTCGGTAGGGCCATAATGGTTGTTCAGTGAGATACCGGGCAGGAACTCAGCAAAACGGTCTGCCAGGGCTTTGTTCAGTGATTCACCACCGATACATACATGCTTGACTGTTTCATTGATACCCTTATTGTAGAAACGCCTGATCTCTTCCATAAACAATGCAAAGTAGGTTGGTGTACCCTGGAGTATGGTTACCCCGTATTGCACGATATAGGCAACGAGTGTGCTGATGTCTGTTGTAATGGAATCGTCGGCAACCATCACTTTACCACCATTGCAGAGCGGCAATACAGTTTCGAGGAGTGAAACGTCGAATACTGTATTAGTAATGGTGATGGTGGTTGTGGTTTCGTCAACCGACAGTGCTTTGGATTCTTCGCACATTTTATTAACCAGGTTACCGTGCGACACAACCACCCCTTTAGGTTTACCTGTACTGCCTGAAGTGTACAGTATATAAGCCAGGTCGCCTGACGCAGGTGCATAAGCATCCAGGAAACCCGGGGTTGCTTTTTTCTGTTCCTGCTCGGTATATGTTTTTATAGTATCACGGTCAATAACAAGGGCTGGTGCGGCATCTGCAATGATCGTATCAATCCTATCCTGCGGATAATCTGTATCTACGGGTACATATACTGCACCTGTAAGCCAGCAGGCCCACATGCTGATTACCTGGTTAAGTGTTTTTGGCAATATCACGGTAACGCGATCTCCTTTTTTAACCCCTTTAGCTATCATTTGTTCTGCCAGTACAGCCGCTGCTTCCCATGCTTCTGCGTAGGTATGTGATGCAGTATTTTCGTTAAATACCATTGCTGTGTTTGAAGCATGCTTTGCCACCTGCTCTTTAAACAGCTCAACTACCGAACTGTACTTCACTTCTACAGGTTTGCCGCTGCGGCACTGTTGTTCAAGCACCCGCTGTTCGTCTTCGGGTTTCAGCAATGAAATGGAAGCCAATGCAGGCGTTTCACGGTTCACCAGTGCTTTTAGAGCCAGTTCAACTTCCTGCGCCATTTGCTGAATGGTACTTTCTGCAAACCGTGAAGCATTATACTCTGTAATCAACTGTACATCGCCCTTCGCCTCAATAAAAGTGAAAGTAATATCGTAAAGGCTGTTCTTGTCGTTGGTCTTTATCTTTTCATCGAATGATTCGATCTTTTGGTTGTTGGGAATAGAGATCATCACATTAAACAGCGGGAACTCGTCTTCCTTATACTGGTAGCCAATATCTTCAAGGATATAACTGAATGGATACAATTGATTATCCAGCGCACCATGGTATTTCTGCTGTATACGACCGAGAAAATCTGCGGTGGTTGCAGTATAATCAACCGGAATGCGCAGAGGTAATGTATTTACAAAGTTGCCAATCGTATTCCACAACTGGTATTGGTTCCGGCCAACGGAAGGCATACCGATGATAAGATCGTTTTTGCGTGAGCGTTTGCTCAGTACAACAGCGGCTGCACCGGTAAATACTGAAGCGATGCTCAGCTTTTTTTCTTTAGCAAAGGCATACGCGCTGTCTGATATATCGCGGTTAAATACATAATGCAGTTCATTACCTTTAAAGCTCCTGTCGCCTGCATCTGCAAAGTCGGCAGGCATCCTGAAATCGTCTTCATACCCTTCCAGTTCTTTTGTCCAGAAAGCCGAAGAGGACTTGAAGTTATCCCTGTTATTGATCCAGTTTACATAATCCTTATACTGTAATGAAAGCTCATGCTGCATGGGAGTGTCTTCACTTACAGAATAAATCTGCAGTGCGCGCTTGATGATCAGGTTCAATGATTCACCATCCGCAATAAGGTGATGCACTTTCAGGAAGAACTGGTACTGGTCTGCCGGCAGGCGGAAGAGTACGATCTCCCAGAGGGGCTTTTCTGAAATACTGAAGGGCGTATTAAAACGCTCATCAATGGCCGTTTTTACTGTGGTCTGTACATCAGCAGCGTCCCGTACGTCTACAATCTGTACATGGTCGATCACATTAATACCCGGCAGTATACGCTGCCTGGGGGTATCGTTTTCTTCTACGAAAATGGTCCGCAGAACGTCGTTCTGCTCTACCAGTGTCTGAATGGCTTTGTAGAACTTATTATCCTCCAGCCCGGGCATTTCAAAACTGTAGATGCCTGGTATCGAATACGCCGTACTGCTGCCTTCGATTTTTTCGTACACCCAGATGCTTTTTTGGTTTGGTGCAAGGTCCAGCGTGTCCGTATCAACCAGGCCCACAGGTATAATCTGGCTACTCTGCTCCTGGTTCTTCAGAAAATCGATGATCTCCTTCTTTTGCTGGCGGAGACCATCCTTATCTTCTTCAGACAGGTTGCCGATTTTGCCTTTTATGCTGAGGTTCTCGCCCGTAGCGTCCAGGGAGAGGAATACTCCCTTGGATTTAAGCTCTGTTAATACCTTTATCATAATTAACAAATTTTAATGTTATAATATAAGTTCTTCCTCCACACTCGTATTGTTACTCTGAGCCTCCATCCAGGTCAGTGTTTCTACATAATCTGACAGGTGCTCTACGGTTGGATCTATGAACAGGTTCTTTAAATCTACTTTTACGCCATATACTTCCTGGATCTTGGAGATAACCCTTGTTGCTTTAAGGCTGTGTCCGCCCATATCAAAGAAGTTATCCCTGATGCCGATTTTATCCCGCTCAAGGATATCCTGCCACATGGCAATGATCCTTTCGTCCATCTCGTTCCTTGGCGGCACATATTCTGTTTGCTTCCCGGCAACTTCCTGCGGTACCGGAAGGGCTTTCTTATCCAGTTTACCATTGGAGGTGAGCGGGAATTTATCCAGCACCACCAGGTAACTTGGTACCATATAAGAAGGAAGCTTGTTACGCAGCACTTCACGCAGGTTAAAGTTATTATCGCCTACTGCGATGTAGTATGCTACAAGCTCGTACTCATCACTTTTGTTCTTATGGGTAATTACCACGGCATCTTTCACTTCGGGCAGGTTATTGATCGCTGCCTCTATTTCTCCTATCTCAATGCGGTGCCCCCTGATCTTTACCTGGTCGTCTTTACGGCCGATGTATTCCAGGTCGCCATTTGACAATATCCGTGCAAAGTCTCCTGAGCGGTACATCCTGCCTCCATCCTGGAAGGGATTGGGTACAAACTTAGCCGCTGTCAGTTCCGGTTTATTGTGATAGCCTCTTGCCACACCGGCCCCACCTACACAGAGCTCACCGATCACACCAAAAGGCACCTGTTTAAGGTCGTTGTCGAGTACATAGCAACTGAGCGTAGGAATCGGTATACCGATATTGCTCTTATTCTCGGTTATCTCCTTATCTGTAATTTCTTTATAGGTAACGTGTACGGTGGTTTCTGTGATACCATACATGTTAATGATCTTACAACCTGGCAATGCCCTGCGCCAGGGTTCAAGTAAACCCGGCGACAACGCTTCACCGCCGAATATCAGATAGCGCAGTGCCGAAGGCCGTTCGTCAAGCCGATCCATATTTAACTGGAGCAGGCTGCGGAAGGCTGTGGGTGTCTGGTTAAGTACGGTTACCTGCTCATCGACCAGGAAGCTGAAGAATGCTATACTGTCCTGTGCGATAGACCTGGGCACTACCACTACGGTACCACCTTTTAACAGGGCGCCATACATTTCCCATACCGAAAAGTCGAAGCAATAGGAATGGAACAGCGACCATTTATCCTTCTCATTAAAATCGAACAGGTCATTTTCATTGAACAACAGACGTGTGACGTTGCGGTGTTCGATCAGTACTCCTTTCGGATTACCTGTTGTACCGGATGTGTAAATCACATAGGCCAGGTTCTCCGGCATCACCCATGCTTCGTAGGTTTCGCCTGTAAACTGCAGACGGGTAATATCGACATAAGCGGCACCAGGATTCTGCTGCATGATGCTTTCGGACAGGGGGATATCATAGATCACCAGTGATGTTCCGCTGTCTTTCAGTATATAATCGATCCTGCTTTCGGGGTAATCCGGGTCAACAGGAACGTAGGCTGCACCTAATTTCAGTACGGCAAGGATAGATATGATCATCCATTCTGTACGGTTATTGTGCAGTACTATAAGATCGTCTTTTTCAATATTGTACGCCTTTTTCAACTGGAAGGCCAGTTGTCCGCTCTTAAGGTCAAGATCACTGTAGGTAAGTTCGTTGTCTTTTGTCCTTACTGCAATATTGGCAGGGTATGCTTCCACTGCTTCACGGAACAGGGAGAGTATGGTTTCTCCTTTATTGTAGCCTACGTGTGTCTGATCGGACTGCGAACCAATGATTTCCAGCTCTGCCGGTGTAAGGAGAGAAATGTCTTCTACCGCTACATCGGGGTTATCCATTACTGCCTCAAATACTTTACCAAGATGGTCTGCAAGGCGTTTAATTGTATCAGTTGCATACAGGTCGGTATTGTATTCCAGCTCCATCTGTAATCCTTTACCATTTTCTGCAAAAGAGAAGGTCAGGTCGTACTTGGTTATACCGGAAGAAGCATTCAATCTTTCCAGTTCAACTTCAGCGTCGAGATGTTTCAGATCGTCGGTGCTTAACCCCTCCATATTCTGCAATACCACCATTACGTCAAAGATGGGCGAACGGGAGAGATCGCGCTTCAGGTTCAGTTCTTCTACCAGCATTTCGAAAGGGAAGTTCTGGTATTCGAATGAACGGAGGAATTGCTCCCTTTGTTTCTGCAGCAGTGCGCCAAAGGATTCCTTCCCGGATAAACGGGTGCGTATGGCCAATGTATTCACGTAGAATCCAATCTGGTTTTGCAGTTGCAGGTTATCCCTGCCCGCTACCGGTGTACCGATCACGATATCATCCTGGTTGGCATATTTTTTCAGCAGTACGTTCACTCCTGCAATAATTGTCATAAACAGGCTCGAACCCGACTGGTGTGCAAGTCTCATCAGCCCTTTAAGCACAGGGCCGGAGAATGTTTTATGATATGTGCTGCCGTTGTACGTTTTTATTTCCGGCCTGTGGAAGTCGGTTGGCATTTCAAGCTGTGGTACGCCATCAGCAAATACTTCCTGTTTCCAGTAAGCGAGCTGGCGTTCCAGCGTCTCTTCTGTCATATTGGCTTTCTGCCACAGTGCATAATCTTTAAACTGCAGTTCCAGTTCGGGTAATGCCTTACCTGTATTGTTCCGTACCATTGCATAGGCGCGTACCACATCTTTAAACAGCACACCAACTGACCAGCCATCGCTGATGATGTGGTGCATATTGAAAGACAGTAACTGCCCTTCTGCGTGGTGAATAACAAATGTTCTCAACAGCGGGCCGCGCGAGAGATCAAAGGGCTGGGCCCATTTTTCTGCAAGGAGTTCCGGCAGTTCGCTGCTGTTTTTATTGGTATTGGTTACTTCTACTTTAAAGTCCAGTTCTTCGGGCGTTAACACCACCTGTACGGGTGTTCCATCTGCTTCCCTGAAAACAGTACGCAGTATCTCGTGGCGCGCAATTACCATTTGCAGCGCCTTTTCAAGCGTAGGTATATCGAGCTCACCTTTTACATGAAAGGCTGCCGGCATGTGATATGCTTTGGAAGCGTCTTCGAATTTGGTCAGCACCCATAATCTTTCCTGCGAAAGAGAAAGGGGGTAATGACTTTGTACGTCTGCTTTTGCGATCTGCTGTTGTTCTGTGATCCGGCCTTTCGTATCCAGCAATGATGCCTGGCTTTCGATGGTAGGATGCTGGAAGATTTCATTCAGCGTCAGTTCTTTACCCAACTGCCGTGCGATCAGTGCTTTCAGTTTGGTTGCTTTGAGGCTGTGACCGCCGAGGTCGAAGAAGTTATCGAGGATGCCAAAATCGTGTACCTGCAAGGTATCCTGCCAGAGCCGGAACAGTTGTTCCTGGCTTTCTGTCTTGGGCGCTACGGTTTCTACCTTACTTACAAATACGGGTGATGGGAGTTGTTTCTTATCTACTTTACCATTACTGTTCAATGGTATGCGTTCGAGGGCTATGCAGTAAGAAGGCACCATAAACTCGGGCAGCTTCTGGCGAAGTACCTGTTTTACTGCGTCTTCATCTATACCCTGTTCTGACTGCCAGTAAGCTACGAGGTATTGATCACCGTTGATCTCTTTTACCACCACTACTGCCTGGTCTATCCCTTCTATCTGTTCAATTACAAATTGTATTTCACCGAGTTCGATACGGTATCCCCTTACTTTTACCTGATCGTCGATACGTCCGGCATATTCTGCCTGTCCGTCCGGCAACCATTTACCCACGTCGCCTGTGCGGTACATACGATAGCCGGGCAGGAAGGGGTTATCGGTAAAACGCTCCCGGGTGAGCTCTTCCTTATTCAGGTAGCCTTTGGCAACAGAATGACCGGAAAGGTATATCTCTCCTTCCACCCCAACTGGCAGTATGTTCTTTGCCTTATCGAGGATGTACATCTGTGTGTAGCCAACAGGTACACCGATGGGTATATTGTCTGAACCATCATCTTTGAACCGGTAGAAGGTACTGTAGGTAGTATCTTCCGATGGACCGTACAGGTTACGTACTTCCATCTTATGGTGATCCAGTTGTTTTTTGAATATTTTTGGCACGGGTTCTCCTGCCATATTGAGCGCTACTACATTATCCCACCTGGCGTCTCCGTCGATGAGGTTACGTACTACGGAAGGCACTGTATTGATGAGGATGTTCCTGTCTTTAACGAGGTATTCCGGGATAGATGCTGCATTGTCGAGTATGCGTAAGGTTTTACCCTGTATCAGCGGAATAAAGTATTCGAAGACAGAAAGATCAAAGCAATAAGATGTGGGTGAGTGCAGGATCTGGTAGGGCGTGCCGCTAAATTCCTGGTTGGCCCATTTCAGAAAAGCTACAGCATTCTTATGTGTGATCTCAACGCCCTTGGGTATACCTGTGGAACCGGAGGTATAGATCAGGTATGCCACGTTATCGTAGAGGTCGGGCGTGAGTTCGGGTTGGTCTGCTGAGACCGGTATGCTGTCTACTTCTATCACCCTGCCTTTGTAATCGGCGGGTACCAGGGCTTTACCCACTTCGTCTACCAGCAATACCGCAGGTGCGGCATCACTGATGATATAGCTGATGCGGTTCCCGGGATACTTGATGTCTACGGGTACATAGGTGGCTTTTGCAAACAATATACCCAGTATGCTGAACAGGATCTGTTCGTTACGCTGCAGCAGCATACCTACCCTTGGGTTTTCCTCACCTTTCAGCAGCCCACGCAGGTAAGCAGCTGTGCTGAATGCCTTTTCTTTTACTTCGGCGTAGGTAAACTGTTTATCGCCCACCGCTAATGCGAGACTACCAGGCTGCCGATCGAAGACCCCGGCAAACAATTCCTGCATGCTCCGTTCTGAAAAACTGTCAATCGGTTTATTGAATTCGTAAAGTATCCTGTTTCTTTCATTAACGTCTGTAAGCTCAATATCGGCCACCGCGATAGCGGGGTTATCCAGTACCTGCTGCAGAATGTGCAGGTAGGACTGGTACACCTGCTGTATTGAGGATTTCTTAAAGAGCTTGGTGCGATATTCGATTTCGAGGAAGTGCTGCTGTACGGGTTCGGTAGCGAAGTTGAACATCATGTCGAACTTAGCCGATACATCCGTTTGTTCTGTACGTGATGCAGCATAGATATATTTATCCAGCCGGTCCATTGTAAAACCGTGCTGCTGGTAAACTTCGATAGAGCCATCGCCGATGGCGGTGTTCTGCAATACGATCATCACGTCGAATAGCGGGTTACGCGCAGTATCCCTTTTGGCGCCTGCAACAGAGATGATGTTATCCAGCGGGAAATCCTGGTACTCGAAAGACCGAAGGGAGTTCATCGAAATTGCTTTCAGGTAGTCTTCAAACAGGAGTTCGTCGCTGAGGGTAGATTTAAGGGGTATGGTATTTACATACAACCCGATCTGGTTTTCGAGGTCAAAGTGATTTCTTGCTGCAACGGGTGTACCGAGAATGATCTCGGGCTGGTTGGAATATTTGTGCAGCAGTATACTTACGGTAGAACGGAAGAAGTTGAATAAGGTAGTATTCTGCTGTTTGGCAAAGGCAACAATACGCTCATAGAGCGCTTTGTCCCAGTAATATTTGAGTTGTGCGCCTTCAAAGCGGTTGATCTGAGGGCGTGTATAATCGAGCGGTAGTGAGATGGGTTCTACTTCGTCGAAGTGCTGTTCTTTCCAGAACTTAACTGCCATATTACCTTTCTCATCTGCAAGCTTGTTATTAAGCCATGCTGCATAATCCTTGTACTGTATGGACAGTGGTGCCAGTTCATTTCCGTCGTTCAGGCAGAGGCTTTTGTAAATACTCATTACTTCTTTCAGCAGAACACCGATGGACCAACCATCACTAATAATGTGATGCATGGCAAAAATCATTGCGTGTTCTGTTTCTGAGAAACGGATCATCTTCACTTTTGTAAGCGGGCCTGTATCAAGACTAAACTCCCACAAATGGGCCTGGCGAATTTCTTCTTTGAGGTATTTCTTTACATCCGGCTCACGACCGGTAATGTCTTCATATTTGATCCGGAAATCGACATTTCCGAGTATTACCTGTACGGGTTCACCTTCTACTTCCCTGAAAACGGTGCGGAGGCTTTCGTGCCGCTGTATCACTTTAATAAATGCCTGTTCAAAGAGGGGGAACTCCAGTTGCCCTTTGAGGTAGAGGGAATCGGTAATATTATAAGCCATATTACCTCCTTCAAACTGGCTGAGCACCCATATTCTTTTTTGTGCATTGGTAAGCGGATAGTGCTCGCTTAATGGTACGTTTGGTATGGGAGCGTTATTGACTTTCTGGGCATTCTCCATCAGGAAGGTAATGATGGCCTCCTTGTATGTTCTTACCTCCTGCAATACTTCTCCCGGCAGTGATTTAATTTCACCGGTTAGTTTAAGCTGTTCTCCATCCCATACCGGAAGCACTTTGTGCTTCTTCAATTTTGATATGATCTCGATAGCATTCATATAACAATTTCTTCGCCCGATTTTGTTGATTTAAGCCAAAGTAAATTCTCAATCTGTTCTACCAACGCTGCGTACCTGTTTTCCTGGAACACTGCTGATGCTACCAGGTTGATCTCAAGGTCTTTGTTGATGGAATTGATAATTTCCATTGCCTTTATTGAGTCTATTCCTATTTCTGTCAGTTCGATATCGGTTTGCTTTCCAGTATCGGGCAGACGGAAACCTACCTTGCTGGAAATGAGTTCGGTCAGATATTGGTGTATCAGTTCGGGATGTGACCCGCCCCGGATCTTTTCAAAAAGTACCTGATCTGCAGGGTTGGGGGTTTTATCTGGCTGGGTACTGAGACGTCGGCTGCTGAGCATTTCCAGTTGACCACTGCTGTACTGTTCACGACACTTCAGGCGTTGTAATTTTCCGCTTGATGTGCGTGGCAGGTACCGTGGCTTTACCAGTACAACGTCGAAAGGCGTTAATACGTGACTACTGACCAGTTCAAGAAAAACATTCCTGATGATACCCTCGAGGTCTTTGTCAAGTACAAACTCCCTTTTCAGTTCTGCCACCACTACGATGCCATCTGCCGGGTCGGGTGCCGAGAATACTACGACACCATTGGGTTCTATTTGGTTAAAGGTTTTGAAAACCGTTCTTTCAATATCATACGGAAAGTGGTTCTGTCCATTGATAATGATCATTTCCTTAATCCTTCCCGTGATGAAAAGCTCTCCATCGCGAAGCAGACCAAGGTCGCCGGTTTTCAGGTAGTGCTTGCTATTATGTGTTGCAAATAGTTCTTTGTTGTCTTTACCCCAGTATCCTTCTGTTACACTTTCGCCATACAGGCAAATTTCTCCTTCCTCACCATCGGCTGCGTGTTTGCCGGTTTCAGGATTGAGGATTGCTGCTTCCATACCGTTAACCACCTGCCCTCCGGATACTGAAGTGGTATTGGCGTTTTCATAGAAATGACCACCTGAAACCAACAGTGTGGCTTCGGCAAGTCCATAACATGGAAACATGGCTGAGGCCTTAAAACCACTATCAGCAAATTTATTAATAAACCTGTTTATGGTGGCTTTGCTTACCGGCTCGGAGCCATTATAGGCTATCTGCCAGGAAGAAAGATCAAGGCCGGCGGCTTCTTCTTCCTTTATCTTTTCTGTACAAAGGTCGTACGCAAAGTTAGGCCCGCCGCTGTGTGTTACCTTATATCGCGCAATAGCCCTGAACCAGCGTACAGGGCTTTGCATGAATGCGTAAGGCGACATCAATATACAGGTACAACCTGTATAAATGGCGTGCAGAAGGTTGCCAACCAAACCCATGTCGTGGTAAAACGGCAACCAGGACAAAATTACTGAACTGTCGTTACAGCCAAAAGTTTCGCCAATCAGTTGCTGATTATGCAGCAGGTTCCGGTGCGATACCAGCACGCCTTTGGGCGTACCGGTAGAACCCGAGGTGTATTGAATAAAAGAGAGGTGGTTACCCATCTCTTTTGGCACACTCACATCCTGCACTGGCTGCTGAAGATCAGCTATAGCTGTGGCCAGGATTGTTACGGATTCCATCCCTATCCTGCTGAAGCCTTCGGTTATTTTGCCATACTGATCTTTTTCACAAAGTACCAGTTGGCTACCCGAATCCCTCAATACCAATTCCAATCTTTCAAAGTGCCGCTTCCCTTTGGGGAAGAACATAGGCACTGCTGTTAAACCTGAGTACTGACAGGCCGTGAAAGCTGTAATGAATTCCATTACATTTTCATAAAGCAGGAGTGCGTGTTCCCCACTCCTGCCTGACCCGATCGTTGATGATAATACTTTTACAGCCCGGTATAATTCGGCAAATGTCAGAGAAGCGGTTTCTGTCTCGCCGTCTTCCAGATAAACAAATACCTTTTTATTCGGACATTTTTCAGCATTTAATTTCAAATAATCTGTTATGTCTTCCATCCACGATTATTTTATCCTGCCCGTCGGGGAGTAACCCCCATTAATATCCTGTTATTACTGCCTGATGCGTTTGTACTCGGCATCATTAACAGATTTGTTTTTATAAGTTGCGTTCTTCAGTTTACCAAACTTATAGGTCATTGTTAACCTTACCCAGCTAAAGTTGGCATACTGGTCGAATGTTGCATACACCGGTCCGAAAGCGCGTGAACCCCTGAAGCGGAATGTATTGAATATATCGTTATACAGGATCCTTGTAAACAGGCGTTTGTCTTTCAGGAAGTAGCGTGAGATACCAGCGTGCAACTGGTAGATGGGCGCACGTTCTGTAAGACCATCACTGTTTGCCGTAGTGTATTCACCATTAATATCGATGTTAAACAGTTTGGGCAGTTTGATCTGCTCATACAGATAGATATAGAACTGAGGATCCCTTTCTTTGGTACTGGTATAAAGCGGCCTGTCGTCGATAAATTTATTCAGTATAAAGCTGATACTGTTGTAAGAAGATAAGTATTTAGACTCAAACGGCAGTTCGAGTGTACCATTGAACTGGGTAAACTTCTTAAGGTTCTGCGTAGCAAAGATGAAGCTGTTCGGACCGGTTCTACCCTGTTCGAGTGTACCCCTGATCACGTCTTTAGAGAATGCATAGCCCAGTTTGATACTGAACGCTTTGAAGGCCAGGATGGTTTCGATTGAGTGCAGCAACTCGGGCCTCAGTTTGGGGTTACCTTCTGATGCAGTCAGTGAATCCTGGTACCAGAGGAACGGATCGATTGACTGGTAGGTTGGACGGTTGATCCTGCGTGAATAGTTGATTGACCATGACCAGTTGTCGTTGATGTTGTAGTTCAACCTCAGGGTTGGGAAGAGGTTGAAGTAAGAAGTATCAACCACTACCTGATCCAGCTTACGTGAAGTACCCTTGATCATTGACAGTTCTCCCCTTAAACCAACTGAATAGCTCCATTTGGGGTTCAGGTCGCCAAGGAACTGGATATAAGCTGCGGGTACATTTTCGTTGTACAGGAAGCTGTTGGCAAACTGCGGGAAGGTTGTCCAGGTATCGGTACCGCTTTGCTTGGTACGGAATGCGATCTTACTGTCGTTGGTAATGTGCGCAAACTTAAGACCGGTTTCCAGGCGGTGACTGCTTTTGAGGTATTTGATAAGGTCTCCCTGGAAGTTAAACAGGCTGATCTTATTGATCGCATCGTTTTCCCTGTTGGCAGTACGTGTGGGCGAGCCATCGGGAGTGGTATATTCAGTAATGCGATCGTAGTTCCTTGTTTTGAAGCTGCTGAACTGGCCGCCGAAGAACAGTGTGCTGCCGAGTGTGTCGAGCTTATGGTTAAGATTAATGTTTGCAGAGTTGTTGCTGTTGCGTGTATAGCCATCGTTCTGAGTCCTCAGGTTCACGTGCGTATTACTTGGCGTGTAGTTGTCTGCATTGGTCTGGATGTCGAGCTCGAAAGGAGCGTTCAGTCCATCGTACTGTATAGAAAGGTCTGTTCTTTTATTGAACTCGTAAGCGATACCCAGTTTGTAGTTGGAAACCAGATCGAGGAGGGTATTGGCTTCGTACTTGTTGGAGTTGCGGTAAGTGCCCACGCCGGGTGTGGTGGCGCTTGAAGTAAAGTAGCTCCTGTTCCAGTCTTTACCATTGGTTACCACCATATCGGCCGCAGCAGAAAATTTGTCTTTACGGTACTGCATACTGAGTGGGGTATTGGTAAGGAAGTGTCTTGCCCAGGTAAGGTTTTGTGTGATCTGACCCTGGAATCCTTCTGTATCATTCCGGGTGGTAACGATGTTGATCACCCCGCGGCCTTTTGCGTCGAACCTGGCAGAGGGATTGGTGATGATCTCAATGTATTTGATTGAGGCAACGGGAATAGAAGCCAGCCTTTCTTTTTCGATCTGGCGTCCATTAAGGTAGATCACGGCTTCGCCACGACCAAAGAGCTGAATGGAGTTGGTACGCACAATAACGCCGGGGGCTCTTGAGAGCAGTTCGTTGGCTGATACGCTGGAGCCGAGAATGGTATTTTCCACGTTAACCCTTGTACCACCTTCGGTATTTCTCTTAAAGAGCGGAGCGCGTGAGGTTACGCGTACTTCATTCATATTAAGTACAGCGTTCAGGTCGATTGTGCCAAGATCGTATTCTGAAATACCGGCGGCTGACTTTACAGGAATAAACGCGTCGGTAAAGCCTTTGGCCGTCACCTTAACCAAAACGTCTGTATTGGCGGGAATACCTACAACGAGAAATGTGTTGTTGGTAAAGGCATCGAGTTTAATGAGGCTTGAATCTTTGGCAGAAAGGACATAGACCTCTCCACTGATGGCGGTGCTTTTTTTGTCAGCTACTTTCCCTTTTATGGTAATTTCCTGGGAATAGGCTGTTGTCGAAGCAGTCAGAAAAAATGTCCCCAACACAATTAGCATGGCGGGCATCCTTTTCAAAGTAGCAAAAAAATTCATTGTTGTTGTTTTTATGTTAAGCTAAATTATACGTGCTTTTGGTGCTATACTACTTGAAACTGTCAATGGGTGAGTGATTCGCCTCCTACAGGATTTGCTTTTCGTGCTTTGAGTTGCTCCTGTTTGTTTAAATTATAGTTAACAGGGAGGGAACGTTTGAAATGTTACTCTGGTCTTTTCCGCTTGGTTTTCAACCTTTCTGTTTCCTCATATTAGCAAACCGGGTTCATGATCCTTTAGTTTGTTTTAAGTAGTTCTCAAACAAAGTTAGAGATATTTCTAATATTTCGAGTATAATTTTTGCATTGCCTTTCTCAATTTAAGAAAAAAAGTGGCGGAAGCAGCCGCCTGTACTGACTTTAAGGGCAACAAAAAAAAATTGTAAATTCCTTACCCGGGAATTCCGGGTTTTTGAAACATTTCCCCGGTCTTATTCATAACTATTTAGATATCAATTGTTTGCGCGACGTGCATCCGGGAATAATATACTTTACGGGCAAACTTATGGAGCAACATGGCATTGAGGGTATAATCTGCCCGTGAAAATACTCCTATCTTGCGGCCATGATCATTAAGGCAGCCAAGTACCTTATCAGCAGCCCGGGGTATGAAAATTGCCCGGTACCGGACAAACCCGAATTTGCATTTATCGGGCGCAGCAATGTGGGCAAATCTTCCGTGATCAATATGCTCTGCAATCATGCAGGGCTTGCCAAGACCTCGGCAAGTCCGGGTAAGACACAGATGATCAATCACTTCGACATTACAGCCCAGGCTGCTACGGGTAAGGTGCAGAAGTGGTATTTTGTGGATTTGCCGGGCTATGGGTTTGCGAAGGTGAGCCAGACGAGCCGCCGCCGCTGGGAGCAGATGATCGAGAATTATCTCCGTAAAAGGGAGAATCTTACTATGGTTTTCGTGCTGATCGACAGCCGTCATTCCCCACAGAAAATAGACCTTGCTTTCCTTGAGCAACTGAAGAAGTGGCAGGTTCCTGTAGCCCTGATCTTTACCAAGAGCGACAAGGAGAACCAGCGTACGGTAAGTAAGAATGTAAAGGATTTTCTTGAAGCCATGCGGCTGACCTGGCAGTTCCTGCCCAAACATTTTGTAACCAGCGCCATAAAGAAATCGGGCCGCGACGCTATACTCCTTCACCTGGCAGAACTCAGCTCGGGCGAGCTGTAAAATACCCTCCCTCCGGTATTGTTCTGCCATAGCCAATCTCCGTTCTTTGCTTCAGTTCCTGGCTGCTATTAACCAGGCGGAACATTTAAACCCTCTATAAATGAAAAAGGTATGTATCCTGCTTTTACTTGCAGGGCAACTGAGTGTGCAGGCACAGGAAAATACAACTACTGGCAAGACTGCGGCGCAAAGGCAACAGGTACAAAATGTAAAAGACAGTGCTGGTGAGCAACTGGCAGCCCAGACTGCAGAAATATGGCGTGTACATGATTCTATCGAAAAGAAAAAAAGTATTGACCAAATGACTGCGAACAGCATCAACTATATGGTAAGGTGGCAGAATGAGAGGCAGGCGGCACAGAAAAAGAAGATGTTTCTCTATCTCGGGATGGGCATAGTTTTTCTTGTGGTACTGATCGCAGGCTTACTGAGAAAAGGGAAAGCAAAGAGGTGACGGGTTCCCCGGCCGGGTGAAAACCCGGCCTGCAATCCCGAAGCCCTCAGGATCAGTTTACCACTTTATTGGCGCAACTACTGCTTGCAAAAGCTTCGGGCTTGGCTTTAAAGGCGAAGCCCATACCGAGTATATAACCCATGGCTTCTCGTAAGGCTTCGTTGCTCTTGAATGAAGGATTTGTGTTGATGTCGGCGTGTACTTCCATGTCTACGTCGTACAGTGTAAACAGATCACACAGTTCATAAGCAATTTCGATACTCCTGGCTACTTCAACCAGCATTCTTTCTTTGATGCTGTACTGGTGTAGTGTCTTTTCATTGTGAATGAACATAAAGCCTCCCCTGCCTTCCCGAAGAAAAACGATTACCGTGGCAAACTCCGTTTCGCGGCCTTTTACCTGGCTGTCTGTACCAATGCAAACTTTGAGCTTATTACCATCTGCGGTTTCTTTTTCGATGGCTTTTTCTACTGCGTCTTTGATGGGAAGGTGAATAGGTTCTCCGTTGAATTTTCTCCATTTCATACTTTAATGGGTTTTCTAAAGGTACCGAATTTTTGATATTCCAGTCCTGAGCAGTAAAAATTAGCAATTATTTTACTTTGGGTAAAGTACAAAAAAAAGGGCCAGCCCCTAACGCTGACCCTTAACTTACACATGAATCTACCTTACTGTTTTATAATTCGTTCTGCAAATGTTTCATTATCGCTGACCAGTTGTATAACGTAAATACCTCCCGGTTTATTTTCCATATTCAATTTATTTATTCCTTTTACGCCATTTCCTTTTGCGAGCACCTTACCGCTGATATCGGACAGGCTGTACCGGTAGTTATCTGCTGCGTTGATCACCAATTGGTTGTTCACGAGCGTGGATATGCTGAAGGCGTTTGTACCTTTTGCGGTCGCTTTTACTTTTACAATATTGGAGTACACTGTTTCGCCAACTACGGAGGTTACTTTCAGGCGGTAGTAGAGATCCCCGCTTTCGAAAGGCTGGTAGGTAAAGCGGCTGGCAGTTTCAATTACCGTGATAAGGGTATTGAATGCGTAACCGTTTTTCGATACTTCGAGCGTTTGTGTTTTCAGCGGTTCGTCTGAAATTACCGTCCAGTTCAGCATGTGCTTACCATTGTCGCTGCTGCCGTTGAGTTGTACGCTCCTGATGGGCAGCGAGCCGGAAAAGCCGGTAAGGGTATATGAACCCAGGCTTCCGTAGTCGCTCACGTTTGCATTACCGGCGCCATCTACCAGCAGGTAGTAGGTACCAGCGGGTAAAGTGGTATCGAGCACTGCATTCATCACGGCCTGGTTATCGTATGTGCGGAGCAATTGTTTTGCGGCGTTGAAGAGTTGCATCTTAACGTCGAGGTTGGCGCCGTCGTTACCTGCCAGTGCGCTGTATGGTTTGGCCTCGATGTGCAGTGAAGAAGATGCAGAAAGAGTAAAGCGGAAAGCGTCTTTATCTGTAGTGGTTGTAATGACACCATTTACAGAAAAGCTACTGCCGTTGAGCGCTGTGGTTGTATTGTTCATGGTTTCAGGATAGTCGTCGGGCCTGTAGGTGAAACCATTCTGGGTAGTGATGATAGAGAGGTTGTCTTGCGGTGCGCCACAATTGAATTGTGTGGGGCCATCGTTCCAACCGCTCATATTACGGTAGTAGCTGTTGCCCATGATGGGCGCCCAGGCTGCTTCGCCGAGGCCGGTACCGGTATTGTATGTTTCGGTAATTCCGCAGTTACTATCCCACCGTGACTGGTGTGAAAGGCCTACAGTATGACCTGCCTCGTGTGAGCAGGCTTCTCCCAGCATTTTGGGATTATTGGGACCGAGACGATCGCTGAATACAAAGCATGGCGTATCGTCACCCCAGTTAAAAGTGCCTGTATAAGCGATACCTCCCACTCCTGCAGCGCGCCAGTAGCTTGTTGGTGTAATGATAACACGTATGCGCTTATCGAGCGGGGCGGCCAGGAATATGGTTGAATCGGTAGTAATGCTGAGGGCAAAGGGGCGGTAGTCTTCCGCCACCCTGTTAAAGATCTCTGTAATCTGCTGGTCGGTAAGGCCGGGCGAAGCGCAGTCTATAGGGTTACCGCCATTCCATACGGAGGTTTCAACGTACTGGCCATCAAAATCAAGATAGATAACAGGCGTAACACCGGGTGTTACGGGATAACTGTTCAGCTTAGGGATGCTGTAACCGTTGATAGCCACAAAGAGTAACAGTGTGGTTATTATTGGTGTAAATAATTGTTTCATGTTGCCTGGTTTTTAAAGAATGCATGGATAAGTTTAAATGTGGTTTCAGAGAATAAGTAAGGTTATTGCTGGTTACAGACGGGCATTACGCGGGCTGTTTCGATCTTTGTTAACTGGTATGACCCGTTAGCGTCGCGCCTGAGCTCAAAACCATCGGTATAGGATTCGTTAATGATACGACCGATGTACACGATACCGCCGGTACCGGGCAGGGTTCTTTTTGACACCTGTAAAATGGTATTGTGCAATGCTGCTGAGCGGATGATGATGCTCTGGAGATCGCTGTATTTTATGCGGTTGCTGACAACTGTTCCGGTAAACTGCAAACCGGCGCCGAACTGTACGGATACCGGCTCTCCCTGTACTTTGCTGAACAGCGTACTGAGCTCATTTTCGGAACAACTGATGGAATTGGGATAAGCCGCGAAGAGACTGGATTTACCTGTCTGGCTAAAACTGGTTGCCGTAATAAAGCAGAACAGCAACAACATACTGGTTGAGGCAAGGTGCTTCATGACTTTGGACTTTTGGTTTTAAATTGATAATTGGATAGCCAAATATAAATACCTGGCTTATTATAAACGCCGCAATGATCAATTTATTTTGTCTGTATATCCAAAACTGGTCAAAAGTACGCCGCTGTATGGGAGATCTACGAAAGCATCATTCGTATTAATACTGGCCGGTACTGAGGAGCACTAGTGTACAGGCTTCCTGTACCTGTATGCCTGCGGCTTTGGCCTTATCGTAAAACTCTTCGTTCTCTGTGCCGGGGTTGAAGATAATGCGCCTGGGGTGAAGGGAGAGAATGTAATCGTAATACGCCTGCTGGTGCAGGGGGTTGATATAAAGTGTAACGGTGTCGATGTTTTCAAAGGGCTTGTGTTCTGTTTCGATAACGGTATCGCCGATAATGCCTTTTTCCTTACCTAATGCAATAACGGGATGCTGGTGTGCAATGAGCCGGTTAACGGCAAGATTACTATAGCGTGCGGGACTATCGGAAGCGCCGATAACCAATGTTTTTTTAGCTGTCATATATAAAGTTAACTCAAAAATTTTGCCCTTATTTCAGGCGTAGGGATCATACAGGTTTCTTTTTTACCGAACCATTTGTAACGGTTGCGGGCTATCCATTTGTAAACACCGTCTCTGATAAAGCGGGGCAGGATGAGCGCGCCTGCGAGTATGGGCCAGAGGCCGGGCAGGTGGCGGCAGATACGAAGTGCGGCGGTGGAGTAAATATACACTTGCCCCTGTTCAATATAGATGAGAGAGTCTACTTCGCGGCTTACCTGGTATTTTTCGCGGAGGGCTTCTCCTGTTTCGCTCTGGAGGGGTGCAAAACGAAAGCGATCTTTTTTATCGCGGCGGATAACGAAATTGACCATATTGTTACAGTAGTTACAAACGCCGTCGAAGAGTATGATGCGTTCGTTGCCGGGTTCCTGTTGTGTCTGGTTATTCATTGCAATACAAAGTTAACAAACAATTAAACGAGTTTATCCTGAGGGGCATAAGGTATTGATTTATGGCAGCAGGGTGATGATAAAAGCAGAAAGGGCTGCGGCTGCATTGGCCACGATCACCCAGGTAAAGCGGGGCCAGATGCCGGCAAAACGCATCCTCCGCATGTGTTCCAGTATGATGCAACCGGCAGCAATACCGATGAATATGGTATTGATCAGCGGATCGATAGGGAGAACGCTGTTGAGCAAAGCCACCGGCAGCAGCAATAAAAAGAGAAGGGTAAAGAGCATTGCTGCCTGCCCGAGGTATTCGAGGGTGAGTGAGCCGCGCAGGCATACAGCGACGGCAATATTGAACAGAATCAGTCCACCATAAACCAGCAGCAGTTTTTTTTCAGCCAGTCCTGCAAAGGCGCTGTTCAAAAAGAGATTGCGATGCAGGGTAAACAGGAGCAGGGTATTGAGGGCCATGATGAGCAGTACGAACAATACACGGTAGCGGGTATTGAATGCGGGGGTGCAATTGAATGTACCTTCTTTCTGCGGTGCGGGTGCTACTATGACACGCCGGTTGTAGCTGATGAGCCGGTAGAGGCGGAGGAGGAACCATTTTACCGGGGCGATATTACCGGTGGTTTTGATGAGCGGACACCGGGCACCCAATATTTCGAGGAGGGCATCGATGCCGTACAGCACGCGGCCGGTTTGGGTATTGATCAATGGGATTTCGTCTTTACTGCGCTGTGTGTCGATGGTAGCGAGTAGGGTACCATCTGCGGTACTGAAGGACTGGCGGCCATTGGGAGGAAGCAGGCCGGTTTTTACGAAGGCGCCGGTATATAAAGCACACATGGGACAGGTATCGTCGTAGATAATGATGTTGTTATTTGGTTTCATGATACAATGAGTTTAGTGAAGTTTTAAGAGTGGCCGGTGGGGATCCCATTTAAAACGGCCGGCGGGGATACTGACCATGGCGGAAGTGAGAGGATCGATACCGGTGAAAGATCGTACTGAGCACAATGGAACAGGGTACGGGTTACGTTGAAAGGGGTTATTGCGTTTCATCATACAAAGATTTCAAGGTCATGTTATTATTTTTTCAGAAATAATTGAAATATATAGTCTAATTAAAAGCCGTTTTCACGGCTTACATTATTTTTCTTTTTTGCTTCGCCAAAAAAGGCGACCCAAATTCATTACTCCCGGATTTGAGGAAGCGCTGATTGAGCTTTTATGCCTGCTTAACCATCCATCGCCAATCCCGTTCTGCTTAAGCATCGGTTTTATTTAAAGAGTTTGAGGAAGTTACCCAGCAGCCAGCTTTCATCCGCCCTGATGATGCCATTGAGCATCCTGTCGGCCTGGGCACCAAACTTCCTGATGCCGCTTACTGTGCTGGTAAACTGTTTCAGGTGTTTATCCTGTGGATCGCCTTCTACTTCTTCGAGCGTGGCGAGCAGTTTGAGCATGGGATCAAGCTCGCGCTTTTTGCGTTCCTTTATGATCTGGGTGGCCACTTTCCATATATCCTTTTCGGCGGTAAAGAACTCTTTTCTTTCGCCCTGCACAATGATCCTGTCTACCAGACCCCAATCGACCAGATCGCGGATGTTCATATTTACATTTCCCCTGCTGAGGGTGAGTTGTTCCATGACGTCGTCCTGTGAAAGCGGATCGGGGCTTACCATCAGCAAAGCGTGTATCTGAGCCATCGTTTTATTGATGCCCCACTGGGTGCCAAATGCTCCCCAGTTGCTTATAAATTGCTGTTTTGCTTCTGCCAGTTTCATACTCCAAAGATAGGGTGTCTTTTTGAATTTTCAAAACTTATTGAAATATTAATTTATTGCAGTATTATTAATCGTCTACTAAACTGGTATCTGCACAATAATATTGCCGCCGGAGCGTTCTGATAAGGTATAAGGTGTATGCACTGCTCAAAACTACTCTGTACAAAACTTCACTGGCAATCTACCTCTAAGTCAATTTATACTATTGCGATATTAAGTGGTGTGAGATATTATTTATAGCGCTGGAACATAAGATTTTGTTTACCTCAAATTTGAAACTGTATGAAAAAAAGTTTACGCAGTTTTTTTTCGCTAACCTGTATTTTCACCTGTCTACTCATGTGCACTGGCTACAGCCAGATTACTTACGTAAATAATTACCAGGTAGCCCGTACTTTTTACAATACGGATAAACCAACGGGTGGAGTTTTTGACCCCGGCGATACCATTGAGGTTCGCTATACCATTCTTGTGCCGCAGAGCCCGCAGCCTGCGGGAGGTTCCGGTGCGGCGCAGACAAGGTATATCCTCAAAACGGCACAGATCCGCGATACGCTGCCTGCTAATGTTACGTATGTACCCAACTCTATGCGCATTGTTACCAACGAGGGCATCCTGTATAAGGGGCCATTTACGCAGGCTGCTGACGGTGACCAGGCGGAGTATATAACGGGCGCCAATAATATTGTAACCATACGTGCCCGGCCGGCCACGGGCCCAACGACGGATACGCTGAGTGGCGGTACCTGGCGCTGGAACGGATCGGCCTGGCAATATAACAATAACGCTACCCCACCCCGTTTTTCCAACAACTCTTTCGGGATGATCACCTACCGTGTGGTGATCAACGCGGCGTACGGCCAGTTTGTTACTTTTAACCGGTCGGCGCTCTGGTTCAGGGGTGTGGCGGATGGAACGGTGCAGGCCAAGTATGTTTTTCCGCGCAGTGTGATTGCTGTTTTCCAGAGCCCGGGGGTGTGTACGAACGGATTGGCGCTGAGCAATGTGTTTGAGACGAACGGTACATTTGGTACGGGCAAGCCGCGTAACAGGGGCACTATTTCACCGATTGTGCCTACGGGCGCTACGGGCTACAATTTTGTAACTGCGGATGCGAACAATCCCAATGATGGCAGTTATGCCATTGTAAACAACAGCAGTGACGCGGGTTCGTCGAACACGAGCTTTAACGGTACTTTTTACAGTCCCAAGATATTTGACATTTTTGATATCATCGGTGACCACACAGGAGCAACCAACCCGGCAACGGGCAACCCGCCTGTGGATACCGCGGCGGCCCGGCCGGGCGGAGGATATATGCTGCTGGTAAACGCGAGCTATTTTACGAATGCCGCAGTGACGCAGACGGTTACGCAGGTCTGCAAGAATACGTATTACGAGTTCAGTGCCTGGTTCAGGAATGTGTGCGCGCGCTGCGGGGCTGATTCGCTGGGTAATGGCAGCACTACCTGGGCTGCGGGGTGGCCGCCCAATCCTTCTTACCAGTCGTGGGCGGGTAATGATTCTGCGGGGGTACGGCCCAACCTTGCTTTTGAAATCAATGATACGACTTACTATACTTCGGGGGATCTTGCTTATGACAAGACACAGGCGAATCCCTGGAAGAGAAGGGGGTTCCTGTTCCTGAACACTCGGGATAGTTTTAAGATCACGATACGCAACAACTCGCCGGGTGGTGGTGGTAATGACTGGGTTATGGACGATGTAACGGTATCGGCCTGTGTGCCATCGCTGGGTATGAACTATACGCCTTATGTGCTGGGTTGCCAGGAGTCGGCACAAGTGTATGTAAACCTGATTTGTACGGTACGGTATTCTTACAATGGCAGCTACCTTTATTATAAATGGCAGCGGAGCACGAATAACGGCGCTACGTGGACAGACCTGTTTACGGGCGGGCCGGCTACTCCTGCGCTGGTATCGGGGCAATGGCAATATACTACCAACTATGCCTTTCTTGCCAATGGCAGTGACAGCGGGCACCGGTACCGGGTGATCGTGGCAACCACACCTGCCAATCTTTCGAGCGCTACCTGTTCTTTCTCGGATGGCAGTTATACTTACCTGCGGTTTATCAAGTGCGGCGGTTTTCTTATTTCGCGGCTCAATGGTTTCAGCGGACAGCTTGACGGCAACCGAATGGCGAGGCTGAACTGGACGGTAGCGGAAGAGCGTGATTTCAGCCATTATGAGATTGAGCGCAGCTATGACGGCATTAATTTTACGCGTATCGGTGAGCAGCGGGGGCAGGGACTGGGGCAGGAGATGAGTTATTTCTTTCCCGATCCTGAGCGGGTTAACGGTTCTGCTTATTACCGGCTGAGGATGGTGAACAGGGAAGGGCTGCACCAGTACAGCCATGTAGTGATGCTGAACGCGGGGGATACTCAATTTGAAGTAAAGGTGATCAACAATCCCTTTACGGAACCTTTAAAGCTGCATTACATACTGCCGCAATCGGGCTATGTGCGCTTTGCCCTGTACGACGGGTATGGCAGGAAGGTATGGACCAAACAACTACGCGGCGGCCGTGGCTTTAATGCGGGTAACCTGGAGGATATGGGCAGCCTGGCTGCGGGTGTGTACACCCTTACCGCAGAGCATAACAATACTGTTGTGAGTAAACGGGTGGTGAAACTTTAAACCGGGAACTGGTATTAACGGCACTTATAGGAGAAGCTCAGCTTACCTGCCTGTGCCGGTATAGAAGGCTGGTTATCGCCATTCATATAACAGCTCAGGACGTATTTATCTGCTGAAAGCACATAGCCTACAAAGGCGGATACAAGTGAATCTGAAGGGGTATGGGTAATGGGGTCGTAATTGCGTACAACCATTGCCGTAACGTTGTTGACGGGTTTGCGTCCGAAGTTCATGAACTGGCTGAACTCTTCATAATCTTTTTCGTCGGGGAAGAGGTACATATAGGATTTGGGAGCCAGTGTACCATATTGCAGATTGGCATCGGTAGAGAGCTCGCCGGTGGTAAGGTCTGTATCTACCATGCGCACCATATTACCGCTTGTGTACTGGTAGGCAACGGCACGGTAGGTAATGCCTGTGGCAGAGAAACTGTATTCTTTACCGATGAGGTATCCCTGTGCGTCGTAGCTGTAATCTACGTCTATTTCAGGAGAGAGGGGATCGGTGGGGTCTACCTGGCCGTGACGGATCATTACGCGTTTGGTAACGGGGTCGAGTACAAAGTATTCGGCGGCGTTGATATAAACGGTATCGTTACTATAGACTACCGTATAGGTATTGAGTAATGTATTATTGAGGCTGTCGAAATCTGTTACCGTGGTTGCCTGGTCGGCACTGTTGATGTTAGCGGTTATGGCACCAAGGGAAACACCGGATGCAGAATCGGCGCAGGCGATCTTTGTGATGCGGCAGTCGTCGCCGATGATATTGATACCACCGCCACCGCCTTCTTCAAGGCTGTATTCTTTTTCGCAACCTGTAACCAGTAAGGCTGCTACTGCTGTAACGGTCAGACCCCTGAACACCTTTTTCATTGTAAGTACTGCTGTTGTCGGATTCATAATAGACTATCTTTTGGGACGGGGACGGACCCTGTCGTTTTATGCGATAAACAATTTACCGTTTTGCTCCTGCATCCTGCAAAAAACAGGCCAGCGCTTTATTTTAAAACACCCGGTAGTGGCGCAGGTTATTGACCAGGTCGTCTGTCGGGGAGCCGGTGGCATCCCAGTATCGTACTTTGATGAGCCCGATACCTTTTGCGTACCAGCTTTCGCTGAGCTGGTCGTCTATATAGCCCGTGCCTACGTCTACCATCGTTTTACCCGCTACTTTGATCACGTTGGTATAGGTAACGCCATTTACGGTGAGCGTGGTATTTACGAGTTCGATTTTAAATTGGTACTTAAGTTTAATGGGCACGCCTGAACTGAGGCCTGTAAATTCCTGTGACTCCCATGTTGTATTAACGGCTGCGTTTTCTTTAAGGAAGAGTATCTCTCCGTACTGGGGTGTATCGAACCCAAAGAAGGAGAAGGTATCGGCGAGGATATACTGGTAGTAGTCTGAGCCGGATTTACGGAAACGCGTGAGCTGGTCGATGCTGGTACCGAAGCCATATTTAAAGTTGCGGTAGCTGTTACCGCCTATGCTGGACTGAACGTCGCTTACTTTATACAGGCTGTCGGGCGCGGTAATGCCATTGGCGAGGAAATCGTAACTCCAGTATGAGTTCTGTGTAAGCGGGAAATAGTCGGTATTGGCTGGTGCGCCGGGGTTAAAGACCACGCTGAAGGCGCAGTTGCTGCTGCTGCCGGAGGCCTGGTAATTGAAGGTACCGGCGGCTCCGGGGATGCCGCCGCCTGTTAATATAACCGGCTGGCTGCCTGTGGTGGTGAAGGTACCTGTGCCCATGAATACGATGCCGTTTACGCTGTTGGTGGTAATGTTATACGTGCCGGTGGTGGCTACATTGACCGTGATAGTGGCAGTATTGGCGGCTGTAAGTGCTGTACCGGCGGTGTAAGTACCGGCAGTAGTGGCGCCTGTACAGTTGCCGGGACCGCCATCGAATGAAAAGGTGGCCTGCGGGCCCGGGGCCAGCGTGGTTATGGAAAGGGTGCAGCTACTGGTGCCTGCGGTAATAGTATGGTTGGTAATACCGGCGGCTGCGGGCGTGCCTGTACCGTTGAGTGTAAGCGTTTGTGTGCCGGTACTGGTAAAGGTTCCTGCAGCGCCGAAGGTCATGCCGTTTACGGGCAGGGCGCCTACGAGGAATGGGCCTGCGGTGGTTACGTTTACTTCGATGGTGAGGGTATTGGCGGCTGTAAGTGCGTTACCAACGGTGTAAGTGCCATTGGCCACGCCACCGGTGCAGGCACCGGGCGTACCACCGAGGGTGAAGATGGCGAGACCGCCTCCACCTCCGCCGCCAGGAACTTCTATCGTAACGGTAACGAGGCAACTGCTTGTACCATAGGTAACAGTAAAGTTGAGCGGGCCGCCTACGGTGGGCGTGCCACTGCCATAGAGCCTTACGGTATTGAGACCGGGGTTGCCGAGGGTACCTGTTCCACGAAAGGAGATGCCTGAAATGGTATCGGTAGCAATCACATAGGTGCCGGGTTCGGTTACGTTTACCTGTACGTCTATATAATTGCCTGTATTGAGTATTGTATCTTTCTTATATGTGCCATAGACGGTACTGGGTAAACAGTTGCCACCTGAAGTTTTGAGGGTACCTACTGAAACGCCACCATTACCGAAATCCAATTCCTTCTGGCACCCGGCAAAAAACACCATTACAGCCAATATTGCTGTGAGGTATTTGATCATCTTCATAAAAGGAGAATTTTGTTGTTTAAATATAACACTTTTACAGTACCTGTGTTTCATCCGTCACTTTTGCGGTTGTTTCTCCAACTGGATGATTTTCACCGGCATTGCGCTGCCTGAAGAACCTTTTCTGGAACAAAAGGATGGAAATCACCCCGATGGAAATCGCTGCATCGGCAATGTTAAAAATGGGCCGGAAGAATTCGAGGTCCTGCCCTCCCCATACCGGTACCCAGGAAGGAAACTTTGTTTTAACGATAGGAAAGTAAAGCATATCTACCACGTTGCCATGCAGTAAGCTTGTGTACCCTTTGGTAGAGAGCTTAGCGAGACCTGCGTAGCCGGTATAGTCTTTAATGGCGGGGTTGTAGATCATGCCTTTGTCGAAGATGAGGCCATAGAGGGTAGAATCGATAAGGTTACCGAGCGCGCCTGCATAAATGAGGGCAGCGCATACGATAAAGCCCCTGTGGTATTTGCGTGCGATAATACGGCCGAGGTACCAGGTACCAAAGATGACGGCGGCAAAGCGGAAGATGGTAAGTGCTATCTTACCGATATTACCTCCGAACTTGAGGCCGTAGGCCATACCGGGGTTTTCTACAAATGTGATGTTGAACCAGTTACCTATAATGGCTTTGGTATCGCCAAGCTGGAAATGTGTTTTGATATAGAGCTTAAGGGCCTGGTCGATGATGATGACCATAGCGATCAATAGTATTACGGTTCTCCTCTTCATAATGATGGGCAAAGATAGGGGAAAAGGGGGTTTAGCGGCTGCAGACGGGGTATGGCGAAAAAAGCCTCTTCCTCCCCGCCCGTTTTCCGGAGAACGGGACAGGGGGTTGAGGCTGTTTTTACCCTGGAAACAGGTATTACCAGCAGTATGCTACCTCAGGACTGATCGACCCTGATGATACAAAGGGCATTGTTGGCCGTATTGTTCAACGGGTAAATTGTACTGTTTACTTCCTGGTAGAAATTAATTCCCAGCAGGAGAAAAATAGGGTTGGTGGTAGCGGGCGGCAGTGCACAGGAGAGCTTGAGCTCGCCGATTTCTGTACCGTTCCATGGAAGCACTTCGCTTTTATCTTCAGTCTGCACGAAGCTGCCGGCATTAAAGTCGATGGCCACGGCTGCGCTGACAAAGCGGAGATGGGTTGTTCCCTCGGGTGCGGTTACGGTTTGTACAGGCACAAAGGAGGGCAGCGCAATTTCAAGGCTACCGGCCGCGCGGCTGATGGTGGACCTGAAGATGACGCGGCAGATGGCCGTAAGCGGCGCCCCGCCATTGAAGTTAAACCCTTCGAGCAGTACCAGATCGCCTTTGGCTGCTGTTCGCTCGCCGCGTATGCTGGTGGTATCGGCTTTGATGACCCGGACCATCTGCCGTACGAGCCGACTGGAGGCGGTAGGGTCTTTAGCGTTTACCAGCAGGTTGTTGATGGCTGTACGGAGGAGCTTAACGGCTTTACCGGCCCGGCCAAATTCTGCGGCGTTTTCCCTTATTCGTACGAAAGCACCATCGGCGGCGAACCGGTTCCCGTTCAGTCTTGCCCGCTGGCGCGCGATATACCCGTGCCTCGTTTTTACAAAGGTGATCTCGTCGATCGTTCCCTTGAGTTTAATAAGACCTAATTGTTTTGCCATTCTACTGACATTTTAAATTGTGAAAAATAGTGACGACTACCGTGCGCGATCATGATCATTGGCCTTACGCCTGGTGGCCTGTCGTTTCTGAAACAAACATACTATGGGCGTAAAGGGGCGCTTTTCGTTTTGTGCACGGTTGTTGCCTGTTTTGAATTTTTTTTATTGTATTGCAGGGTTTTGCAGGGTTCTGTATTTTTCTGAACGGTTGCTGATTTCTTTACACCGATGCTGACAGAGGAAAGGCAACAGAAGAGGGTGCGCTACCGGTACCGGTTAGCCGTAATATAACAGCGACCCTATACGGGAAGCTATCACCCGGTGATCTTGCCGGGCAGGCCGAGCTTTTCGAAGATGATCCTTACCTGGCTAATGGTATAATACCGCCCTACCCTTTCGCCGATGGCTTCCTTGTGCGGCAGCAACCAGGCGCGCATAGTATGCGGGGTAACTTCATAGATAGCGGCCAGCTCTTTGAGGCTGTAAGGTTTGATCCGCAATTCATCGTTAATAATATCCATATTACATCTGTTTTGGTACAGGTTTGCCTGTACAGAAATTTCTGTTTTAATTATGCATTTTCATGCAAATATGATTGCGTTGCTTTTGTTCGGGGTAATGGCTGGTGTTGGTGCGCCCGGCGGGATTGTAATACTCAAAGTGAAGGTTACTAATATAAAAGTGATGGATTTAGCGACAGGAATCTGCAATGAAATGTTAAAAAACGAAAAAAGGGCGATTTTTTTAGCAAATGCTAAATTTGCAATATTGTTGCGTATAATACGGGGTATAATAATGTCACCCCGGGCGGGGTTGGATGTGGTGCTGGGAACGGATGATTCTATAATAATGTCACCCCGGTAGGGTTGGCTTGGATGTTGGTATTGATGACGCTCATGGCGGAGGAGGTGTGATGTTAATG
>CAZPXP010000011.1:0-144872 GCA_964590975.1 uncultured Ferruginibacter sp. | reverse complement strand
GTCCAAAGGGTTGCAGCAAAATATATTGCAACTGCAAAAAGATAAGCATCTGTCCGCTACTGGGATTGGTAATGATGAAGTGAGCGGCAGTAAACAAAAGATGAGGGGCGAAAAGGTTTATTGGATGGACAAGATTCATAACAATATATACGAGCAGGAGTTTCTGCAACTGGCAAATGATTGTATTCGACACCTGAACCTTGCCTGTTATATTGGTATTAATGCCTATGAATTTCACTACACTCTATTCTATATTAGGAAGGTAGTTCTTATGCACGGCAAAGTGATCACTTCAAAAATGACAACAGCCTAAAGTATTCGCTGATCAGCTATTTGAACGATGACTGGCTGGATGAAGATGACGGTTAGTCACTCATGTATCAAGACGAACCTGTGCGAAGTCTTTTACTCAGGTCGAAAACATCCGTATTCTTCAAAAGTGCAGAAATAGAGCATGAAGTTGTATAGACCAGTCCATCTCAGGATGAGTATTTCCGGGGTTCTGATACGCGTGTAAAACCTTTGCTATGGAACTTCAAATAGAAAAGCAGGCATCTTTCAATTTTTTCATATAAGCCAATCCCTTATTGCGCGAAAAGTTGATATTCTGCTCCGGTATTTCTTCTGGATTTTTATAATAAAAAAGAACCTTTTCAATGCTTGCTTCTCTAAGCAGGTGCAGCATCGGGTAAACAGACCTGTTGGTATAGTTAGCCGCATCATTTTCTGTAGAATGGGAAAAGCTGTACTGGGGATGAAAGCTGGCCACCTGATAAATGCCAGTATTCCCATTTTGTTTTAATAAATATTCTGCTTCCTCGAGCAAGTTGAGAAAGTCATCAAACAACGCAAAGCCATTTGGAAAGATGACAAAGCTTGTTTCAAGATTACTTTCACTATCAAGACGGGTCATTTCCTGTACAAAACTATTAAGGCAGGTCGCTAGGTCTGTGCTGTCTTCAACCTGATAGTGCACACTTTGCTGTTTCATCACCCTTGCGGCAAAGGGGCAGAAATTACAACCTATTACTACATCGTTAATCCACTTTTGCGTTTGGGTGATGACATTTTGCACATGCTCCATATTGTCCAGTATTTTTTGGCAAAACTACAGGCATTTAAGGTAGCTACAGGATATTTGCAAAATCATGATTGATCAAACAAGAACCAACAAATTTGGGGCAACATTGCTTTTCTTTTAGCACTTATCGTAGATTTTGGATCTCTTAACTTTATTGCTGATTTTCAAATAGCTGGCATAATCCGCGTCGCTTCACGTAAGCAGCAGGCCATAGTTTGATTTTGATACAACCCCTTATCTTTGATGCCAAAATCATCTCATGTCATCAGTATTATTCGAGATCAGAGACGGGGTAGCAATGATCACTCTCAATCGCCCCGATAAACTCAATTCCTTCAACCGGGAAATGGCATTCCTGCTGCAACAAATGCTCGACGACTGTACTTCCAATCCCGAAGTACGCTGCATCTATCTCACTGGTAACGGCAAAGCGTTTTCTGCCGGGCAGGACCTTTCTGAGCTCGTTGGCGAAAATCCACCCGGCTTTGAGCAGATACTCAGCGAACATTATAACCCAATTGTTCGCCGGATCAGGGAAATCGAAAAACCCGTTGTAGGAGCGGTAAATGGTGTGGCCGCTGGTGCTGGAGCCAATATTGCCTTTTGTTGCGATGTCGTCGTTGCCACTGCGTCATCATCATTTATACAAGCTTTCAGTAGAATTGGTCTCATACCAGATAGCGGCGGCACCTATCATTTACCCCGTCTTATCGGATGGCAGAAGGCCAGTGCTCTGATGATGCTCGGTGATAAGGTAAGTGCTGCCGAAGCAGAAAGGCTCGGTATGATCTACAAAGTAATGGATGATACCACCTTCGCGGCCGAAAGTTTACAGATTGCCACAACCCTCGCGACCATGCCTACTCGTGGCCTTGCATTCACCAAGCAGGCACTTAACGCCTCACTATACCAAGACTTTGAACAGCAATTGCAAACGGAAGATAAGCTCCAATATATGGCTGCCCATACTTACGATTATAACGAAGGTGTAGCCGCATTTTTAGAAAAAAGAAAGCCTGCCTTTAAAGGCGAATAATAGTTTATGCCTAAACATACTCCTACCGCAGTAGTGTCCCACATGATGGAACACGATCAATTCAGCCAATGGCTTGGTATTGAAGTGCTCGAAGTCAGGGAAGGTTACAGCAGAATAAAAATGACCATTCGCGGCGAAATGGTCAACGGTTTCGGTATTATCCATGGAGGTATCACCTTTTCACTCGCTGACAGTGTCTTTGCCTTCGCCTGCAACAACAGAAATAATCTTTCTGTCGCGCTGGATACCAGTATCTGCTTTCTTAAGCCCGTACACATAGGCGACGAACTGACGGCAGAAGCCATCGAAACGCATAATGGGAAAAGCACAGGGGTTTATCACATTGAGATTATTAATCAAAACGGGCACAAAGTAGCCGCTTTCAAAGGCACTTGTTTCAGAACAGGCAAGCCCCTTGTAAAAGACACAGAATAAATACCATTTGCAATAAAAAGGTCCTATGATCCGGGACCTTTCTCTTATCACAGGTAATACAATACCTGTTATCGTTAATCTTGTTTCTCTGGGCGCATCATTGGGAAGAACAACACATCTTGGATAGAAGGCTGATTGGTCAGCAGCATACAAAGCCGGTCTATACCAACGCCTATACCACTTGTTGGTGGCATACCATATTCCAGTGCCCTTAAAAAATCATAATCGATAAACATAGCCTCATCATCTCCTCGCTCCATCAGCTTTACTTGCTCTTCAAACCTTTCACGCTGGTCTACGGGATCATTCAGCTCGCTGTACGCGTTCGCCACCTCCTTACCATTAATCATCAGTTCAAAGCGCTCAACAAGGCCGGGCTTACTGCGATGCTTTTTTGTCAATGGGCTCATTTCTACCGGGTAGTCCGTAATAAAAGTTGGCTGTATATAATGACCTTCACACTTAGCGCCAAACATCTCGTCAATCAGTTTTCCTTTTCCCATTTTCTCATTAACATGGATACCCAACTGCCTGCAAATTTCATAAATAGCCGATTCATCCATTTCGTCGATATCAAACCCTGTGTGTTCTTTAATCGCTTCATACATCGTTACACGCCGATAGGGAGCCTTAAAGTTAATCTCCCGGTCACCAACCATAACCGTCGTTTTGCCATTGGTGGCAATTGCCGCCTTTTCCAGCAACTGTTCCGTTGTTTCCATCATCCATTCATAATCTTTGTACGCAACGTAAAACTCAAGCACGGTAAACTCCGGGTTATGCGTACGATCCATCCCTTCATTACGAAAGTTGCGGCTAAACTCATACACCCAGTCAAAACCACCCACGATAAGCCTTTTAAGATATAGTTCGTTCGCAATACGCATATACATAGGTACATCCAGTGCATTGTGGTGTGTAGAAAACGGACGGGCAGCTGCACCTCCAGGGATTGATTGCAAAACTGGCGTATCTACTTCCAGTGCCCCGCGCTCATTCAGGAACTCGCGGATCGCATTCATCATCCGGGTCCTTTTGATAAATGTGTCCTTTACCGAAGGATTTACGATCAAATCTGCATACCGTTGGCGGTAGCGGAACTCAGGATCAGTAACCTCATCAAAAGCTTCGCCATCCTTTTCCTTTACTATTGGTAGTGGGCGCAAAGATTTGGTAAGTATACTCAGTTCATTAACGTGTATCGAAGTCTCGCCCGTTTTTGTAGTGAAAACAAAACCCTTCACACCAATGATATCACCGATATCAACCAGTTTTTTCCATACGGTGTCATAAAGCGATTTGTCTTCCCCCGGGCAAATGTCATCTTTACGTACATACACCTGTATCCTGGCACTGCTGTCTTGCAGTACTGCAAAGCAGGCCTTACCCATATCGCGGATACTCATAATCCGACCAGCCAGACAAACATCCGCAAACTGTTCTTTGTTTTCTTCTCCCTTGTAATTACCTTTAATAAAAGCAGCAGTTGTAGTAACCGGATATAACGGCGCAGGATAAGCGTCAATACCTAAAGAGGTCAGGGTGGCAAGTTTTTCCCTGCGTATCAATTCCTGTTCAGACAATTGTTGTACACTCATACAGATTATTTTAAAAAGTCGTGCAAAGGTAATTGATCAGCAGCAGTCAACAAGCATCGAAGAACAACTGCTACACTTTTGTTAAAATTCAGCTATGCTATAATTTGGCCGTAGTTTTGCTTACATAAACCAAAAATGAGAATCATGAAGATGAAACAATTGATTATTGTACTTTCGCTGGGGCTGGTTTTAGGATCATGCGATGTACTCTCTCAAGTGCCCGTTAAAACCGGTGGAACCGTTACCGAAAATGAAGCTGGTCAGGGTATCCGCGAAGCCCTAAGCAACGGCGTAGTAAAAGCCATATTGCAACTTAATAAAGAGGATGGCTTTTTTAAAGACCTTGTGTACAAAGTATTATTACCACCAGATGCCCAGAAAGTCGAAAAGGCTTTGCGCAATGTAGGTCTGGGCGGCATGGTAGACAAGGCTATTCTCCAGATCAACCGCGGTGCCGAGGATGCTGTAGGATATGCAAAGCCCATCTTTGCTGACGCCATTCGCCAAATGACCATAACTGATGCAATCAACCTTATCAAGGGTGGCGATACCAGCGCCACACACTTTTTCAGGGAAAAAACAAAGGATAAGCTCCTTGCTGCATTTTTACCGGTGATCAAAACCTCTCTTGATAAGGTTGAGGCCACCAAATACTATGGCGACATCATCAGCAAATACAACAACTTCCCTACTACCTTTAAAAAGCTAAACCCCGACCTTCCCGGCTATGTAACTGACCGCGCTACCAACGCCCTGTTCGACCTCATTTCTAAAGAAGAAAAGAACATTCGTGAAAACCCTCTTGCCAGGACAACAGACATTCTCAAGAAGGTTTTTGGTGGGTTAATTAAATAGCCAGTTTAGATTCAGTATACATAAAAGCGTTTATCATTGGGTAAACGCTTTTGCTTTATATAACCATAATATTTGAGTTTAAAAAACAGAAGGTCGTTCGAATAATCACCTGCTCCCTGTCTCGCTGAAAAACCGAATCACTCCCATTTGCCCACTTTCATACAGAGCCTTCTTCTCTTTAATACTCATCTTCCTTGGCTTGGAAAATATATTACCATAACCTATATATATCGTACGCCCTTTTTCATTCTCAAGTTTGGGTTTACGATTCATCGTCTCCATTATCAGGTTCATAAAAGCGCTTAAATAATCATTAAGGTTATCAATGCTATATGGTGGAATAGCAGTAGTATTGGCAAGTTGCTCTACCTGTTCATTACGATCCAGTTTAAGACCAAGGGTCTGGTAATTATGTACCACATCTTCGCAAAAGAGCGGGTCACCACCGCTCCTGCAACTGTCAAATATATTGATTGGGTAATTAGCCAGAATGCCTCCATCCACGTACACCTGGTAATGCCTCTCCTTCACCGGATGTTGTACCACCATACCGAGACTGTCTAGCAAAACCGGTTCATAAAAAAGCGGGATAGCACAACTGATACGTACAGCAACCTTTAATGACAAGCGGGGGGTAGTTCTGGAGCAAAATGTTTGTGCCTGCTGATGTGTAAGATTAGTACCTACACAATAGAAGCTCTTGTACTTACTGTCACGCTGGCGCAACGAATCGAGCTGTGTAAAAGAACAATCGGGTATCCCCGTCTTATTTATTACCAGCTTCTCCAGCCACCGTTCAAATACATCGCCTTTATGTATACCGTAAAACCGTTTAACCCTCGTATACTTCCCGATCAACCCACCCTTCCCGTCGTTAAATTGTTCAATCCGCAGGCTCGTCATAATAGAATCCACCTCTGCGGCGGTATATCCGACACTCACCATCAGCCCGATGATAGAACCAGCCGACGTTCCCGCAACCCGCTCAACACCAGCCAGTACTCCTTTTTCTTCAAGGCTTTTCAATGCACCAGCATATGCAATACCACGGA
The DNA here is from genome assembly GCA_964590975.1 of uncultured Ferruginibacter sp. Classification (GTDB taxonomy): domain Bacteria; phylum Bacteroidota; class Bacteroidia; order Chitinophagales; family Chitinophagaceae; genus Ferruginibacter. The sequence goes on along the minus strand of CAZPXP010000011.1, from coordinate 138,815 downwards.
TTCCACCACCTTCAAAAACAAGATTTTTATATTGAGGCTGTGCAGCAGCAGAAAATCCGATACAGAGCAGGACAACATAGGCAATAATTTTACGCCTTATTGAAAATAGCGTTACCATGGGGCAATATTTGATTAATGAAGGTAGGGGATGGTTAAACCGCAGCTAGCAACACTTGCCAGGCCGCAGCCACCTTTCCACTATCCAGGAGCTCAGTGGCATAACGATGCAGTTCCTTTTCCATTTCGTCGGGGTTAATATTATAGTACTGTATAATATTTTTCAATCGAACATCATCAAATGCTGCATCAACCATAGGCTGCTCATGCACATTGGCCAGCATCCCCAGATGATTGCCCGAAAGGTATTTACTCATACGGATAGAATCGGGTATAGCATCAATACCGATACCCAGCTGAGTATTGGGCTTTGGCACTTTGAACAGGTTCTCTGGACCTACCCTGCAATACCAGTCATCACCCAGCCGCGCAACCAATTGCAACCGTTCCTGGTCAATCATATTATTTTCATTCAACAGACTGTTATCAATATGCATACAAAGCACTTCGCAGATCACCAGATTACCTGCCCCGCCATCGGTACCCAATGGCTTTATTTCGTTAACCTTACATTCCAACTTTATCTTTGCTTCCTTCACCATCGGCACACGCAACAGTAAAGCCTTTTCTTCTGTAAATCCCGCCTTTACAAATTCGTTTGTACCCTTAGGATACTCACAACTCGCAAGAGAAGTTTGCTGCACCATATCATAATCCACAATATTGATTACCACCTCCGGAATCTCTTCTGCATTTTGTAGAGTATGTTTTGTCGTATTATCCCGAACCCTGCGGGCAGGCGAAAAAATAACAATAGGTGGATTGCTCGAAAAAAGATTAAAGAAACTAAACGGACTCAGGTTAGCTAGCCCATGCCTGTCAATAGTAGAAGCAAAACAAATCGGACGGGGGGCGATAGCATGTTGTAGGTAAGCTTGTGCTTCCCCCGGTTTTATATCTTTTAAATGGATAACCATGCAATCTTTTTTTGATCGTATGAATAGTTACTCGTTTGCAATCCCGCTTCAGGTCAGATAGATAATACTACACCGCTGGTCTTGGGGCTATTTCTTCAGTTTCAATATGCTCCAGTTACTTTCTTCTGCCACAATGGTATTATTCAGCTTACCTAAACCCTCAATTTCCATCTCCACCACATCACCCGGTTGTAGCCATTGTTCAGCATACTCAGGGTTATTCAGCTTACCCGTTCCATTCAACTCAAGAAAACAGCCTGTACCTACTGTGCCACTACCGATCACATCACCCGCATATAGGTTCACGCCGTAACTGCACCGTTCTATGATTTCCGCGAACGTCCAGTCCATATCACGCACATTCCCCTCGCTCACTTGTATGCCATTCACCATACATTTCATGGCCAGGTTCCAGCTCTTACCCCTATGATTTTCCTTGCAGGATACCTCGTATTCCGTCAGTTCATCCAGTGTCACCAGCATAGGGCCGATAACCGTACTGAAATCCTTACCCTTCGCCGGACCAAGATTAAGTAGCATTTCTTCCATTTGCAGACGCCTGGCGCTCATGTCATTCATGATCATCAGACCACCAATATACTCGTCTGCTTCTGCCGCAGGTATATTACGCCCGGGCTTACTTATCACAATAGCAACTTCCAGTTCAAAATCAAGCTTTTCAAAATGATCTGGCATACAGAGAATATCACCAGGGCCTTGTATACTATTATGATTGGTAAAATAAAAAATCGGGTATTGATCAAACTCCGGTATCATCGACACACCCCTGTTACGTCTTGCAGCCGCAACATGCTGGCGGAAAGCATACCCATCCCTGCAGCTTGTTGGATGGGGAACCGGCGCCAGCAATTCCACCTGGTCATAATCTACGGGGAAAAGGCGGGTATACCCCCCCTGCTTCAGCCGTTCTTCCGCAGCCCGGGCAATCGGCATTACATCCTCCCAATAGTTAAGAAACATTGCCATACCAACGGGAAGATCCGGGTGAAGCGTATCCATATCATACAGCTTTCCGTCAAAAAGCATCGCTAATTGTTGCTCTTGTCCGTTCTTTAGATAGGTGACTAACCGCATAGTAGTTCTTTTGAATGGCAAATTTAAGTCTATTAGCAGAGTAGTATAAAAAAATTGATCCCGTATATTTGTACTACAAAACGCAACAGGATGGAGTTTCAGAAAATTCATAACAAAGGTCAGGCCCAGCTATTTAAAAATCAGTACCTGGAGTACCTTACCAAGACACACCCTTTAGTGATTTGGGGGATGTATCTTCCGATAATTATCCTATTACCTTGGTACGCTTCAGCCACACTCGAATTTGAAACACTCAGGATCCTTCTTACTTTTCTCGGCGGCATGCTCTTTTGGAGTCTTTTCGAATACATCATGCATCGGTTCGTTTTTCATTATATAGCCACTTCAGATAGGGGTAAAAAAATATCCTACATTATGCACGGCAATCACCACGAATACCCACGTGACAGGGAGCGTCTCTTTATGCCGGCAGCCCCCAGTCTCATCATCTCATCTACGCTGTTCGCCCTTTTTTACATTGCCTTAGGTAAAAATACATTTGCCTTCTTTCCGGGGTTTATGCTTGGCTATCTTATTTACGGCAGTATGCACTATGCCATTCACGCCTGGAACCCTCCCTATAAGTGGATGAAAGGCCTGTGGAGAAACCACCACCTTCACCATTACAAGAACGAACATATGGGGTTTGGCGTAAGCTCCACCCTCTGGGACCATGTCTTTGGTACCATGTTCGACCTTAAAAAGGAAAAAGAAGATAAAGAGAAGGTAAAGGAATTAATGTTTAAATAGTCTGTCTGCTACCAGCGCTCGTCATCATTGATATTATCCGGAGGTTTGTTGCTATACTGCTTCTTGCTGAGTACCTTTTGTTGCAGTCTTTCCATCACAAGTGTAGCAATAATAACACCTGCATTGGTATCCGGGTTAGATTTCAGAATAGTTTTTAGCCTTTGTTCATCAACATCTGCCCGATACAACAAGTATACCAGTTGATTAAAATCAGACCCGATCAGTACATTGATCTTTTCAGCCAATATTCGATGCAGGAAGTTTTCATCTGTTATAGGTAAAACAGCAGACAGTTGAAAATATTCCCGGGCCAGTTCCGTTACCTCTTTTTCCATAATATATAGTAAGCATTATCGTCCAAAATCATCCTGTACCCTTATAATATCATCCTCGTCCGAAGGCTGGGCAGGATCTGTATGTTGCCAGATCTCTGCTATCACCCCCCAGCCCGAAATGCCCACCAGTCGGTGACGCTGACCTTGCCGCAATTGCATCACTCCATTCAACTCAAAGTCAAATGCTTTGTCCTCTATATCAGTATCACTGGTAACAACTTTAGCAGCTCCGCCAATAAGCTTCCATATCTCTGCACGACGGTTATGGTATTGCCAGCTCAAACGCTTGCCCGGCTCTACTACCAGTATTTTAGGGCTCAGCTTATCGCCGATCAAAAGATCCTTCTTACTGAAATCAGGGAAATAAGTCTGTATAAATCTTTCTGCATTACCTTCATCAATCACAAAGAAACCACCCCAGGGTCGGGTGTTATCTTCTTTAATAATGGTAAACCCAAGATCCACCAGGTAACCCCTCACCAAGTCAAAGATCGATTGCTTATTGGTATGGGAAGGAATAGTCAAAAACATAAAAGAAAAATATAATATTTATAAATATCTCTGGTTTACCTGCCCATATACACCATTAGTATCTGCACATCACTGGGATTAACACCCGATATACGCGAAGCCTGGCCAAGCGTTGCAGGTCTGATACGGTTAAACTTTTGCCGTGCTTCGTTAGAAAGCGAAACCAGTTTATCATAGTTAAACCCGCTCGGAATAATCAGGTCCTCCAGTTGCGACATACGTTTCACCAGCTCTTTTTCCTTTTCGATATACGTATCATACTTCAATTGTATATCTGCCTGCTCAAGCATTTCTGTATCAAATTCAGTGAGTAACCCTGCAAGCCTCGGAACCTGTACCACCATATCCGTAAGTGATATCATTGGTCGCAGCACTAGTTGCGAAACCTTTTGCTTCTGTAATAACGGTGTTGAGTACACGCTATTAAGGAAGTCATTTGCCTCATCAGGTTCAAGACTCGTGGCAGACAATACTTCCTTTATCTTTTTAACCCCACCCTCCTTGCTCTGCATCCGTTCCATACGGTCTTCCTTCGCTAATCCCAGTGCATAGCTTTTCTCCGTCAGCCTCAGATCAGCATTGTCCTGGCGCAGAAGCGTCCGGAATTCCGCGCGGCTCGTAAACATCCGGTAAGGCTCATCAGTCCCCTTATTAATAAGATCATCAATAAGCACACCGATATATGCTTCACTCCGCTTAAGTACAACAGGTTCCAGCTCCTTCACCTTCTGGTGGGCATTTATGCCCGCCATCAGACCTTGGCATGCCGCCTCCTCATATCCGGTAGTACCGTTGATCTGCCCGGCAAAGAAAAGATGGCTGATCAACTTTGTTTCAAGACTGAACTGTAGCTGTGTAGGGGGAAAATAATCATACTCAATGGCATACCCTGGGCGGAACATCCGGCATTTCTCAAATCCAGATACCATCTTTAACGCCTCATACTGTACATCCTCCGGCAATGATGTACTAAAGCCATTTACATAAATCTCCACCGTATTCCATCCTTCCGGTTCTACAAAAAGCTGATGCCGGTCACGGTCTGCAAACCGGCTGATCTTATCCTCAATACTCGGGCAGTATCTTGGTCCCGTACCTTGTATCCTGCCTTGGAACATCGGACTTTTTTCAAATCCTGTCTTCAACAGCTCATGAACAGCATCATTGGTATAAGTAATCCAGCAACTGCGTTGTTCAGTTGCCGCAACCTTCCGCACATCCATATAGCTAAACCCTGTAACTACTAAATCTCCCTTTTGTTCCTCCATTTTAGAGTAGTCAAGGCTCCTGCCGTCAATACGCGGAGGTGTTCCCGTTTTCAGGCGGTCACTCTCAAACCCAAGCGAAACAAGTTGCTCGGTAATACCACTGGCAGCTTTCTCAGCCACCCGGCCCCCACCAAAGTTCTTCTCACCTATATGAATAATGCCATTCAAAAAAGTGCCATTGGTAAGTACAACCGCTTTGGCGGTAATATGGTGCCCCAAACCAGTAATAACCCCGGCCACCCTGCCGCCTTTTACAATAAGGCCGTTCACCGTATCCTGGTAAAAATCAACATTGGATGTCTGTTCAAGCATCTCCCGCCATTTGGCTGCAAAAAGCATCCGGTCATTCTGCGCCCTCGGGCTCCACATGGCCGGGCCTTTTGAACGGTTCAGCATTCTGAACTGGATCATACTCAGGTCAGTCACTATGCCACTATACCCACCCATAGCATCTATCTCACGTACAATCTGCCCCTTGGCAATGCCGCCCATGGCTGGGTTACAGCTCATTTGGGCAATAGTCTGCATGTTCATCGTCACCAACAGCACTTTACTGCCCAGGTTGGCAGCTGCAGCTGCAGCTTCGCACCCTGCATGACCCGCACCTACTACTATAATATCATATTCAGGAAACATTTCGGTCGCAAAGTTATTTTCTTATTAGGTCTGGTTACTCATACTTTTTTAAAAATTCCGCTTCCCCTTTTACCTCTTCCATGCTCCGCCCACTATTCAGCAGTTCAAATTCAAACTCCGAATAGCCCCTTAGCACTTCAAGATAATCCCAATTGCTTTTTAGAAAAGCCTGCTGCCTGTCGGTAACAGGTTTATCTGCTATAGCTATCTGGCCAATCTTATCCAATAACTGTCGGCAAACAGGATACCCGGTAACCGTATAAAGCTCTTCAAAATATTGCTTAGCCAGTAAAAGATCGGCAGAAGCACCCTGTTTAGACCTATCCGCAACTAAACCAACCCGTATATTGGTGAAGTTCCAGCACATTTTCAGCTCAGCTTCTACTTCAAAATCAAAATATGTTACTGGAATAATATGCTCAAACTGCCAGTCCTTTCCAAATCCATCCCAGTCAATACCTTCCGTAAACTGACTCTCCAGCCACTTTCTTAAAGTGTCAATATCCAATCCAAAATATGGAGCATAAAAAACACTGGGGTTTCTTTCAAGTACGTACCGCCTGAAGGCGATTTGCCATTTTCTTTTTTCTCTCGATTTAACTAATATGGGGGTAATTTCTGTCTGGGTCGACCATTTCTTCCGCTTCATAAATCAAGTTTTAACAAAAATACACATGTTCCACGATAAACAGTTTCATGCTGAAACTGTTTATCGTGGAACATCACTTGAAATACAGCTTCAGATACTCGTCCTCCTTACTCCGCATAATCTTCTGGTTCATTTTTGTCTTATCGCTATAACCACAAAGATGAAGTGCCCCATGAAAGATCACACGATGTAACTCAGCGGTAAATGACTGGTTAAGAGCATAGGCATTATCTCTTACCCTATCGGTACTGATATAGATTTCTCCACTAATCGCATCCGGAGCAATAGAAAGGTCAAATGTGATAATATCTGTATAATAATCGTGCTTTAGATATCTGCGGTTAATATCCAAAAGATAATCATCCGTGCAAAATATATAAGTCAGACTGTCAAGTCGGCGGCCTTCCCGCTTAAAGAGAGTATGCAAGAAAAACTTCAGCTTATTCCTGCTACGGAAACCAAACCGGTCGCCTATGTAAAAAAAGTGTACCCCTTTCATTTTGATTTCTAAAATCGAAGTTAGTTACAATAATCAATGAATACATTTGCAATAACGAAGCCACAAAAGAGCAACATAAGCATCATGGAAAAAAGATTATCAGAAGCCACAATAGGAAAGACGGTCATCATCAAGTCATTCGAACAGGATGAACTATTCATCAAACTGATGGAAATGGGTTGTGTACCAGGAGAGTCTGTTACCATCGAACACGTTGCCCCCCTCGGCGATCCCATCAGTATAACCGTAGCTGGCTATACCCTCAGCCTGCGTCTCGACGAAGCAGAATTGATCTGGGTCGAAGAAGAAACTCCTGTCACTCCATTAATGGCATAAGTATGAAGATAGGTCTCTACTTCGGTTCCTTCAACCCTATCCATAACGGACATCTTATCATTGCCACCCACACCATTAACACCACTAACCTGCAACAAGTGTGGCTTGTCATCTCACCGCAAAATCCCCTCAAGCCATCTTCCACCCTGCTTAACGAATACCACCGCCTTTTTCTCGTTAATATTGCCATCGAAGGAGAAACAAAGCTGAGATCATCCAATATCGAATTTCACTTGCCCAAACCTTCTTATACAATTGATACCCTCACCTACCTTAAAGAGAAATATCCTGAACACGAATTCGCTGTTATCATGGGCAGCGATAGCCTGCAGAATATCACCCGCTGGAAGAATTATCAGCAACTGTTGAGAGACTATCCCATCTATGTCTATAACCGCCCCGGCTTCAATGTACCCGAACTTATAGATGCAAACATTACCATTATAGATGCTCCCCTTCTCGAAATTTCGAGTACACATATACGTGAGTTAATAAAGTCCGGCAAATCATTTCGCTACCTCCTGCCCGACAGCGTCATGGAAGAAATACAGAAAAATAACTATTACCGTTAAGTCAGAAAAGAAGTCCCAGTAAAAGACAGAAAAGAACAATAAAAGGCGGAGGTATCTTCGTTAACTGTAATACCAGAAAGGTACCTGCAATAACACCCGTATTAAGCAGTGCGATCCGGTCAAAATGCATAAGAGAAATATCTTTTAAGAGGTAAATGGTTGCCGCCCACATAAGCCCAACCACTACCGCATTGATGCCCTCAAGAGCGCGGTAAACAACAATAAACTTTTTTAGGTTATGCCATACCGGGTAAAAGAAAAGTACCAGCAGGGCACTGGGCAGAAAAATGGCAACAGTACCAATGATAATCCCAAGCACCTGTTCATACGGTTGTTCTTCATTACGCATCGCAAGCCCGCCCGTATAGGCTGCTATAGAGAATACAGGACCAGGCATCGCCCGCACAATACCTGCTCCGGTAAGTATTTCTTCCTTTTCAATCCGTATCAGGCCCGGGTTCCGCTCAATCACCTTTTCACTTTGCGGGCGTGCAACAAACTGGTCAAGCATCATCGGGATAAGCACATCCCCGCCACCAAATACCAGGCTGCCAAAACGATATGTATGCTCAAAGAGATTGAATGCCTTGCGGTTCTCCCAATTCTGCTTCCTCGCCGTTTCACTCAATACTCCGGCAACAATAAACAGTATCCCGAACAACCAGATATTCATCCACCTGATCTGTTTAGGTTTTACAACCTCCTTCTCCGGGATACGCTTACTGCTGAAATTAGTAGCAATACCGCCCGCCGTAATAAGAGCAGGAAAAACCCACGGCGCTTTAAAGAAAACAAATGTGATAATCATCGCCGCCAGCATAATGATCTGCGTAATCAAACTGTTAACCGATATCTTAAAAGCAGTAAAGGCAGCATAGGCAAGAAACCCTATCGCCATAGGTTGTATAAACTGGAAGACGCTTCCACTCAAATTATCCTTGCCAATACTCGATACAAGAAAAGACAGTGCACCCATTACCGTGCACGCCGGCAAGATCCATATCAGCAGCGTAAGCGTCGCCAGCCCAACCCCGCCACGCTTATAACCGATCAGGGTAAGCGTCTGTGTAGAAGAAGCCCCCGGAAGCAACTGACAGAAAGAAATATATTCCATCAGCTCTTCACGTGTTACATCCTTACGCTTGTCCACAAAGGTTTTCATCATCATCCCCGTATGACCCTGCGGCCCCCCAAAAGCAGTGATACTGTGCAGAAACACAGCGCGCAGGAACGGTATGTGACGCAGTAAAATCACCCGGGAGAAAATATACAAAAAACCATCTCTTAAGAGATGGTTTTACTTATTTATACAGCTTAGTTTTTGTATTGCAGTTTGAAGTTATTCTTCTTAGCAAAATCCTTTTGTGCCTTTTCTGTTTCAGCCTCCAGCCTTTCCAGCTCCGTTCCGGCATTCATCACTTCCGTGGCCACAGCAATCTTTTCCTCATCAGGTAGCTTTTCATCCGCAAGCCGAACCGTATTATTACAAAACTTCTTCAAACACTCCAGTTGGTTGAGCATACACTTTTTAAACTCTGCTCCATTACTCGGTACTTCAAGCGCGTTAATGTCAGCAATGCTTTTGTCAACATTAACCACAAAAGCCTTCGCATCAGGCAGTATAGTGCTCATCGACTTCTCTCCCAGGTTCTCCATCTTCTGGCTGAAAGCAGTAAACTCAGGTGTCAGTTTTGACTGGATATCCACCACTTTATTATTAAACTCCAGTGCCTTATTACTGCATGAGCTCAGGCCCAGGCAGCTTATCGCAACCATGGTAATCAGTAAGATCCTCTTCATGAAACGTAGATTTTTATTTTTGATGTAATCAGTGCTATTTTTTTAATCCTATTTCGCGCAGCCGCTCATCCAGGTACTCACCCGCTGTAGCATCCTCGTATTGCTTAGGATGCTGCTCATCAACGCAGGAATCAAGACACTTAAGACTCATACTGCTCTTCGGATGCAGGAAGAACGGAATAGAAAATCTTGACGTATGCCACAGTTCTCTTGGTGGGTTAACTACACGGTGGGTAGTACTCCTCAGCTTATTATTCGTTAAACGCTGCAGCATATCTCCAACATTCACAACAATCTGCTCGGGCAGTGAAGTAACCCCTACCCACTCATCTTGCTTCGTAAGTATCTGTAAGCCATCCGCAGAAGCACCCACCAGTAAAGTAATCAGGTTAATATCCTCATGTTGCTCGGCCCTGATGGCGCTCTTGGGCTCATTGGTGATTGGTGGGTAGTGAATAGCCCTAAGTATAGAATTACCATTGTGAACATAATCATCAAAGTAATGTTCATCAAGACCAAGATAAAGGGCAATCGCTTGTAACAGTGCCGTACCAGACTGTTCAAAAGCACGGTACGCCTTCTCAAAAGTATTATTAAACCCTTCTACCTCCCGCACAGAGATATTGGCAGGGTATTCCTCTTCCTTAAAATTATCACGCGGTACCTGGCCATACTGGTAAAACTCTTTTAGATCAGGAGCATCAAACCCCTTGGCATGCTCTTTACCAAAACTTGTGTATCCCCTTTGGCCCGCCAGCACAGGATCTTCATACTTTCTTTTCTGCTCCAGCGGCAGCGAAAAAAACTGTTGTACATATTTATAAAGATCAGCAATAAGCTCATCAGGAACACCATGATTCTTAACCGCAACAAAGCCAACCTCCTCGTATGCCTTACCCAATTCTTCTACAAAATTGCGCTTGCGCTCAGGATCACCACTTAAAAAATCAGCAAGATTTACCGAAGGAATAGCCATGACAAATAAATTTTTACTGGTTTTGTAAATATCTTCGAAACCAGAAGTTAAACCAGTGATAAAAGTACACAAATCTTTGATTCCGCAAGGTACATAAATAATAAAAAATGACAGCAGGCAGTATTTCCCATAACTTACATAACACACTAACTTTCATAGTATTGCTGCTCCTCCAAAGCTTTTTATACACTTCCTGCCGCACACCAGAATACTCAAAAAAAACAGCATACCAGTTTACATCAGTCAATGGTATCCCCGACTACAGCAACCTCAGTTATTGGGCTGCACACCCATGGAAAAAAGACCCTTCCGACAGTATACCACGACCATTACAGAATAAAGAACCTAAAGACAGTCTGGTAGACGTATTCTTTATTCATCCCACTACCCTCACCGCAGCAAAAGACCAAAGGATGAACGCCCCGATCGACGACGCCTTAATAAACTCCCGAACCGATTACTCAACCATACTTTACCAGGCAAGTGCATTCAATGAAAATACAAGAGTATTTGCACCACGCTACCGCCAGGCACATATCCGCGCCTTTTACAGCACAGGAATAGAAAACGACAGCGCCTTCGAAATCGCTTATACAGACGTCAGAACAGCCTTCGAATATTACCTCACACATTACAATGGCAACAGGCCAATAATTATTGCAGCCCACAGCCAGGGCACAAAACACGCCGCCCGCCTGCTGAAAGAATACTTCAACGATAAACCCCTCGCAAACAGGCTCATCTGTGCTTACCTGCTTGGCATGCCCGTACCTGTCGATTATTTTACACACATACCCGTCTGCACATCTCCCGCAGCAACAGGCTGCTTTGTATCCTGGCGTAGTTTTAAAACAGGCTACACCGAACCAGACTTCGTCGCAAAGGAAACCTTCCGGGCAGCGGTAGTAAACCCATTAAGCTGGACAACAGACGAAACCCACATACCCCGTTCGCAGAATACCGGTGGTATACTAAAAAATTTTAATAAGGTGAAAAAGAAGGTGACAGACGCCCGGATACACAGAAATGTGCTCTGGATGGCAAAACCAAGATTCTTTGGTAATCTTTTCCTCACCACCAAAAACTATCACATTGGAGATATTAACCTGTTTTACAACAACATCAGGCAAAACCTGCAGGTACGGATCAGTACATTCTGGAAAAAATAAAGTATAGTTAAAGCATAGTTATAGCGATGTTGAAGTGATGTTGAAGTATAGATAGCCCACTTATATCATATTGCAAAAATCCTTTCATGATGGCCTTATTCCACGAACAACTGCATCCTTGGCAATACACAACCCCTCCGGGCCTGCATTATTGTCACCCGCAAACAATCCACACCAACCCCTGAGAAGCTGCATTATTGTAGGAATAATTACAACCCATACCGCTTACTGATCTCCAGCATCCTGTCTATCGGTTTCCGTGCAGCCACCAGTAAACCTGCATCCATAGTAAGCTCAGGCATCTCATACGCCATACACAGATACAGCTTTTCAAGGGTGTTGAGCTTCATATGTGGACAATCATTACACGCACACGAATTATTAGGCGGGGCGGGAATAAAAGTTTTATGTGGACTATTCTTCTGCATCTGGTGCAATATACCCGTTTCGGTAACTACAATAAACACATTAGCCGGGTCTGTCTCAGTAAATTTAAGCAGCCCCGTAGTACTGCCTATATAATCCGCCACCTGCAGCACCGGCGTCTCACACTCAGGATGGGCAATTACCTTGGCATTCGGGTGACGAACCTTGAGTTTCGTGATCTTCTCCAGGCTGAATATCTCATGCACCATGCACGCTCCGTTCCACAATACCATATTCCGGCCCGTCTGTTTGTTAATATAAGCCCCAAGGTTGCGGTCAGGAGCAAATATGATAGGTTGATCCTCCGGGAGGCTTTCGATGATTTTCTGGGCATTACTGCTCGTACAGATGATATCGCTCAACGCCTTCATACCCGCGCTGCAGTTAATGTAGGTCACAACAATATGATCAGGATACTTTTCACGGAACTGCCTGAACAACTCCGGCGGCGCAGAATCACTCAGCGAGCAACCCGCTTTCAGGTCCGGCAGCAGCACCTTCTTTCCGGGGTTGAGGATCTTAGCCGTCTCAGCCATAAAATGAACCCCGGCAAATACAATGATGTCCGCATCAGTGCCAGCAGCCTTCTGCGCCAGTCCCAGGCTGTCCCCTATATAATCCGCCACATCCTGAATATCCGGTTCCTGGTAGTAGTGCGCCAGGATGATCGCATTCTTTTCTTTTTTCAGCCTTTCAATCTCAGCAAACAAATCCAGGTTAACATCTATGTCAACATCCAGGAAACCCTTCTCCAAAACCGCCGCTTGATCGATGTTAATATCCGCCATAGTAATTATATAATAATTTATTATTAAAATAACCCACTATTATTAGTGGTGTGAATATGTGGAAACATAATTTTTTAAAGGTTTGGATTTCCCGGAAAACCAGTTTATCCACCATCATTCACCTTTAATCCACAAAATTACTATAATCTTATTGCTTAGTAATACTTGCATTACGAATGTCCCGGCACATCCGTTATCAACACCCGTGTATAATTATTACCGGGGAAAAGAATTTCAACTGCACCAGCCTTACCCCTGTTTAAAGAAGTAGGTAAAACTTTATGGTTGATAACACCCCCCGGGCAGCTCATCCCCAAACAGCCATTTTACTCCCCATTTGCATTTTGCTCAGGTGGTATAACCCAACCGGTTATACACAGAAACCAGCCATTATACACAGCCCCTGTGGAAAACCCCAAAGGCAAATCCCGGCAAACAGCAGTTTCATCATACCCGGCTTGCCGGGTAAAACCCCTGCCATTCCTGTATTGTGCCCCGCTGCACCACCCCCGAAAAATTGGGCAATTGTAACTGAAATTACCCTATTTTTGCCGTCCAAATTTAATTTTTAACAAACCATGCAGATTATTCAGAATATCCGTGACAAAGGAGCTGCCATTGTAATTGGAGTTATTGCCCTGAGCTTGATTGGTTTTCTATTGATGGACGCCCAAAGCGGAGGAAGCAGGCTGTTTGGCGCTTCCAACTCTACCACTATAGGAAAAGTCAACGGACAGGTTATAGAAAGAGACGAGTTCAATAAAAAAGTAAAAGACCAGGAAGACCGCATGGCCGGCCAGGCCATCTCCGCAGCCCAGCGCGCGCAGATCCGCACCGGTGTATGGGAACAACTGGTATCAGAAAAGATCTTTTATGCTGAAGTTGAAAAATTAGGCTTGGCACTTACACCCAAAGAACTTACAACTATATTATATAGCAGCGAAGACGCTCCGCAAATGCTCAAACAGGCATTTACAGACCCGCAGACAGGCGTCTACAGTGTAGATAAAGTACAGGAATGGTGGGCATCAGCAAAAAAATCAAAAAACGAACAGAGAGACCAGATCGAATCCCAGATCATTGAACCCGCAAAACTCGAAGCAACAGTTTCTAAATATACCGCCCTCATCACTTCAGCAGCATACTATCCCACCTGGATGCAGGAAAGAGATCAGGCAGAAAAAAATACATTCGCCAGCATCTCCTATGTGTCAATACCTTATAATGTTATCAGCGACAGTACTGTTAAAGTAACCGACGAAGACATTACAGCTTACGTGCAGAAACATAAGAATCAGTTCGAAAGCGAAGAAGAAACACGTAATATATCATACGTTACTTTCAGCACCAACCCCTCAGCAGCCGATAGTCAGAAAACACGCGAAGCAGTTGCCGTACTCAAAGAAGGTTTTATTAAAGACAGTGTTGCACAGGCATACGCAGCCCGCAATGCAAGCACCATGCCCTTCTTCGACGGTTTTGTGGTAAAAAGTAAAATGCAGATGGCAGCAAAAGACTCTATCGCTGCGCTCGCAAAAGGTGGCGTTTTCGGACCCTACCTCGATGGCGGAAGTTTTGTACTCGCCCGTATGGTAGAAACACGCACCATGCCCGATAGCGTTAAATGTCGCCACATACTTATAAAAGTAGGCGATGCACAAAATCCGCAGATACGCCCCGACAGCGTTGCCCGTAAACTGATAGACAGTATTGCCGCAGCAATTAAAGGAGGAGCCGATTTTAACGAAATGGTAAAAAAATATTCCGACGATGGTGGAAGTAAAGAAACAAAAGGCGAATATAAATTCAGCTCTACAAGCTCACTCGTCGATTCTTTCTACCGCACAATTTTCTACGAACCCGTAGGAACCAAAAAAATCGTTAAAGGCCAGTCCGGCGGCCAGCAGGGATACATCGGTTACCATTACATCGAAGTGCTCGAACAATGGAAAATGGAACCCGCCTATAAAGTGGCCTACCTCGCAAAAGACATCATCTCCAGCGACGAAACCATCAACCAGGCCGACCAGCAGGCAACAAAACTTTCTGCCGAAGCAAGGACCCTCAAAGCCCTCGATGCCTATACACAGAAAAACGGCATCAAGAAAATAAGCGGTAATGCCCCGGTAAAAGAGAACGACAGCCAGTTGGGCGCACTCTCCGACGCACGCGAAGTAGTAAGATGGGCTTTCGAAGCCAAAGAAGGCGACGTAAGCACTCCCTACCGTATGGCCGATCAGATCGTGGTAGCAACAGTAGAAGATATAAACAAAAAAGGTCTCCCCTCTGCTAAAGCAGCAAGGCCAATGGTAGAAACCATTGTAAGGAACCAGAAAAAAGCAGCAGAGATCGTCAGGAAGCTGGGCAACACACCCACCCTCGAATCAGCCGCCGCAGCATACGGAAAAACAGTAGAAATAGCTGGTGCCGATTCAAGCCTTACCTTCAGCGCCACCATAATAAATGGTCTTGGTAACGAACCAAAACTTATCGGCTCTGCATTCAATAAAGAACTGCAGTCAAAAGTTTCCGCACCCATAATAGCCAACAATGGCGTTTATGTGATGAAAGTAAACAGCTACGGTACTAAACCCGCTGATCCCGCCGACGTACAGGCACGCATGAAAATCGACCAGTTACAGGGTCTTAAACAGCGTACAGGCAGTTGGTTCCAGGCACTGCGTAAAGAAGCCAGCGTTAAAGACAACAGGAGTAAATTCTTCTGATAATTTACGATAAAAGAAATTAAAGCCGGTTTGCCCCTCAGCAACCGGCTTTTTTGTGCCTCCCCGCCGCCCTTATTCCGGTAAGCTTGCTAATTTTGCAGTATAATCAATCATCGCAGTACTATGAGTGAAGTATTAGTTAATAAAGTGGCAGAGAGCGGCATCATCACCCTCGATTTGGAACAGTACTACCCCAAGGCAGAAATAGCAGTCTTCGATCTTAAAGACTATCTCTTTATGGGCCTGATCCTTAAAGAAAAAGATTTTCGGGAAGCGCTTAAGAATACAGAATGGTCAAAATTTCAGGATAAAAACGTAGCCGTTACCTGCACCGCCGACGCCATCATCCCGGTATGGGCCTACATGCTCGTTGCCGCTAACCTGCAGCCCGTTGCCGCCGCAGTGGTTTTTGGTACAGAAGAAGAACTCAAAACACAACTTCTGCTTAAAAATATAAGCGCCATCGATCCGGCGCCCTATACCGACCAGCGCGTCGTAATCAAAGGCTGTGGCGAAATACCCATTGGCGAAGCCGCTTACCTGCAGGTTACACACCAGCTCAGGCCCGTGGTAAAGAGCATTATGTACGGAGAACCCTGCAGCACCGTACCCATTTATAAGAAAAAATAGCAACAAAAGCATAACAGCAAAGAGGCAGCCCATACAGGCCGCCTCTTTTTATATCTGCCGTTTACCCCCCGGCACGAATGAACAATTGTGAACAGGAACTGAACAACCCTTGGTCTTGTGGGTGACTATATACCTGCACCATATTTGTGCTATAATTAAATCATTCATAAAAACTAGACAAAATGAAGTTCATTAAATCAATTGCATTACTGTTTGCATCAGTATTATTCATTAACAGCAACTATGCACAATCCATGGAAAAAACAGTACAGGTTGGCGGTGCGCCAATGTACCCAGGTAAAAACATTGTTGAAAATGCCGTTAATTCCAAAGACCATACCACACTGGTTGCAGCCGTAAAAGCCGCAGGTCTCGTTGAAGTGCTCCAGGGAACAGGCCCCTTTACAGTATTCGCTCCCACAAATGCAGCCTTCGGTAAACTTCCCGCAGGCACAGTAGAAACCTTACTCAAACCCGAAAACAAAGGCACCCTTACCGCAGTACTTACCTACCATGTCGTAGCCGGTCGCATCGACTCAAAAGAACTGGCTAAAATGATAAAAGAAGGCAACGGTATGGCAAAGCTCACAACAGTACAGGGCGGTACACTCATCGCCATGATGAAAGGAAAAAAGATCTGGCTCAAAGACGAAAAAGGTGGTATGAGCACAGTAACCATTAAAGATGTGTACCAGAGCAATGGTGTCATCCATGTTATCAACACAGTAGTAATGCCCGGCAAATAATAAACCAGTTGAGCCAGACATTAAACAATTTATCTCATCCTCAGGCACATCCTTTCATTAGGGTGTCGCCGTTTCTTCTGATTACCATAATAAAACTTTATGCAGAACCGGAGTATATCCGGTTCTGCATTTTAAGCACATTACCAACGGTTTTTATTTTTTAAACACTTAATAATCAATAAGTTATTGGGTGAACAAAAACTGAACAAGAACTGGTCTTGCAGGTGAACAAAACCCGGTGATATGTTTGTGTATTACTAAACTGAAAAAAATGAAGAAAGAAAAAATTCATGTAGTAGACCGGTTATTTGCCGCCTGGAACGAACGGAATATCGACGGAGTTTTGGCAGAATACGACGATCAATTTATCCGGGAAGACCTCGGCAGCAACCGGGTCTACACCAAAGCAGATCTTCAGAAAACCGTATCTGTTTACCTAAACGCCTTCCCCGACCTCAAACTCGAAGTAGAGAAACTGATAGAAAAAGAAGAGCAGGTCGTTGTTTGCTGGGGCGCCGTGGGCCACCACAAAGGCAAGATCATGAAGATACCAGCCACCGGCCGGTACATTTCCTTCAAAGGAGTATCCGTTCTCGAAATCAAAAACAACAAGATCATCAAAGTCTGGTATATATGGGACGAAGCCAGCATGTTGCGCCAGATGGGCATGCTCACCGAACTCCGGCAGGCCATCTGAAACCGCAGCAACCCCCCTCCTGGCGTGAAGATATACCCCGTAAAAGAACAAAAGAGCCGGTTTTCGAGATGAGAAATAATATCCTGCCCGGTAAACGAAGTCTTTACCCGTCGCCCGTTATTTCTGCATACTTACGTAACTTTGAATATTAAATCTTCCGTCATGATCAAAACAGGAAATACCATCATCAGCATCTATACAGAAATGACCCCTAACCCCGAAACCATGAAGTTTGTGGCCAACAAACTCCTGTACCCGGGTAAAAGTATAGATTTCCCTGATGAAGCCAGTGCAAAACCTTCGCCCCTGGCACAGGAACTCTTCTCCTTTCCCTTTATTAAGTCGGTGTTTATAGCAAGCAACTTTATTACGCTCACTAAAACAACCGATACGGAAGATTGGCAGGACATCATACCCTCCATCAAACAATTCCTCAAAGATTATCTCGAAGAAGGAAAACCCGTGATCATTGAAGAAGAAGTTGCCGCAATGAAGCCCGGGAGCAGCAACACCGTAAGTGCCGACGACGACGATATCGTAAAACGCATAAAGGAACTGCTCGAAAATTATGTAAAGCCCGCAGTAGAAATGGATGGCGGCGCAATACAGTTCAAAAGCTATGAAGACGGGAAAGTAAACCTGATGCTCCAGGGAAGTTGCAGCGGTTGCCCCTCCAGCATGATCACGCTCAAAGCAGGTATAGAAGGCATGATGAAAAGGATGATCCCCGAAGTAAAAGAAGTAGTCGCAGAAGCAGAATAATCAGGGTCAGGCAAGGTCAAACTGTTTCAGGTGATGCAGTACATGCTTGTAATGCAGTAGTATCCATTCCTCAAAATTTAATGGGCCAAAAACAGGGTGAGTAGTAATAGCACCCGGGTTAGCAGCAAAATAAGCTGTAAACTCCCCTATACTCCTCTCCAGTTTGGAAACCGCCTCTTCCATAGACGCAGTACGCGTAGGTAAAGGCTCTTCACCCAGTATCTGTGAAGGTGCCTTGGTATTTTCCCTGAACTCCTTATCACTCAGCAGAAAAGCCTTAAACTTGGGCAGGTCCGCCTCAGCAGTAACAACAGGAATTTGCAACCCTCCCGAAGAAATCTTGAAAAAAGCGATTACGTGCTCAGCCATTTGGTGGCCGTTCATCTTGCCCCATTTACCCAGCGCATTACCGTCCAGCAACCTGATACGCTCTATGAACGTTTCCTCTAAAAACAGTTTCTTATCCATCTGAATATTGTATTAGTTAGCCACCACAAACTCCGGCCTTTTAATAAAGCTCGAATTGTATTTGAACCGGATATTCGTATTCAGTTCTATACGCCATCCCTTCATACCCTCCGTTTGCCGCGGAAAAAGATAACCCTTCAGCTCCACCGTTTCAAAAATAAGGCTTTCATTACGCGTACGCACCCCCGCACCCGGGCTGCTGAAAAAGTCGCCCTTCCTCAGGCCCCTCCCTGGTTCGGTAAGATAAGCAGCATCAAAAAAAACAAAAGGCGCAAACCTGAAGCCGATAAACTTCCAGGTATTATAAAAAACCGATTCAATACGGGCAACCGTACGGCTGTTGGCCGCAATATTACCATTATTGAATTGAGGCAAAGCAAAGCTGCTGTTAAGAAACAGGGGTTGATTCAGCGCCGGGCCCGATTGTTTCGTAAAACTGCCCCCCACAAACCAGCGGTGATACCATTTGCCACCCAGGTGCTGAAGCCGTGAAAAATGATTGACATCCAGCAAAAGATCAAGATCCTCAACCTTACGTTGATAAAGATAGCCACCTAACCGGAAGGTATAGCTCACATAATGCCCCGCCGATTTGAAATTATTAAGCTGAAAATCCATCCCCATATAAGGTCTGCCCCGGCCCTGTTTGTTTGTCCAGCCACCGGTAAGAGCCGCACTGAAACCCTCAGGAACGTCCTCACTACGCCCGAACCCATATACAAACCGGGTCTTATAAAAACTTTGCTTGAAAACAGTGATAGAACCCAGTACCCCGCTGATATCAGCATACTGGTAATTGTATTCATTGGCATAACGCCCAGGTACCCGCTGAAACTCAGTATGAAAAACACGGAGAGCAATAAACTTCTTCAGGCGACTTGCCGTGTTCTTGATCAGCATCCGGCGCGCGCCAATATTATAACCTATCCACAGGTCAGCATCAGAATACTGGTATTCATATTCTTTCTTGAATAATGAATCCACCAGGTAATTATTATGAAGAGTATGTAAAGAAAGATCAAAAGCGCCGGTATAACCAAAATAAGGAGAAACCAGCGGTCTTACAAATCGGGTATATAAAACGGTCTCCTCCCGCCTGCCGCTGTTAAAACCAGGATAAAGCGTCTGAATCCCGGTCGACCAGTCAATAAAGCTGCCCACCATGTTGCGGTGGGTGTACTCAGCACCATAACCTACCCTCGGCGAGCGCTCATTGTCATACAACCCATATATAGTAAACTGGTTGCCACGGCCAAAGATGTTTTTGTCATACAACCTGAAATACACCCGGTCAGCCCTGGAGGCGCTGATCGTTGCACCAGGGCTGAATACGTCCTTCGTAACCACAAGCACATCCACAGAATCTTTCCGTCGGCCAGCAGGCATAACCTCAAAACGGGCATCCTGGATGTACTCAAGCTCGCGCAAATGACGCTCATTATCTGCAAGAAGATACGGAATCAGCGGATCGCCTTCCCGGAAGAAAAGGTTCTTACGGATAACCGGTAAAGCCGTATTCCGGTGCAGGGCATTAGCAACCCCTATTCCAAAATTCTGCCGCACCAGGCTGGTATCATAAAAGTTGCGCTCAAACCCCAGCCGGGTAATGAAAATATGGCGTATGATCTTGCCGCTGTACTCTTTAAAAGGAACGTCAATTTTGATGGGCCCTTCCGTAGGGTTGTCATTGGCAATCATACTCCTTCCGAGCCGGCCAAAGATCCCTTTCTTTTTAGCAAGAAAAAAAGTGTCGTTTTTGTAAGAAGTACTGTCCTGGGCAAAAGAACACAACCACCCGAACAGGATAAAACAACCACATAACAGCCACGCACATTTGTTTCTCCTGATCATTTTCCGGGTGTATTGTAATGAACAAAAGACTGGGGAATCCACAGCAAAAGTTGCACAGGCCTGTTATCTTTTATTTTCTACCTCTGCACAAAGAGCAGTAAAAATGTCGTCAATGCTGCCTTCACCCTTTACCATTACTACTTTGTCAAACTTTTTATAATAATCAGCCACAGCAGCAGTCTTATTGCGGTACTCGTTTATTCTTGCACGGATTACGTTTTCGTTGGTATCATCGCTCCTTCCACTCGTTTCACCCCTTTTAAGAAGGCGGGTTACAAGCTCTTCCTCACCAACCTCAAGAGCCAGCATAACCGCAATGGCAGTCTTTTTCAGTTCCAGTAATTTATCAAGTGCCTCAGCCTGCGCGCCTGTACGCGGAAAACCATCAAATAAAAACCCCTTTGCTTCCGGGTTACTGTCCAGCGCAGAACTGATCATGCCAATCACCACCTCGTCCGGAACCAGTTGGCCTTTGTCCATAATGCTTTTAGCTTCAAGACCCAGCGGAGTTTGAGCCGCTATTTCGTTGCGTAATAAGTCGCCTGTACTGAGGTGCTTCAGTCCGTATTTAGCTATCAACTTTTCGCTTTGAGTGCCCTTTCCGCTACCCGGAGGGCCAAACAGTATTAAGTTAAACATCATTCATCTAAACTTTATGATATCAACAAATATAATATATGCAGTTTATAATATTGTTACCGATTTTAACAAAGCAGTCAAAAACTTTCAGTAAAAAGAGTCCGTATATAAAAGAAAATAAACCATTTACTCACTATATTGTTCCAATAGCATGAACCGGATAATGATTTTCCCGCTGCTGGTATTGCTGATGACAGCATGCCATGCCACCAATAACGATAAAAATACAATTACGATGAGCGATACTACAAAAAAGAACCCCATGTACTCCCGCACCGATACCGGTAAGGTAAACGTGGCCGACGATGAATGGAAGAAAATACTTCCCAAAGAAGTCTATCAGATAGCCCGGGAAAAAGGTACCGAACGCCCCGGAAGCAGCCCCTTCGAAAAATTGAAAGACGTAGGTACATTTTACTGTGCAGTATGCGGCAACCCTCTCTTTGAAAGTAACGCCAAGTTCGAAAGCGGATGCGGTTGGCCCAGCTTTTACCAGCCCATCAGCAAAGGCAGTATCATTTACCTCCCCGATAACTCCCACGGTATGGTACGAACCGAAGTACAGTGCGGACGCTGTAAAAGCCACCTGGGCCACGTCTTTGAAGACGGACCCCCGCCCACAGGCCTCAGGTACTGCATCAATGGAGTAGTACTCGACTTTGAAAAAGCAAAAGCCGCAGAGAAGAAATACAATAACGGTCAGGGAAACTGACCGGTGCATGTAAGATAGTAAAAGCCCGCAGTATCATTGTGCTGCGGGCTTTTTACATCAAAGCCCTCGCGCCGGTATAATGGTAAAAAAAGATTAACTTACCATACGGCATTTAAAAGATGAGAACGGTCTTATAAAGGGCGGAAGATCAATACAAAATCAACCCTGCCCTGTGAAAACCGGAAACAAATCAACCCAAAAAAGCTGAAAGGCGTTTTTTCAGCCTGCAACCAGAAATGGATAAACCATTACAAGACATAATCACAGGCTGCCAGCGTCAGGATCTTGCCAGTCAGAAGTTGCTGTACAAAAAGTACTTTGCTCTTTTTATGACAACCAGCCTGCGTTATGTACAACGTACTGAAGATGCAGAAGAAATACTCAACAATGCATTTTTGCGCGTGTTCAAACACATCAGTAAGTTCTCTTTCGCCGGTTCCTTTGAAGGGTGGATGAAACGGATACTCATAAACTGCTGTCTCGATTACATCAAAAAGAACCAGTATCAGCATCAGTCAAGGATCATTTCCCTCCATAACAATTATACCGAAGGATACCAGCCCGTATCCATTCTCGCAGAAACCCCCTGGGAAAATAACCTTGCCGATGAAAAATACGACCGCGATTACCTGCTCCGCCTCCTACGGGACCTGCCCGAAACCACTCGCCTCGTGTTTAACCTCTATGTCTTTGAAGAATACAATCACCGCGAGATAGGCGAAGCACTGAATATGGCAGAACGTACCTCGCAGGCACACCTTGCTAAAGCAAGACAGTTGCTCGCAGCCGGATTGGATAAAAAAAAATTAATTCATAAACTGCAACGCGTATGAGTAAAAACTCTACTATCGACGATCTGTTTAAAACGCGGCTTTTACCACAGGAGTCCGATCGTGCCGATGCTGCCTGGGAAAAGATGGAGGCACGCCTGTTGCAGCAACAAAAAAAGCGGCAGTCCTGGAAACGCTACCTCCTGTTTTTACTGCTGGTTGCCGGCAGCGCAGGATTGCTGGTTCCCATGCTTTATAAACCAACAGCCGGCAGCCTGCAGGGCAATAAAATTGCACAGCAGAAATCGACCAGTGCCGGGGCCCCGGTTAGTACATCTTCCAGCCAGCCCGCAACAAATCTTCAACAGGCACCCACAGCCGCAACCCACACTTTTTACAACAGTAAAACCTTTCAATTATTTGCCCGCTCATCACAGCATAACCTTATTACCCCTCCCGGTAAAGCAGGCATACAGATCAGTACCGCGCAGCCCCTCGTTATACCCAATGCAGCCGCACCCGAAACACCGGTAACAATGGAGCCATCAGGCCCATCGGCGGTGCAGGAAACTACAGCAAAACATATCACACCCGCCCGGCAGCAAAACGATACAGAAGAAAATAGTATAACCGGTCACAGCAGCAATACAGCCAACCCGTCAAAAAGAAAACCTCTGCTCGAACTGGCAGCAGGCCTCAGCCTGCCATTAAAACACCAGGGTTCGGGTAAATATGCACAGGTGCTGCTCAACATCCCCCTCAGCAAAAAAACCGACTTGGTAACAGGGCTGGGCATCTCCGGTCACAGCCTTTCAGAAAGCTACAGGGTATCCGAAAAGCAGAATACCACCAACAGGGAAACCGACGCAAAACTGCAGTCGCTTACCATGATACAATTGCCCATACTATACCAGCAAAGTATACCCCGAACCAAACTGACCGGCAGAGCGGGCATCACACCCGTTTACATCATTGACGCCAGCATCGTGAACGTGCCCGGCACGTTCGTGGGTACCGTTATACCCTACCGCAGGTTTACACTGAAAGACCTGAACCGGGTAAACGTACTGTTTACAGCAGGTATCCAGTACCAGCTTACCAAAAAACTTGGGCTTGAACTGCGGGGAAACTACGGGCTCACAGAATTGGTAAAGAACAGCTATATCAACCAGAGCAATGTGAATAATAACTTCAAATCATTACAGGCGGGACTAACCTTCCGTTTCTAAACACCCGGAGCAGCAACAGCCAACCTCCGCTCAACCAATTATTTTTTGCTGCCCGTTCTTTTTTTTGCATCTTACTATAATAAACTGGTTAAGATGAGAAAATACTTACTCGTAACGCTCCCCGCTTTACTGCTTTTTACCTTTGCCCGGGCGCAGAAAATATCCCTCGATAATTTTAAGAATATGGTACCCCGGAGCATTGGCCCCGCAGGCATGAGTGGCCGTGTAACAGCGATAGACGTCATGCACAGTAATATCAATTATATATTGCTGGGTACAGCCAGTGGCGGTGTATGGAAAACGGAGAATGGCGGCGCTACATGGGTACCGGTATTCGACGACCAGCCTACACTTAATATAGGTGCCGTTGCCATCACACAATCCAACCCGGCCGTACAATGGGTAGGAACCGGCGAGGGAAACCCACGCAACTCGCTCAACATCGGGGAAGGCATCTACAAAACCCTCGACGGAGGAAAGACATGGAAGCTGATGGGCCTCGAAAAAACAAGGAACATTCACCGTATCATCATCGACCCAACCAATCCCGATATCGTATATGCAGCCGCGATAGGAAACCCATTTGCCGAACATCCCGAGCGTGGCGTGTACAAAACAACAGATGGAGGAGAAACATGGAAACGGATATTATACACCAACGACACCTCCGGCTGTGCCGATCTGGTGATCGACCCATCCAATCCCAATAAGCTGGTAGCCGCAATGTGGCAGCACCGGCGCACCCCCTGGAGCTTTTCCAGCGGAGGAACAGGCAGCGGGCTGTATATGACTGTAGACGGTGGCAGGAACTGGAAAAAACTGGGCAGGGCAGAAGGATTACCCGATGGTAACCTCGGTCGTATCGGCCTGGCAATAGCACCCAGCCAGCCCAAACGTATGTACGCACTTGTAGAAGCAACTAAAAATGGATTGTATAAAACAGACGACGGAGGCACAAAATGGGAACTGGTAAACAGCGATCCCTCGGTGGTCAGCAACAGGCCGTTTTATTTTCAGGATATAAGAGTAGACAGCAGGAACGAAAACCGCATTTATAATGTGTACCAGATGATCAGCCTCAGTGAAGACGCAGGCAAATCTTTTAAAGTAATTATTCCTTACAACGGTATACACCCCGATCATCATGCATTCTGGATACACCCCACCGATCCGAACTTTATCGTGGAAGGAAATGATGGTGGCATCGGCATCAGTCGCGACAGGGGCGCCACCTGGAAGTTCGACGAACAACTGCCGCTGGGACAGTTCTACCACCTCAATGTCGACAATGAAACGCCCTACCATATTATGGGCGGTATGCAGGACAATGGAAGCTGGCGCGGACCATCCTATACCTGGATAAATGGCGGTATACGCAACTATTACTGGGAAAGCCTGAGCAGTGGCGACGGCTTCGACGTAGTACCCGATCCCGACAACCCCGATTGGGTGTACAGCATGAGCCAGGGAGGCGAACTGGTAAGGCACAACTGCAAAACCGGCGAAGACTGGCGTATACAGGCCCCGGCGCCAGACCTCAAAACAGTCCTCCGCTACAACTGGAACGCCGCACTGGCCATCGACCCCTTCGACAGTAAAACCCTTTACTTCGGCAGCCAGTTTATACACAAGAGTACCAACCGTGGCCTCACATGGACAATCATCTCCCCCGACCTCACCACCAACGACACAGTAAAACAAAACCAGGAGAATAATGGCGGCCTTTCAATAGATATCACAGGAGCAGAAAACTTTACAACGATTCTTTGTATAGAACCATCCATGCGCGACCGCAATGTAATATGGGCAGGAACAGATGACGGTAATGTACAATTAACAAAAGACGGCGGAAAAACCTGGACAAACTTCCGGGGCAAAATACCCGGAATGCCAACAGGTGCGTGGATACCACAGATAAGGGCAGGCAGGCATAATACCGGAGAAGCATTTGTAGTATGCAACGACTACCGTCGGGGAGACTTCCGGCCCTACATCTTTCGCACAAAAGACTACGGAGCCACCTGGCAGCCGCTGGTCAACGATACTAAAGTGAGGGGATATGCGCTGTGCATGGTGCAGGATCCTGTAGAACCCAACCTCATCTTTGTAGGAACAGAGAACGGCCTCTGGATCAGCTTTGATAACGGACAGAACTTTCAGCAATGGAAAAACGGGTACCCCGCTGTATCAACATACGATATGGTAATACAGGAACGCGAAGCCGACCTCTGCATCGCTACTTTTGGCCGGGCCCTGTATGTACTCGATAATATCCGGCCGCTGCGTAAAATAGCCTCGGCAAATGGAGCAGAACCCTCAAAACCACTTACCGTTTTTGAACCCTCACCCGCTTACCAGGCCAATTATAATAATGCACCGGGATATGAATGGAGTACCTGGGGCCTCTTCGAAGGACAAAACCGCGGCCGTGGCGCCCAGTACAGCTTTTATGTAAAACCACAACCAGATACCCTTAAGAAAAAGAGCGATACCGTAGAGATAAGAATATACGACGAAGCAAATACGCAAATACGTACCCTGAAGCAAAAAGCAGATCCGGGATATAATAAAGCCACCTGGGCTTTCGAAATGAAAGGCATACGACAGCCCGGAACACCCAGGCCCGGAAAGGAAACCCCCGAGCCAAGGGGATTACCCGTTTACCCCGGTACCTACAAGCTCGTGCTTACACTGGGAAAAGAAAAAGACTCAACCCTGCTGGTCGTAAAAGGAGACCCCAGAACAGAAAACAGCAAAACCGTATATGATGCAAAAATGGCAATGCTGCAAAGACTGAACCGCTGCACCGAAAAACTAACGGCCGTCACCGACGCAATGGCCGATGCCGAAGAAACGATAAAGAAACTGGAAACACAGTTAAAAGACGCAGAAGGCAGCGGGGCAGACAGCCTGCGCAAAATGTCTAAAGTGATGACGGACAACATAAGAAATCTGAGGCATGCAATATTTGGTAAACCACAGGAGAAACAGGGCTATGGCACTGTACCCGTTGTCACAACCATACGCAAACTCAACGAAGCAAGAACAGCAGTACAGGGGCGGTACAAAATACCCGATGCACAGGAGGAAAGATTGGTGACCGACGCAGAAGGATTAACAGACATCTCAGTAAAAAGAGCAGCAGCCTTTTTTAATGGACCATGGCAGGCATTCAGGCAACAGGCCGAAAAAACACCATTGAAATTGTTCAGGGAAGTAAAACTGCAGGAGTAAATAAAAAGTAAACAACAGCAACGGCCGGGTTATCACAACCCGGCCGTTTGTATACAGAATACTCACCCTATTGCGTATCAATATAAAACCTCACCTTGTTCTTACCCGTAGCGCCGATCCTCTTATAGAACGCGATGGCACGTTCATTAAAATCCGGCGTCTGCCATTGAATGTTTACACAATCGTTTGTACGCGATATATCAACAAGCTGTTTCATTACCGCCTCCCCAATACCCAAACCCCTGAATGCAGGCTCCAGAAAAAGGCAGTCCATATAGAGAAAACGGGCAGCACTCCAGGTAGAGTAGTCAAAAGTATAGGTAGCATAGCCAACAACATCATTACCCCATTCAACAACAAGACAGAATAATACAGGGTGATCTCCAAAAAGAAGCGCCCTCAGTCCCGCCGCTTTGCCTTCCGGGCTGTAACCAGCCCCCTCATATTCAGCATGTTTTGCACACAGTGTAACAACAGCAGGTATATCGTCCTCCTTACAGGCCCTTACGAGGTATTCCATTTAAAGTTGATTTCAGGTTGAAGATAGGAAATAAAGCCCTGGAAAGAATGGGGCTTGCCGGAAGTCACAGCACAAAGCACATGCAAACATTTGGCTATTTTTGGAATACAGAAATTTACCTGTGCGCTGTAATCACCCCTCATACCGGTTACACGAATCACAACAACCAAACCATCAACAGTATATGAAACAGGGCAGCCCCGGCAGAATAAGATCTCTTTTACAGCTCTACGAACTGCTCACCGACCAGGAACGCATCATGGTCGATGTGCTTCGGCAGATCGTTACAGAAAACCTGCCGGGCCATTGCCGGGAAAAACTATCGTATAACGTCCCTTTCTTTTATGGCAACCGTGGTATATGTATTATATGGCCCGCATCAATACCACGCGGTGGTATTAAGAAAGGAGTCCTGTTTGGGCTCTGGCACGGCAACCGGCTTAAAGATGTAGACGGCTATCTCGACCGGGGCACTAATAAACAGATCTTTTACAAAGTATATAAAGACCCGGACCAGATCGATGAAGCAGCCATTGTAAAGCTCCTGAAAGAAGCAGTACAGCTCGATCTTCAATGGAAAGGCAAAAAATAAAATTGCCCCCGGAATATTATCCCGGGGGCAACTCTTTCAGCAAACCAATATTATATCGCAGGGTCTGCCGGTGTATTGGTATTATTATTCCGTTCACTCAGCGGGTAAGGATAGAAGTTTCGGTTCCGTTCCTCGTTCGCGCTGTTGGGTGCAGGGCGGCCAAAACGCCTGCTGTCCTCAAGCTCCATACCACTCATAAACAATTCAATCCTGCGCTGCTTATATATCGCATTCAGCAGATCAGCCTGCGTCATCGGGCCGCTATAGGCAGGCTGCGCAGCGTTTACACCATAAATATCAGTAGTCTTGGTCAGCACCGCATCAAGCGCCGCCTTAGCCGGGCCAAACTGGCTCTGCCGGGCCTGGTTTTCAGCAATGATCAGGCTCATTTCACCCGGAAGATATACAGGGTAAGAAGCAGTCTGGTTTAATGCAAACGCCTTAAGCGGGTAGATCGTACCCGACTTGCTGATATAAAAACCAATCCTCGGGTCTGTAGCCGCAGGAACAGGCGCCAGGCCATTGCGTAACCCGATAGTAGAATCTACAGCCCCGAATACATTCTGTGTAATGTTCCACTCACCCAGCGGGTTAGGCGTTGCCGCAGTAAACCGGAACTCCGATTTGACACTGAGGCTGGCCGCAGAAGCGTATGTAATGGCCTTCGTGCCCGCTGCCGCATCATAAGAGCCCGTTACCATGCTGAGCATATTATAGTACCTCGCCAGCAGCGCCTTTACGGTATGCTTAACATCAATACCAGCAGGCACCTTGCTCAGAAACTTGGTACTCGGTGTAGTAGTTGCCAGGTCCGCATCAGCCGCTTCGAGCAGTTGTACTGCCTTTTGAAGCGCCTCCTGCCGGGTGTTGAATGCGGCATTCTCAGCATTGGTAAGCGGCAGCTTCTCAAAAAACTGGGCAAGCGTACCCACACTCAGGGCATAAAAAATAGAACCGTAAGCTTTAAGCCCAACCTTATCCGTGGGGTCTGTTGCAGCGCTCAGGTTGCCGAGTATGGTCTCTGCCTCCGTTTTGGTAAACAGGCATTGAGCCCACAACTGCGAAACAATAGTGTTGGCGCCGGTCAAACCAGCCTTCCCCGTTTCCACTTCTGTCTCTGCGGTATTACCCGCATTAAGGGTGCGTAATGCAAATACGCCATATTCAGCACTGATAGGTGCCGTGTACAGCGGGCTCTGCCGGCCGATCGTAAAACGGCGTTGTAACCCCGCCGAAAGATTCATCAGCGCATCTACATTACCCGTAACATTAGGACCCGAAGCAGAACTGGGGTCAGTAAACTCTTTATTGCACGATGTAACGGCAATACTGGCCAGAACCAGCAGCACCATTACTTTTTTTATTTTATTAAATGTCATTGTCTTACTTTTTAAAAGGTTTAAAATGAAGCCCTCAGTGTGAGTTGGTAACTTCTGGGAATAGGTACATTACCAAAGTCTACCCCGCGCAGCACCGTACTGTTTCCCCCCGCATTGGTTTCAGGGTCGTACCCGTCGTAATGATCAAAACTGACAAGATTACGGCCGGTAAACGTAATAGAAGACGATTTTATAAACTTCGCAAAAGAAGGTAGTTTATAAGAAAGCGCCAGCTCCCTGAGCTTCACATAAGAACCATCCTCCACACGCCATTCCTCTGCACCATAAACGCTGAAGATATACCCGCGCGGCAGCTCACCCTTCGCTTCTTTTTCGGCATAATCACCAATACCTACCCCCTGGCGGGTACGCCTGTCCGCATTAAAAACTTCCTGGCCAAGAGCCCCGTCAAACAGGATGCTGAATGTCAGCCTTTTGTACTCTATGCTGTTGTTGAAACTGATGATCCAGTCGGGGTTGGGGTTTCCGATTACCTTACGAAGCGGTGCCTTCGTAGATGGAACCACCGCCTGAACAGGACGGCCACCCGCATCCGGTACAAGATTACCATTACCATCCCGCTCAAAATAACCACCATAAAATACACCAACAGATTCGCCCGGGATAATAAAAGAAGGCGCACCCGCAAGATTATCAAGTGTGATCAGCGCCTGCGTGGTGCTGGTAACCTTATTCACGTTATGGCTGATCGCAGTAACAGAAGTCCACGAAAAATTATTATTCTTTACAGGAACAGCGGTCATCAAAAACTCCCAGCCTTTGTTGGTAAGGTTACCCACGTTCTCTACACGGCTGCTGCCACCACTCGAAGGAGCCAGTGTACGCAATACAAGCAGCGAACCATCAACGATCTTTTTATTATACCAGGTAAATCCGATACCCAGCCTGTCATTGGCAAAACCAAAATCACCCCCCACCTCAATCTCACTGCTGCGTTCCGGCTCAATCAGGTTATTACCAAGAGCAGTATTGATATTGTAAGTAGCAATGCCATTGATAAAATTAGAAGAGTAACTGGTAAAACGCTGGTAAGTACCAACCCCCGAAAGATTACCCGCACGGCCCCACGACGAACGGAGCTTAAACGTATTGAACCATTTGGAAAAGGAAGCCTTGCCCCAGAAATCAAAATCACTCACTACCACGGTACCGCTTACCTTGGGGTAGAAATAAGTCCTGTTTTCTGCGGGGAAAGTGGTCGACCCGTCTATACGTCCTGCAACAGTAAGAAAAGCCTTATTGGCATACCCGAAAGTTTGCTGTGCAAAACCACCAAAGACGATCTTCTTATCAAACGTATACCGCTGCGGAAACTGTACCGCAGCGCCATTGACAGTAGATATACCGGGCAGCAGATCACGGCCCTCAGAATAGTTCCCCGTTACCTTCTGGCTCTGCTGGTTAAAACCAACAGTAGTGGTAGAACTGAACTTGCTGAACAGTGTTTGGTACGTGGCAATCAGGTCATTATTGATAAACAGCGAATTAACCAGTACATGCGAAGCATACCCCTTATCAAAGAAAGATGTGTTTACGCCACTGTAAGGATAAGGCTTGATATAGTTACGGCCTTCCTGGCTGTAAGCGTCTACACCCAGCGTATAGTCAATACTCAAACCCCTGATAGGTTTGATCTTGATCTGCAGATCGCTGAGTGTGCGGCTCACCTCCTGGGTAAGATTAGTTTCATCAATAATGCTCAGCGGGTTTACACGGGTAGGCTCTACAGCCTGCAGGTTACCCGCTGCATCTCGTTTGGTGATGTCGTAAATATTATTGGAGATATTGATAGAGTTGATAGGGCTCCAGAAACTGTTACCATTAGGCTTTTCATTAGAAAAACTGTTGCTGTACATGATACCACCGGCAATACTAAGATACCTGGAAACCTGCTGATCAATCCTCGTTTTGAAATTAAACCTGCGGAAATCCGTATTACGGATGATACCTTCATTCTTAAGATAACCACCAGAGAAAAAGTATTTCGTTTTTTCAGCCCCGCCGCTCAGCGAAACATAATTGTCAGTAGAAATACCCGTTTGAAAAACCTGGTCCTGCCAGTCGTAACGGCTTACATCAACAAGCCCTGTAGCCAAAGTTCTTGATTGTCCGTCCGAACGGTTATAAATAATAGTCGGTCCGCCGCTGAAATTGCTGATATTACCAAGGCGGAGAGCCGCCGAACCAAACTGCTTACCATAAGTAGAAATATAAACCCTTTTGCGGAGCTGGTTAATACCGATACTGGAGCTGAAATCGATCTTTACCTGTCCGGCCTTACCACGCTTGGTAGTAATCAGCACTACGCCGTTACTGGCCTGGCTGCCATAGATAGCAGCCGCGGCCGCACCAGGAATAATATCCAGCTTTTCAATATCATTGGGGTTGATATCCGCAAGACGGTTGGTGCCGATAGCCGAGGTTCCCCCCGCACTTATATTGATGTTGGTAACATTCGCTGTGTTGTTACTCACAATTACCCCATCAATAACATAAAGTGGTTCTGTAGAACCACCAATAGTACTGGTACCCCGCATGCGTACAGAAATAGCCCCGGCAGGGTCCCCCGAAGTTTGCGTGATCTGGGCGCTGGCAACCTTACCCTGCAACGCACCACCGATATTACCCGACCCCGAGTTTTCCAACTGGCGGGCGTTTACACTGTTGATGGTATTCCCGAGCTGCTTTCTTGTTGAGGTAAGAGAAGACCCCACCACAACTACTTCATCCAGGCCGAGTGCATCCGTTTTCAGGTTAATGTTAACCGTTACCGTGTTCGCATTACCGATAGTGAAAGCAACAGATTGCGCTTTGAAACCTACACCCGAAGTCTGTAAAATGTAGTTACCCGGCTTTAATACACTGCTCGTAATTTCGAAATTACCGGAAGCATCAGTCGAGCTTCCCGCTGTGGTATTACTTACCGTTAAAGAAATACCCGGTATGCCATTGCCTTTATCATCAGTCACACGGCCCCTGACCGTTACCTGTGCCATAATGAAAGTGGAAAAAAGAATTCCAATAAGCAACAACATACCCTTTGTCATCAGAGCGGATTGAATTTTTCTCATACAAAAGATTGTTTTGGTTTATGAATAACGTAAACAAAAATAACTTCAAAATCTAAGAAGAGCGATATAAAATTACACGCAACACATTGGCAACCAGTCTGGAACTTCAATAAAATAGACTGCTGGTACTGCGTTTGATGCCGCTTTACCCTACCGGTTTTGTATTCCACACCAATACCGCTATTTTTGTTCCCGATAAATATACCATATGAGTAACAGGAAACTAAGCCAGTTGGCAGAAACATTGATCGGCAGCGAAATCGTTCGTCTTGGAAATGAGATAAAAGAAAAAATACGCCAGGGAGAGAAAATCTATAATTACACTATTGGCGACTTCGACCCCGCTATTTTCCCCATTCCGCAGGGACTGGAAAAAGAAATCATCCGCTCCTACCAGGAACACAACACAAGCTATCCTCCCGCAGAAGGTACGCTCGAATTACGGAAATCCGTATCCGCCTTTATAGAAAAATATGAAGGACTCAGCTATAACCCGGCAGAAATACTCATCGCAGCAGGTGGCCGCCCCCTGATCTACTCACTCTACAGGGCCGTTGTAGACAAAGGCGATAAAGTTATATACGCAGTTCCCTCCTGGAATAATAATCATTATGTGCATTTTACAGAAGGCGAACACATTATGGTAGAAGCCCTGCCCGCCAATAATTTTATGCCCATGGCCGAAGACATTCGCCCGCACCTGAAAGGAGCAGCCCTGCTGGCCCTTTGCTCGCCACTCAATCCTACCGGTACAGCATTCAGCAGGGGCGAGCTCGAAGCCATCTGTGATATGGTGATCGAAGAAAATAAACAGCGCGGCGACGGCGAAAAGAAACTGTACCTGATGTTTGATCAGATGTACTGGACCCTCACGTTTGGAGAAA
Source organism: uncultured Ferruginibacter sp. (assembly GCA_964590975.1). Classification (GTDB taxonomy): domain Bacteria; phylum Bacteroidota; class Bacteroidia; order Chitinophagales; family Chitinophagaceae; genus Ferruginibacter. Next base: position 105,020 of record CAZPXP010000011.1, on the reverse strand, counting down.
CCGAACACTACAACCCCGTAACCCTGCGCCCCGAAATACGCGACTTCACAGTATTTATAGACGGTATCAGTAAAGTTTTTGCCGCTACCGGAGTACGCGTTGGCTGGGCAATGGGCCCCGAATACGTACTCGCCAAAATGAAAGCGATCAATAGTCATGTGGGTGCCTGGGCACCAATGGCCGAACAGAAAGCAGTATCTGTCTTCCTCCGGCAGTACGATGAACTCGATGCTTATATGACCAGCTTTAAAAGCGAGCTCGACGAACGCCTCCGCCGCATCTATAACGGCCTCAAAGCCTTGCAGGCCGAAGGCTTTGCTATCGACTCCATTGCCCCGCAGGCTGCCATCTACCTTACAGTACAGTTCAACCTTGTCGGTAAAACAAGTGCGTCAGGAGAAAAACTCAACGACCAGGGCGCGGTTACCGCATACCTCCTCAACACAGCCAAACTCGCCGTAGTACCTTTTTATGCCTTCGGCGCCAGTCCAAACAGCAGTTGGTACCGCCTGAGCATAGGTACATGCAAAAAGGAAGAAATCGACGAAATGCTGGGGAAACTCCGCGAAGCACTCGCCGCCTTGCAGTAAAATTTACCACTTATTTAGAAAGAGCAAACAACCACCTCTACGGGTGGCCAGGGCATCCATTGCCCTTTTTTGCATGTTTGGAGGGCATTACAGGCCAAAAACTACCACTTAGTGGTATTGCGCAGGTCAGAAAACTGCTGTCTCTTTGCATTATACACATCACTGTTAACCCTTTAAAAACATTTGCGCCTATTCAAAGCAAGCCCGTTTGATTTCCGGCCATTGCTGGACTATAGGAGACATCTTAGTAGATTTTTCTCATGCTTGAACTCCCTGCTGATTCTTCAGTGGGGCTTTTTTTACTGCCAATGGGTAAATAATTGATAACCAACTTTTTTTTGTAATACCAAAATATTTATCAAAAAAATACTAAATAAATTAGTGTTGAAAAGAAAAACCTACTATCTTTGAGACTCATTATACATTTACAGGATTAAACCAGATACATCACTTAAAATTTTAAAAGACATGAGTAACGCAGAAAAATTGAAAGCGCTGAAACTTACGATGGACAAGATCGAAAAGGACTTCGGCAAAGGATCGGTAATGTTAATGAACGAAAGGGCAAATGTAGAACAGGAAGTTATTTCAACCGGCTCAATAGGGTTGGATGTCGCGTTGGGCATTGGTGGCTTACCCAAGGGCAGGGTGGTCGAAATCTACGGGCCGGAAAGCTCAGGTAAAACCACCGTTGCTATACACGTAATTGCAGAAGCACAGAAAAAAGGAGGCATGTGCGCGATCATTGATGCGGAACATGCTTTCGACAGCGCTTACGCACAAAAACTGGGTGTTGATATCGACAACCTGTTGATCTCTCAACCCGATTATGGTGAGCAGGCGCTTGAAATCGCCGATCGCCTGATCCTCTCCGGTGCGCTGGATGTAGTGGTGATCGACTCCGTAGCAGCACTGGTACCCAAGAGCGAATTGGAAGGTGAAATGGGCGATAGTAAGATGGGTCTGCAGGCCAGGCTGATGAGCCAGGCGCTGCGCAAACTCACGGCAACCATCAGTAAAACAAATAGCTGCTGCATATTCATCAACCAGTTAAGGGAAAAGATCGGGGTAATGTTTGGTAACCCCGAAACAACAACCGGCGGTAACGCACTGAAGTTTTATTCCTCAGTTCGTCTCGATATCCGCCGTATGACACAGATTAAAGATGGCGACGAAGCTGTAGGTAACCGCGTAAAAGTAAAAGTGGTAAAAAACAAAGTTGCACCTCCGTTCCGTCAGGCAGAATTTGATATCATTTTTGGTGAAGGCATCAGTAAAACAGGGGAAATCATAGATATGGGCGTAGAGTTGGGGATCATACAAAAAAGTGGCAGTTGGTTCAGCTATAACGGCGACAAGCTTGGACAGGGCAGGGATACGGTTAAGCAATTGCTCACCGATAACCCTGAATTAGCTAACGAAATTGAACAAAAGATTCGGGAAAAGATTAAAGAAATGCAAACAGCCTGACCAACGCCTGCTTAAACAATCACTCCTCCGTACCTGCGTCCCCCTGGTGGATGCGTTAGTAAGTATGCCCGTCCCCACTTTTGTGGGGATGGTTTTTTTTGGACCATCTGTACGACCTTTGCACCATTATTATCTCGAACAACAGCACATGAACAGCAGAACGGACCGGCAACCAGCAGAAATAAACCATCGTTCCGGATCAACCGGGTATGCACATCTTGGCCTCCTCGCCACCAATCTCTTTTTCGCCATCAATATCAATACCGTAAAGCACCTCACAGGGAATGGATTCATTAAGCCATTGGGTCTGAACCTTATCCGGATCGGGGTGAGTACAATCCTCTTCTGGTTTTTGTTTTTAAGCAGGCCATCCAACCCCGGGTTTCGTAAAAAAGACCTGCTTCGCTTTGTGTGCTGTGCACTTTGTGGTATTGCACTTAACCAGATCCTCTTTATAGCAGGAGTATCACTTACCCTGCCCATCCACTCAGCCCTGTTGATCCTCATTACCCCAATCCTTATTACCGTAATCTCGGCAATCGTCCTGCGCGACAGGATGACCCCCCCGAAATATATGGGGCTGATATTAGGCATCGCCGGAGCTGTAATACTGGTATTATTTAAAACAGAAACAGGCGAAGGGTCAGATGTCATCCTGGGCGACCTGCTGGTTGCAGCCAATGCAGTGGTATACGCATTGTATTTTGTATTAGTGAAGCCGCTTATGCAGAACTACCCACCCGTACACATCATACGATGGGTGTTCACCATAGCCTTTTTTATGGTGCTGCCATTCTGCTGGCACGACTTTCACGATATAAACTGGTCCGCTTTCGGAAATATAGAGTATGCCTGCCTCGTAGCTATTGTACTGGGTGGAACCTTCCTGGCCTATCTGCTGAATATATATGGTATTAAAGTGCTGGGCCCGGGTATTGCCGGGGCATATATTTATACACAGCCTGTTTTTGCAGCGGTAATTGCTATTGTATTTTTAGGCGAAAGCCTCAACCTGTATAAAGTTATAGCAGCGGCACTCATCTTTGCCGGCGTCTATCTCGTTAACCGCAGAAGCAAAATATAGTTTAGTATGGATACAACAATCAGCCTTGCAGAAACCCCGGAAGAATATGACATAGCAGCAAAACTGTTTAATGAATATGCGGTAGCTATTGCCGTTGACCTTTCCTTTCAGCACTTTGAAGAAGAGTTGGATACATTACAAAATATGTACAGCAAACCCAATGGAGGAATATTGTTGTGCCGTGTTGGTCATGAATATACAGGATGTGTAGCAGTACGGAAAGCAAAATCGCCCGGAGGAGGAATTGCAGAACTGAAACGAATGTACACCAGACCCGGCTGCCAGGGTAAGGGAATCGGGAAGCTGCTGCTCAATGCAGCGATCAACCTTGCAGTAGAATGTGGATACAAGAAAATATGGCTGGATACACTTAACCACATGCATGCAGCCATACATTTATACCGGCAAAACGGGTTTTATGAAATTGCTCCCTATTATCATAACCCGCTTCCCGCGGCTGTTTATTTTGAAAAAGTACTGTAACAGCAGGCTTGTATATTATTCATTAGTTTTGTTTTATGTTACTTTCCTTTTTACGATACGCGCTCACCCTATGCTGCCTGGTGGCAGGCATAACAGCTTCGGCCATGATTCAACCGGCGGATAAAGCCGTTCTGAACTTCACACAGGTAATGTTTGAGTTCGACGAATACCCCGGGGCAGATACCTATGTGCTTCGCTATTATCATGCGGGCTCATCAGAAGTAAACATAAGGCGAACCAGCTCCCTCGCCTGTATGGTAAACATCGGACTGAGCTTTGGCGGCAAGTACCAATGGTACTATGAAGCCTGGAGTAAGAAGAAACCCATTTTTAAAAGCAAAGTATTCACGTTCAGTATTGCCCAGAGCTTTCTGATCATCGGCGATCAGTTCAGGTATAAGATACTCAGGAGCATGCCCGACAGCTTTCAGAATAACCTGGTCTTTATCGACAATCTTGGCGTAGCCGTAAACCGGCGTGGAGAACCCGTATGGTATATGCCCAACGACTCTGCCGACTCACAGCAAAAGATACCCCAGTACCGCAACCTCGATATTACCAATACCGGCACATTTACCTTCTTAAGAGGAGACCAATGCTATGAGAAAGACCTTTACGGGAAACAGGTATGGCAGGGCCCCAACGATGGTGTGGTTTCTGGTGCAGGAAGAGAATGGTATCATCACGATTTCCTGAAAGCCCCCGACGGCACTTATTTTATCTGCAGTTATCGTTACGACAGTACAAAAGATTACTATAACCCCCTGGTAAATATACAGGTGCGCTACAATACCGTTATTCAATACAACAGTGAAGGAAAAGTGTTATGGCACTGGAATGAAAAAGACCATGTGTCGGGAGAAGAGATATTGAAAACCTCAGGACAGGTAAGCGGGGTGGCCAACGGCACCCACATGAATGGATTTGCATGGAATAGCCAGCAGCAGCAGTTTATTTTCAGCTTCAGGAATAACAGTACTTTACTTAAAGTAGATAAAGCCACTGGTGATGTGATCTACCGGTTGCGTGGAGACGAAGGCACACCTTTTGGCGTGGAAGCCAATTTCTATAACCAGCACAGCCCCGTTTACACCTCTTCAGGCAATGTGCTCTTATACAATAATAATGCACCCCCCAAAACGGAGAAAGCAGGCGTGCACTATCCGCATATTATGATCATGAATATACCAGATGGTAAAAGCACACCCCGCCTGCTCTGGGAGTATGAATGTGTAATGAAAGAATATCCCGACGGCTGGATCGGGAAAGAAGGCTATGCCGGGCAACTCCCCAATGGCAATATACTCGTATGCGTAGGTGGTGCAAATAAAATATTTGAAGTAACACCCGGTAAAAAGGTAGTGTGGGAAATGAATTGTGAAATGTACAGCAGCAGGGAAAACAAATGGGTACCGTTTAATAATTACCGTAGCCATTTTACAAGTTCACTTTACCCCCAATACTTTACAGTACAAAACCCAAAAGGCAACTGGAAGATCAACTCTCTTAAACCAGTATCCATTAAGATTAACAATGATGGTACAGACAATGAAACCTATATTGTAGAACTGTTCAGTAACAATGCGTTCAAACCATTTAAAACAACAGTAAAGTTAAAAGCAGGCACATCTGTTGTACAAACCATCGCGTACAAACGGAATGCTGCAGTAAAACTAAGTAAGCCCGCGGTTGCAGTGTTGCGGGTCACGCCGGTATCCAACCCCGCCGGTGCAAAAGATTACACGATGCCCATTCAGAATATACGCTGATAAATGCCATTAATAACTGGCCTTCATCCCCTTGCTTTTCCAGTAATCGATAATGGGTTGGTAAGGACCAAATTTATGCTGTAATTCCGGGAAGCTGTCTGCAAAAGGACCATGCCCATAATCGATGGCCTTTTCCTGGGGGAAAGGGTAGTCGAACGTTTTTGGATTGGGTCGTTTGTGAATACGGTCGTCATTAACAAAACTGGCTACATCTATCGCTTCTTCATCAGTAAGTATAGGCTTGAAATAAGTAGCCTGGTCGTTGGGCATATTAGCTTTGATCCAACGGGCCTGCTTGATAACGCGGTGCATACTGCTGCCGGGTTGATAAGCAAAATCGCCCCAGAGCGGGGGATAAAGATAAGTAGCATCGCCAGGTTTGAATACCCCGGCTCCATCTTCACCATGGCAACGTAAACATTTTTCTGTATACACCTGCTGCCCTTTTACAGGATCTCCGGCGCGTGAAGGAAATGTTATTGCCAGGTTTTCAAAACCCTTCATCTTCCTGTCTGCTGCCGTAACCTGGCTATTGATCCACTTCAGGTAACTGAGGAAGGCGATCATCTCTTTAGAATCAAGAGGCAGGGGTTTGCCGCTATGAGGTCTCATCACGCAATTATTTACCCTTTCTGCCAATGAAAGTACCCGCCCTTCGCGGGCCCTGTACTGTGGGTAATTTTCATGCGAAAGCATCAGGCTGAAAGAATAAGGCTTGGTTCCTGCATCCTGGTGGCAGTTCGTACAGTTCATCTTATTACCAAGGTATTGCCCATTTTTTCCCTGTGGCCCGATATAATAAGCCGTATTGATCATCAGGTCCCGGCCATAACGCACCAGGTCTCCAAATTTATCAGTAGGGATCTTATTTGTATCAGGAATACGATAGGTACTATCCGCCCCGGCAATAACAAGAACCTCTTCTTTGCCGGAAGAGGTACAGGCACTATGACTCAGGAGCAGAATAGTAAAAAAGATAATAACGAGGGTTGTAAAAACTTTCATTATAATAAACGCTTTTATTGATTGCAGGACAAAATTACCGCTTTGCAGTTAATTAGACTTACTGTTGCAGTTTGGGGTATTCAAAAAACCAGAAAGAGCGGGTAGCGGTAGTAAAATCTGCCCAATGCTTAATATCGGCCTGCACAGCAAAGATGCCGCAGGTAGGCATATTATCAATCTGTACCTTTTCGCAAAGCCCGTTTACAAAACCGGTAATGCCGGGGTTATGCGAGAACAGGGCAACAGTATTCATATCTGGCGTAAACTGCCGGACAACCTCGTAAAATACTTCTGCCGGGGCATGATATAAAGCGGAAACAAACTGTATGGATTGCGGGAGCGTGTTATATACTTCACAAAAGTACTCCGCAGTCTGTTTGGCCCTTCTGGCCGGGCTGGAAACAAACGTATCGATCGCGATCGACCGGTCGGTCATCCTCCGGGCCATTACAGGGGCATCAGCCATACCACGCTCATTGAGCGGACGCTCAAAATCACTGCCCCCGAAAGACTGGTTGCTTTTAGCATGCCGTATGATCAGTAATGATTTCAATACAGAGATTCAGTTAATACTATAAAAGTACAATACTCTATGTTATAATGCACGCAGGTAATCCTGCAAAAGGAATACCAATATGCCAGCAAAATACCCCAGGAGGGCCAGCCAGCCAATCTTTTTGAGATAATCCATAAAGTTGATCTTCTCCAGTCCCATAGCCGCCACACCTGCAGCCGAACCAATGATCAGGCAACTGCCCCCTGTACCCGCACAATAGCAAAGAAATTCCCAGAAAAAATGATCTGTCGGGTATTGCTCCAGTCCATACATTCCCTGGGCCGCAGCTACAAGAGGAACATTATCTATAATTGCCGACAATAAGCCGATCATTATCGTAATCAGCCTGATGTTGCCAATGGTATTATCCATCCACTGCGCTAGCCCACCCAGCAGGCCGGTTACCTGCAACGCAGCAATACTGAGAAGGATACCCAGGAAAAAAAGTATGCTGGGTGTATCGATCTTGCGCAGGGCATGGTTAACAGAAAGTATCCCCTTTTCCTCTTCATCCTTGCCACTGTGAATAATCTCTGTAACCAGCCACATCAAACCAAGCCCCAGCAAAATACCCATATAAGGAGGCAAATGGGTAATGGTTTTGAAGACAGGAACGAACAGGAGCGAGCCAAGCCCTACCCAGAATACTACTGTTCTGGCCCGGCTCGGGACAGTGGTAGTTGCCTGGCTTTCTGATTTATCTATTTGACCTTTCATCCGCCAACTGATAATAACAACAGGAACCAGCATAGAAAAAAGACTGGGCAGAAAGGTGGTAAGTATAATATTTAAAGCAGTAATCTGGCCGCCTATCCAGAGCATAGTAGTGGTTACATCACCAAGTGGCGACCATGCACCACCCGCATTGGCCGCAATGATAACAAGACCAGTAAACATGAAACGGTCTTTCGGATTAACGATTATTTTGCGGAGCAACGATACCAGTACGATGGTTGTAGTGAGGTTATCGAGTATGGCCGAGAGGAAGAAGGTAATGAATGCAATAAGCCAGACGAGGGACCTCTTGCTTCGCGTTTGTATACGCCGCGTAATCAGGTCAAAGCCATCATGGGCGTCTATCAGTTCAACGATCGTCATAGCACTCAGCAGAAAGAAGAGAATACCCGAAACCTCACCCAGTTGACTGCTGAGTTGTTCCAGCATCGTGTGCTTATCTGCTGAAGAAAGGGCGTATACCGTCCAGCAAAGTACCCCGCAGATAAGCGCAGTTGCCGCTTTGTTAATGCGGATCGTATGCTCGGCCGCAATAGCGGTATACCCTAAAGCAAAAATTGCAATAATCAGTGTAGCCATGATTACTGCAATTTACAATCTATTATGATTAAAGATTCAGAAGTATCAGTAACCCCTCACGTTCCTGCCTTCCATAAAGTTGATAAAAGCTTTGTTACATACCCTGTTGCCTCCCCGAGTAGGATAGTCACCGGTAAAATACCAATCGCCTTTATTATTAGGGCAGGCCATGTGCAGACTTTCGATAGTCTGATAGATCACATCAATTTTGATATCAACAACCTCCGGTGGTGTAATAAGCACAGCAATCTTGGCAGAAATTTCCTCGTGTGTAAAAGGCTTATAGATACGGCGAACGAGATTCTCCTCATGCAGTTGATTGTTGCGCTGCAACTCTTTACACAGTTCAAAAGTTTCAGTGAGTATCTGTTCAAGTCCTCTTTCCTTCAGGAGTTCAATGGCAGCCCTGAAGGCAATAAAGTCGCCCAGCTTGCTCATATCAATACCATAGCAGTCAGGATACCGGATCTGTGGTGCAGAAGAAACAACAATGATGCGGGCAGGGCCTAACCGCGACAGCATCCGTACAATACTTTCCTTAAGCGTGGTACCACGTACAATAGAGTCGTCTATCACTACAAGAGTATCTTCCCCTTTTCTTACTGTACCGTAGGTAATATCATACACGTGTTGTACCATTTCATTACGGCTATTATCTTCCGTGATGAAAGTACGAAGCTTCACATCTTTAATTGCAATCTTCTCAAACCGGATCTTACGGCTGATCATTTCCTTTAGCTTTTCAGGGTCAATGTTATTACCCCAGCTCAGGATACGTTCCACTTTGATTTTTTCAAGATAATCTCCCGCGCCCTTAAGTAGTCCGTAAAATGCCGTTTCGGCAGTATTGGGAATAAAAGAAAAAATGGTATTCTTAAGATCGTAATTGATCGCTTTAAGTACGGGCTCACTCAAATGGCGGCCCAGCGATATACGCTCCTGGTAGATCTTCTCATCGCTGCCCCTGCTGAAATAAATACGCTCGAAACTGCAGGCTTTTCTTTCCCTGGCAGGAACGATCTCCTCCATACTGTATGTTCCATCGCTTCTGACGATTAAGGCATTCCCGGGCGTTAATTCCTGCACTTCATTTTCACCCACGTTAAAAGCTGTCCGGATGGCAGCCCTTTCGCTGGCAGCGACGATCACATCATCAGTAATATAGTAATACGATGGTCTTATTCCATGTGCATCGCGCATGACAAAAGCATCTCCATTACCCATTATGCCGCTGAAGTGAAAGCCGCCGTCAAAAAGAGGGATGGCTTTTTTCAGCACTTTTACAATATCGATCTGTTGAGGAAATGCTTCATCCGCTTTTACGATAAAATGGTGCAGTACTTCCATCATAGCAGCGAGGTCGCTTTGGCGCTGGAACTCTCCCGGGTCTATATTTACCAGCCCAAACAGTTCATCTGTATTCACCAGGTTAAAATTACCTGCAAGCGCAAGGTTACGCGCAGGAATGGTATGGCGCTTTATAAAAGGATGACAAAACTCTACGTTATTCCTGCCCTGTGTGCCATATCGCAGGTGGCCCAGCAGTAATTCACCGAGGAAGTTGACATGCCCTTTAAGCAAACCAGGGTGACTCTTGATATCCGGCTGGTATTTTTCCAGTTCAGAGATTTCCTTTCCGATCTGTGAAAAAAGTTCAGCAATAGGTTGGGGGGCATTACTGCGTATACGATGCATGAAGGGGTAGCCCGGCTCGGTATGCAGCTTAACCGTAGCAATACCAGCACCATCCTGGCCACGGTTGTGTTGTTTTTCCATCAGCAGGTACAGCTTGTTAAGCCCGTACATTACTGTTCCATATTGTTGCTGGTAATAACTGAAAGACTTACGGAGACGAATGAAGGCTAAGCCGCACTCGTGTTTAATAGCATCACTCATTTTGATGTGATATGAGCCGCAAAGTTACGTGTATTCGCTGCTAACCCCCAATAAAAAATCCCGGTATAACACCGGGATCATAATATTATATCCAAAATGGTAAATACTGATTTTTACAAACCGCTCAGGCAAATACCCACCTGAAAAGGTTTGATTTCCGGACCCACGCCGTCTTTAAGCAGGTTGTTGATCTGGTAACTTCCAAACACCGAGAAAAGGCCGTACCCAACACGTGCGGTGACGGAAAGCCTTGTGCCATTAAAATAACGTTTGCTCGACTCCTTGGCGATATAAGAATTGATGGTTTTGTCTGTTTTGTCCTGGAGCGTTTTGCCTTTTGTATGTACATTCAGCAGGGTACCCACTTTTACGCCGATGGCAGCTTTAAAGCTCTTCTTATCATTTGCAGGATCAGCACAAAAACGAAGCTCTACAGGAATTTCAAGATAAGCAGTTGCAAGTTTGTATTTCTTAAAATGATCAGCAGAGTCGAGATTAGTAAAAGGCAGCCTGGTAGTAGTAGCTTTTACATTTACACCTGTTTTCTTAAAAAAGATACTGCTGGTGCTTACGCCTAAGCCAAATGCAGCGCTGAAGTGAGGATTGCCTTTAAAGGGCTTATCAAGCATTATATAAATATTCAATCCGCGCGAAAAACCGCTCATGCGGTTTTTAATGCTGTCGGGCACGCCTGTCCAGTGGTCGCTGCTGAACTGCACCATGATGTGATCTCCGGCACGGTTGCTTAAATCCACTTTAGACCAGTCGGTTTTCTTTTGAGCATAGGTAAACGCCACGGTAAAAAGCGCTGCGGCAGCAAGTATAACTTTCTTCATATCCGAATTTGAAGGTGCAAAATAACGGCAAATAATTTAATGAATAGTTAAAAAGATAGGTTCGGGAGCTTTTAGTGGGTCAAAATCAGGCATTTATGACAAAAAACCGCGTAAAACAGAAGGTTGTGTCTGCCGGTCCTATTGTACGGTGCTCCTGGCTCCTGCAAAAATGCTTTTCCATACCAGGTTAAAAAAGGTTTTAGTAGTTACTCTTTTAAAGCTCATATTACCTTTTCGGGCATTATCGCCGGCGGTGTTTTTATCTTTAATAAAGATATTAGCCGCAGCACTTACGAGGTCTTTATTCTTAAGATCACCCTCATCTGTCCTTTTTAAAAGGTTAATTTTAAGATCATTATAAATAAGAACGGCTTCACCTTCTGCCTTGAAGTCATCCCCGTGCATATTAAATGTGTAACTGTGTATATTACCGCTTTTTATGGAACCCATTCCCAACGGTTCTGTTACGGGATTCAGCAATTCTCCCCTGAACGAACCAACCTTCCCGGAAATGCTAAAGCTGCCATTAGAAGAAGTTAGTGGCAGTTTCCAGGTCGAATAAATATCTGCCATGTTCAGAAACTTGCAGGTGGCCGTCATGGTCATTACGTTATTCCTGCTTTTATAACTTTCGATATTGGTGAGGTTTGTAACAGTAGCATTAATATGATCAAAAGCTACAACACCGGTTTTCCTGGAAATGGCTCCCCGCTCTTTATAATGCACAGCGCCATTATTGACTTTTACTGTTTTAATATAAATACCGGTTTGTAGTTTTTGAAGTAACTGATAAGGGTATTGGCCTATTTTACTGACAGTATCGGGAGTTATTGTTCTGTCATTAAAAATATTAAGTGCAGGCTCCAGTGCAACCTGCTCTGCAATCACTATCTTTTGCGTTAATAGCTTTCTTACATCAGCACCGGTTAACTGTACATTATTAAAACGAAGATCATACCTGTCTTTCTGCAACTTTAGTGTTTTTACAAAAGCCGCTTCCGATAGTACAGGAATAATTGTTACACTTTTTATGGCGATGGTGGATTGACCATTATCCAGTAAAAAAGGGCCGATGCTTATCTTATACATCTTATCTTTTGTAAAAAGGGATAAGCCTGTACCTGATAGGCTCCAGTTGCTGTTTGCAATAAGCTTAAGCACATCTGTACCGTTGTAAATACTGTCAATACCGGTAGCACTGAATCTGAGATTCTTTAAAACAAGCGGGTCGGTATTATCATTCTCACGATTAAAAACAGAAGCAGTAATATTTCCCAGGCGGATGTTCTTTACAATAGCCCCGTCAAAAAGGCTATTGTCAATATCTATTGTTTCATCCGCGTCTTTTATTTTTTTTCCTCTATATAAAATCAAGCTGCCGCCCTCCGTAGTGAGGGAGTCGGCAATCAACCGGTGATTAATAATAAATGCATTTGTTGACAGGCCCGACATACGGCTGCCCAACAGTTCTGATAATAATTTATTGCTGCTGAGGTCTGTCTGCAAAAATGTATCAACCTTTAAAAACCTTCCCGGCGCGTTATACTCCACGCCCCTGAAGCTCAGTTGCCGTTTTGTGCGGTCGTTCTTTACACTGATATTTTTTACGGTTGCTACTACATCTTTAATAAAATAGCTGATCATCTTATCGTAATTGCGCGTACTGTCTATTTGCAGGTTTTTGAGGTCAACGTTTACACCCTGAAGAACGGTATGCGGGGCATTTTTCCCTTTTGCAAGCGAAACAGTTCCGTCAGTTATTCTTATTTGCCGTGCCAGTACACTGTTAAATTTACCGGTGAGCTTTTCGTAGATGGCAAGCGTATCAGCGGCGGAAAGGGTTACCATATCATTTTTGCCCGTACTGATAATGGTAATGAAAGGCTTTATTATCTCGATTGATTGTGCTTCTGCCTTATTTTTTTGCAGAAAAGACGGAATATTCAGCCCTTTTACTGCAAGTTTTTCAATGCGAACATAAAAAAGAGTACTTGCGATACCTGTTGTATCGTCTGTATATAACTTTTGTTTTACAGAGTCTTCCTGCTGTAATACAATATTATAAAACGAAGCATTGCCGGCGGTTTCATCAATGCTACTGCTGTCGTAATGGATATAATAAGCTCCCCCCGTTCCTTTACTTACAGCGTTCTCTATAGTATTTCTTACAACCCTTTTTTTGTTGAGCTGCCACCAGATGACTGCTGCCGGTATGGCAAATGCAAGCAGGATAAGAACATATTTCAAGACTTTTTTCATTATAATAATTAAAGCATACTTAAAAAGGCAGGCCGATTGCAATATTGATAACCAGGTTTTCTCTTCGCCAGGCTTTAGATCCAAAATCGATCTGGTTCAGTACCCATCGTTCTCCTTCGGGTAAATAGGGTTTTCTTACTGGCATACCAAGATCAGCGCGGATTAATAATACTGTAGCATCAAAGCGTAAGCCTATGCCCCCTGCCACGGCCAATTCTTTATAAAAGTTTTTTGTAAATTTTCCGGCTGGTCCGAAAAGCAGGGTATCTCTTGTCCAGATATTACCCGCATCCAGAAATACGGCTGCACTGAGTTGTTTTGTAAGCGGGATACGCATTTCTGTATTTACCAGCAGCTTATAATCGCCGCCGATAAGTTGAAATAAACGTTGATCCTCTGCGGTAGGTCTATATGTTCCCGGCCCCAGCGTGCGGGAGCGGAAACCCCGCACGGAATTGGAGCCGCCAATGGTATAAAGTTTTGTAAACGGAAGCAGGCGTGAATTGCCGTATGGCAAACCTATACCCCCCTGGATGCGGTTTGCCCACTCAAAATTGTTGGTGAGCTTTCTTGTAAAATGAAAATCAGCATCCAGTTTTACATATTGGGCAAAAGGTACATTGAAAATGTTCTTGCTCCTGAATTCTTTTGCACCAGATATAAGCCCTGCAATATTACCAGACAGGTCGATACCGGCACTAAAGTAAATCTTGTTCCTGCCGGCCCTTGCGCCGGAGTTATAAGTGTACGAGGCGAAAGACCCCAGTATGGCCTCAGAATATACCGTTAATAAAAGGGATGGATTGACTGCAGCTTCTTTTAAAAAAGAATCTGTAATAGCAGTAGCCTGTAAATAACACAGTGCCACGGGTGCTACGGTAAACTGCTTTTGGAGATCAGGTTTCCATGTAAATTCATACTGGAAGCGGAAAACGTTTTTTGTAAAAAATATATCTTTCCTGAACCACTCATATCCTGCCAGCACATTCGTAACGGGAGGATAAAAATTACTGTCTTTTATACGGAAGAAAGGCAGGTGGAAGCGGGGTATTTTCAATGATACCTCCGTTCCGAGGCGGTAATTGCTGTTCTTTACAGAATCACTACCGGATGTGGTCTCGAATCCACCATATACTTTTACGCCCAGTTGTTCTGCTCCGCCAAACGTGTTCCTGTTGCGCCAGTTTACACTTACCTGGCTGCCATAATAATTGTTTTCCTTTGTAAAGCCGTTGATCTCTGCCTGTATAGATTTTTTCTTTGCAGGAGTGAGATAATAATAGGCGTTCAGGCGGTGTGCGGTATCGGGGCCTGCAGAATCTTTATCAAACTGGTTCTTTACAAATTTGAAAACACCGAGGTTGATGAGCCTGTTGAGTGTGGAATTTTGCTGGCGGCTGCTGTATGTACTGCCCGGGCGATAGGTAATAGTTTGAGCAAAAAGCCGGGGTTTAAACTTCTGTGCCGATCTTTTTATGCGCAGGCTGTCGAACAACTGCATATTATTACGGGCAGTATCCTTCCGGGATCTTGTTCCGGAAAGGGAGTACTGGGGAAATACGCTGATGCTGCTGATCGTATAAGGATGTTTTGCGTCTTCGGGAGTAATCTTTTTTATGCTCAGGAAAAGATCAACTTTACGGTTGCCCACCGTACTGTCTACATAGGCCATGAGATAATCAGGATTAAAATAATAGTATCCCCTTGTTTTCAAAAAAAGATCAAGCCTGTCGCGTTCTGCCGATATATCGCTCAACCGGTAGGCGTTGCCTGTTTTTAAGAGACCCCGGCGCTTAGAATTTCTTTCCAGGAGGGTAAGTAAAGGGCTGCTGTCTTTTACCCATTCTACCTTACCGATCTTGTATTGCGGCTGTACCTGCGCAGTGTATTGCGCTTTCACAGAGTAAGAGCCGGTATGTATCGTATCTCCCTGTACTGTGGTATGGAAATACCCAAGGTTTTCCATGTAGGACTGCATGTTTTCGGCAGTAGCTTTTGCATTTACACGACTGCTGAGCACAGGGGGTTCGCCCAGTTTTTTACGCAACATTGCCCTGAGCCCCGTTTCTCTTTTGGGTTCACCGATTACATACCAGAACCATACTTTATAGGGCTGGCCCAGGAAAAATTTATTGGGCTTCGGAAGGGCTGCCGGTTTCAGTGTCTTTTTCAGCGATTTGGCTGAGCCTGCTGTTTCTTTATTCTTTTCCACTTTTATAACGGCGCCGCGGTATAACCGTTCGCCTTCAGGCAAAAAGCGCTGTACACTGCATGATTGCACGATTACTATCAGGCAAAAAATTACTATGGCTGAAAAACACTTCATTTTCTTTTCCCTTTTGCTTTCTTCTTTTTACCGAACAGCTCCCTGAATTTATCGTAGTCCATTGTTACCACAAATGCCACCCCGGTTTCTACAACAAATCCATCCAGCACGGCTTCATATTGATTTTTGGTATAGGCCCTCAGCATATATTTCCCGTCGGTGGTGAGCTTATAAGAAACCGTTACATCCGGCTTGAAGCCGCTGCTGTTGGTTGTACCGGCTTTTGCAGCCGCATCCTGACCCTCTATACCAAAGTTCTTTCCGACGCTCACGGTAAGTCTGTCGTTTGCAAATGATTTACTTACGGCCACATTAAGGTCTGTACGCCCGGTACTTCCCCCTGTTGAGTAATCATCATAAGAGTTCAGGTTCAGATCAATATCTATTCCCTTTATGAGGTCGCTGGCTATTTCATTGAGCGCAGAGGAAAGAAACTGGCTTACGCTCTGCCGGGCCATATCATTAAAATTAGTGCCATTGCCCTTGAAGAAATCGCTGCTTTGTTCACTTACAAACCGGTTGAACAGCAGTAATGAAAAAACCTGTTTGTTTATCAATGCCTGGTCTGTTCTTACCTGTTGCAGTTTATTTTCTATGGTAGTGCGCAGATCGTTATTTATGAGGCTGCTTTGCTCGGGAAGCTGTATATCAAAATTAATATCAGGTTTGCTGAGTGGCCCGGTTATATAGAGTATAACCCTGAAGGGTAGTTTCTGGTTAAATGAACTGGCCAGGGTGGACGGTACGTCGGCCACTTCATTGTCGAGAAGGCTTTTTGAAGAGGTATTGGCAATATATTCCGCGGTAATATTTGCTGTAGCATTCAGCGGGGTACCTGAAAAAGTAATGGTGCTCCCCTTCAGGAGGTTAAACTTTCTTTTCAGGATCTGGTAGTGCAGGTCGTAATATCCTTTATCCAGTTCGTACACACCAGCCAGTACAATATTGCCTCCCGGGTCTACACCGGCATTGAGATTAGCATCACCCTGTACCCTGATCTCATCTCCTGTGTTGGGGTCTAAAAGAATAGTAAGGGCGGCAGCTTTGGTAACATTAATATTGAGGTTATAATTTAAGAACCTGGCAAAAGCGGCCACTTTTTCCTTTTCGGGTTCAAGTTTTACTACCGGGGGGTTAATATTAAACGTGTCCTGATCTATAAAACGCACAATAGTTTTTCCATCGTCTTTTGCATAGCTTGCCTGGGGCAGCAC
This sequence comes from uncultured Ferruginibacter sp., assembly GCA_964590975.1. GTDB lineage: Bacteria > Bacteroidota > Bacteroidia > Chitinophagales > Chitinophagaceae > Ferruginibacter. The sequence goes on along the minus strand of CAZPXP010000011.1, from coordinate 88,218 downwards.
GATATATACATCACTTTTATCATTGAGGGCAATATTTCCCTGTATATCGGGCTCGGCAGATGTACCTTTTATGGCAACGTTTACATCTACCGAACCATACCCGTACACCTGGCTGTTAATCGTTTTCTTTGCATTTACGAGGATAAAATCATTGGCATTTATATTTAAGCCAAGGCGATAGTCTACCGGGCCACGCACAGTAATATTGCCGTTTATTTTAAGTGTATGGTTTAATGAGTCCCTGATGGTAAACTGGCTAAAATTAACAGCAGGGTAATTTAATGCGATCTGCTGGCCATCTATTTTATATAAAGAGCCTAATTGGGTAAGGACAAACTGTACCGTATCGAACCTGAGCTGGCCATTCCAGCGGGGATCGGCAAATTTCCCGTCCAGCTTTATATTGCCTGAAATATTGCCCCTGGCCCTTTGCAGTTGGCCGGCAGAAAATGCTTCTGCTGTTCCCGGGTTAAACTGCTTTAGCTGAAAGTCTGCATCAAACTGCTTTTCGGTATTGTTAAGGTAATAATTGCCTTTTACAGAAAGGTCGTTACCTTTTCCGGTAAGTGCAAGGCTGGCAGCAATATTATTTTCGGATACCTTCTGCGCATTGGCCGTTATATTGCCTACAGGTATTTGCAGGTATTGCAGACCGGTTACAGAAGCCGTACCGGTGAATGATGGCAGTACCTTTTTAAAATCGCTTACTGTAGCTTTTACATCAAGTAAACCGGAGACTAAAATGGTGTCCTTTTTTAAGAGTGAACTGACACTTTTAAGGTTAAAATTATTGACTGCTATATCTACCGGGCTGTCGGGAACAAGCTGCCGGCTTTGTACGGCGATCTTTGCGCTGTCGCTCGTTATGGTAAGATCGTTTACAATAAGCCCCTGCGGGGAATACGAGATATAATTACCGGGCGATACATTCCATTTTTCGTAATTGAGTAAAAGGGTGTCTTTCATCCTGAAGGAATATACATCGTCTTTTACAAAGGCCACTGCTGCTGCTCCAAACCAGTTTATATTTTCTGCATCCCTGGTTACAGCATTAAATGAAAGGCTATCTTTAGCAGCGGCGCCGCTTATATTCGTTGCATATAATAGGTTACCTGCTGTTCTGAGGGTGTCGAACTTTGCCTCGTAATTTATACGCCCATTCCCGGAGTTTACATCAATACTGGCATTGGATAGGCTGGTAGTGGTGTACAAAAGGTGGGGAATAGTGGCTTGAAAACGTAATGGGCTGTCTGTACCGGCGGAAGAATAACTACCCGAAAATTGTATGGGATCGTAGCTGTTAAGCCCGGGTACAAAGCCCGTGACTACCGGGTTGGGGTATATTACCCCTTTTACGGCAAACTGCTGATCTGGAATATTTGTTGAGGCAGGGGTATAACCGGGTAGCTTATAATAACTATTGATATACTGTTGCAGCGAAAGACTGATCTTATCATAATCAAAAGCGCCCCCGGCACGGATATTGGCTATGGGTGCGTCCAGCACAATGGAATCGATGCCGTTTGCAGACGATGCAATAAGCGAAAGCGTATCAAGGTGGTATTTGTTCTGACCCTTTTGCATTAGTATGCTGTCTATAAACAAAGCAGCATCAAGGCTGCGTGGCTGAAGGCTTTTTCCTTTCACTTTTGTGTGTAGGGAAAAATTTAAGGTATCTGTGGTGAGGTTTAGTTTGTTTAACTGTATGGTATCAATACTTATTTCTGCATCAAAAACGGGGTACTTATTACGTACATCGGCATCTAATGAATAGGCAAGACTAATACTGCTGTCGCGTATACTGCCCGTGCTTTTAATAATACCGCCGGAAAGGTCTGCATTGATAAGGGTATTGCGATAATTGTATTTATTGTATTGAAGAGCTGATACATCCGCCTTTACCGACGAGCGCATGGTTTTATAGTCAAAACCTGTTCCCCTGGCAGTAAAATTGCCCGCTATGGAACCCAGGATGCTATCCTGTTTAATAAGCCGACCGATAGCAAAGCCTGGTGTAGTGATGTACAGGTTGTAATTGGCGCGCTGCGGGTCTTTAATGTTTTTAATATACCCCTTCACTGTCAGCGGGCCATAGCCTGAGCTTATCTTCAGATCTGTAGTTATATTTTCTGTATTACCTGCCAGTTTTCCGGAAGCAGATACCTGCGGGGGCAGTTCAAGCTGCTGCAATAATGCCGGGGGTAAAAAGCCTTCTGCAAGGCTCCTGCTAAAAGAGGCACTGCTGATATCAAGATCATAGGTCAACCGCCCGGGGGTGCTTATATTTTTAAGGTTAATCCTGCCGGTAAAGGCCAGGTTGCTGGCTGAGGTGCTTATACCGGCAACGATGTCGTTCTTATTGCCTGTAAACCGGCCGCTCAGGGTAATGACGTCTGGTAGTTTTGCAAACTGCCCCTGGCTTTCTGGTGGTATAAACCTGAAAAGGTCTTTCTTAAAAATATTGGCCTGGTTAATGAACAGGTCAAATGAAAACTTACCGGCATCCGTAATATTATGTAATGTGCCCCTGGCACTGAAGCGCGAACCAGAAAGCCCGCCAAGCTGCATGTAGGGGATATTGAGTAATTGAAGGCTTCCCTGTAACCCGGTATTAATGGTAAGGTACTGGTTGGCAAACTGTGCCTTAGGGAGCGACTTTTCCAGCGAGGGCATAAGGGTATAGAGATCATTAAAAGCAATGGTAGTGTTGGTAAGCTCAGCAGCCAGGGTGGTGTTCTGCGGATATCCTGTTATGGCGGCCACTCTGTTGTACCTTAACCGGATAGATTTCTGTATAAGCGTACCGGGGGTCTTTACATATAATTCTGTTGCTGAAAGCAGGGTATCGCTGAACAAAAAATTTACATGGGTGGTGTCTAATGTAAACCCGCCTTTATCCATAAAGGCAAATTGCGATACGCGTGCGGAAATGGTATCGCGGGAATACCGGAATCCTGAAACGGCAGCATTGATATTTTTAGCATCCAGGTGAGCAAAATCCAGCCCGCCCCGGGCTGGTTTATTGTTATCATCGAACCGGACCTGTGTACGCTGTATATTGAGTTGTTTTGCCGCAAAAAGCCAGGGAGTGGCAGCAGGCGTGGGCTGGCTATCATTCTTTGCTCCTGCAGAGATGGTCTTTGGTGAGGAGAAAACGACCGAGGTGCTGTCGATTGAGAGCGAATCGGCCGTACCTTTCGACTGGCCAATGCTGAAAAACAGGTTTGCTCCCGAGAGTGTTGTTATTTTATTGGAATAGTACAGCCCTGATATTTTATTATCGATCTGTACTTCTACATCTTTCAACTGTATTTTATTCGCCGCAGTAAATAATGGGTATGACTTACCCGTGGTATCAGGCCGGGGCGATGTGGAGGGAACGGGCAGTTCTTTGCAGGTAGTCATAAAGAACTGTACGCCTTTAGCCGTTAATTCATCCACATTAAATATCATACGGTCTGGCTGGAATTTTTTTGTAGTAATGTCGAGGTTCTTTATAACTGCCTTCATATCGTTGCCGGCAAAACGATCCTTAAAGTTCAGGGAAACATTATCCAGTATCAGCCTGTTCAGCGTAAGCTTCATCTCTGCGGTATCTTTATGTACGGTTTCAGCCTTATTGCCTGAAAAGGCATTAATAATAAACTGGTAATTAAAAGAGGAATCATTTTCGGCCCGGGAAACATTGGCAAGAATATCTTTCAGGTATATCTTTTGGATATCTGTATTACCTCTTAAGAGCTTAAACATATCAAGATCAACCCTTAATTCTCCACCATAGAGGAGGGTATCTTTTTTTTGATCTTCTACGTATATATTTTTTAATTCGAGCCAGTTGGGGAGGCTGTAATCCAAAGAGCCGATGGCAACCGTGGTATGGAGCGTTTCGCGGAGGTAATTTTCAACGCGGGCTTTTATGAACCTTTTCCCGGCGGGCAGGTTTATAAATATAAGCAGCCCCAAAACCATTACGAGAACAACAAGGAGGATCCATGCCAGAACCTTACGTGTTTTTCTAATAATTTTTTTAGCGCTTGCCATTCGGGAATGTAAATGATTTATCGGTCTATATTTTTTAATGTTACATAGGCCTATGAAATTTCCGTGCCGCTTTCCATACTCAAAGTACTTATTTTATAAACAGGGGCGTTTTTAAGCTGATAAAGCAGCTTTTAATTCAGTTTGCCGGTATTTTAACCTCTTTTGCCAGAATACCGGCGCCGGATACCCTTTTAGCGGGGTATCATCGTCTTTGGCCTGCAAATACGCGGTTGCCCTGAGTATGATTTTTAGCTGCAAAAACCTTCTGCCCTTCTAAGAACAAGTTTAAAAAATCAATAGTTTAGGTACTAAGAGTACCTGAAAATCAAAAAACTTAAACTGTTTTCCTGCCATAGTTTAAAAAAACTGCTATATTGGTACTATGAGTACCGAAAATATGTCAAAAATAAACCAGCTTCTGAGTTCCCAGCCTATGGGTACTGTGCTGCAATCTTCGTGGCTGAAAACCCAAGGGTACAGCCTTGATCTGCTGAAGCGCTACAGGAAAAGCAACTGGCTTGAAGCTGTGGGCAGAGGGGCTTTAAAGCGTACAGGCGATGTCGTGGAGTATGATGGGGCTATCTATGCCCTACAAAAGCAATCAGGGATGTCCGTTCATCCGGCTGGCCGGACGGCTCTTTCTTTTCTTGGCCGGACTCACTATCTGGAATTGTCCTCCACCAAAACGACTGTATTCGGCGGCCAGGACGAAGCCCTGCCTTCATGGTTTAGAACCTATAAATGGGAAATAAAAGTTGATTATCACCAAACTTCGTTTCTTCCTTTAGATATGGGTTTAACGGAAGTTCCCCGAAAAGGCTTCTTCTTAAAAGTATCAAGTGCGGAACGGGCCATCCTTGAATGCTTATACCTGGCTCCTCAAAAGCAAGAACTGCTGGAATGTTATGAACTGCTGGAAGGACTCAATAACCTTCGGCCTTCTATATTTCAAAAACTGCTGGAAGCATGCCAATCAATAAAAGTGAAGCGGCTGTTTCTGTATATGGCAGAAAAAGCAGGTCATGAGTGGTTTCAATACCTTGATATAAAGAAAATAGATTTGGGTACAGGCAAACGCAGCATAGTGAAGAGTGGCGTTTATAATGCAAAATATAAGATAACCATCCCTAAAGAACTCGATCTGTATGACAGCAAACATATATAGAAATCAGGTATTGCTCCTATTGTCAGTTCTGCCTGAAGTAGCGAAGGAAGGCGCTTTTGCCCTTCACGGCGGCACCGCTTTGAATCTATTCGTCAGAAACATGCCGAGACTGTCGGTAGATATAGACCTTACTTATTTACCGATTGAAAACAGAGAAACTACCTTAAAAAATATTGGTCTGGCACTCGAAAGGATCAAAACAAATATTGAAAAAGCAGTTCCCGGAGTGAAGGTCGAGCATCAACAGGAGATAGGAAAACTACAAATTTCAATTCCCGGTGCTGCCATCAAGCTGGAAGCAAATCTTGTAAAGCGTGGTGTGTTATCATCACCAATAAAAATGCAGTTGTGTGAAAAAGCTCAAAACGAATTTGAGGCATTTAGCGCTATTGAAGTTGTTCCTTTAGGCCAGCTATATGGTGGCAAAATCTGCGCTGCATTGGATCGCCAAAATCCCAGAGATATATTTGATATAAAATACCTGTTGAGCAATGAGGGTTTCACAGATGAAATTAAAGAGGGGTTTTTATTAAACCTGTTAAGCAGTGCCAGGCCAATGAATGAGCTGCTAACTCCGAAATTTCAAGATCAAAAACTGGCAATGGAAAATCAATTTACAGGCATGAGCGAAGAACCTTTCACGTATGAAGAATATGAGCAAGTTAGGATAGAGTTAGTTTCAACAATTCACAAAAGCCTGAACGATCAGGATAAGAAGTTCTTGCTAAGTGTAAAAAATTTTACGCCCGACTGGAGCATTTATGATTTTGAACGTTTCCCTTCAGTAGCTTGGAAACTCCACAACTTAAAAACCCTGAAAGATAACAATCCTGAAAAGCATGAGAAGCAATACCAAGATTTAAAGAAAAAGCTGGAAGAAATTTAACCCTATAAATTTTACAACATTGGACATACTAATAAAATACTGGTCGCAGTTTGCATTACTGCCCGGGTTAATTGACAATGGGCATTATCAAAGAAAAACCAGGACATTCTCATGAATTTGTGGATCGGCAATTGGCTCATGCGCCTAAGTCAAATAATGATCGGGCATTATTTCTTCCACAGAGAATTGAAATGACTCAAGCCTACGGCGATTATTTAGATTTAATTTTTGTAGATGCTTTAAAAAGTTTGCTCTAAGCGTAGCATATAAATAAATTGTAAATTTACTGACCCGCTAATTGCGTAAACTGTGATAATAAATAGAAACATTGTTATTAAAAGAGAAGGAAATAAATTATTACTTCCAACTACACAGCGCAAAGAAGTGGAGGCTCCAACTGGATCGCCTACCAATACATTTGCTTTGTGCCGCATCCTTTCATATGACCAAAACTCTGGTACCTTAAGTCTAAAATTGTCGTATGAGTCTGTTGGCGATGCTCATTTTAAAATCGCAATAGAGGAAAATTCAGAAATACTGTCACCTCTCTTTATCAATACTGTCGTTTTTAATGATTTACGTTCTTTATCTGCATTACCAGGCAAATCAACAAATACCAGTACATTCATTAAAAAGGATTTATCATACAAGGAATCACTTTCAAATCGAGAGTTTGCGGCTGTTACAAGCAGGGAAGAAAATAGAAGGGTGATAGCAAAAGAAAAGGAAACAATTAATATTCAAATTGGCTTATCAGTTAATGAACTAAAGTTTTTGGATGGTAAGGTTTGCTTTGAATACTATATAAATCAGTTTTTTCGAAAAGTTTCCTTCGAAATATTAAATCCATTTCTAAAAAAAGAATTTGATTCAGTTAAAAACTATTTCCTGAAAGTTCTGAAAATAAGCAAGTTTGCAATAACAATTCAAGTTGAGCATTTAGATGGAAAAATCCTCACTGCTATAAGTACATCAACACACATATCCCTGATAAATGTTTCCCTTTTCGAACTTGTAGAAGATTTATATATTTCAGACCATATTACTAATAATGGCCGAGATGAAATTATTAGTTTAAATGAAATTGCGCTTGAATCAGCAAAAAATATATGCTCAGAAAATTTAAAAGATGCAGATTGGCTTTTAAATAAACTCATTGCCCCAGGCAAAACAAAGCACTACTACCATTTGAGGTATCTCTCCAGTCAACACTTATCAAATACCTTCAATTTACACCTCACCGGAAAGCCTCTTTCATTTATCTTTTTGCTACCTGTTTCCTCCGGGTTTTGTTTAATTTGGGAGACATACGCTACACATGAAGCTACCTATATTTGGAAGCTTGAAAATCCGGATATTTTAAAGTTAGCTTCACCCATTCAAGAGATAATAGAGCGTATTAAATGGCTAAGGAAAAGTAATAAAACTGCCTTTTTAAAAACGAAGCCTGATAATTTCATTAAGATAGAACATGATTATTCGGGTGAAGATTTAGGGTTTAAAAAATGGAAAACTCAATTAGAAAATTTCCTTAAAGAAAATGATGGCCGTGGTATAGTCGAAATTATGGATTAGTTTACATTTTTAAGGCTAGGCAATTCTTTTGTATAGTATTCACCAACAATGTATTCGCTATCTTTTAGATCTTCAGAAATAAAAGATGTAGTGTATATCATTTGAAAGTTATTTGCATCATGCTTTAATGCTTCATCTATTATAATTTTTTGAAAGTTCTGAGCTCTTCTTTCTTCTATACCTTTATCTTCCATATTATCGCAAAGTATAAATCTGGGATAGCGCATTTTTTCAATATCAAGTGATGCTAAGAAAATTGCAAATCTGGCAGTAGTTTTTAAATAGAAATTCGAACTAGCAGAATATTTTGCTTCTTTATCTGAAATAAATGCCAGATTATTCCGGTAGTCTATGTTAAATTCTTTAGCCTCTATAAAATCATCTTGCCTTTTCAGATCATTGTTTAAAAGATATAACGCCTCTTTTTCAATAGCTCTATTTATGCTTTCTTTCAATAACTCTTGTTGAGAAGTTATTGTAGCTATTTGTGCTGATAACGTTTTTAATTCAGCCTCCAACTCGTCCCTCTTTTTCAAAAGGGTTTGGTATAATTCAGCACTTTCTAAAATGGTTCTAAGTTGTAAAACTTCTCCTTCAGCAAAACCTTTATCCACATAGAGTGTATCTATTTTTTCATCTCGTACTGATTTGACATCCTTTAAAGCGGCATTAACTCTTGCTTGGATTGAATAAAGTTTTAGTTTTTCAGATTCATAGCTGCCCTTTTGTTCAGCTAATTCTCTTCCCCTGGAAATTAGAAGCGATTTTGATTCCTTGATTTGAAATGAAAGTTCTTGCTCTATCTTTCTTGCTTGTGTGATACCAAAAGATTTGTCTATTGGCTCTTTACAAAGCTTACATTTGGTTGTGTCATCTACCTTATTCAAATCAGAGAGACATTCTGGACAGTACTCCAATGGAAAATCTCCAAGAAACTCTCTAGTCAAAATTGAATTTTTAACTGCCTTGATTTTGTTTTCCAAAGTTTTTATAAAATATTCTGAATCTTCTATTTCATAATTCAGTGAGCTAATTTTTGATTCTAAAGATTTTAAAAATTCTCTCTGTTCAATGGCCTCGGTATTTAGCTTTTCAAATTCGAGCTTTGTTGATTTTGTAAAACGAACTATTTTGTTTTGTTCATTAAGTTGTATCAACTCTTCTTCGATACTAGAAATTTCTTTTTCCTTATTTTCTATTTTGATTTTAATTAATGCCGGCGTTAAATCTTGATCGTTAGGCACAAACTGTTTGATAACTCGAATTTCCTTTTTTACAGTATCAAATTCATTAGTCGCCTCATTGTATCGCTGTTTTTTATCGTAGAGTTCTTCATTATAAACGCCCAACAGCAAATCTGATACTGTCTCTCTTGTGAGAGTTGTATCAAATTGCTCATACAGGAACAAAGAACTAGTTGGAGAGTCTTGATCTACATATAAAAGGCGTAAAATTTGATGGAAAGTAATATTATTCTCCCCCTTTACGATTGGCAATCCTAGGTTGTCAAAGAAAACATTAGAAAAGCTTTTTTTGTCTTCTGAGGTATTATAACCGAATTTCTGCCAATCAGTTGGAGCAGATTTTTGACTGCTTTCAAAGTCGCCCCAGAATATATATATAGGCTCAGATGGATTGCCTTTATGCGTTATATCGCTGATATTAATTTCTCGTCGAATTACAAAAGTTGCCTCGTTCATTTCCACTTCTGCCATTACAACTGAACACTTTTTTGCTTCTTTTACCCAGTCGTTAAAAGCGCCGCCGAGTATATAGAATATGAAGTGAGTAATCGTTGATTTACCGCTACTGTTATCTCCGCATATAATATTCACCCCTTTATGATATTTTTCATCATAAGCTATTTTGCCGTCTCTTGTATGAGCAGCCAAACGATTTAAAAAAAGACTATTCTGCATCATAGCGGCTTTCTAAGAGTTTAGTTCTTGCTTTTAAACCAGTAGGACCGAACATGGACATTTCTTGAAAGTGAGAAGTCATTAAACCTATCACGTTTCTTTCTTTTGGGCTTAGTGGCTCGAATTGTGAAATGTACTTTTCAAGAATTGTCTTGGATACTACTGTAACCCTGTTTTCGCTCAAATATTCTTTGTTAATTATTCCATGTGAAGCAAGGCATTTTACCGCAGTTAATTGATATGGTTTTATTTTTTCAAACATTTTTCTGTTATCCAAAATAACCTCATAAGGATTTTCAACCTGAGTAATAAAATTCTTTATTAATTTTTTTATATCATCTTCCTCTCTTTTTAATTTAATCGTATGCAATTGATCAGGAAATAAGAGATAGTAATCCCAAATTCTTAAACGTTCAATTTCTACGTACTGCTTTTTATTGAAGTGCGTAAGGATTTGCAGCAATCGAAAAACACAGTGATAGAGATCAAAAGCGGGATGATAAACTATCATACTTTAGTCCATTTTATATGACACTGCCCTGTTAAAAAAAATATCATTCCTTCGATATCTGTCGATGATAAACCCATCACATCGTTACAGCCTTCTTCCTGGATAATTTGCACAATCGGGTTGATAATAATCTCGGAAATTGTCTTAGAAATATCCTGCTCATTATCGCCAGCTTTTAACATTGGATAAATAATATTTCTAAACTTTTCTAAGACAATACCGAGCAAAAATGCATGAATTTCTTGGGCTGGTTCAAAAAACTGAAATTTTGTTAGTTTCTTATAGTATTCTTGTTTGAGCCATGCGGCATCTTCCAGGATATGCTGCCTATCGCCATCAATCAACTTTTGCTCTAGCCCAATCGTGTCTCTACGTTCCGAATACCTTTTCAGATTATCTGAAATCTCAGTAATTGTTTTCTTTTCGTCAAAATGTGATTGTAAACGATCAAAAAGTGCAGACAGTTTTGTCTTTTTTCCAAAATGATTTACCGTCTTGTTTCCTCCAACAAGATCACCATCAATAACGGTATTCTCATTTTGGGTTAGCGAGCCGCCCATCAATTTTTAACCGATTTATTACCGCCAATAATATCACCATTAGTCACAGCATTATTGTTTTGGTTAATGGTTGATTTGTTGTCGCTATTTTTCTTTTTTATTACCTTATAGGTAATAAGTGAACCCGCAGCAATTAGGGCGATTATTCCGGCAATAATTTTTTCAGTTAAATCCATTGTGATGCCTTTTGGTTATCTATTAGGGATAATGTAAGAAAGTAAATAAATGGGCTAAATATTATTTCCCCATATTGGTATAAAAATAAAGGTAAAATCTGGAAAATCATCATACATAAGTTTTTGCAATTATTACACGAACCTATATCTGCGAAAGCAGAATTTGTGCAAATCCTGTGCAAATGAAAAAGGGTTTCAAAGCTTATCGCTTGAAACCCTTTACCAGCTTGTGGGCCCACCTGGGCTCGAACCAGGGACCACCTGATTATGAGTCAGGTGCTCTAACCAACTGAGCTATAGGCCCTTGCTCCTCAAATGAGGCTGGGGAGCGGGGTGCAAATATAATAAAATGCTTCGTAAACGGACAAACATTGGCCTGTATCTTTATACTGATGAAACAAATAGAAAATATCATATTTGACCTGGGCGGGGTATTGCTTGATATTGATTTTGACCGTACCACCCGCGCATTTGCTGCCCTGGGCGCAGAAGCCATCGACCAACGTTTCAATATGCATTACAGCGACCGGCTTTTTCTTGATGTTGAAACCGGGCGGATCACGAACTCCGATTTCCTGTCTGCCCTGGCGGCTGAGCTCGCCGGACCGGTTAGCCATGATGAGTTAGCGGCGGCATGGAATGCTCTTCTTGTCGGGTTCAGAAAAGAGAGCATCCTCCACCTTGCTCAACTTTCCGGGTGCTACCGGCTTTACCTGTTAAGCAATACCAACAGTATACATCACGGGGCTTTCTCTGCCTTCTTTAAACGGGATACCGGCCTCGACAGGCTGGAAGACTGTTTTACCAAAGCCTGGTATTCTCACGAGCTTGGGCTGCGTAAACCTGATGCGGATATTTACCAGGCGGTGCTGGCTGAGGGTAACCTCCATCCGGAAACAACATTATTTATTGATGATTCGGCGGCAAACATTGCCGCTGCGGCTGCGCTGGGTATACAAACCCGTCGACTGCTGACGGGAGAGCGTATTGAAGAACTGGGCTTATAAGAAAGGCTTATTTGACTTCCTCAAAATCGATATAGTCTTCATCCCTGCTCTGCGGGTTGGCCTGCCCGGCAGAATAGCTACCCGCCTGGGTAGCGGATTGCTGGCGGTTCATCTGTTCCTGCATTTTTGATTGCATATCTCCAAACTGTTTTTTTACCTGGCGTGTGGTCTGGTACACGGGTATGATAAAATCGAAGATCAGCTTGTACAGCAGGTACAATACAAAAAGTTCGAATATGACCCTGAATAAGTTCATACCACAAAGTTACGGGGGAAAAGATTCGATTGTTGTTAAACTTATAATGCGTGGCGGGGGCATATTACAACCGGGTAAACGTTTTCCTGCTTCAAAATGTGCTAAATTGTGATATGGATATTGAACAACTCAGGGAGTATTGCCTCGGCAGGCCAGGGGTGGAAGAAACGCTCCCTTTTGGCCCTGATGTGCTGGTATTTAAAGTAATGGGAAAGGCCTTTTTACTTTGCCCGCTTGATACTGATGGTTTGCAGTTTAACGTTAAGTGTAATCCTGACCAGGCTGTTGAACTCCGGGAGCAGTATGCCTGTGTATTACCGGGCTATCATATGAATAAAAAACACTGGAACACTATCGTGGTGGACGGATCGGTACCGGCAAAATTGCTGAAGGCCTGGATTGACCACTCTTATGAACTGGTGGTAAACGGCCTGCCGCTAAAAGCCAAACAACAACTGCGTTAAAAGTAAAGCACAAGAAAATGGATACTGTTACCGTCCGCACCTTCGACAATTATTTCCAGGCCAACCTGGTACTTCTCCGCCTGCAGGATGCGGGCCTGGAGTGCTGGCTGAGGGATGAACATACTGTTACACTTGACCCCCTGCTGACCAATGCGGTTGGTGGCATCAAGCTGGTTGTAAAAGATAGTGATGGTCCGCTGGCGCTTAATATGATTACACAAATAGAGGAAGAGTACCGCAATAATGCGGTTTGCCCCAGGTGCAATACGCCGGGTCTTAACTATATCAGCAAGCCGGGGGCAAAAAATGTATTGATGGCGTTGCTGACCTGGCTTTTTGGTGAATTTGCCCTTACTTCGGAAAAAGTGTACCAATGCGGAAAATGTGGATGGGAGGGGAAAGATCTTCCTAACGTTGATGAGGAGCTGGAACCTAAAAGGGGAAGGCTGCAAAAGTAGCCTGTAAAAACAGTTGCATGCCAGTTTTTACGTAAATTGTATCCAGCTTGTTATTATGCACAGTATTATTAATTATTTTGAAACTATTCCCTCCCTGCACCGTTCCCTTATCCTCTTTGGGGGCATTACCCTGTTCTGGATCATCGAGGGTATTATACCGGTCAGGCTTTTCGGGTACAATAAATGGAAACACGGCGGGATCAATCTTTTCTTCACCTTTACTACTATCGCAGTCAACTTTGCCCTCGCATTCCTGATGAATACGGCTTGTGAGCTGGCGCGCGATTACCAGTTTGGCGCCTGGTACTGGATACCCCTGCCTTTTACATTGCGGGTAATTGTATCGCTGCTGCTGCTTGATCTTATAGGGGCGTATCTCATTCACCTTATCGAACATAAGACCAGGTGGATGTGGCGTTTTCACCTCATCCATCATACGGATACATGTGTGGATACCACGAGTGCCAACCGCCACCATCCGGGCGAAAGCATATTCAGGGCGGTATTTACTTCTATTGCAATATTGGTTTGCGGTGCGCCTTTTGGGGTAGTGATGCTCTACCAGAGTATAAGTGCCCTGCTGTCGCAGTTTAATCATGCCAATATAAAACTGCCCCAGGCAATCGATATGCTGATCAGCTTTCTCCTCGTAACCCCGGGAATGCACCGCGTTCATCATCATAACGTACAACCCTATACGGACTGTAATTACGGGAATGTATTTGCTGTATGGGACCGGCTTTTTGGTACCTATAAATACATTCCACCTCAGTCTATTGTATTTGGGATTGATACTCATCCTGAACCCCGTGAACATTCTAATATCGTAAACCTGCTCAAAATGCCTTTTCAGCGTTACCGCCCGCCTGTGGGCAGTAAATTCAGTGATGGCTGACTTTGTTTTCCGGAACCGATAACGGTACTTTGCAGCATCAATTTTTTACAAGGCAAAACAGAAATGACTACATGGCACAAAAAATCATAGCAATGATACCGGCCCGGTATGCGGCCACCCGTTTTCCTGCCAAGCTGATGCAGCCACTGGGTGATAAAACTGTTATCCGGCATACTTATGATAATACCCTTGCGACAGAATTATTTGATGAAGTATATGTGGTTACCGACAGTGATGTTATTTTTGACGAGATAGTGACTAATGGGGGTAAAGCCATTATGAGCATCCGCCAGCATGAAAGTGGCAGCGACCGTATTGCCGAAGCTGTAGCGGGTATGGATGCCGATATTGTGGTTAATGTGCAGGGGGATGAACCGTTTGTACAGAAAGCGCCTCTTGAAAAGCTGCTCGCTGTGTTTTCCGGCGAAGAAGGAATGGGGGTGGAAGTAGCCAGCCTTATGCAGGTATTGAAGGAGGAAAAATACATTAACGACCCCAATTATGTAAAAGTAGCGGTAGATAAAAACATGAATGCACTGCTGTTTAGCCGCAGTGTTATTCCTTACCTGAGAGACCCGTCTGCGAATGCTGTATATTATGAACATATTGGCGTATATGCTTTTCGTAAAGCCACCCTGCTGCAGTTTACCGAATGGCAGGTGACCCCGCTGGAGGCCGCAGAGAAGATTGAGTGCCTGCGCTATCTTGAGCATGGTGTTAAATTAAAGATGGTGATAACGGCATATATGGGTGTGGAGATTGATACACCGGAGGATCTGGAAAGGGCTGCGGGGCTGTTATAAAAAATACTGCTTTCGGGCTATTCCTTATTTATTGCCCAGTTTCCGGATCACTTTTTCTACGCGCGTACGCTTAGTTTCCTTTTCAATGTCTTTGAGTCGTGCTGTGAGGGTTTTAATGAAGAGTGCTTTATTGCCTGCTGTTACAATGGGCATGGCCTGTTCTGCATACATGGGCAATTGATTGGAAGGGCTGTTTTCCAGTTGCGCAATAAGTAATGCGAAGGCGTTCTCCAAGTGCTTTTTAAAGGCGCAAAGCCCGATCAGGATTTTGACGCAGTTGTCTTTAGTGATTACGGACCCGCTATTGGCTGCCTCAATGATACCGGGCAGGACTGCAGCTACTGCGTTGGGCTGCCCGGGTACTATTGCAGCAAGCGCCGTCATCGCTCCCCATTGCAGCCGGTTATTCTTGTTCTTAAGCAAACTGGTAAATACGGGGATGTAGGGGGCAATGAGTTCCGGCTCTTTTTTTCCGGCTTCGTAAAGCACTTTAATGCAGTCGTTCTGAATATCCCTGCTGCTGCCGGTAAGGTGATCAACTAATTCCTTTATCGCCTCCCTGTCTTTATTTTTTACAATTTCTTCTGCCAGTGCCTGGTTGGGCTCTTCATCTCTCCGGTTAAGGGAAGACGCTATTTTTTGTATTACGGTCATCGCTATCCTGAAATTTTACGTTTAACTGCAGGATAAATTTCCGGAAAAAAACAAAGTAATCGTTAACTCTTTTGGTTCGCGCCTTTGCCTATGGCAACATCTTTATATCTTAACGCATTTACGTCAACAAAAGGATAAAAGCCCGGCCACACTCCGCGCAATATTTACTAAATAAATGGGTAAATAATCCGGAAAAGACATCTTTCTGCTGTAGCCCTGCTTTTGGTGCAAAATGAAACCAGGAAATAATAAACCATACCGGCATAACAAGATGGAGCAGTTGATCTGCCACCTGTTGCAGACCCTTTGGGTTCGGGGTAAGGCGCAGGATGGGATTGTACAGGATGCCTTACTCCCATGCCGTAAACACGAGTTCCTGTGCGCCGGATTTCCATACCTGTTCGCCCAGGGATTTTAGTTTTTCGATATCTTCATTAATGACGCGGGCAAAAATATTGGCAGCATCTAATCCCTTACCTTCGCCATAGTAAATGCCCATACAGTTGGCTGTTTTAGCTCTTGCCGGTTGCGTGGGCCCGAAAACTGCCTCCCCGGTTTGGGTAAAAACAGAGGCATTTTCCTGTATAATATCCAATGGGGGAGCATCAGCGATCCAGAACTCCTGTCCTGACAAGCGGGCGTGATAAAAAGTTCTTGTAAAGGGAAGCAGATTGTGAAACGCCGCCGATGTAACGGGTGCACTGTCGAGGTAATATTCAAAGCGGATCTCCTGGTTTTGGGGTGTTGTTAACTTAAATCCTGTCATTTTACAGATATTTGTGTACTGAATTGACGAAAAAAGCTGGTTGGAGGGAGAAATAGCAGCCGGACATTGTTTTTAATAAGCCCTGCAATTATTGCCTGTTAAAGATGAAATAATTAGCTTAGACTGCAAAAAATTATCTTCTCCTGCGGTTTCATTGAAAAGTTTTTATTGTGTTGAGTTGCCTGGTACCGGAAAGTGGGGTTTAAGTAGGGCAACAGTATGCCATCAGTATGGTAACAGTGGGTTAACCTCCCCTGTTAACCCCCTTTATCTGCCCTGCTAATCGAGGATATTACATAATGCATTACACTTCTTTGGGGTAGTATATCTTCTTTTGGCAAAAGGGTATAATAAAAAAACCAGGGGATCTCCCTGGTTTAAACCCACTATTAAAATTACCATGCACAAATTATATCTGGACTACCTTGGTTCTCAGCGTTTCTACGATTGCACCTACCCGGGTAATGATTGAGGAAGGCAGCCCATTTTTCTGGGCTCCAATAACAAGGTCTGTAATGAAGCGGTCGAAGTTGGCGTTGGAGGCTTTGCCGTTCATGCGGGGGTTTGTTGCAGGATTATGCGCATCTACCATATTTTTACCGTCGTATACAAAGTTCTTTGCTCCTGTAGCAACACAGAAGAAATCTGTGAGTCTTTTGCTCAATAACTGGAAGCCGCTGGTGTTGCCTGAAGTTACTTCACTTAACAGAACTGTAAAAAAGCCATTCAATTGGGCATCGGCAGCAATAACAAATATGGTACTGTCTACCACGGAGCGTAACCCTAACCTGCCTTTTTCAATTTTTACGGAAGGGTTGGCGGGGTCGGTAACCATTTCGGTACCGCCCAGGGTATCATAAAAAGTAGGGGTAACCACAGCATCATCACTTTTGTTACATGATGGCGTTGTTACGGATATGGCGCCAAGTATGCACACACCAATGAGCAGGGAAAGCAATGATAGTTTTTTCATACAAGAAGTTTTTTATTTTATATTAAATTGTGTTGACTGCAGTGAGGAAAATAATAATCAGAAACCGGCAGGGCAGCCGCTTTTCATGCTCTCTGCGGTGGGCGTAAAACGATCTGCCGTATAGTTTAATGAAGATTTTAAGTTGCTTACGATATGATCGGCATTTGCTTTTACGGGATAAAAGCTGAAGACCGCGATACCCGAAGCCTCGTTGCAGAGCACATGGGTAACGCCTGTTTGCCGGGAAAGCCAGGCAGAGATTTTATCTGCATCCCCGCTGGTGAGGGGTTGTTTAAAATCAATACGGGCCATGGACAGCGTGGTTGCATCTGCCACAGGTTTGTGCTTTTTCACCATATAGATATGCACAGCCAGGGTTAACCCCAGCAGGGCAACGATTGACAATGATAACACTACGATCTTTCTTAATTTTTTTGTGCTCATAGATATTACTTTAATGATGATTAAACTCAACTTTATCGGGAGATATTATTACCACCATTAAACATTACGAGAACAGAAAACACTTGGTTTTGACGAACAGGTAAATTAAAGCGTATGGCCCGTTGGGTTACCGGGGTATGGTAGTGAAGAAAGGCGGTGTTATATGATACGCTGTACAGTTGTGTCTGAAGTAAGATTTCCGGTAATCAGTACAGCGCCCGGTGTTTTTCCTTTTTCGAAGCTGCCTAATGTTTGGTCGAGTTGCAGGGCTTTGGCGCCATTAAGGGTTGCCCAGCGCAGTACTTCGGCGGAGTGCAGGTGAGGGTAATGCGCGAGCAGTGTACGGACTTCTGCCAGAATGCTCAACTGGTTGTTGCTGGCGAGGCTATCTGTACCAAGACAGATCCTGTTGCTATGCGGGCGCAGCATATCAACGGGTGGCATTGTATCCTGTATATATTGATTGGCATTGGGGCAAAGACAGAAAAAGACCGAAGGGGTAATCTCCTCAAGATCATGGTCTTCAACAGCTACATTATGCACCAGGATCAGTTGACCGGCTTTATTCAGCCGGGGCAGACATGCTTTCAGGCTGGTGGTGCCTGGAGGTTTAAAAAAGCCGATGTTGATGCCCAGGGTTTCGTAGAGACGAAGAAAGTCTCCTGTTTTATCCTGGTAAAACCGATTCTCTTCTACAGATTCCTGGCTGTGCATAGACTGTAACCGGCCTTCGCCGGAATCGTTAACCAGTGAAAAGAGTTGTGGTGATACCGAATAGGGGGCGTGAGGCACAATGGTATTCCTGCCCGGGAAGGAGGCTTCAAACAGCCGGAAAACGTCGCGCGCCTTAGCAAAGCGGTTTCCGGCATCGGCTCCCACGAAGCCTGTCACTTCAATAAAGTTCTGCCAGCGGAGAGGGCTGTCGTGCTTTATTTTTATAGAATCTGACGTATTACAGATATCACCTACGGCTACTATCCCGTTCTGCAGCATCGTTGTAATGGCCTCCTGCATTGCTGTATGGATGGTTTCAGGCGTAAAATTCCGCAGCCGCATTACACTGAGCAGAAAATCGATCATACCGGTATGTTGTGGAATCATGCCCCGGAGATGGCTCAGTTCAAGGTGGCAATGGGCATTCACCAGTCCGGGACAAAGCAGCCCTTCAACGTTTTGTACATCCTCCCCTGCTTCCCCGGAGGGAACAATAGCTTCTACTATTCCCCGGGCGTCTGTTATAAGTACACTGTCTTCCGGCTGGAAAGTGTAACCATCGAACAACTGTGTGGCCCGAAATTTTTGCCAGTGCATGCGGTGATTTGATTTAAATTTGCGCCCACTGTGGCAGCAGGTACCCTACAAAGGTAGGCTGGTGAAGGCAGCGGTACAACAATGTTCCGCAGTTGTACACGGTAAATACAATAAAATATGTTAGATAAATTAGACGCGATAAAAGGGAAGTTCGATGAACTGGGTACAGCTCTTACCAACCCGGAGATTGTGGCAGACAATAAACGTTTTGCCTCGATCAGCAAGGAATACCGTAGCCTGGAGAAGATTGTTAATGCCCGTAACCAGTACGTAAAGTTGCTGGATGATATTGCGTTTAATAAAGAAGTGCTTAATGGCGATGATGAGGAGATGCGTGAGTTGGCCAAGGCAGAGTTGCCGGACCTTGAGGAACGCAGGGAGCAGATGGAAAAGGAGGTTCGTAATATGCTGATTCCCAAAGATCCGCAGGACGACCGCAATGCCATTCTTGAAATACGGGCAGGCACAGGAGGAGACGAAGCCAGCCTTTTTGCGGGTGACCTGCTTAATATGTACATCCGCTACTGCGCCAATAAAGGCTGGAAAACGGCCATATTGAGCGAAAGTGAAGGTACTGTTGGTGGATACAAAGAGGTAAACGTGGAAGTTGTGGGAGACGACGTATATGGTATTCTTAAGTTTGAAAGCGGTGTACACCGTGTACAGCGTGTGCCGGATACTGAAGCCAGCGGACGCGTGCATACGAGCGCTGCTACGGTGGCAGTAATGCCTGAAGCGGAGGAGGTTGATTTTGAGCTCAATCCCGCCGATGTAAAAATGGAAACAGCGCGCAGTGGAGGTGCCGGTGGCCAGAACGTAAACAAGGTAGAAACCAAGGTAATGCTGACGCATATTCCTACGGGTACGGTGGTTATCTGCCAAACCGAACGCAGCCAACTGGGCAACCGTGAAAAGGCGATGGGCATGCTGCGTACGAGACTCTATGAAGAACAGGTACGCAAACAGGAAGAGGAGATAGCCCGGCACCGTAAAAGCCTTGTAAGCAGTGGCGACCGAAGTGCCAAGATCCGTACTTATAATTACCCCCAGGGCCGGGTAACCGACCATCGGATTGGCCTTACCGTATACAATCTTGATTCAGTCCTGAATGGCAATCTCCAGGAATTTATTGACGCGCTCCAGTTCGCAGAAAATGCGGAAAAAATGGCAACACAGTCATAATAATTCTCATGTGTTCGGGGATAAGCGTTGTGGTAGTGATTATTTTCATGTTAAGCCAACCAAAACAGTGAATATTTTATCTACCTTGTAGCTATAGACTACATTTTTCACAACAAAACCCAACTACGATGTTAGAAAATCTCTTTAACCTGGTAAAGGAGTTCTCAGGTGAAGCCGTTGTAAATAATCCTGCCGTGCCTAATGAACACAATGATGAGGTAACTGCAGAGGCTACCAAAACTGTTGCAGGCGGCTTACAGAATATGATGGCTGGCGGCGGGCTGGAAAATATCCTTTCGCTGTTTAAGGGCGACGGTAACCAGCAGCAGGGAAGTGGTGGATTATTAAAGAATCCTATTGTAACAATGATGATCGGTCATTTTGCCAGTAAGCTCATGAGCAAATTCAATCTGGGCAGCAATGAAGCCAGCAGCGTGGCCAATAACCTGATCCCCAGCGTGGTGAGCAACCTTGTTAACCGTACAAATGATCCTTCCGATAACAGTTTTAACATCAACAGCATTATTGGGGCATTAAGCGGCGGTGCAGCACAAAATGCAGGTAATGGCGGTGGAGGATTCGACTTTCAAAATATCCTGAACAGTTTTACCGGTGGTGGTGATCATGGTGGAGGTAACGGTCTGGCCGATATCATCAGCCAGGTAACCAATGGTGCCCAGCAACAACAGCAACAACAGGGTGGTGGTGGAGGACTGATGGATATGATCAAAGGATTCATGAAATAAAAGAAGCTATGCAGTATAAAAAAAGAGGCTGTCCATACAAAGGACAGCCTCTTTTTTTATTGACAATAAGGTCTGTTTATTTTATTAATGTTTTAAACAATGATTCATCTATTTTCACGGGATACTTTTTCTTCAGGCTGTCTACCCACTCTTCTTCCAGTTGCACCTGGTAATCATTAATAACCAATCCTCTTGCTTCATCAAAACTCCGTTGCTGCCCGGTGGGGTATAAACGCAGCACTTTTACGAAAATGGCAGTACCATCCGTATTATTCACCACAGGTTCGCCAACAACACCCGCAGTTGGTTTTATACCTTCCGGCAAAGGGATTTGATTGAGCTCATATCGTGCAGAGTCTGCCTGGATAGTGCCGGCAGAAGAATCAGCAACCTGCTTCCATGTCCATCCCTTTTTCAGTAAAGCAATACCATCCGCTGCTGCCTTACTGTTACTGCAGTTAAATACCAGCACATCCCCGCTTTCTGGCCATACATAACTGGCTTTCCGACTATTATACATTTTTGCAAGACCTATTGAGTCGTTAGCCGCTTTGCTCCAGACATTGCGCTCCATGATCTCAAACAACATATTACCCTCCTTGAACTCCTGCATCTGGTACCTGAATTCCGGGTTGTATTCCTCAAGATGTTTCTTGTAATATTCCAGTGCGGTTGCTTCTTTATATTTCTGAAGCAGATCTGTATTGCTCTCATTGCGATACAGTTCGGAAGACTTATAGTCGCGCACAAAGTTTAAAAAATCAGCACCTTTTACACTGCTTTTGGTAAAAGTGAAGATGATTTTATTACTAACGGGAAACTTCTTGATATCAGCCGGTGAAAGTCCTGGTTTCACACTGTCTGCAAAACGGAAAAGCTCTGCATCCTTTACCAGGGCATTTCTTTTATACCCTGTTTTCACGATAACATCACGTACAAACTTTTCCCTTGCGGCACTTACCCGATCATCCTGTAGCACTTTCTGCTTCAGCTCATACATATATCCTGCATCATTCCTGTCGGATGGCGTAGGTGTGTGGCCCAGCCGTTTTACGATATGATAACCAAAGGGTGTTTGTATTGGCTTTGAGATTTCCCCGTCTTTCTTCAGCTTAAACACTTCTGACTCAAAAGACAGATCAAAACGCCCCGTTCCAAACTCAGGAATCTCGCCGCCATTCAGGTAAGTCAGTTTATCCTGGCTGTAATCCTTGGCGATCTCGGCAAAATTGGCTCCCTTACTCAGGATACGGTAAAATGAATCTGCTCTTGTGGTGTAATCTTCCATCTTAAAACCGGAGCCTTCCGGCGGAAAGGCCAGCAACACTTGTGCAACCCTCCATTTACCCACACTTTTTCTTTCTTCCAGCAGCTTAAACACATGCCAGCCCGACTTAGAGCGGTAAGGTTTGCTGGCTTCGCCAGGCTTCAGGCCATACAGGATACTCTCATATTGATAAGGCAGTGAAAAAGCGGTAATAAAACCAAGGTCTGTCTTTTTTACCGGAGAAAACTTCCCCGACGCATCTTCAGCAATTTCTCCATAATTCGTCTTTCCCTTTCTTAAGTCATCGTAAACCTGGTTGATCGCTTTTACCTCACGTGCCGAATCCTGCGTCAATGTCTTCTCATCCATGCTTACAAAGAAATGCAGAACATGAAGGTCTTTCTGGCTCCTGTCGAAAGCTTCATTTACGAGGGCGTTTACTCCTCGCTCATCATTCATATAGCTTTCCTGCACCTGGTTACGGAAATTGGTCACGTCTGCCTTCAGCGTTTCAAGTGTATCAAGGTGCAATGCCATAGCTGCCTTAACCTTCAGCTTGAATCGTATATACAGGTCGAGATATTCGCGTAAGGACTTTTCTTTGTCTTCAACAGGCGTTTTATTCTTATTATAGGCACGCAGGAATTCATCCTTTTGAACTTTATCGGTGCCATAGGTGAAAACAGGTTGCGAAAAAGCAACGGTTGTGGCGAAAAGAATGAGGGCAAACAAAAAATAAGACTTCTTCATATTGGTATGCGTTACTGTTTTATTGATTTTTCCATTTTACTTTAAGCAACTCATCGAGCTGGTCCCAGCTCAACCCTTTGGCAACTATCCTCTTCTCTTTATCGAGCAGGTAGAGTTTTGGCGTCTGTGTTACATCATACAATTGACGGTAAGAAGGTTTTTGAGCGGCCGACTCGGCATCTGCCATAGCCTTGGTCTGGTATACATGTATCCAATCTCCAAGCTGGTGATCTCGTGTATAATTTACCCATTCCTTCTTTACATCTTCATTCAACACGGCATAGATTTTCAGGCTATGCTGCTTCCACGATGCCCGGTAGGCCGAGTCTATTTTAGGAATAACTTCCTTACAATGCCCGCAGGTTGGATCCCAAAAGCAAACCACCGTATAATCAGCAACAACATCATACAACGGCATAGATTTACCTGTGCTGTCAATCATGTCGAGATTGGCCGCTTTTTCACCTATAAGGTTAGCCATCAGCATATAAGCCCTTCTGCTGAGTGATTGCATCTGCTTTTCATTGAGCCAGGGGCTCAGCCCCTTGGAATGATACTTTTCAAACAGGTGCACAAAAACAGCATCCTGCCCCATATACTTGGGATTGTAATACTCATCAGTGATCCAGTTGAGCATATACTTAAAAAGCTCAGGCGCAGAACGCGCAAGCAGCAGCTTATAGTCTACATCCTTAATAATACTGTCTGCCGATTGTATAATAACATCACGGTAATACCGCTCAAGGCGGGGGAGAAAGAATGGGGTACGCAAAATGCGTTCATCCATAAAAGTTACGCCATCCCAGTAATGTGCTTTATAATAGTTGTAATTAGTAACAGAGTCTTCATGCGTAACAGGATTCTTAATGGGTATTTCTGGCTCCTGCATAGCATTGAGCAGGGCGGTCATCATGCTTTTGGGTTGGTTCTTGATGATGCCCTTACGATATTCATTCAGCTCCTTGTTATATTTGTTGTAATTGTTTTCATTAAGTACAGAATCTGCCCTTGTTTTCGATTGTGTATAAGCAGTCCGGGCATCCATCATCTGTTTACCCTTTACTGCGACAAAACGCTGGTATTGTGTAAACAACACATTTTCTTTCGATCCGGTTACGGTTACCTTGTTCAGCAGATCGCTGGTGTCGGCAACAGCAACACCTATATTTTGTTCTTTATCTATAAAGAAGTCAACACTCTGCCTTTTGCCCGGCAGGACGATCACGTAAATCCCACCCGGCAATTTGGTCTTGCCTTTAAAAATGGCAATACCCTTATTGCTTACCGCGGCAGAATCCTGAACATTCAATGACTGACCCATCCGGTAGGTCAGGTAGGCTATTCCGCTTTTGAACTGTGGGGCCTTCAGGGTAACCTGGTAACCCTGTGCAAAGGAGGCTCCGGAAAACAGCAGGAAAGCTGCTGTAAATACGCTTTTATATTGTCTCATACAGGATTGCAAATGTATTTAAAATCACCGTTAGAAACACGTTTATTGTCTGGTCGGGGGTTGAATCAGAGGGGTTTTAACAGTGGCTTTACTGTTTGTATCCGTAAATTTGCGCTTTATGGCCAGAAAAAAGAAAATTACCCTGCAGAATGTCCTGGTTACGGGATACGCCGCCGAAGGGAAATCTATCGCCAAACATGAGGGGAAAGTAATATTTATTGAGCAGGCCATACCAGGTGATGTAGTTGATCTGCTGCTTACCAGGAACAAAAAAGACTGGGCAGAAGGTCACATCCTGCGGTACGAAAGCTATTCTCCCCAGCGGGTTACACCCATATGCATCCACTTTGGCACCTGTGGGGGGTGCCAGTGGCAAATGCTGCCCTACCCGCACCAACTGGAATACAAACAGCAACAGGCAGTACAGCAGCTCCAGCGAATTGGTAAAGTAGAGCTTCAGGAGGTGCTGCCCATCGCCGGAGCTTCAGCTCCCACAAGATATCGCAACAAAATGGAGTACACATTTGGCAGTAAAAGATTCATACCCCGCGAGGAGCTAAATGCAGCCAATGGGCAGGTAATTACAGAAGACGAAGCCTTTATCGGTGCTGCCGGGTTTCACGCAAAGGGTGTATTCGATAAGATCGTAGATATAACAGAATGCCACCTTCAGCCTGATCCGGGTAATGCCCTGCGGCTCTGGGTAAAGCAGTATGCCCTTACTAAGCGCCTCTCTTTTTACGATATCAGACAGCACCGGGGCCTCATGCGCAATATGCAGTTGCGCATTTGTACTACTGGCGAAGTAATGGTTAACCTCATTTTCGGAGAGCCGGATATGGATAAAATAAATCCCCTGCTCGAAGCCCTCTTACTGGCCTTTCCGGGTATTACAACCCTGCTCTATACGATTAATACCAAGTGGAACGACAGCATTAACGACCTGCACCCGCAGGTCTATCATGGCAAAGGATATGTGATAGAAAAGCTGGAAGACCTTCAGTTTAAGATCAGCCCCAAATCTTTCTTCCAAA
Organism: uncultured Ferruginibacter sp.; assembly: GCA_964590975.1. GTDB lineage: Bacteria > Bacteroidota > Bacteroidia > Chitinophagales > Chitinophagaceae > Ferruginibacter. Next base: position 62,925 of record CAZPXP010000011.1, on the reverse strand, counting down.
CCAATACTCACCAGGGAGAAAGGCTATACAGTATCACACGTGATTTTGCCGGGCTTACTGGTAAAGAAGTAGTGTACGATCTTTACTGCGGCACAGGGAGTATTGGCATTTTTGTAAGCCGCAACGCTGCGAAGATCATTGGAGTAGAAGTGATTCCTGAAGCTATTGAAGATGCAAAAGAAAACGCCGCGCTCAACGGGATAGAACATACAGCATTTTTTGCAGGGGATGTTATAGACATCTGTACAGACGATTTTTTTACCATCCATGGGCGACCTGATGTGGTTATTACCGATCCGCCAAGGGCAGGGATGCATGATAAACTGGTACAAAAGCTGCTTGATATTGCCGCTCCTGTAATTGTGTATGTGAGCTGCAATGTTGCCACACAGGCCCGCGACATTAGCCTGCTGGCCGAAAAATACCGTGTTGAGAAAGTACAACCTGTAGATATGTTTCCACACACTCATCATATTGAATGTGTGGCTTTATTAAAATTAAAATAACTTTAGTGCATGGCCTACTTCAGCTCCGGAAACTCCATACAGCGCAATAGTCCTGTTGTATTCAACCTGATTATTATAAATGTGCTTGTGCTTGCCGCACAGCATATTATCACCCAGTTTGATATAACCTCCTGGGGCGCCCTGCACTATTACAAAAGCAGCGAGTTTAAGCCACATCAGTTGGTTACCTATATGTTCCTCCATGACAAATCGGGCATCGGGCATATTGTTTTTAACATGATCACCCTTTGGATGTTTGGTACTATACTGGAGCGGTACTGGGGTTCAAAGAAATTCCTCATTTTCTACCTGGTCTGCGGCCTGGGGGCTGCCGTGGTAGAACAGTTTACCATTCCCTTTAGTGCAGCACAGGTATCGGAAGCCCAGAACATTTCCATCGCCGTGGTGGAAGAATTATACCAGGCCATTGGTGCATCGGGCGCCATTATGGGTGTCATGGCAGCCTTTGCCTTCCTGTTTCCCAATACAGAATTGTTCATGTTCTTTATTCCCATACCTATTAAAGCCAAATATGCCATACCGGTTATTGCGTTGATCGATCTTTTTGGAGGAATCTATCGAATTGAGGGCGATTCAGTTGGTCACTTTGCACACCTTGGAGGTGCGCTGGTTGGATTTTTGCTTGTATTGTTCTGGAATAAAAACAGGAAGACCTTTTACTAAACAAGCTCTCAATGCGCACATTGTATAACTTTGTAAATAAATATACGTAACTATGGGCGAGGCAGAAAGGTATCAGGATTATCAGCGATATAACCGTCGGCGGAGAACGATTCTGCTTGGTGAAGAAAATAATGCACTGCTTTGGCTGGCGGCCATTAATGTAATGGTTTTTCTTATTGTACTGTTTATACGGATATCCTACACCTTTATGCAGGATGGAGCACAAAACTTCGATGCCCGGGCTTTAATATATTTTCAGATGCCTGCACAGCTCACCACGCTGAGCGAAAAACCATGGACCTTCCTAACCTATATGTTTACTGATACCAGCGTAATACGGCTTCTCAGCAATATGCTATGGCTTTGGGCCTTTGGCCGTATAATGCAGGATATTGCAGGAAACAGCAAGATCATTCCCATATTCATTTATGGTGGCATAACAGGAGCAATCTTCTTCATAGCAGCATACTATATCTTTCCTCCGCTTGCCGGAGATCGTGTCACCGCAGCGCTGCTCGGTGCTAATCCTGCTGTAATGGCAATTGCAACAGCAGCCACGGCACTGGCACCTGGCTACCGCTTCTTCCGTAACCTGGGGGGTGGCATTCCCATCTGGGTACTTACGATGGTATATATACTTGTAGCCTTTGCCGGTGTAGCTGGTTTAGGGGCAGGATACAACCTTGCAACGATTGGCGGAGCAGCAGCAGGATTACTGTTTGTCTTCTTCTTACGCCGGGGTCACGATGCAAGTGCCTGGATGCTGCGGTTACACCACTGGATCATTAATCTTTTTACTCCTGCGACTGTCACCGCAAAACAGGAAAAGGAAAAATTATTCTACAATAGCGGAAACAGGAACCCCTATACTAAGACAACCAATATCACACAACAAAGGGTAGATGAGATCCTGGATAAGATCAGCCAGCAGGGATATCATTTTTTGACAGATGAAGAGAAAGCTATCCTGAAAAGGGCATCAGAGCAGGACCTTTAGTCTTTTAACATTTCATTTTTGGCACCAGAATAAAAAAAGGTAATTTCAAGGCGGGAAAATTAATTCCCTACGGATAACAAGCATGCCTAAAAGTATCTTCAGAAGACTTACAAAAAAGTTTTTTATCATTACCAATCTGGTTCTGGCATTGCTTTACCTTTTTGGCAGTTACGTGCACTGGTTTCACCCTGATACCTGGTGGTGGCTGGGGCTGCTGAACCTGGGCGCCTTTTATCTCTTCCTGTTATTATTGTTTTTTATTGTTTTCTGGTTATTTGCAAAACCCAAGTGGAGCCTGCTCTCCATTATAGCAATTGCCCTGAGTTACCCCTCGCTTCGCCAAATGATAGCGATGCACCTTCCCGCCGGTTTCACTAAGCAATCGCCTGTTGGCAGTATTCGTGTAATGAGCTGGAATGTAGAACACTTCGATATCCTTGAGCACAAAACCCATCCTGAGAAAAAACAGGATATGCTCAACCTGATCCGGGAATATAACCCCGATGTTGCCTGCTTCCAGGAAATGGTAGGATCTGACAGTAACAGCAAAGCAATCAATTATGTTCCCGATATACTCCGGCAAACAGGTTTTGGCGAATACCACTATGCGTACAATACAAAACTCGACTTCGATGCTAACCATCATTTTGGTATTATGATCGCTTCACGGTTCCCGATTATTAATAAACAAAAGGTGAGTTTTCCCCCCAACGATTACAACTCTATATTTCAGTATGTCGACATTGTAACAGGTACGGATACCATACGGGTTTTCAACATACATCTGCAATCTCTCAGGTTTACCACCGATAACCGTAAGTATCTGGAAAACCCAACCATAGACGACGACAAAGCCGTAGAGGAATCAAGAAGTATCGTAAACAAGCTCAAACGTGGTTTTATTCGGCGTGGCATTCAAGCTGATCGTATACATAGTGTCATAAAAGAAAGTCCTTACCCGGTTATTGTATGTGGCGACTTCAATGACCTGCCCAATTCTTATGCGTACCATACTATCGGTGACGGGCTTCAGAATGCCTTTGCCGAGAAAGGGAGTGGCCTTGGGCGCACATTTACCGGCATCTCTCCCACCCTTCGGATAGATAACATCTTTGCCGATAAAAAAATGACCATATTACAGTATACCCGCGTAGCCAGGCAGCTAAGTGACCATTTTCCGGTATTCACAGATCTTAAAGTGAAATAGCGGAGAAATGAATTATAATACCTATCCATGTAGTCCTCTTCTTACTGATTTTGTTAAATGCTTCTGGTCATTGGAAGCACCTGTATCTCCTGTTCCTGAAAGGCAACGCATTGTACCCGATGGATGTATGGAAATGATCTTTCATTATGGCGACCCATACCGGCAATACTTTAATAACGAAACATACATCATCCAGCCGTCAGCATTTGTCTTTGGGCAGTTAACCGCAGCCCTTGAAATTGCCCCCACCGGCATAACTGGTATTATTGCCGCAAGATTTCATCCCAATGGATTTGCTCCTTTTACCGACATACCGGTAAGTAATATGGAAAACAGGGCAGTTACTTTAAATGAGCTCTTTGGTAAAGAAGGTACAGACCTGGAAGCTGCGGTACTCCTTGCCCAATCGAACGAAGTACGCATCAGCATTATTAATCACTTTTTATCAGGAAGATTAAATACTCCCGAAACAATCGACCGGGTTACACAATCCAGTATGGACATCTTATTAAAGCAAAAAGGGCAGTTGAGCGTAGATGAGCTGGCAGAACAGATAAAAGTGAACCGCAGGCAACTGGAAAGAAAATTCTCTGCAGTCATTGGGATGAGCCCCAAGCAGCTTTCAAAAATAATACGGTTACAAGCTGCTTTAAAGATGATAGAGAAGCAGGAATTTACAAGTCTTACCTCGCTTGCCTACGAAAATGGGTACTTCGATCAGGCACACTTTATTAAGGACTTTAAAGAATTTACAGGTATGAGCCCCAAACAATTCTATGCTGGTAACCTGAAACTATCTTCTCTTTTCATTGCAACAGAATAGCTTGTCGCAATTTTACAATTCCTTTTTGCATGTACGATAGATATTTGCAATATCAAACTGGTAGAAAAACAAAACCGGAAGCATAAATACGTACCGGTAACATATTCAAAAATAATAACATGAAAAAATTGCTGTTTTATTCAATATTTACCCTCTTTGCATTGTCGGGCAAATCACTGTTTGGACAGAACGCAGACTCTTTTAAATGGCTGGTTGGCACCTGGGAAATAAACACTGGCAAAGGAGTAATCAGTGAAAGTTGGGTATTGGTAAACGACAGTACGCTTCAGGGAAAAAGTCTTTTTATACGAAACGGCAAAGATACTCTCTCACGGGAAGAGATAGAACTGGCCTACAGGAATGGCGATTGGTATTACACCCCTACTGTTGAGGGGCAAAATAATAACCGGCCGGTTAAGTTCAGGATTATTTACCATAAAGGCGTGGAGTTCATCAGCGAAAACCTAACACACGACTTTCCACAAAGAATTGCTTATATAAAGATTGCTCCCGATAAGCTGTTTGCCAGTATAGAAGGCAGAAAAAATGGAACCTATGCCAAGCAGAACTTCAGCTTTACTAAAGCAGCCAATAAAGAATAACCTCCGCGCTACTATAATGGAATGTTGGACGCTTCGGTGGCGCATTTCTGGAAAACCCTGTTTATTTCTCCAAAATCCTTATTTTTGGAGTCACGACTATGACTCTAAGGCTATTTACATATTGTCACTCCTGTTGTTGCCCTTGCGGCTGCTGATATATTTCCAAAGAACACGTTCTTCTTCTATTTTTGTAGCTACACCAGTTAATTACTCAATAACAGGGTATTGATATTGGATAGCAGATCCATAAAAAAAATCAACTATGTCTCTAAAAGTATATAACTCCTATACACGAAGCAAAGAAGTATTCGAACCCATCACTCCTGGTCATGTGGGTATGTATGTTTGTGGCCCTACAGTAAGCGGGGAAAGCCACTTGGGCCATGCCCGCCCATATATTACATTCGATATAGTATACCGTTACCTCGTACACCTTGGTTACAAAGTGCGTTATGTGCGCAATATTACCGATGCCGGCCACTTTGAAGAGGAAGGGCGGGAGGCAGAGGACAAGATTGCCAAAAAGGCCGTGCTCGAAAGACTGGAGCCAATGGAGCTGGTACAGAAATACACTAACCTCTTCCATTGGGCGATGAAACAGTTCAACAATTACGAACCCAGCATCGAGCCTACTGCTACTGGCCATATTGTAGAACAGATCAATATGATCGAAAAGATAATCGAAGCCGGTTATGCCTACGAAAAAAATGGCTCTGTATATTTTGATGTAAAGAAATATGCAGCCGGGCATGACTACGGAAAGCTCAGCGGCCGGGTAATCGACGATCTTCTTGAAACCACCCGTGAACTTGACGGACAGGAAGAGAAGCGAGACAAGGCTGACTTTGCACTCTGGAAAGCCGCTCCACCCGAACACATCATGCGGTGGCGCAGCCCCTGGGGGGAAGGCTTCCCCGGCTGGCACATTGAGTGCTCGGCAATGGCCACTAAATACCTCGGCGCACAGTTCGATATCCACGGAGGTGGTATGGACCTGCAGTTCCCACACCATGAAAGTGAGATTGCACAGAGCACGATATGCAACCATCACGCACCGGTAAAGTATTGGATGCATAACAATATGATTACCATCGGGGGGAAAAAGATGGGCAAGAGCTATAACAACCAGATCAAGCTCACCGAAATGTTCAGTGGCACCCATCACTTGCTAACGCAACCCTTTAGCCCGATGACCATAAGATTCTTTATTCTGCAAACCCATTACAGAAGTACGCTCGACTTCAGTAGTGAGGCTCTGGTAGCCGCGGAGAAGGGGCTGAAAAGGTTATGGGAAGCATACGAAACCCTATTACAACTGGTGCCTGAAAAAACGGGAGAAGCCGAAGATGAAGCGCTGAATAACCGCGTCTGCTCACTCATAAACGAGTTTGATGAATTTATGGATGACGATTTCAGCACGGCTAAGGTACTCGCGAATATGTTTGAATTGGTACCAACCATTAATTCTATAAAAGACGGGCATATTAAAGCAGGCCTGTTATCAGAAGCGACCCTGCTGCTGATGCAGAAACAGTTTAAAACCTATATTGAAGATATTCTTGGGTTAAGCCTTGAACAGGCTTCTGATAATAATAAACTGACTGGTGTAATGCAACTGTTGATTGATATCCGTAAAGAAGCGCGTAACCGTAAAGACTTTGCTACTTCAGATAAGATCAGGAACCAGTTGACTGAGTTGGGTATACTGCTTAAAGACGAAAAGGACGGTGGCGTAAGCTGGACTGTCGCATAAAACAGTACACGGAAGTCATCATAATGTATTCTGTTATGAGTTCCGCTTTTGAATGTAAAACCGAAATAATATGCCGCATTGGGCCCATCTGAGTAAAGACAAAAAACTGCTGCCAGTTATCGAACGACAGAATAAATATGTGCTGGCAAAGCGGAAAAATGTATGCCTGCACCTGTGTAGCAGCATCATGAGCCAGCAGTTAAGTGTGAAAGTAGCTGACGTTTTCTGGAACCGCTTCCTTAATCTTTTTACTTCCAAGTCACCCTCTCCGGAAGAAATACTGGCCATCCCGTTTGAAACCCTGCGGGGTATCGGCCTCAGCAATGCGAAAGCCAGCTACGTGCAGAACATCTGCAGATTTTTTATCGATAATAATATCAGCGATCGTGATCTGCACCGTATGAATGATGAAGAAGTTATTATTCACCTTACACAGATCAAAGGAGTTGGCCGGTGGACGGCTGAAATGGTATTGATGTTTACTCTTGGGCGCGAAGACATATTTCCTGTAGACGATCTGGGTATACAACAGGCCATGTGTGGCATCTACCGGATTGATGCATCAGATAAAAAAGCGATGAAGGAAAAAATGATCCGCCTTAGTAAAAAATGGAGTCCCTACCGCACTTACGCCTGTCGATACCTGTGGGGCTGGAAAGACAATAGCCCCGGGAAATAATATCCATCCCGGTCGTAAACGATCACGGGTAGAATATATCTACATCGTTAGCTCAACCAGCTCCGCCTGGCGAACAATCTGGTAATTGCCATTGTCCAGCATAAAATAACCAAATTCATAACAATAAAAAACTGACCGCCCTGTCTCTCTCTTCCGGGAGTGTGTATAATAGCCAAAATTAAATCCCAGCCGCAAAAGTTCCTCCTGGAAAATAATAGCAGGTCGTCGCCCGGTAGAGTTGAGAAGCATTTTTAATATACGCCGGTTCGTGCGTAGCAAGTTGTTGATACTTCGTACAACGTGTTCATTGCTCTTAACTGTATTGTTATAATTGTTGCGGCAATCATAATCACAGAATTTTTTATCAGATCTGCCACGAAGTAGCTCACCACAAGCCGCACAGGTACGGGTCGGGGATAATGTTGTCATAAGTTAGTAGCCTTTAGCAATACTAAGATATTAGATTTTTTGGTTCAATCCATGTGCAAACGCTTATTTCCGAAGTAAACGCTTATTAAGCACCTTTCTTCCCGGGTTTATCCATATTTGCATTGTTCTTACAAAGCTCCTCTGCAACCATATAATCAATAAATCACCGCCCATATCAGTAGGATATGAGCATAAAATGAAGACTTATGTATACACTTAGAAACAAGGTTCAGTTAATTGGTAACCTTGGGAAAATGCCGGAAATGTTCACTACTGAAAAGGGTAAAAAGATGGCAAGGTTCAATCTCGCCACAAATGAAAGCTACAATAATGCTGATGGCGAAAAAGTAAAAGATACCCAGTGGCACAACCTGGTTGCCTGGGGAAAGACTGCCGAAATCATAGAAAAATATCTCGGAAAAGGCAGCGAGGTAGCTATAGAAGGCAGGTTGATAAACCGAAGCTATACCGACAAGGAAGGGAATAAAAAATACGTATCAGAAATTCAGGTAAGCGAAATACTCCTTTTAGGGGGGAAACCAGCGGCATAATTTCTGTGACAAAGCAGGCCTCTGCATTTTGCATATAATAACAGGGGTCGTTAAATAAACGGCAGTTGTAGTTGTCTGTGCCTGGTATTGATGGAAGAACAAAAAAGTTACCGGCTTTCTGATATACCAGCAATAAAGGAGTACCGGTGTGCAATCAATAATTGCACAAGACCGTATCAGGTTAGCTGAGTGGAATTGTGTTTTGGCATGATGTCAGTATAATACTGTGCTCGTTCTTTCATCCGGTACTCCATTTTAGTATCTATATTCTAACACAATTCGTTAGAAAGTAGTAATCACTATTGCTCCTTTTTACGTAGCTTTCCCTCTCTGTAGCAGATGCCAGGCTCCAATATACATAACGAACAATTTCGGTTGGCAGCAGCCTTTGTAAACTATACCGGGAAGAGTATTTTTCTTACTGGTAAAGCAGGTACAGGCAAAACTACTTTCCTGAAATACATACAGGAAACCACAGCTAAAAAAGCAGCAGTTGTTGCCCCAACCGGAGTTGCTGCCATCAACGCCGGAGGAGTTACTATTCACTCGTTCTTTCAGTTGCCCTTTGGTTGTTTCATACCGTCGCACCAGGGAGGCTGGCACGCGAATGCAGTGAACCGGCAGGGTCTTTTACAGAAAGTACGTTTCAATAAAGCTAAACGGGAACTATTGCTTGAGCTGGAACTGTTAATCATTGATGAAGTGAGTATGGTAAGGGCGGATATGATTGATGCAATAGATACGTTATTACGGCATTATCGTCATCAACCTCACCAGGCATTTGGAGGTGTGCAGATATTATTAATTGGAGACTTATTCCAACTGCCACCTGTAACGAGTACATCCGATTGGGATTTGCTTAGTACATACTATAAAAGCCCTTTCTTTTTCGAAGCACAGGTCTTACAGCAATACCCCCCTGTGTCTATAGAACTGGACAAGATATACCGCCAGCAGGACACAGACTTTATTCATATCCTTAACCAGGTAAGAAATAATACAACAGATAAAAACGATCTGAATATACTTAATGCACATTATAAACCTGGTCATCACCCTGCAGAAAATGAACACTACATTACCCTTACCACTCATAATATACGGGCAGATGCTATTAATCAATCCTGCCTGGAAAAATTATCCCATCCGGTACAGCAATTCCCGGCGGTGATAAAAGGTGACTTTAACGAAAAGGCCTATCCCGCAGATGAATTACTGCTGCTGAAAGAAGGGGCCCAGGTAATGTTTATAAAAAACGATAAGGGTGAAATACGCAGATACTATAACGGAAAGATTGCTACCATCAAGTCTATTACGGAAGAGGCTATTATTGTAGACTTTCCGGGTGAAGAAAAAGAAATGAGCGTTGATAAGGAAACCTGGTCAAACATCAGGTATAATTACAACTACGAAACTGACGAGCTTGAAGAGGAAGAGCTGGGGAGTTTTACGCAGTATCCCATCCGGCTTGCCTGGGCTATTACCATTCATAAAAGCCAGGGCCTGACCTTCGAAAAGGCAATTATTGATGCAGGCGATGCTTTTGCCCCGGGGCAGGTATATGTAGCCCTCAGCAGGCTGGTAAGCCTCAAAGGTCTTATCCTCTATTCCAGGGTTACACCGCAATGTATTACAACAGATGAACGGGTTGTTCGCTACTCTGCTGATGCCAGGCTGCATACAGAAGGACTGGTGTTTCAGCTCAGGGAAGAACAAGGACTATATTTACAGGAAACCCTTGTTAAATGTTTTAACTGGCGAAAGATTACGAATGCCGCATCTGATTTGTATGAATCATATGACAATGCTGTCATCCCTGATAAAGCAGACGCTGTAAGATGGGCATCATCATTACTGCAATCAACCAGCACACAGGAGGAAATAGCAGTTAAATTCAGCAGACAACTTATGACATTGCTTGCGACTGCCCGGGATGATCAATATCAGCAACTCAGCGAACGGGTAGCAGCAGCGTCTGGTTACTTTCAGCAACTGCTTGATACAAGTCTCGCTACTCTTCAGGAACATATAAAAATGTATAAAGTCAAGCAACGGACAAAAAAATATGTAGCCGAACTCAGCAACATCGAAATCCTGCTGATAAGAAAAAAACAGCAGTTATTGCAGGCAACGACAATAGCTGCAGGGTTACAGAACGGTTTAGCTGCTTCTGCACTGCTTGAACAAATAGAAACGCAGAAAGAAGAGGTCAATAATGCCCGGGCCCCTGCACAGAAACTCAAAGCGGGCTCAAAAGCACCTAAAGGTGAAAGCGCGCGTACAAGCCTGGCCATGTTCCGGGAGGGAAAATCAATTGAAAGCATTGCTACGGAGCGGGCAATGAGTAAAGGTACAATTGAAACTCATCTTGCGGATTTTGTCAAGACGGGAGAGCTTGATATAAATACGCTCGTGCCCGCACAGAGGCTGGTTGTTATCCTTGATGCCTTACAGTCCGGCAACGGGCAACAATCACTCACTGCAGTCCGGGAAAAAACAGGAAATGATTATGGCTTCGGTGAAATCAAGGCTGTGCTCAATCACTACCTGCGTGAAAAAGAAATGGCTGGTAAAACAGGCGATGCTTAAAACCTGCCACTATCGGATAAGGACAGTTGTTCCTCTTTGGGAGATCTTCTGGCCACTGTCACGGTCTGTATAGCGCAAGGTCCATACATAAGTTGCTGACTCCTGTGGCATTCCTTTAAAAGTTCCATCCCATCCCCTGCGCCAGTCATTAGTTGCAAAAAGTAACTGTCCCCATCGGTTATATACCCTGAAATCAAGATCAATTGCCTTTACCGCATACATAGGAAACAGTTTATCATTCCGCCCATCTCCGTTAGGTGTAAACCCGGTAGGTACACCAATAAAACAGCTTCTTACTACAGTAATGAACTTTTCAGTCAGCTTTTGGCATCCTGCCCGGTCGGTAACCGTAAGTCGTACCCGGTAAGCCCTATCCTGGGTAAGGGTTGGGTAAATATGGCTTGCGGAAGAACCCGTACCTGTGGCGCCATCGCCAAAACTCCAATCATACCGGGCAATATCACCTTTGCCTGAAAACACAAAATCAACAGGCTCGTTCGGGCAGTTGAATTCGTTGGCGGTAAATTCAGCAGAAAAGAAGTTGGTAAGAGCTACCTTTTGCACCGCTGTGTCGGCACAAAAGCCATTGCTTACGATCAACTGAACAGTCTTTTCATCAAATATTCTGTAGCGGGCTTGTGGGTTTTGCTGATTGCTGTTCAATCCTTCATCGAGGCTCCAGGTCCAGCGATTAACTCCATTGCCACCGGGGTGTACATAATCCACAGTATCAAATACACAGCCCAGCCTTATGGTATAGCTGAAATTGGCATTCACCGTATCCAGAACGGTAAAGTTCAGCGCTGAGCCGGCAGGCGTTTCCTCATTACATTCATCCAGGATCGTATTACCATCACTGCCGGTACGCAGGGTAATAGTAAAGTTACCAGCGTTGTATAATGGCCCGGAAAGGTTCACAATAATCTCCTTTGATGTTGCAGCCCCTCCGGTGCAACTACCGGCTGCACTGGTAACTGTAACGGGGTAGGTACCGGTTATAACGAAATCACTTCCATCTGCGGCAACAGTGCTGCATTTCATTGGCTTACGGAAAACAAGACGTAAACTTTGTGGCGCACAGGTTACCGGGGCAAGACTGTCCATGGGTGTTGGAGCCCTTGGTACGATAATAAAATCCAATTGATCTGTTGTTGGTATAGACTTGTCGCAATAATCCAGGATGGTATTGCCGTCACTTCCCTGTTTAATGTGCAACGTATAACTGCCGGGAGGTAAGGGCTGATCCAGTGTGAGTTCAAGACTATCCGTATCAAACTTCGAGGAACAATCAATCCCTGTAGCATTGGTTACATTCACCACACCGGCCGGGGTTACAAAAAACTCAGTACCGCCGTTGGTGATGGAGCTGCATTTCATCTTTTTATTGAGTTTCACTCTCAGTACATCGCCACCGCAGTTGGCCTCTACTCTTTTTAAGTGGGGTTGGGTGGTATCTGTAATCACGGCAGTTCCGCCAGTAAATTCCAGGTTATAGCCGCTTTGTGAGTCAGAAAAATGGCTAACCAGTAAAAGATAATCATGCCCGATAACCAGGTTGGGCATACTGCTGAACAATGGCTGCCCAAAGCCTTCGCAAACAAAAAGGCGACTGCCAGCGCTGGATGCACCGGTAACACCGCCATCTCCGCTCCACCCACTGCCAATACCCAAGCTTACATTGGTGTAAACATCGTTCGGGTCGCGGCCGGTAACATCAAATACCTGCCAGTCATAATCCTCCGATAAAGTAAGTGGCGTGATCTTGAAACCTAGGCTCCCGGATTGAAAACAGGTGAATTTATACCAGAAGGGATTTTTATCAGTGAGTATGTTTGAATTACACCCGGAGTTAGGAACGGCCCGGCCCCCACAAATCGGAACGGAAGCCTGTGAAAAAACACTGGTACCACAAACAGGAAAAGCAGTTGATGGATTCTGCCCGGGAGTAGTACAGGTCTGTGCCATCACTGTGTCTGTCAGAATGAGCAATAAAAGTAGTCCAGTCAGCAGTCTCATTGTTCTGTTCATATTAAGTTCAAAGTTAACAAAATATGCCCGGCCGGGTGGAACATGCCAGTACAGATCTGTTAAGGTTTTGTAAATCTCGCTTACTAATGATTAGAGTCTATTGGACTATAAGTTGCTGCTTGCCTGCGGGGCATGAATTTCCCTGTCCGGGTCCAGAGGGTTGGATGCTACTCCTTTTTTTAGCTATTTTTATGCCATGGTTAATCAAAAACTCCTTATAACTCTGGCAATACTCATGCTGGGTACAACACTGCATGCGCAACAACGTTTCGGAAGCAACCCTGCTTCGGCTAAATGGCTGCAGATTGATACAGATACTGCCCGGATCATTTTTCAGTCTTTTCACCTGCAGCAAGCGCAACGGATTGCCAATGTTATTCACCTTATCAACCGTAATACAAGCCAAAGCATAGGAAACAGCCAGAAAAAGATCAGTATAACCTTACAGCCTCAAACTGTTGTACCGAACGCTTATGTTCGGATGGCGCCTTTCCGCAGTGAACTTCTTATGACGCCCGGGGCGGACAATTTTGCTTTTGGCAGCATCCGCTGGGATGATAACCTCAGTATCCACGAGTACAGGCACGTGCAGCAATTCATGAATTTCAACCAGGGGCTTACTAAAGTATTCAGCTTTTTCCTGGGGGAGGAGGGACAGTTACTGGCTAATGGCATGACGGTTCCGGATTATTTCTTTGAGGGTGACGCTGTTTTCCAGGAAACACTGGTGAGCAGGCAAGGAAGGGGCAGGATGCCTTTTTTCTTTAACGATCACAAAGCGATCTGGCAGGCTAATAAAAACTTTTCCTGGATGCGTTGGCGTAATGGTTCTCTCCGCACCCTGTCGCCCGACCATTACCAGACAGGATATATACTTGTAGCATATGGGTACCAGAAGTACGGGACAGATTTCTGGAAAAAAGTAACGGGTGACGCTGTTCGTTTTAAGGGGCTTTTTTATCCCCTGCCTAAGGCGATAGAGCGATATGCAGGAATATCCTATTCGCAATTCAGGCAAGAGGCATTCAAGTATTTTCGTGAAAAATCCTTCCCGCAACAAAATGTTTTTTATAATAACCTCAATTATCTCACCCGGACGGCTAAAAATAATGTAGTTAATTATTACAGCCCCCAATTCGCGGACAGCAATACCATAATAACATTAAAACAAAGCAACCGCGATATACCCGCTTTTTACCGGATAGAGAATGGTAGGGAAGAAAAAATACGGGTCAAGGATATTGGCATAGACAATTTCTTCAGCTACAGGAATGGCAAGATCGTTTATACGGCATATAATATAAACGCCCGCTGGAGCTGGAACGAATACAGCGAAATTCGTGTACTGGATGCTAATACCGGCGAACAGAAAAGGCTGACCAGTAAAACCAAATATTTTTCTCCTGACATCTCTCCTGATGGCAGTCGCGTGCTTGCTGCACACGTCAATACAAATGGCAGCAGCGAGCTTCACCTGTTGAATGCGGCCAGCGGAGAAATTATTAAAAAGCTTCCCAATCCAGACCACTATTTCTTTACTCAATCGAGGTTTATTAATGATGCGGAAGCTGTATCTGCCGTGCGTAATACCGATGGGAGTATGGCCCTCGTAAAAGTAAACCTGTCTACGGGAAATATTGATCCTCTTACTCCCTTTACTTATGAGGTAATTGGTTACCCCTTTGTAAAAGATGGTATTGTCTATTTTAATATGACTCACCAGTATGCAGACAAGATATTCGAAGTAAGGCTGTCTGATAAGCAGTTAACCCTGCTCACCAATAACGATAATGGGATATATCAACCGGCTGTAAATAGTAACGGCGATATGCTGCTGAGTGTGGCCTGTTATGAGGGCCGGCGTATTGCCCGTATTCCATTGGCCAATCTTTCGGGAGCAGTTATGAACGAATTGATTATCCCAGCGAAAGACCTGTACGTACCACAGGCCTTACAGCAACGGGGTGCTGCTTTATTGGATAGTGTTCCTTCGGTAACCTACCCTGTTAAGAAATATGCCAAGACAGTTAAATTATTCAACTTCCACAGTGCCAGGCCTATTGTGGCTACACCTGAGTATGGCTACAGCTTCTTCAGTGACAATATGCTCAACACCCTCACAAGCACTCTTTCCTATACATACAACAGCAATGAACGCAGCCATAAAGGTGAATGGCTGATGACCTGGGCTGGCTGGTATCCTGTATTGTATGCGGGCGCTGATGGAACTTTTAACCGCAACTTTATCCTCAATAACAATACAAAGATCAATTTTAACAGTGCTACGGTTAAAATAGGAGCGTACCTCCCCTTTCGATTCGTTAGCGGCCGTACATCGCAGAGTATGAGCTTTGGAGGAGGGTTTAATGCCGAACAGTTGTATTATACAGGTATCGGTAAAAATGTCTTCAACAATAAAAGCGTCAAATACTATAACCTCTTTTTCAACTTCTCATCGGCATCGCAACAGGCCATACAACATATTTTCCCACGGTTTGCACAGAACTTTTCCGTGACTTACCGGGATGCACTAACGCTTATGAACAGCCATAAACTGGTTGCTACAAGTAACCTCTATTTTCCCGGTTTGCTGAAAAGCCACAGCCTTGTTATCAATCTTGCCGGCCAGAAAAGAGATACTCTTCCCGACCTGTTCAGTAATACATTTCCTTTCAGCCGGGGTTATGAAGCGCTGCGTACGAGACAGATGTACAAAGTAGGAATCAACTATCATTTTCCTCTGTTTTACCCCGATTTTGGGATAGGAAATATTGCCTATTTACAGCGTGTCAGGGCAAATACATTTTATGACTACACACAGGCAAGAGCCAGGCTCAATGGTGTTCTGCAGGATATACCCGCCCGTACTGCGGGTGTTGAACTATACCTGGATGGAAAAATATGGAACTCACTTCCGGCCAGTATTGGCTTGCGTTACAGCAGATTACTTGATAACGACTTACTTAACCCAGGGGTGAAGAATGTGTGGCAAATTGTAGTGCCTATCGGCCTGATACCTGATTGATGAAGTGGATAAGAGCAGGTTGCTAAGCGAGCAGAAAGAGGGGAACTAATTTTTATTGTTAAGGAAAACAAAGGGCTTCTCTTTGCGCTGACGGAAAAAGTCGCGGATAAGAGCAGGCTTATTGATAACTCTGTATTTGTTAAGGTCAATAAGTTCGTGGGTGATGAAGATGTTTTCGGAGCGCTCAACAGTGTACAGTAATTCATGAAGCATTTCTACCTCATGCTCCATAGCTTGTTGACTAATGGGCTCGTGTTTGAATAATACGAGTAAATCCCTATTGGACCTGCTCATCAGTAGTATAGGTTTTTCGTAGCTGCTGCTCAATAACCAATCATACCATTTTTGCCCGGGCAGCCACATTGACTCTTCTTACTTGAAGAGCAACCGGCTATCGCCAAACTGGCTGTTAGTACCAACAGCATAGCTATTTTAATAAAACGTTGCATATAAACAGAATATGAAATTAAACTATTTTCACAATTATTTATTGTATTCTTTTGAAAATCAGAGAAAATTTTAACAAACCAGGACAGTCTCCACGTGTGCTTATCGCTCCCTTAAACTGGGGCTTAGGCCACGCTACACGCTGTATTCCCCTTATTCATACCCTTTCCGCAAACGGTTGCGAAGTTCTTATTGCCGCAACGCCGGAAATTGCTCCCCTGCTTCGGGAGGCCTTTCCAGGTATCCGTTTTTTGCCTATTCCGGGGTACCGGGTCAAATACAGTAAAAACAGATTTTGGCTGCCATTTAAGCTCCTTTTACAATCCCCACACCTGTTTTATACCATTTACCGGGAAAGACAATGGCTAAAAAGGGTAATTCTTCAGGAGCAACTGGATGCTGTGATTTCGGATAACCGATTTGGCCTTTATAATGTACAGGTGCAATCTATATTTATTACACACCAACTGGAGGTACAAACCGGAACTATGCTGGGTAACTGGTTGGCACAGCAAATAAATTATCGTTTTATCCGTCGCTACGACTATTGCTGGGTGCCCGATGCGGAGGGTACCCCTAACCTCGCCGGGCGCCTTTCGCATCCCGTTACGTTGCCCCCGGTACCGGTTAAATATCTTGGTCCCTTGTCACGTTTTGGTTTTAAAGAAAGTGCGCAGAAAAAGTATGATCTGCTGGTTTTGCTGTCTGGCCCCGAGCCCCAGCGTAGTATTTTAGAAACGATCCTGCTTGAGCAATTGGGCGCTTTTTCCGGGAAAATTCTGCTGGTCAGGGGTCTGCCGTCGCACGATCATAAACTGGCTGACCTGGACCCTCATATTGAGCAGTATAATCATTTACCAGCCGATCGGTTGGAGCAGGCCATCCGGCAATCTCATATTGTACTGTGCCGTAGTGGCTATACTACTGTTATGGACCTGGTAAAACTACAGCAGTCTGCCATCTTCATACCCACTCCCGGGCAAAGGGAACAGGAATACCTCGCCGGTTATCTCGAAGAACAAGGTCTTTTTTGCACATTACACCAGGATGTGCTTTTGCTGCACAGGCTCCAGGAAAAAATTGCCGGTATGAAAAAAGCCAATTTCCCGGAAATCCCTGAAATGCACACACAGGTTATAAAGGAGTGGCTTGCAGAATGGACATAAATCTCAATAATCAATAACCAAGATAGCGGTATCCGCGCCACAGTTTACGCAGATCGGTGTAAACGGAAAAACCTGTTGCGTACCATATATCAGAAATCTTCAGACTTTCGGTCGGTAGCGTATTGATTTCGGTTGGCAGCGCAGTAGAAGTTAAAATGCCCGGGCGGAGGGCCGGGAGCTCTGAAGAAGGGGCGGCATATCCCACCCATGCTTTTTTACCCTGTAGTACGTGTACAATATTTTTCAGGAAACCCCAGGGTCGCTTTTGTAATAAAAGATGAACTGGCAGGCTGATGATAAATAAAACGGCGATCAGCACCTCTGCAAGACGTTTATTTCTTTTATTAACAGCGTTACTGATGGTGTATTTTTTTTCACCGGAAACATAGTCGCCGCCAATATCCTTGCTGTCGCTGCCAATTATACTGCTGCTGCCGGAGGCATGAAACCTGTTGCGTACGCCAGCGGGTAAATGTTCAATAACGCCAATGATCTTTTTAAAAGAGAGACCATCTTCGCAATGAATAATTTCCTTTACGGGGTACATGCGCACGAGATGCATTAACTGGTCTGTATTGCCCAGGGTGCCCGGCTCGACTACCGATCCGGTACTCACTCTGCCCAGCACCCGCTCCTGCATACCTGCTTCCTGCATAAGTGCAACAACCTTTCTATAATCTGCTTCACTTGCTACAATCACTGTTTGCCGGTGTTCATCATCTTCATTCCCTGTGCTGATCATTTGCCAGTGGATGAATAACCAGCGTAAAAGGCTCATACATACAAACGCCAGCAGTATACCAAAAACCAGAATGCCTCTCGAAAAGCGCAGCGATTCGGGTAATAAAGCATAACTGCTCAGCAGGATCAATGTTGCAGTAACAGTAGACCTGTTAAGCTGCGACTGCCGGTAACCTTTATCATATAACCCTGAATAATAAGAGGCGATGAGGAAAATAAAAGCATAAACAGGAAAGGCAATACCCAGCATATTGAGCGAATAACGTACATCGTCGCGGATAGTATTGTTCCACCAGAGCTTTACCAGCCAAAAGCTCATCAGGATAATACCGGCATCTAAAAGGGGTAATCCCATACGCTGCAATACGCGTGCAACCGCGGATAGCGATGCTCTCCCCACAATTGCCGTTTGCACAAATACATTAAATAATCCTGCCCTG
Source organism: uncultured Ferruginibacter sp. (assembly GCA_964590975.1). GTDB lineage: Bacteria > Bacteroidota > Bacteroidia > Chitinophagales > Chitinophagaceae > Ferruginibacter. The sequence goes on along the minus strand of CAZPXP010000011.1, from coordinate 44,258 downwards.
CTGCCACTGTAATGTTTCTTTACAAAAAGGCTCATTGCTTTGTAAAACAGGCGTACATAGTTCAGGCTTCCTTTCTTTGTACTCTCTCCCTTAAAATGAATGATCGTACTGTTGGCAAAGTAATAATTCCGGTATGGTTTCCCGTTGCTGACGGTGCTCTGTATGCGGTAACTCAGGTCAACATCTTCACCATACATAAAAAAAGACTCGTCAAAGCTGCCTGCAAGATCCAGAACTTCCCGGGGTATCATCATAAAAGCTCCCGCAAGCACATCCACCGCATGGTTCTCGTGCTCAGAAAGATGTCCGAGATGATAACGGGCAAACAGTGCAGATCGTGGAAACAGTTTGGTCAATCCCGCCAATTTATACAATGATGTCATTGGCGAGGGGAAAGCGCGTTTGCTTTCCTTCAAAAATTTGCCTGACCCGTCTATCATACGGATGCCCAGTGCGCCTGCATCAGGATGCTGCTCAAAAAAATCAAGACAGGCACTGAAGCAGTCTTCGGGTACAATGGTATCAGGATTGAGAAATAGCACATAATCACCCGTGGCCTGCGCAAGAGCCTGGTTATTGGCTTTAGCAAAGCCTACATTGGTTTCATTCCAGGTAAATTTAACCTGGGTAAATCTTTCTTCGAGTAAGGCCCTGCTGCCATCTGTGGAGTGATTATCCACCACTAATATTTCGGCATTAATACCCTCACAGGCCTTCACTACTGAACAAAGGCATTGTTCCAGGAAGTACCTGACATTATAATTTACTATGATGATGGATAGACGCAAACTTAACACTTTCCTGTTCGGGGGAGTTAGAAGTGTAAAACTATCACAAAATAGGCTTTGATATGGCAAAAAAGAAATGTGAAGTGTATGAAATACGGGGTACGGGTAATTGGTTATTGAATAGGTATCTTTGCACAATGCTTAAAACGACATTATTAGATGCCATACACGCTGGTGCAGAGCAAATACAATACTATTTTACCCGCGAGTTCCGCATATCTGAAAAGGAAGGTATAAACAACCTGGTTACGGAGGCCGATCATGCTTCAGAGAAAGCGATCATTGATACGGTCCGTAAAGCCTTTCCCGACCATTTTATCCTCAGCGAAGAAACAGGAGAACTCGTTACCCATAGCGAAATCAAATGGATCATTGATCCGATAGACGGAACGGTAAACTTTGCCAATCGTATACCCATCTGCTGTGTAAGTATCGGTGTGGAGAAAAATGGCGAGATGATCCTTGGGGCTGTGTACAACCCCTTCATGAATGAATTGTTTGTTGCCGAAAAGGGTGCCGGAGCTACCCTGAATGATAAGTCTATCCATGTTACGGTAAAGCGGGAGCTGAAGAAAAGCTGTTTGGTTACAGGGTTTCCATACAACTATGCAGAGGGACCCAATAGCCCGCTACAAGTAGTATCAAGACTTATCAAGGCTGGCATACCCGTACGGCGGTTGGGTAGCGCTGCCATTGACCTTTGCTGGGTGGCTGCCGGGCGTTTCGATGGGTTCTATGAGCACCATCTTGAGGCGTGGGACAGTGCTGCTGGTTTTCTGATGGTGCAGGAAGCCGGAGGAAAAGTTACCGACTTTGATGGCAATTTCTTCTCTCCCTACCAGTCGCGCATACTGGCAACTAACGGACATATACATGAAGCATTGCAGCGGGTTATCAATGGAGCCGAAGCGGAATAATGACCTGCACATAATAAAATAAAGATCATGAGAACAGAAATATCAAGCCTGGGAGAGTTTGGACTGATCCGCCACCTCACCAAGAACAATGAAATACGTAATTCATCCACCATATTGAGTGTGGGCGATGATGCGGCGATTATAGATCATGGAGGAATGCAAACCGTCGTTACCACTGATCTCTTACTGGAAGACATCCACTTTGATCTCTCTTATACGCCTCTCAAGCACCTTGGATATAAGTCTATTATAGCCAACCTCAGCGATATTTATGCTATGAATGCAACTCCTACACAGGTAACTGTGAGTGTTGGCATAAGTAACCGCTTCAGCCTTGAGGCAATGGAAGAGTTTTATGAGGGCATTTATGCGGCCTGTGATAGATACGGGGTTGACCTCGTAGGTGGTGATACAACTTCGTCCCAGAAAGGTTTTGTGATCAGCATTACAGCAATAGGTGAAGTGGCGCCCGACAAATACGTTACCCGTTCGGGAGCTAAAATGAGTGACCTTATCTGTGTAAGCGGCGACCTGGGTGCAGCTTTTCTCGGGCTTACCCTGATGGAAAGGGAAAAAAAGATATTTACAGAAACCGGTGCGCAGCCTGACTTGGAAAACCAGGCGTATATCGTTGGCCGGCTGCTCAAACCTGAAGCTCGTAAAGATGTTATTGAGTACTTCGCTGAGGCAGGGATCGCTCCTACGAGTATGATGGACATCAGCGATGGGCTGAGCAGCGAGCTTCTTCATATCTGCCGCGAAAGCGACTGTGGCTGTGTCCTGTACGAAGAAAAGATACCTGTAAGCGAAGACGCCCGTCAATTTGCATATAAACTGGAAATTGATCCAACCGCCTGTGCCCTTAGCGGCGGGGAAGACTATGAGCTTGTTTTTACGATCAAACAGGATGATTACGAAAAGGTAAAAAACCATCCTGATATCAGTGTTGTAGGGTATATAACGGAAAAAGCAGCAGGCAGCCATATCATTACACGGGGAGGAAATCAATACCCTCTTACTGCACAGGGGTGGAATCATCTTGGAAAGGAATAGAAGGATGGCACGGGCATAGTGTTACTTTTTTTCGTTCCCCTGAATTAGCTTAAGTTTAAAGTTCAAAACAGTAGTATGATGGGCAAACCAGGTAAGGAAACAACAGGAACAGGCTGTGTAAAGGCTGTTCTCCATGCCATCGGCCAGCGTACTGCTTTATCGTCTATTCAAACAGCGATGCCGTACAATGCGTAACTCTCTGCTCTTTTTTTTCCTCGGAACCTGTGCCGTTGTGACCTTGTTCTCCTGCTCCGCATCTAAGCAGGGCTACACTCCGTATAAAAAGTATGGACGTAATGTATTGCGGGAGGACTATACCCTGCTGCGTAATATACTCGAAAAAAAGCACCCTTCTCTTTACTGGTACACCAGCAAAGACAGTATGGACAGCTATTTCAATCAATATTATCAGGCTATTGCTGATAGTATGACTGAGCCCGAGTTTGGATGGAAGATACTGGCGCCGCTTACTGACAAAATTCATTGTGGTCATACCAGTTTTGGAATGAGCAAAGCCTATAACCGCTGGGCTTCCGGCAGGCGGTTCGCCTCTTTTCCTCTGTTTATGAAGATATGGAATGATACTATGGTCGTAACTGGAAATATGAACCGTAAAGACTCCATTTTCAAAAGAGGAATGATCGTTACTGCTATAAACGGGCAACGTCCGCAAGCATTGGTGAATACACTCTTTGGATATATGACTGAGGATGGTTACGCCAATAATGTCAACTACCTGCGTCTCAGTACAAACTTTCCCTATTACCACCGCCAGGTGTACGGGCTGAGTAAAAATTATGTAGTCAATTACCTTGACAGCGCGGGTAAAGAGCAAAAAGCAACTATTCCTTATTACGATCCCGCTGCCGACTCCCTGCAAAGGAACAGGATTGCTCCGTTAGTAAAGATCAGCAGAAAGGAAAGAAAAGAGCGGGCCCGGCTCAGCCTCAGGTCTCTGACCATTGATACAGCGGGGAATACCGGCATCATCACTCTCAATACATTCAGCGGAGGGCATCTCAGGCGTTTCTTCAGGCGTTCTTTCCGTACCCTTTCAAAGCTTGGCATTGGTAACGTTGTACTTGATATCCGTGGTAACGGGGGAGGTAAGATTGGTATGTCTACCTTACTTACTAAATATATAAGCCGTCGGTCATTTAAGATTGCAGATTCTGCTACTGTGGCTGCCCGATCGCTTAAACCCTACACCCGTTATATAAAAGGAAAGTTCATCAATAACCTCGGGCTGTTCTTCTTTGCAAAAAGAAAAGCAGACGGGCGTTTACATTTTGGTTTCTGGGAACGGAAAGTCTATCATCCTAAATCCAGGTATCATTTTGACGGAGATGTATATGTGCTGATCAACGGGCCGACATTTTCTGCTTCTACTCTTTTCTGCAATGCTGTAAAAGGCCAACCCGGTATTACGCTGGTAGGTGAAGAGGCTGGCGGCGGCTGGCATGGCAACAGTGGTGTAATGATACCTGATATTACCCTGCCTAATACCAAACTCCGCGTACGGCTACCGCTGGTAAGGATCGTCCAATATCGCCACGTGCCAAAGACAGGGCAGGGTGTTCCTCCCGATGTTTTTGCAGGCCCCAGCTATGAGGCTTTGGTTAAGGGGTATGATAAAAAGATGGAAGTTGTAAAGGCGCTTATTAAAAGTAAGTTGCCGGTCAGGCCATAAGTACAAAATCATCGGCATCTTCTCCGAAAGGAAATTTTTCTCTTATTGTGTTTAATTCTTCTTTCTGAAGGGTAATGGTAAATATGTCTTCTTCGTGCGCTTTATGGTAAAGCGGTTCGCCAAGCGGATTGATTACCATACTGTCTCCACTGTGATAAATACCATTTCCATCTTCCCCCACCCGGTTTACACCCACTACATAACATTGGTTTTCGATTGCCCTCGCCTGCAACAGTGTTTTCCACGCATGATTACGGCGTTCGGGCCAGTTGGCCACGTAGAGTAAAAGATCATATTCGGCTCCATTTTCTTTGGGCTGCTGCCTTGCCCATACAGGAAAACGAAGGTCGTAGCAGATGAGCAAATTAACCCGCCAGCCTTTTACAGAAGCCACCATTCGTTTTTCGCCTGCGGTATAATGTTCATTTTCTTTGCCAAAAGCAAAAAGATGGCGTTTATCATAATATCCTAACTGGCCATTGGGTAGCATCCATATAAAACGATTAAAATATTTACCTTCTTCACTGATCATGAGACTTCCCGCGATGATGATCTTTTTAGCCATGGCTATTCTCTTCATCCACGATACTGTTTCTCCTTCCATGCATTCTGCAAGTTCCTCAGGCCGCATACTGAAACCCGTGCTGAACATCTCGGGCAGCAAAAGCAACTCTGTAGCAGGATCAGCCTGGTTTATCTTATCCTCCAACTGCCGCAGGTTCGCTGCTTTGTCTTCCCATGCGAGATTGGATTGTATCAGTGTTATTGTTAGTGATGACATGCGTTATAACAGATTGATTCTTTCTCTTATCAATGCGGCTTCAAAACCTTTTTGTAAAAGATAAGCCTGTGTCTTTCTTTTTTTGTTAAAGATATTCTTTTCTCCCCTGAGTAAGCGCCACTTCTCAGCAGCCAGCTCATCCAGCACGGTTTCATATTCGTTCCGGTCGATCTGTGTTAAGGCTTTTTTGATACAGTAAGCACTTACTCCGCGTTGTTTCAGTTCATACGTAATTTTTACCAGCCCCCATTTTTTTACCCTGAACTTTCCTCCTGCAAAAGCTATAGCAAACCGCTCCTCATTCAGGAAGTTTTCTTCAATGAGAGCAGCCATTATGGCTTCTACTTCTTTTTTATACAGGCCATACCCGTACAGTTTCTCCGTTACTTCGCTGTGGCTGCGTTCCTGGTAAGCACAATATTGCTTTAACTTTTGTAATGCCTGTTGTTGCGATAACTTTTGCTTATACATTCCTGCAAAAATATAACTCAAATCACATTTAAAGAAAGAGCCGCCCACCCGGCGGCCCTTTACATGATACACATCCTGTTCCTACACTTATATTATCTTTACAAGCACTGGTTAGTCTGCCTTTTTGTTTTTAATAACGCGTTTTGTACTACCTGGCTGTACACTGAATACGATGGGTTCGGCTCTTCCATCTCCATTTACATTACCATCTCCCACGGGCGCTCCGAGCTGATCGGTTGTCTGTATTGTCCAGATAAATGTTTTGGGAAGCATAATACTGTCTGTACAGTTGGTGCACCAATCGCCAAGTTGCGGCCGCCATATATATTGGGTAGTGCCCCGCACTTCCTTATCCAATAAAGGCGGGTTGCTTCGGAAAGCCTGCATGGGTTTTTGCCCTTGGAGCACCTCGAATACCTGTACACGGTAGGTCGGCACGAGTTGCGTTACGGGGGTAAGGGGTGTCCAGCGAAAAGTAATTGCTGTTTGTGCCGCTGTTGCATTAAGCACGGCTCCATTCAATGGCATAACTGCTATGGGTAATTGCTGCGCGGCAAGAATAAAGTTCCTGCATTTTTCCCCGGTAAGTGGTATAAAGTCGGCTGGTGTAACCAGTTGTACGCAGATGGTATAATTTTCTGCGGGGAGCTTGCCTGTTCTTTCGAGCGATGATTTGTAGCGGCCATTAAAGATCATATTTTCTAATGGAACTGCCTGTGCTGCATTCAGGATCGTGTTGCCTGCCGGAAAGCTGAATACTGTGGCCTTTGCCAGGTTTGTAGTGCCCACGGTAGATCCATCGGCACTACGGATCACTGTTTTGACCAGTGCCTGCCCCGGCGCGCTGCCCTGGCTGTTAAATACGATAAGTGTGAATACTTCTTTGCGGTTGCCCCATTCGCTGAGCGTTCCCGGCGGGGCGGCGCTTACTACCAGGGTGGTGGTAAGCTGCGCAAAACTGCTACCGGTCTGTACAAGCAGAAGCAGTATATAGATATATCTTTTCATTATCATTGTTTTTATTTCCCAAACCGATACTGTAAGCCTGTGCGGAGGTTACTCTCCAGGTAATTGGCACCCGCCGGGGTAATTTCATTGCCGTACTTATAATAGTTTGTGCTCATAAAATTGTTCCAGGTAAGCCGCTCATTGAGTTTCCAGTCTATATTAGCCGATGCTACGAGGTTGTTATTATTACTGAAGCTGTTATTCTGGCCTAAAGTATATTGTAGCTGCCCGCGCAAACGCAGTTTTTTCCTGGCCGCAGGCAGGCTGATGCCACTGCTTAGCGTAAGCAGTTTTGTTTTGAAGCCCGGAAAATTGTTATAGAAATACAATACGCTGAAATCGGGCGTTATATCGCGATTAAAATAAACAGGTACATAGGTCAGCAGCCCCATGTGGGTATTGTTACTCGTTATGTTTCCCGTCAGCACATCCCGTTCATCATACTTACTGTAATTGTAGCTCAGGCTGAGCAAATGACTCATTGTGCTGTTGCTCCAGGTATAGGCAGGGTTAATGCCCAAATCGTTGCTTACATTTTTTATACCATAGGGATTAATGCCTCCGGGCGCCTGGAATCCAAAATTATTGTACGACACATTCAGGCTCCAGCGATCGTTAAACTGCGTAAACCAGTTGAGGTTGCCAATGAGCTGCTTTGCTCTTGTAGTGGTATTACTTACGTTATTAACGCGTTGGCCTACACTTGCCGTAATATTCATCTTACGTTTCCACAGGTTCATACGGGTATTGATCGTATAGTCTATGCGGTCGGGCTGAAGGAATGGGTATCCGGGCGTCTGGAAACCGGCACCCAGATATTTGAACTTAAGCCCGATATCAAATTTTTCGGATCGTTTGCCAATGCTGCCTTCTGCGGCATAATCTCTTACTGTGGAAGTGTGCGCTTCGATAAAAGGCCTGAAAGCTTTGATGGTGGCGGACAAGGGGGTATTCAGGTCTTTGGTATAAAATGATTGTGCTCCTTCTGCTGTAAAATACCAACCCTGTGCAAAATAGAGTTTGGTAACAAAGCTGGTGGTAAAACCTTCCTGCGGGTTAACTGATGGTGGTGGTATGGCTACCGACGAAATCCTGTCTTTAGCTTTTACAAAATTGAAGGAAACGTGATACTTTCCTTCCCGCTCCTTTCCGATCTGTACCATCCAGTTGTTGCGGGTATATGCGCCTGTTGCGGAAGGGGTGCCAGCAAAGAAATTGACCGCCTGCTGTGATACACCGGTAAAGAGCCTGACCCGGTAAAGGCCTGGCTTCAGGTCGAATCCTGCGCCAAATACGCCAACGTCGCCTGTACTCAATTCGGAATAATTCAGGTATTGGGTACCCAACTGTAATTCCGCCCATTTATACGTGGGGTTGATGCCAAAGCTGTTCATCGGGTTGGTAATAAACTGGGTAAAGCTCTGCTTGCCGATACCACTATACGGCCCGGCAAAATTTGTTGGTTTGGTTGCGAAGTTGATATTGAATGGAATGGACCAGTTCTTCCCGAATTTCATTACGGGGGTAAGCGTGAAGCGGAGCTGGTTCCAGGGTTTGCGCGGACTGAAACCCGTCCACCCCGTGGGATTACGGGTTAACCCATAACTTTCATAACTCAAGCTTATTGTTCCTGCAACCCGGAAAGCTTTTTGGGAGTCTTGTGCCTGTACTGCGGCAGAGAACAGACAGGACCCTATTAATAATATCAGCTTAGTCTTTCGCATACATTCCTGGTTTTATTTTTTAGGAAGCACTGCCTCAAAACAGGAAATCACCTCGCATTCTTTACAATCCTTATCCCTGAGGGTAAATTTCACACAGATTTTAGCTTTCAGTTCGCAGCAGGGTAATACACTACCGGGCGGAAGCAGGAAGGACATATTGATTAGTGGCGGCAGTGCAAAAGGCGCATTGGCTACCCATACCACCTCGCGTGGGTTTTGATACATACCACTGCCTGATGGGCTAAAGCTGCCGGTAGTGGCATTGAAGAGCCCAATCTGCGGCGTAATTATACCGATATTACCCGGCTGGTAAATGCTTGCCCATGTATAGGGATAACTCCTGCACGACAGGCATTCGTTATTAAAATTATCCATCAATGTATAGCTTACCACTTCTGCTCTAACTTCGGTAAATAAGCTGCCTGCAGGGCCTGAAAAAACAAAACCTGTATTTACAATGGTTGCGGGCGGGCCGGAAAGCGTACCTGTTTGTACCTGCGGGTTGTTTACTTTGATTTCGTATGGGCAGCAGGGGGGCTGTGTACAGCCTTCTGCTTTAAACGTGATCACACAACTGTCGCAAAGGGTGGTACCGCAGTAGCCATAAAGCACCAGCGTATAAACACCATTCTGATTTGGAGTAAAACTAAAGGGGACTGTTCCTGTAGTAACTGTATTATCAGGATGCGTTAATTTGTACTGTACTGAACCTGAGCAATCTCCTCCCTGACAGGTAAATGCTGCGTTGATTGTATAGGGTTGATTGCATTTTACGGGGTAGCTTTTACCGCAGGAGAGCCTGGTGTTGACTGGTGCTGCAATGATTGCTTTCTCATCTTTTGGTGCAGGATTACCTGCCGAAATGGAGATGGTCTCCCATTTGCGTCCGCCACAATCGCAGGGTTTTTCAGGACAATCCTTTTTGATGATAAACCTGCACTCACTACATATTACGTCTCCGCAGTAGGCTTGTATGGTTACATAGTATCCACTGTTGGGCAGGTTGGCCGGAATGCTGAGGCTGTTGGTACCAGCGGTAATAACGGCATTGGTATTGATGTCGTACAAAGTATATACTACTTTGGGCGGACATTTACCTGCACATATAAAGGTTCCGCCTACACTGAATTTGTTTTTGCAATCTTTGCCTGTGATAACAAAAGTTTTACTCCCGCCCTTTATGCAATCGATCTTTTCTTTAAAGCCGGTTGTTTCATTGAGCCAGTAAGGGCCGTCTTTCCAGTAGCTGCCTTTACAGCAATCTCCGCAGGGACGTACATATACATTATAATTGCCCGAGGTGCTACTGCAATTGAATGCATTTGTTACTACAATATGAATATTGTGCTGACCGGGGTTGGGGGTTAGTGTACCCAGGTTCAGGAAGGGGCCTGTATGTACCAGCGCAGGCCCATCGTACCATTTGATGGTATAGATACCGTAGGTCTGGAAGGATGAGATTAATGCTAATGGTGGTACCAGTTTTACTGTATCGCAAAGCGTATCGCACTGCGATAGCGGGAAAAGACTCACATCGGGAGAGGGATTTATGGTGCCGGCAAATTTGGTTGCAGAACACCCACTTACGGGATCGATGGCGGTTACGGAATAATTGCCGGCGATGGATGTGGTCATAGTTGTGCCTGTTGCCCCATTATTCCAGAGATACAGATAAGGGGATGCGGGCGAAGCTGTAAATGTATAGTTTGTACCCGAGCAACCTATGGTGGTGCCTGTAGCCGTAAATACCGGCGATTTATACGCCTTTACGCAAACGGTATCTTTTGAAGAGCAGCCCGATATGTTGTTTGTGGCTGTAAGTTCAATCACATAATCTCCGGGTGTGGTGAATGCTGCAACAGTACTGTAGGCTGGATTGCTGTTGTTGGGAGAAAAACTTATTGCCGCGGGGCCGCTCAGCATTACCCAGTTGTAGGTTACATTAGGTTGCTGTACTGAATTGGAAATGGAAACTGAACCCGGCCCTCCTGAAAGACAGATCAATGTAACGGGCTGTATGTTGGCAACGGGGGCAGTTTTACGTTTTATAATAACATGTGGCGATGTGGCTTTGCAGCCTCCGCTGTTACTGGTAACTGCTACCCAGTATTCGCCCGGCAGGCTGGTGGTGTATGTGGGCGAAGTGCCTCCGGGTGAAACAGGATTACCATTATAATACCACTGATAGGTTTGATATGTTCCGGGGCTGGCAGACAATGTTACCGACTCGCCCGGGCAAATATCTTTATGCCCTGTTACAGCTACAGTAAGCGGGGGTAAGATGCCTACCGGCAATGTTTTACCTGCCTTACAGCCGTTGGCATCCGTTACAGTAAGTGTTACGTTACTGCTGCCGGGGGGTGGCGCGGCGAATGTGTGCGTGGCCGGGTTCAGGTTGGACTGATACCCATCGCCGAAGTTCCAGTTATAGTATGTGCTGCCTCCCGGAGCATTGAACACTACGGTGGTGCCTGCACAGACAGTTGCTGGTGGTGTAAAATTGGTATTTGGCAGGTTAATGGTAACGCTTGTGCTGTAGCTCACCATACAGCCGCAGGAGGGTGAATTAAGGGTAAGCGTAATATTGTATACACCCGATGCTGATACTGCCATCTTTGTGGGGTTGGCAATACCGGCGTACAAACCGCTTGCAGCGGGTAAAAAGCTAACCGTTCCCGGCCCTGTTGCAGACCACTGGTAAGTAAAGTTGCAGGAGGGTTGGCAGATGGATGAAAGATCCTGCAGATAAACTGTATCGCAGTGTACCGAAGGCGTAAACCTGGCAACGGCCGGTACCGTTACTTTAATGGTATCGCTCATGTGGCAGAAGACTCCGGGGCTGCATTGTACCCACACGTGCATGATTACCATATAAGTACCGCAGGTAGTATAACTGTGCGTAACTGTATTGGTGTAAGGCCCTGTGCCACTGCCTGTTTGCGTACCCGTGGCTGTAGTGCCGTCTCCAAAATCCCAGTAGACCTGGCTGAGAGAAAAACCGGGTTGTGCCAGTGAATAGGCAGAAGTAAATGTACTGCTGCTATTACAAAGAATACTGTTACTGGATGGTGAATTGATCACCACCGATCCCAATCCTGATACTGCAGCACGTTCTTCTGTTGTGCCACCAATATGCGACATTGACTTTCTCTGTGTTGAAGCAAAGGGGCATCCGCTTGTTGACGGGCATGCCGTAACGGATACAGTGATCGCGTTGGACAGTACCACGCAGCCGCCACAGGTTACCTGCACCTGGAAGGTATTTGCCCCGGGATTATTTTGCAGGGTAGCATTTACTACGTTAAGCGACGGCGTGATCTGACCGGCCATGGGAAGACCATTTTGCAGCCACTGGTAGCTGCAGCCTGTATATGTTGAAGAAAAAGAAGCTGTAAAATTGATAGCAATGGGGGTGCCGGTACAATATAATACTGGCGAACCATTAGCCGAAATGGTTACAGGCGGCAGGTTCCTGGGTGCTATATATATGGATGCATGAACGGGGCAGCCATTGGCGTTCTGCGCATTTACCGTGTAGAAGCCTGGTGCTAAAGCCTGGGCAGTATTGGCGGAGGTTGTTCCTACGAGCGGCCCCGTCCAGGTATAACCGCTGAAGCCAGGAGTAGCTGTCATTAACACACCGGTGGGATTGCAGAGGTCGCCACTTTGGGTTACCGCAAAGGCATTGGGGGTGATGACGTTTACCGTAATGGAAGCGCCTGATCCACACTGGTTTGTTACGGTTACTGTTGCGGGGGCGCTTCCCGGTGTAATGCCACCATTCCATTGCACATTCATTGTGTTGCTTCCCTGTGGTGATGCGAGGGAACCAAGAGGGTTATTGATGCTCCAGGTATAATTGCCCGGGGGGAGAACCGGCGATGCCGTAAATGTTGTACTGCCATCGATGCAGAAGGGGCCGGGGTTGGGAGCGATAGCAGGATTGCCCACCACGTTTACCGTAAGGTTTTGTGCAGAAGAGGTACAGCCTTTTACCGTCTGCGATACAGAAATGGCGTAAGTGCCACTGTTGTCCCATGTGACCTGTACAGAATCGTTATGTGTTCCCATCAATACATACGAGGCGGCGCCGGTAATGTTCCAGTTAAACATACCTCCTGTTGTATTACTTGTGATGCCATAAATATGCGTACTGCCCTTGCAGATGGTATTGTTTCCGGTAATGGCATTTAATACCGGTACGGGGTTTACGGTAACTACTATCGTGGATGGATAACTGCAATAATCGGTTGTGGTTACTGGAATAGCAGAAACTGTATAGGTGTTGGGCAGGTTCCAGGTTCCGGAGATAAAGGGCACATTGCTCAGGGAAGAAACCGTATAGCCACCCAGTGGTGAGATCGTCCAGTTGGCATTACCCGGCGTTGTACTGATATTGCTGTAATTGAAGGGGTAACCTGTACATGAGCTGCTTACTCCACCAATTACAAATGGGGGTTTGATATAAACCTGCATGGTTGCTGTTCCCTTACAGCCTGTTAACGGGTTGTGATAATTACAGGTGATGGTGAACGGCCCGCCACCGGCAGGTATATTATTCCAGTTGATCGTGATTGTATTTGTATTGCTGTCTGGCCCTGATATGATACCGCCGCTGCTGAGCGTCCACTTATAAAATGTTCCGGGCATAGCCGGCAGTGAGTATCCGGTGTTTGAACCGGGGCATACTATACTGTTACCGCTGATGGGCAGGGTTGGAAAAAGTACGGGTACCTGCATTGTTGCCGTATTGCTGCACCCTCCGGGGCAGCTTGCGGCGGATACGCTTACTGAAGCGGGAACAGGGCCTGATGCATTCCAGGTTACTTTTATACAGTTGCCTGTTGCGGTTGCCGGGGTTCCGCCGATGACCGTCCAGTTAAAGGGGCCTGTACAGCCTACAGCACAGAATGTGGCGGTATCTCCCGGGCAGAACATCTTCTTACAGGATACGGGTAAAATCTGCACTCCTGTACCGCTGGTTACTGTGATCTTTACTGTGTCTGTGCTTACACACGCACAGCCTCCCTGTGTAGTATCCCCTTTTACTGTTAATACAGCGTAGTAAACAGCGGGTGTACCGGAAGGACTGTACGTATGTGTGACGGTTGGTGTGGTGCCCGTCTGAGATGTGCCATCCCCAAAGTTCCAGGAAAATGAGGAGATTGTTCCTGTGGTGGTGTTTGTAAACAGTACCGGTGTGCCGGCGCAGACGGGGTTGGGTGTTGCTGTAAAAGAAGCAATGGGCCCGTCTACGAGGCATATACTTTTTGTAATCTTTTTTATGCATTCCCCGGAAGGTCCTGTAATGACTACCTGTATCTGGGCGTTTGTTCCCGCGCCCCATGTAATGCTTACCGGGTTGCCTGTGGCTGTTGCGGGGGAGCCGCCTGTAATCGTCCATGTGTAGGTGTATGCGGGTGACAGGTTGGGCACTACCATATAGTTGTGCGTACTTCTGCACGAAACCATCATTGGGGTGGCTACACCGCCTCCTCCTGTGGGGTTGGGGCTGCCTTCCTGTTTGCAGTTGCCGCGACAGGGGGGTGTATAATCCTGTTTCAGTTCAAAGTCGGGGCAACAGGCCACAGGGGTTTGCGCCATCATTACTGCGGGCAGAAAAGAAATAAAAAGGGTATATAATAATTTTCTCATTGCTGTAGTATTTAATGGTCTGGGTTATTTGCAGTCACATTTTTTATCGTACGAATAGCAAATCTGCTTACTGCATATGGTGCAGTCGCTGAATGTAACTACATAGCGGATACACCATCTTACTACTGCTGCACAGCATTTTACTGTTGGCGGCATGCTGATGTTAAACTGCAGCGGAACATTGGTGATCGTTGCGCCATTGGGATTATTACCGGTCCATTGCACGGTATGGGGCCAGGGCAGGCTGAGCTGCTGGTTATTGGCCTGTGCGCTCAGGAAATTGCCGAAGGTTTTGCTGTCTTTATTGCAGATCATGCAATCATCGCTCTCGGGTTTGTATTCAAAGTAAACCAGCTCTGTTTTAATGCTTTTAACCAGTTTTGGTGATATTGATATGGTAGTGCCCAGAATAAGATTACCGTTGCCGTCAGGCTTTATCTCTGCTTTGTCCGGCAGTTGTATCTTCACACTGTCGCACGCGTTGCACTTACAGGTGAGTGTGTACGTGCCTACCTCGGTTTCTTTATTATCGGGGTCTGTTACATCTTCAGCATCCACAAGGAACTTAAGGGAAGAAAGGTTATTGATACAATCGATCGAGGAGGTAAAATTCTGCGAACCGTTACCAGGAATCGTGAGGGGTAACCCTGGCGTCAGCGGGGTGAGGCTGATTGATGCTCCAACGCCATTGATCTTATATTTGACAGCAACTATGTTGACATTGCCGGCGAGGTTGTTCTTTATGGTGATGAAGATTTGCTGTTTGCCTTTTTCGCAACAGCTTACAAACAGGCTATCGATCTGGATATCTATATTATTGCCGATCTTAAACATGGTGGGCTCACTGGTACCATTATTATCGCCGTATGGTTTGCCATCGCGGGTTGTTGCCTGCACTACCCATACAAAATCGCAGAGATAGGGTGGTTTGCATGGGCCTGTATAGAGGTCGCTGACCGGTGCCTGTTGCTGGGCCTGAATGTCTTTAGTAATAACCGGAGGATTGGCCCTCATGGCCTGTGCAGCGGTTTGGCCTTCCCTGAGCTGCCATATTTTCAGGTGATAGACGACGTCGCGGCCTGGTGGGGGTGGTACAATGGGCGTCCACTTAAAGTTTATTACACGTGCATCTTTGGGGCGGAGGGTGGATCTGTCTGCGGGGAATATGTTTGTTGGCTTGCTGTAATCTACGGCTTTGGGCGTTTCTACCCTGAACTCCCTGCAAACTTCCTGGCTTACGGCAACCTTATCGATGTTAAAGAACTGGGCACAAAAGCTGTAGTTGCCTTCTTTAAGTTCCCTGCAACCGGCAAGCAAACCTGCCAGATCGGCGGTAGTAAAGGTTCTGGTGGTGAGGTCGCCAACGGGTGTGCCGTTTGCAGCGGCATTGCTACAAACCAGTGCACCATTGCTTTTGATCTGAACTACCAGCTTCAATTCGCGTACCTGTGTGCCTGGCACCCGCTGGGCTACCATAAGGAGGGCGCCGGGTGTAGCCGACCAGTCGTCTATTTTGGCGGGCAGTATATTTTTTACAGTAAGACTTGCAATTTTTACCTGGTTGAGCTGTGCCCACGCGCGGGGGCCGGTTAAAGCTGCGAGGAGCAGCAGGAAGGGTAAGACTCGCCTCATAGCAATCTGTTTTGTAATGGTGAAGAAAGATCACCACTACAAAAATGTAAATCCGGAAGCACTAAAAGGACGGAAATGTATAAGTGCAGGAGTTGATTGTACAAGTGTGTATTGGCTGCGATACCGGGTGTAAAACGAATATGTGTTTATTTTACAAATAACGGAAGGGATTATTGCTTCACCCGGATCAAATACTTATTTTTCCTGCCTTATATCATTAAACCAAACACAAGTATGAAAACCTTCAGCCTGATCGCAGTAGTATGTTTCTTTATCAGCAGTTTGTATATGTTTTCCTGTAATGGTGACGGCCCCGGGCCGGTAAAGCCTGCTATGGCCGTTTTTGCAGGGGCTTACCAGCCACCGCCGGTGAGAACATTTCCTTCTCCTTCAAAGCGTATATATGGGTGGATCAATGGAATGGATGAAAAGCAGATACGTGCGCATGCATGGGATATCTGGCAGTCTATCAATAGTCCCGCACCGGATAGCCTGCCGATATGGGAGAGCTGGTTCTCGGGGTATGAAGTATATTCTGCACCTAACAGCCTTGACATGCGGGATAAAATACGTGACTTTGAATTTCCTGAACAATTCTTTCATGCTTCTGTATTTAAAAAAGCCATACCCAACTCGCCCAACGAAAGGGCAACGTCGTTCAACCGATTTTCACCAAGTCTTGCACTGTATATTTATAATAAGGGCTACAATTCTCAGAAAGTGCTCAATGGAATAAACGACTCATTCAACAAGACGCAGGCTCCTGTTGCAGCCCGGCTGCTCTCTACTTCTGCCGATACTGTTGATGTGTTTTCTTTTGCGCTTAAGCCGGTATTCCAGTTTATCAGCGGAACCGGGCCTACTGCAATACCGTATTGGGCAGGAATATCTGCACAGAGCACCACGAGCCTTACGAATCCTTCTCCGGGTACCTGGCGGCAATGTGTTGTAGTGGACCCAACGGGTAAACTGCAGCCGGGCAGTAAAGTAAAAATGTCGTGTAATGGCGAACCGGCACAGGAATGGCCTGTAGTGTCTTTGAGTAATTTTTACAGTATACGGATTACACAGGCGATGGCCGACTCTTTCAGTACCTTTGCCGCTACTTCGGGCGATGATGTTGGCCATAATAACCAGGGAGATTCCACAGACGTGGCGGACATGGTAAAAGCGGGTAATATAGCACTGCTGATGGCCATGCACGTTACGGGTAAAGAGATCAATAACTGGACCTGGCAAACCTTCTGGTGGAGCCCCAACCGGGAGGACCCGCTGTTTGGAAGGGACAGACCTGCAAGCATCCCTGCTCCGTGGAACAACTATAATATGCGTACGGCATACTCGATGGTTTACCCACCGGGCACGCCCCAGGGCGGGGAACCGAATATCTGCTTTAATCCTTACCTGGAAACCAATCTTTTTGGCACCCTTACTAAAGAGGTAGGATCAAGAGATACGATCTCCTGGTATGGTGTATTCTCGAACTGTATGAGCTGCCATCGTATGGCGGCCTGGCAGAACTCAACTTATATACCGGATGGGTTTATTGACCCGGGCAATGCCACATTGTTTTCGACCAATACGAAAACGGATTTTCTCTGGTCTATACCTACGCGTGCACGTTAGAGTAATGATGCAGCATAGTATAAAAGAAAATAACCCCAGCGGGGTTATTTTCTTTTAAGCCATTTCTCAAACCGCAGCAGGAAGTCGTCTTTACGCCTGCTTGCGACAGGTAGTTCACAGTCGTTTTCGAGCACTACTTCTCCTCCGCTGCCTTTGATATATGCCTTGATATAGGCGAGGTTGATGATGAACTTATCGTGTATGCGTATGAAATCTTTTTCGGGTAATAATTTCTCATATTCGCCCAACTGGCGGCTTACTACGATCTTATTGCTGTCGGACATAAAGAAATTGGTGTAGTTGCCACTGCTTTCGCAATACATGATTTCTGCGATCTTTACAAATAACAAGCCATTGGAGGTGGAAAGTGGAATCTTTTGTACCTGCTGCCCGGCGGTTGTCTGGGCCAGCAGGCTGAAGATATTCCTGTTTACTGCTTTCTCTTCTATACGGCGGCAGGCCGTTTCTACTGCGGCTACCAGCTTTTCGGCGGCTACGGGTTTTGTTATAAATCCTGTGGCATGGGCTTCAAAAGCGGCTACTGCGTATTTATTATATGCTGTTACAAAAATGACTTCAAAGTCGACGGGTTCGAGCTGCTTCAGTACATCAAATCCGTTCAGCCTCGGCATTTCCACATCGAGGAAAACCAATTGAGGGTGGAGGTCTTCTATCTGTAAAAGTCCCTTCTGTGCGCTTGTTTCGGCAGCGAGTACCTGCAACTGCGGGCAGAACTCTGCCAGCATCCGCTCCAGCAGCTTTACATTTTGGGGCTCATCGTCTATTATAATACAGTTTATCATAATTTCATTGGGTTTTAGGGTTGTAAAGACAGTGGTATACGGAGCACGATGACCGTACCGGCCGCATTTCCGTCTGAATCGGTTTTGTCGATTACCTCCTGTTCGATATTATACAGTTCTGCTCTTCTTCTGCTCAGTTGCATACCCCTGCTCTGGTATTCGATATGCCGCTGGCTTTTGAGCTGCCGGGCCATTGCCCGGCCAACTCCATCATCGTCAATAGTAAAAACAAGCTGGTTGTCTTTTGTTACCGCCCTGATGGTAATTTTTCCCTTCCTTCCATCAAGGTGTCTTATGCCATGCCGTATTGCATTTTCGACATACGGCTGCAGCAGCATGGCCGGCACGTAACACCAGCCCGGGTCGATATCGTTGCCTGTAGTGATTTCATAATCAAACTTATGGTCGAAGCGCAGCTTTTCGAGCTGGAGGTAAGTATCAAGATAGTTTATCTCTTTTTCGAGTGTGATGATGGAGGCCTCGGCGTTATCCATAGTGCTTCGTAACAGATCGGCAAATTTATCGAGATATTTATCGGCTTGTTTATATTCCTGTTCGTAGATGAGCCCCTTAATGGAGTTGAGGCAGTTGAATACAAAATGAGGATTGATTTGTGCCATCAGGGCCTGCATTTCCAGCCGTGCGAGGCGCTTTTCGGTTTCTGAACGGGATAATGCCTGTTGCTGCCGCTCCCGGTTCCGTTTCTGCAAGAAATAGATTACTACGGCAAAACAGACGAGGGCTACCAGCAGCCAGAAAAACCCGTTTTTCCAGAAAGGTGTCTTAATGTAAAAATATACTTCTGCTATGCGGCCTGAGGGGGTGCCGTTGCGGTTGATGGCCCTGATTTGTATATTGTAGGCCCCGGGTGCGAGGCGGCTGAGTTCTATTTTTTCTGTAGGCTGCCATAGGCCATTATTGATGCTGTATTCAAAATGGGGGATAAAACCGGTGAGGTCTACCCCTGAAAAATCGATAGCGATATTATTGTCATCGTAGGCGAGTGAATAATCCTTACTCAGGGGGCTGTCTACCCCATTGATCCTGATACCCGTGATAAAGCTGGGTATATCTTTTGTGTCGACTTTCAGGTTTTCGGGCAAAAAGCAAATGCCGCCCTGTGTGGCAGCATAGAGGGTATCGTTGTAGCTGGTAATATCGTTTACCTGTTCGGCGGGAAGGCCGTCTTCCATACCGAAAGACATACTGCTGTAGCTAAGTGCTCCATCTTTGAGCTGGTACATGATTTTTGCCAGGCCTTTGTTTGTGCCCAGCCATATTTCACCAGGCCTGTTGCAGTAGAGCGATTTACACATACTGCCTGTAATGGTGCGTCCCAGGGGGATAAAAGCGATGGGTTTATCTTCGCGTAATACCACGAGGGTATCGGTACCTAATCCTACCCAGACCAGTCCTTCGGGGCTTTGTGCAATAGTATTGGTACGGTAAGAAAGGGCTTTGTGCTGTTGTCCGAAAGCATACAAACCTGCTGCTGTCCATTTATAGATGCCGTCGGTGGAGCCTATATAGATATCCCCGCTTTTGGCAACACAAAGGGCTGTTACGCGTTTTTGTATACTGTCTGTATATACATGGGTCAGGTAATTGTATTTATAGGCCATGGCGTGTGAGCCGAGGCAGAGGGTAGAATCGTTGATGACCGCGGCCATCTTTGCTGCCCTGTTGTATCTTTTTTCGAGCCTGCGTTCTATGTGCAGGGCTGACCTGTCCATCAAAAAAGACGCTGCCTGGCATGACACAAACACATGCTTGGGCAGGAGCAGGATTTTACGGACAAAGCCATCGAGTTTTTTGGCCTCCGTGAGTAAAACCTTATTAACTTTAAACAAGCCATCGTAGGTAAAAATCTCTCCTGAATTATTTCCTCCTATCAGCAGGCCTTCGCGCTTAACTACGGTGTTAAAGGGGCCGGATAATGCAGCGGGAAAAAAAGTCTTTACCTTTTTTTGTTGTACTTTGATGAGGCCGTTGGTGATGGTGCTCAGCCAGGTATTGCCATTGTCGTCTTCCAGGACATGCCATACGGGATTGTCGTTCACGATTTCGTCTTTGATTTCCAGTGTGGCGGTGTCGATCAGATATTTACTACCACTGTAAGAAATAAGTGCAAAGTGCTTGCCTGTGAAGGAAAAGATCATGCTCTGGAAACTGAACTTTTTGCGGTGAATAGTATTTAGGGTACCATCTCCGGAGACTTTCATTACTACCACTTCGTCGTTCATAAGCCCCGCTACTTTATCCTGCAGTGAAACTGTATTCATGAGCGGCGTTTTAAGCGCATATCCGCCGGTGAGCCGTCCTTCTTCAAAGCGGCGTACGCTATCGTTGCAGAACAGGAGGAAGGCATTTTTTTTATATTCAATCACTTTGTTTACGGCAACCCTTAAGGGGAAAATAGAGCCAGGGTAAGCGGTTGTTTTTCCTTTACGGTAGAAATAGGCATTGTTGCTACTGGTGCTGAAAAACATTCCCCCGAGGCGGAGTGCATTGGCGCTGATGGTATTACCCACCACGATCTTTTTCAACTCGGGGTCGGTATCTTCGTTTTCGAAACGTTGTTTTTTTTCGTTGAAATAGCAGGGGGTATGCAGGAAAGGGATGGCCCAGACCACTTTGTTGCTGTCTATGTGCAACTCTACGATCTCATTATCGGTAAGTCCCTGTGCTGTGGTAAAAACCTTGAAGCGTTTACCATCAAACCTTGCGATGCCATTGTCTGTAGCCACCCAGAGAAAGCCTTTGTCGTCGATAATTGTACGATAAATGTTGTTTGAGGGCAATCCATCCCTGGTGGTATAATTCACCACCTGTGTTGCCTGTGCGTATGCCTCCTTATCGCAGGAGATAAAAACAAGCAGAAAGACAATATACAGTAGTCCTGGTCGCATCAGTGGTTAAGTGGTTTTCCGCGTTGGAAGAAACGGGAAAGGGTTAAAAATAGAAAATGCAAACCATAAATTCAGTTTTATGGTAAAATATGAACCTGGCGGGTGTTGCTGCAACCTGTAAAACCAGAAGAAACCGGATTGTTTAAAGTGAGGGAATAATTATCTTACCGGATTAACGCCAAAATTTTATCTTTGATTCCTAATACAACACAGCATTATGAAGTTTATCGTATCGTCTTCGGGTTTATTAAAACAGTTGCAGCAGATTAACGGGGTTATTAATACCAATACCGTACTGCCTATACTGGAGGATTTTTTGTTTGAGATCGATAAAAACAGGCTCACCGTGGTTGCTACCGACCTGGAAACAGTGATGAAAATACATATGGAGATCGAGGCTAAGGACAGCGGACGCGTTTGCATCCCGGCCAAGATTCTTATGGACTCGCTGAAAAACATTCCTGAACAGCCCCTGACTTTTACGATCGACAAGAGTTTTTCTGTAGAGATTACCAGCGACAATGGTAAGTACAAGGTAATGGGTGAAAACCCTGATAATTTCCCTAAAGAGCCAGCGGCTGATGAAGCGAGCAGTTTCGAGATGACTTCGAGCGCATTGGTAACGGCGATCAACAAAACCATTTTTGCCGTAAGCAATGACGATCTTCGCCCGGCCATGACCGGCGTATTCTTCGAGCTTGACAAAAAGGGCCTCACTTTTGTTGCTACGGATGCCCACCGCCTGGTACGCTATACGCGTACTGATGTGAGCTGTCCGCAGAAAGACTCGTTCATTGTGCCGCGCAAGCCTCTGAACCTGCTTAAGAGTGCTCTTCCTGACAACAGCGACGAGCTCAGCATCAGCTATAACGGCAATCATTTGTTTGTTGTACACGGTAGTACAGAGCTGGTCTGCCGCCTCATTGATGCCCGTTTCCCCGATTATAAAGTGGTGATACCCAGCGATAACCCCTATAAAATGACGATCAGCCGCGGCGATTTCCAGAGTGCCCTGCGCCGGGTAAGCGTTTTCAGTAATAAAAGCACCAACCAGGTGGCGCTGTCGATCAGCGGCAGTGAGCTGCAGTTGGCCGCGCAGGATGTGGATTTCAGTTTTGAGGGTAACGAACGCATGTCGTGCCAGTATGACGGGGAAGACCTGCAGATCGCTTTCAATGCGAAATTCCTGATCGAAATGCTCAATGGCGCCGAAACTACAGAGGTGGTTATGGAGCTGAGCACACCGACCAAGGCTGGCATCATCAAGCCCAGTGAGCAGTCGGAAAACGAAGAGTTGCTTATGCTGGTTATGCCTCTTATGCTCAATAATTAAGATAAATTATTTTCTGCATATTATACAAACGGGCCAGAGGGCCCGGTTTTGTTATTAAGCGCTACGATATTATAACAACATTTCACCGATCTGCCGCAGTGAGCCAACAGTATCTTACCAGTATGGCATCAGTATGTTATCTATATGCGAGGGGCGGATGAAGACTGCTATTAGTTAGGGTATCCACAAAATTTGCACATTCAATACTTTTAGCTATATTTGCAGTGGAAAAAGAGAATAGAGAAGGGAACGAAGACCGTTCCCTTCTTCTTTTGTTATGACGACAGAAACGCAAATACAGGAAATTGAGGCCCTGGTGACCCCACTCCTTGAAGATGATATCTTCCTGGTATTTATCCGGATCAAACCGGTTAATAATATTAAGATCTTTCTTGATGCTGACAGCGGGTTGAGCATAGAAAAATGTATCAGGATCAACAGGGGATTGTACAAAAAGATGGAAGAAGACGGCCTCTACCCCGATGGTAATTTTTCTCTTGAGGTATCGAGCCCTGGTATTGGCGAACCCCTGAAGCTCCACCGGCAGTACGTAAAAAATATTGGCCGTACACTGGAGGTTACCCTGGCTGATGGTAGCAAGAAAGAGGGCAAGTTGCTGGCTGTAACAGCGGATGCCATGCAGATAGCGCGTACGGAAGGCAAGGGAAAAAAGGCAGTAGTTATAACGGAAGATGTTGAATTTGCAGGCGTAAAGCAGGCAGTGATACAGGTTTCATTTTAAATTTCAGATAACAAACCCCCTGTACCGGCGGGGAAAATTAACAAAGCAACCGGCGAGGTTTATGGCACGAATTAACTTAATCGAATCATTCCAGGAATTTAAGGACGCGGAAAATATTGACCGTCCTACACTGATGAAAGTGATGGAGGACGTTTTTAAAACGCTGATCCGTAAAAAGTATGGCAGTGATGAGTGCTTCGACGTAATCGTAAACGACCAGAAGGGCGATCTTGAAATCTTCCGCCGCCGTACGATTGTGGATGATGGCGATATTTATAATACGCTTACCGAGATCGAGTACAGCGATGCTATTAAGATTGAACCGGATTACCAGGTAGGGGAAGAATTATATGAAGAGGTGGATATCCAGAAAGAGTTTGGCCGCCGTGCTATCCTGGCCGGTAAACAGACGCTCGCTGCCCGTATCGGCGATCTGAAAAAGAATATACTTATTAAGAAATACGAGGACCGTGTTGGCGAGATCGTGAGCGGCGAGGTTTACCAGGTATGGAAAAAAGAAGTTCTGCTGCTTGATGAAGAGGGTAACGAAATGATCCTTCCCAAATCGGAGCAGATTCCTACTGATTACTTCAAGAAGGGGGAGAATATCCGCGGTGTAGTGAAGAAGGTAGAACTGAAGAACGGGCAGGCTGTGATTATTGTATCGCGTACAAGCCCCACATTCCTCGAAAAACTCCTTGAGATTGAGGTACCTGAAATATTCGATGGCCTTATTGTGGTGAAGAAGATTGTGAGGGATCCGGGTGAGAGGGCAAAGGTTGCCGTAGAAAGTTACGACGACCGTATTGACCCTGTGGGTGCCTGCGTGGGTATGAAGGGTAGCCGTATACATGGTATTGTAAGGGAGCTGAAGAATGAAAATATTGATGTGATTAACTGGACAAGCAATATCCAACTGCTGATCCAGCGTTCGCTCACCCCTGCAAGAATCACCAGTATGGATATTGACCAGGAGGGTAAACACGCCAGCGTATTCCTCAAGCCCGACCAGGTTTCCCTGGCTATCGGCCGCAGGGGGGTAAATATTAAACTGGCCTGTGAACTGACGGGTTTTGAAATTGACGTATTCCGCGATAGTGATGGTGAGGAAGATGAGTTTGATATTGACCTTGATGAATTCAGTGATGAGATTGAAGGCTGGGTGATTGACGAGCTCAAGCGCGTTGGTTGCGATACTGCCCGTTCGGTGCTCGACCTCACAGATATTGAACTGGAGCGCAGAACAGATCTCGAAAAAGAAACCATTGCCGAGGTAAAAAGGATATTGTCGGAAGAATTTGAAAAAGAATAACAGCGAATACTGTTTAATAGTTTCTCTACATTAAATAAGAAAATTGATCGTCAGCAGATCATTCGTCTGCCGGCAAAAAACAAAGAATGTCAGATACAACAACACCACGTTTAATGGCAGCTGCCAAAGAGTTTAATATCGGTAAGGATACACTGATAGACTTTTTGGTGTCTAAAGGGTTCAGCAGCGACGACCTGAAACCAACGTCTAAACTCACGGAAGAAATGTACCGTGTGTGCCAGGCAGAGTTTCAGCAAGACAAAGTGGCCAAGCAAAAAGCCGAAAAAGTAGAACTGGTTAAATCTTCGGGAGCTGCCGATGCCAAGAAGAAGAAAGAGGAGGAGGATGCCTACCAGAAGAAGAAAGAGGCGGCAAAGCCCAAGGAGGAGCCGGCAGCACCGGTAGTAACGCCGCCCGTTGTGGAGGCAGAGCAACCTCCTGTTGTGGAAGAAAAGAAAGAAGAGGTAAAGCCCGAGGTAAAAGAAAAAGCTCCCGAACCCGCAGAGCCTGTAGTTAAAGAACCTGCAGAGCCGGGAATTACTAAAATCGAAGCGCCTGAGATCGAGGGACCAAAAATCCTGGATAAGATTGATCTTTCGGCCATAGATTCTTCAACGCGCCCGATTAAAGGCGTAAAGAAAAAAGAAGAACCTGCTAAGAAAGTGGAAGAACCTATAATGCCTGTTGTTCCTCCCGTAGTGGAAGACGCAGCACCTCCCGTGGCAGAACAGGCTAAAGAAGCGCTGCCCCCGGTTGTCGAAAACATCAAAGCTGACAGGCTTGAGGGACCAAAAATCCTCGGTAAGATCAACCTGCCTGTTGACAGTGACACGCGCCCGAAAAGGGACAATGGTGACGAACGCCGGAAGCGTAAGCGCATTCCTATCGAAAAGAAAGGCGGCCAGCCCGGTCAGCAGCAGCAACAGGGTGGCGGCAGAAGCGGGCCTCAGCAAGGTAATAACCCGAACAATCGTGGCGGGCACCAGGGACAGGGTGGACGCCCCGGACCCGGTGGTCGTCCTATGGGTGGTAATAATCGTGGTCCTGCAGGCGGTGGCAGACGTGACGATAAAGAGATTGATAAAAAAGAGATCCAGAAGAAAATACAGGAAACGCAGGCCAAACTTGCCGGATCGAGCGGCAGGGGTAAAAGCCTTAAAGCCAAATACCGCAAAGCCAAACGTGAAGAGATGGCCGAGCAGATGGGTGCAGAAGGGTCTGAGGACAATAAGTTGCAGGTAACCGAGTTCATCTCGGTAAGTGAACTGGCCAACCTGATGGACGTGAGCTTTGCAGATGTGATCAGCAAGTGTATGCTGCTGGGTATCATGGTGTCTATCAACCAGCGTCTTGAAGCTAACGTGATCGAACTGGTAGCCAGTGAGTTTGGATATGACGTGGAATTTATTGGTATCGACGACCAGGCTGACCTGGAAGAGGAAGAGGAAGAAGATGATGAAGAAAACCTTCGTCCCCGTGCTCCGATCGTTACGATCATGGGTCACGTGGATCATGGTAAAACATCTCTGCTTGATTATATCCGTAATACCAACGTGATTGCCGGTGAAGCGGGGGGTATTACCCAGCATATTGGTGCCTATGAGGTGACCATTCCTGATGGCAGGAATATTACCTTCCTTGATACACCGGGTCACGAAGCGTTTACTGCGATGCGTGCCCGTGGTGCTAAAGTGACGGATATTGCAGTGATCGTTGTAGCGGCTGATGATGCCGTGATGCCACAAACCAAAGAGGCTATTTCGCACGCACAGGCGGCTAATGTGCCGATGATCTTTGCCATCAATAAAATTGATAAAGACGGGGCCAACCCGGAAAAGATAAAGGAACAGCTTTCGGGTATGAACATTCTCGTGGAAGACTGGGGTGGTAAATACCAGAGCCAGGAGCTGAGTGCCAAGAAAGGGCAGAATGTTGATCTGCTGATGGAGAAGATTCTCCTGGAAGCAGAACTTCTTGAACTGAAAGCCAGCCCTGAACGCAGGGCAAACGGTACCATCATTGAAGCCTCGCTTGATAAGGGCCGGGGTTATGTGGCTACTATCCTTGTACAGAACGGTACCCTCCGCCAGGGTGATATGATTGTTTCGGGGCAGCACTTTGGTAAGGTAAAGGCCATGTATAATGAGCGTAACCAGCGCATAGAAGAAGCGCCTCCATCCACCCCCGTACTCATACTGGGTTTGAATGGTGCGCCGCAGGCTGGTGAAACCTTCAAAGTATACGAAGACGAAGCAGATGCAAAAGAAGTAGCTTATAAACGTGGGCAGATTCTCCGCGAGCAGGGTATGCGTGCGAAGAAACATATTACTCTTGATGAGATCGGACGTCGTCTTGCACTCGGTAACTTTAAAGAACTTAACGTCATCATCAAAGGTGACGTGGATGGTTCGGTAGAAGCGCTGAGTGATTCACTGCAGAAACTGAGTACCGAGGAGATTGTGGTACGGGTGATACATAAAGCTGTAGGTGCTATTACTGAAAGTGATGTAACTCTCGCTGCCGCATCTGATGCGATCATCATAGGCTTTAACGTAAGGCCGACCATGCAGGCAGCAAGGCTGGCTGAAAACGAAACCATCCAGATCAAGTTGTACTCTATTATCTATAACGCTATTGAAGAGATCAAGAGCGCGATGGAAGGTATGCTTGAACCGACAGTGGAAGAGAAGATCATTGCCAACGTTGAAATCAGGGAAACCTATAAGTTTGACAAGGCGACTGTTGCGGGTTGTATCGTACTTGATGGCAAGCTGAGCAGGAACAACCGTATCCGCCTCATCCGCGATGGTATTGTGGTGTATACCGGTGATCTTGGCAGTCTTAAACGCTATAAAGATGATGTGAAGGAAGTAACCACAAATATGGAATGTGGTTTGAGTATCAGGAACTACAATGATATACGCGTAGGAGATATAGTTGAAGCATTTGAAGAGGTAGAAGTTAAACGTACATTATAAGTAATGGAGCTCAAGTTTATTAACCGCGAAACGGTGGATGGACATAGCATCCTAAGTTTTTCAGGTATTGTTATTGGTATAATGAAACTCAACAAAGAACTGAAAAACCCGGGAACTGTTCCTGAGCAGCCTGGCCGGAAACCTGGCGCGTTCGATACTGTATAGGGACTAATATTTTGTTAAATAACATCCCGGAATTGCCAGCTTCCCCCCGGGAATTCTATTTTTGAGGGTTAGTTGTACTGCCTGGGGCTATAAGTTGCACAGGCAGGGGCTGGTAAACATAAAAACTCATTTTGATGAAACGTTTTATACCCGTATTGTTCTGCATATTCTTTGTTGCTGCTGCTTTTGGCCAGCCGGGCAGAGTAGTGGCTGATAAGATCGTGGCTGTGGTGGGTGATAAGATCATCCTGAAAAGCGATGTTGATAACAGTATTGTGGATATGCAGCGCCAGGGGATAGAGGTACCCCCGAACGCTAAGTGTCTTACCCTTGAACAGACTATGGGCATCAAGGCGCTTGTATTACAGGCTGAAAAGGATTCTATACCGGTATCTGACGAAGAAATCGAAACTGACATTGATAACCAAATCCGTTATTTTATTAATGCGTATGGCTCTAAAGATGAGCTTGAAAGGATCGCCGGTAAATCGGTGTACCAGTTAAAGGATGACTTTAAGCAGGGTTTCCGTGACAGGAAGCTTGCTGCAGCTATGCGTAATAAGATCGTAGAGAACATCAAGATCACTCCCAACGAAACTAAGGCCTACTTTGACCGTATTCCAAAAGACAGCCTCACTTTTTATGAAAGTGAAGTGCAGGTTGGCCAGATTATCATCTATCCTAAAGCCAACCGTGAAGCGGAGGAATATTGTATTGCACAGTTAAAGCAGTATAAGGAACAGATTGAAAGTGGAAGAAAGGATTTTAAAACCCTTGCTGACATTTATTCTGAGGATCCTGCTGTAAAAGACAATCACGGCCAGTATGAAATCAACCGCAGCCAGCGTGATCTTGATCCTACCTGGTTATCCAAGGCTTTCACATTAAAAGAAGGGCAGATATCGAATCCTTTCAAGACTAAGTTCGGTTATCACATCATACAGCTCGTAAGCCGTGTTGGCGATGACGCTGTTGTACGCCATATACTAAAGGTTCCACAGATCACTCCGACGGAAGCAAGAGAGGTAAATGACAAACTTGATTCTATACGCTCCATGCTGATAGCTGGTACGATGACTTTTGGTGAAGCAGTATCCAAATACTCTAATGACGAGTACAGTAAGTTTACCGGGGGTATGCTGCAGGGAAAAGACGGAAGCACTTACCTTACTATTGACCAACTGGATGCCAATATGGTGGCCAACCTCAAAGCACTTAAAGTAGGTCAATATTCACAGCCTATTGAGTATACGGATGATCGTGGTAAAAAAGGTATCCGTATCATTTATCTCGTACAGCGTACTGATCCTCACCGCGAAAACCTTAAGGATGATTACAACAGGGTTTCGCAACGTGCGCTGGAGGACAAAAAGAATGACGCACTTGAGAAATGGTTTTCCCAGAAAATACCCACTTATTATATTATGCTTGATGAAGAGTACAGGCAATGCCCCGAAATGGCAAAATGGACAAGGGGCACCCAATCAAGCACTGCACATAACTAAGATTGTTTAACCGACATCGGTATTATTCCCTTTTTACTCCCCCCTCACCACTATTCGCGGTAAAAGCAGGCAAGATTTATGACGGACTGCTCATCACGCAGGGTTTCAGTGTATTTTTGTGCCCTTAATACACTATACCCAAAACAGGATACAAGTTGATAGAAAAAAAACAGGTTATACAGGAAGAGGAAAAGGCTGTGCTCGTAGGCCTTATACATAAGGAGCAGACTGAACCACAGGTGCAGGAATACCTTGATGAGCTGGCCTTCCTGGCAGAAACGGCCGGGGCGATTGCACAAAAACGGTTTACTCAAAAGCTCCAGCATCCTGACAGCCGCACGTTTGTGGGTAAAGGGAAGCTCGAAGAGATACGTAAATTCGTTCAGTTCAAGGGAGATATCAAACTCGTTATTTTCGATGATGAGCTCACGGGTTCGCAGATCAGTAATATTGAAAAGGAATTAGGTGTAAAAACAATTGACCGCAGCGATCTTATACTTGACATCTTTGCGCGCAGGGCTAAAACTGCCCAGGCCAAAACACAGGTTGAACTGGCACAGTACCAGTACATCCTGCCGAGGCTGAAAGGGATGTGGAAACACCTTGAACGCCAGGGGGGCGGGGTGGGTACAAGAGGCCCGGGCGAAACAGAGATTGAAACCGACCGGCGTATCGTAAAGGATAAGATCAGCCTGCTGCGCAAAAAACTGGCTGAATTTGATAAGCAGGCATTTACCCAGCGTAAGGATCGTGGTGAGTTTATCCGTGTGGCACTTGTTGGTTATACCAATGTGGGTAAATCCACGCTTATGAACCTGCTGAGTAAGAGTGAAGTGTTTGCTGAAAACAAACTCTTTGCTACGCTTGATACGACTACGCGTAAGGTTGTATTTGAGCACACGCCCTTCCTGCTCAGTGATACTGTAGGCTTTATCAGGAAGCTGCCCCATCATCTTGTAGAGAGCTTTAAAAGTACTCTCGACGAAGTACGTGAGGCAGATGTGTTACTGCACGTGGTGGATATTTCGCATCCCCAATACGAGGAACAATTGCAGGTAGTGAATAAAACGCTTGCGGAGCTGGGTGCGGGTGATAAACCGATTGTTACCATTTTTAATAAAATGGATCTTTACGAACAGCATACTTTTGACCAGTGGCTGGAAGAAGATGTTAAGAAAGAAATATTGCAGGAGCTTAAGGAACGCTGGCAGAACGAAACGAAGGATAACTGTGTATTTGTATCAGCAACTGAACGCACTAATATTGAGGGGCTCCGCCAAACTATTCTGAATAAAGTAAGGGAAATGTACAGGATACGTTACCCGTATAAAGCAGAGTTCTTCTTTTGATCTGTGGCAGTGAATATAATGGGCAAATACAATCACCGTCAAGGGCTGTCTTCATTTTTCCTGAAAAGATTTACTGGTGTTAATACAGGCATGATAACCCGGTTCTTTCGCAGGGTGTACGGGAGCAGGGCCTAAAATAATGCTTCATACTAAAGCAACCCGGTGTGGACCGGGATATATTATACTTCAAGCCTGCCCTGTTAATACAGCTCTTCTTATAACAATCTCTTTTATCGCTGCAAAACCGGTACCGGTTAGTATTATTTTTTGTACCGGGACCGGGTGAGACTGAATCCTTTTTTCCCAAAGCAATACTGGTGAGTATACTGTTGTAGTAACTCCACTCAAAGGCATCCTGCCAGATGCATAGGACTTCGCGCAGTTCGGTAAGCGGGGTATCGCTGAAAAGACCGCCTGGCTGCTGTTTGCTGTTCATGCAGAGGGGCGTCCAGTTCTTACCCAGGTGATAATCGAGGGTATCTATTTCGAGCAGGAGCTCAAATATGATAAGATCGTGCAATGATATGGGTTTGCATCCCTGTAAATTGTGCGGTATTGATTCAATGGTAACGACTATGCCGGACCAACCCCTGTGGCTGAACTGCTGATCGAAGAGGTATTGTTCAAAAAAGGCTTCCCTGCCCACGATAATCTTCAGCAGGCTGTGTATGGTGCAGTTGCCGTAAAGCAGTAACTCTTTTGCCCTGCTGGTTTTAAAAAGGCTTCTGCTGCCCTTCTCCAGTTCTTTTACGGCGGAGAGAAAACCTGGTGCATCAACTGGAAAAGACCAGATCGAAATGCCCTGGTCGAGGTAGCCGCAGAGCACCCTGAAAAGCAGGGGCTGTACGAGGTTGCCGAGGTCTATCCTGTACCGGATCTTCCAGTCATGCCTTAGCTGTACTGTCTTTGGTTTTGTCGAAGTGTTGTATGCCTTGTGCAACAGGTTTTCTTTCCACAGTAACAGGTTTTTGGTACCCATCCTGTTTTTAATAATACGGTCGGGTATATCTTCTCTGATCTGACCAGCCTCATATAATTTTCTGAAATCTAATAAATGTAAGTTGGTTTGATAGTCGAAGATTGCTGACGTTCTCAAAATCGTTTCGTAACATCCAGGATAATGAAAGGCATGCATCGGCTTATGAAGAACAAAATCCTTTACCGGTAACTGTGAAGGCAGGTAATGCTTTAACCTGTATAGTATATGTTCCTCTTCAAAAGCCGATGCCGCCATTTATCATTGCTTAAGTTGTTGCAGGGATATCAAACCTGTATATGTTTTCTATATCTTCCCCGCTATTGTGGATAACGGCGAGATCTGTTACAAGGCCGCTATTCAATCCATATACCCAACCATGAATATGCAGCTCGCGTTCGCTCCATGCCTGCTGCACGATGGTGGTTTTAGCAAGGTTTCTTACCTGTTCTATCACATTGAGTTCAGTAAGGCGGTTCACTCTTTCTGTCTGATCTTCAATTGCGGAAAGTTCTTTTTCGTGCTTATTATATACATCCTTGATGTTGCGGAGCCAGTTGTCTACAAAGCCATGAAAGGTATTGGACATAGCTGCATTTACACCACCGCAGCCATAATGCCCGCAAACGATGATGTGTTTTACCTTAAGGTATTTCACTGCGTATTCGAGTACACTTAGCAGGTTCGTATCTGTATGTACCACCAGGTTGGCGATGTTGCGATGTACAAATATTTCGCCGCTGCCTGTATTGGTAATCTCATTGGCGGGCACCCTGCTGTCGCTGCACCCTATCCAGAGGTAGTCGGGAGTTTGACCTGCTGATAGCTTTTTAAAATAATCGGCATCCTGGGCGAGTTTACGTTCGGAATAGAGTTGGTTGCCGCTGAGTAATTTTTGATATGATTTATCCATAATGTTTGTATTAATGTACTGATTGTACGTTTGATTGATTTTCTATTTTATATTCTTCTTTGAAACCACGTAACTCGCACGTGATGTTCTTTAAAGGGGCTTTGATATCCCTGAATTCTTTAATGATTTCAAGAATATCGAAATCTATATATTTTGTATTTGAAGCGTCGATAATTACAGAGGCGTTTGCCGGAATATCGTCGAGTGTTGCTTTTATACTGGCTTTGTTCAGGAACGAAACTTCTTCTGAAAGGTGTATTCTTATGCTATCTCCCTGGGTATGCCTGTCTTTATGAAAGAAATATGAGTTTTTGAGGTTGCCATGTAATATGGCGCCGACGGCGGCCATAAGCCCTGCAATTACGCCTATCAGCAAGCCCTCGCCTTTGAGTGGCTTATACAGCCCCAGCAGATCGATACCTATAATCACAATGACTGTGACAAAGAAAGGGATATACTGGTACTTGCCGAGCTTGATCATTGTTGAAAAGATTGACAGTTTACAGAGCCTGTATCCTGTGATTAAGAGGATGGCTGCCAATGATGATAAGGGGATCAGATTAAGCAGCTTAGGGATTGCAATAACGGCAACCAGCAGCATAAGGCCATGAAATATGGTTGACATTTTTGACTTTGCACCTGAATGTAAGTTGGCGCTGCTTCTTACAATTACGCTTGTAATGGGCAACCCGCCAATAAGACCTGCAATGGTATTGCCGACACCCTGTGCAAACAGCTCCCTGTTGGTATTGGTAACATTCCTTTCGGGATCGAGGTTATCGATGGCGCCAATGCTTAAAAGGGTTTCGAGTGAGGCTATAATGGCTATCATTATACCGGTAATGATGACTTTGCTGTTCAGGAAGCCACTGAAATCGGGCAGTGTAAAAAAGCTGAAAAATTCGGATGGGCTTTCGGCTACCCGTATTTGTACAAGGTGATCCTTGTCCAGCGTCAGGGGGCTGTTTGTGGCTTTCAGGATCTCATTAATGCCTATTGCAACAATTACGGCTACCAGGGCCCCGGGGATGAACTTCACCCTGTTTTTGATAAAGGGTTTTTCCCAAACCAGCATGATAGCGATAGAGAGGATACAGATCATTAGTACTCCGATATCGATGTGCTGAAGCGGTTTCAGCAGATCGTGCCAATCGCTGTCGCCAAATGTAAAGAACTCTGTCAGAATACCTTTTTCGTTCCTGTCGTACCCTACTGCGTGAGGGATCTGTTTGGCAATGATGAGGATGCCGATACTTGTGAGCATCCCTTTGATTACACTTGAAGGAAAGTAATTAGCGATGCCTCCAAGGCGTGCTATGCTCATCAGTATCTGTAATACCCCGGCAATAAATACGGCGCAGAGAAAGAGGTCGAACTGGCCGATATTGGTAATGGCTGCCAGCACTAAGGCTGCCAACCCTGCTGCGGGACCGCTCACGCTCAGTTTAGAACTACTCAGGCTGCCTATTACAACGCCGCCAATAATACCGGATATCAAACCACTGAAAAACGGTGCACCTGATGCCAAGGCAATACCCAGACAGAGGGGCAGGGCTACAAGAAATACAACAAGGCCCGAAGGAATGTCTGTTTTTAAATATTTAGGGTTAAAACTCATCTTATTGTTTTTATCTGTTTGTTATTGCTGCGGGTTAATGGCTACCTGTTGGAATGGCAACATTTTAATTACAACCAAACGATCCCGGTGGCTGTACGTTGCTGGTCGTTATTGGATTACAGTATATTGATATTACGGGCGGTGCCGGAGTGGCTGCAATTCCGGCAGCGGG
Source organism: uncultured Ferruginibacter sp. (assembly GCA_964590975.1). Taxonomy (GTDB): domain Bacteria; phylum Bacteroidota; class Bacteroidia; order Chitinophagales; family Chitinophagaceae; genus Ferruginibacter. The sequence continues at coordinate 10,138 of CAZPXP010000011.1, read as the reverse complement.
TGAAGTGTTTTTACATTGCACCGGATATACCAGGTTATAAACCCGGGTATGCTTGTGTGCACGTGTAAAACTGAGTGTTAAATGTATTGAGGCGGACGTATTTCATCCTCGTGGTAAGGATACTTGTGGAGCCTTGTGCTAAAGCAGGTAAATTTATCTTTGTTGGACAGGTTGAAAATATTGGAGTTGTTGTAATTACTTTTCTGGTAATATTTCTCTTCTTCTCCTTTTTCCTTTGCCTTGCAGTCTTTCTGATGTTCGTTTTCCTCATCGATAGGCACAGATTTAGCCGCCTTATCTTTATAATAGCGGCTGCTGAAATGCACGATCGTGTCGATAATATTCAAATGATTGACACAAATGATGATGAGCAGAAATATGGGTATAATTTTTTTCAACGGCCAAAGATACCGAATCCCAGTGAATATACAGACAGGTGAAAAACTTGACAATATTTTAACAAGGGGGACGGGCTATCAACCTATTTGTTTGCTGGACTATCATAAATAATAAGGGGATACGCTGTTGACTACTTTTTTGCTGCGGAAAGATAGGCGTGCCAGAGCAGGTAGGCTGCGATGGTGCGGTAGGGGCGCCAACTGTCGGCCACGTGGAGGAGGTCGGCGCCGGAGGTGCCGGGCTGTAATTGTTTTACCTTTTTGAGGCTGTTTACCAGTGCGATGTCGCCCAGGGGGAAAAAATCTATACGTTGCAGGGCCATCATGAGGTAAACGTCTACCGTCCAGTCGCCAATGCCTTTTATTTTTTTCAGTTCATTTCTTATAACGGCGTCGTCGCTTGCATGCAGGGCAGACAGATTGAGTTTTTTAGTTACCAGGGCGGTTGCCAGTTCTCTTGCATATACCGTTTTCTGGCGGCTGAAATAGCAGGCTCTGAGCTCGTCGTCGTTCAGTTTCAGCAGTTTAGCGGGGGTTATTGTACCGATCTTCCGGGTAAGCTGGTGGAGGGCGGCTTTGGCGGAAGCAAGGGATACCTGCTGTTCGAGTATAATATGTATGAGCGTGGCAAAGCCGGGTTCGCGCTGCCACATGGGCGGGTAACCATGGTCTTTGATGATCTGCTGCAGGGCTTTATCCCTGCCGGCCACGAGATCGCAGAGGGGAATAAATGTTTCGGTAGTAAAATGGTTTGGCGCCGGCATTTGTTGATGGCTCAGTAATACCTCAACGTTTGGATTTAAACTGTTCGATAGCATTTTTAGAGAAGCTGCTCAGTACGAGGCGGCCACTGATGGCAGCACGTTCTTTCAGCAACTGATCCCAATGCTCGGTACCTTTCCAGCATACTGCTTTGAGCTCGGCCATGGCTTCGGGGCTGCTGTGTGCAAGGGTATTGGCAAGGCGGCTGATGGATTCGTCCATATTCTCTACGGTTGTATGTGTTTCTGCAAAGAGGCCTTTGCGTTTTGCCCATTCGCTGTTGCGCCACATTGCAGCGTCGATAGATAACTGGCTGAATGCCGAGGTGCCGATCTTACGTTCTACTGCGGGGCCTACCACAAAGGGGCCAATACCTACTGCCAGCTCACTCAGTTTTACTTCGGCTGTTTCGGTTGCTATGGCATAGTCTACTGCGGCAGCTAATCCTACACCGCCGCCTACGCAGCGACCCTGTATGCGGCCGATAATCATTTTGGGGCATTTGCGCATGGCATTGATCACATTGGCAAAACCACTGAAGAATTTAAGTCCTTCTTCTGCTGTTTGGATAGCGGCGAGCTCGTTGAAGCTGGCGCCTGCGCAGAAAGCTTTATCTCCTGCACTGCGGAGGATGATAACTTTTGTTTCTGCGTGTGTACCTGCGAAATGAATTTCGTGTGCCAGTAATTCCAAAATTTTACCAGGTAAGGAATTGCTTTGCGGGTGAAAGAATTCGACAGTGTTGATTCCGTGTTCGATGTGTGAGGTTACGTATGCTTCTGTCATGACAATTTTGTTGATGGGATAAAGGTACAGCATCGGCTATAAATTATTCATCGCCTGAATGTTGAAAATTATTACCTGTGCAACAGGGTGAAGGACAAAAGCAATATACTGGTATGACGTTATGGCGAGGGTTTGCGTTTAACGAGTAACCAGGTAATATTGTAAGAACAGGCCTGGCGGTGCCCGCACTTCCTGACAGATTCTGTGCCTGATATTCCACTGTAAATACAGTAGGAATGGGCTTTCAGAAAGTGCTGTTTAAAATCGATCTGCGGCAAGCTGTCGCGGTCAAATCTTGAAAATACTTTATAATACAGTTCCGGGGTATTGATATCGAGTGACTTTTTCAGGTTATATATACTGTCTTCTATCTTATAGATTTCGAGCCGGTTAAGCCGGGGCAGGTTGATCAGGCGCGCACTGTCGGTACTGACCAGCAATGGTTCAGCGGGTATGCGCTGTGCGGCCAGCGTCAGGGGTAAAAAGCAGAGGAGACCAATAAGCCATTTCATACGTTACTTTTTTGGGTGACTGTTTTATTGGAGGACGCGGTTCCCTGCATTTTTACATAAATGCCCGGGCGGGTAAATGAAATTTTCAGCGGGGTTATGCGTTTTTACGTTGTACCATTGTTAATATGGTAGCCACGCCTGTTACCTCGTTGGTTTCGTCGATCATTTCTACCAGCCATTTTACGATGCCTTTATCGATGTCGTCGCCACGCTTAAAATCTTCCGGTTTTTCTATGACGCGTTTATCGTTGGGGAGTTTTTCTTTGCAGGTGAAACGGATGTGTATTTCCGAGCCGGGATAAACGGGTTTGGTAAAACGCAGTTCGTCTATGCCATAGTTGAGCAGTACGGGATTTTTCCGGTAGCTGTCTACAAACAGACCGGCAGCGATGCTCATGATAAAATAGCCGTGGGCTACCTGCTGTTCGAACATGGTGCCTGTAAAGTCGGTCGTTTTGATATGGGCGTAAAAATGGTCGCCGCTGAGGTCGGCAAACCGGTCAATGTCTTCCGATGTCACCACTCTCTTTTCGGTGATGAGCTGGTCGCCGATCTGTAACTCTTCGAAATACTTTTTAAAGGGGTGCTTACCGGGATCTTTGCCTTTGGCATTGGGCTGGTAGACGCCGGTTATTTCTGTAAGCATTGTGGGGGAGCCTTGTAGGGCTGTGCGCTGGAGGTAATGTTTTACCCCGCGCAGGCCTCCCATTTCTTCTCCACCTCCAGCTCTTCCGGGTCCTCCATGTACGAGCAGGGGTAATGGTGAGCCGTGCCCTGTGCTTTCCTTAGCACATTCGCTGTTGAGCACCAGTATACGGCCGTGGTGTGTGGCTGCTCCTACAACATATTGCCGGGCTATGGCCGGGCTGCCTGTTACGACAGAGGAACAGAGGCTGCCCTTACCGAGCTTGCTGAGTGCGATGGCTTCTTCCGTTGTTTTATAAGGCATGACGGTACTTACCGGGCCAAAGGCTTCTACTTCGTGTACTTCTTTACTTTCGAATGGTTTATCGTTGATCAGCAGTAGGGGTGAAAGAAAGGCGCCTTTACCGGCATCTGCATCCACGACTTCCACGGTGTTGAGGCTGCCATATACTATTTGCGAGGAGGCCAGCAGTTTCTGTACCTGTTCGCGTACTTCTCTGCGTTGTGTTTCGCCTGCGAGTGAGCCCATGCGCACTTTATCGTTGAGCGGGTTGCCGATCACTGTTTGGGCGAGGGAGGCTGCGATGGCTTTCCAGGTTTCTTCCATACGGTTTTCGGGTACAAAGATGCGGCGGATGCCTGTACAGCGCTGTCCGGCTTTGAGTGTCATTTCTCTACGCACTTCCTTGATAAATACATCCCAGTCTGACGAGCCGGGTTCTACATCTTCGCCCAATACGATACAGTTGAGGGAGTCTGCTTCCATATTGAAGGGCACATTCTCGCTCATGATCTTCGGGTGGGCTTTGAGCATCAATCCTGTTGAGGCAGAACCTGTAAAGGTTACTACATCCTGTGCGTTTACATGATCGAGGAGATCGCCGGCGCTGCCACAAAGGAGTTGTAATGCACCTTCGGGCAGGATGCCTGAGGCAATGATTTGGCGTACTACGGCTTCTGTAAGATAGGATGTGACGGTGGCGGGCTTTACAATGCAGGGCATACCGGCCAGGAGGTTTACGGCAATCTTTTCGAGCATACCCCATACGGGGAAGTTGAAGGCATTGATATGGATGGCAACGCCTTCCTTTGGCGTAAGGATATGCGTGCCCATAAAAGTATTGTTCTTGCTGAGGTTGTGGCTTTCGCCATCGATGCAGAACACTTCGTCGGGAAACCGGCGGCGCAGTGAGGCATTGGCAAAGAGGTTGCCGATACCTCCTTCAATATCTACCCAACTGTCTGCTTTGGTAGCACCAGTTTTGTAGCTTATGGAGTAGAATGCATCGAGGTGTTTGCGGAGGTGCAGTGCCAGGGCCTTTAACATATTACCTCTCTGGTGAAAGGTCATCCTGCGCAGGTTTGGATTGCCTGTTTCGCGTGCGTAGCGGGTTATGGCTGCAAAATCGAGCCCTTTGGTGGTAGCTGTTGCAACGGGATCGCCGGTGACTGAATTATAAAGTATTTGCCCGTCTCCCTCTCCCTCTATCCATTTGCCGGTGATATAGTTGCCTAACCTGGTGATCATATAATCGTTGTTTAAGGCACCAAAACTAAGCATAGTTGCGGTAAAAATCAGCCCTTATCTTTATGTAATGAAAGCATTTTCTGTACTGCTGCTGTTAACGTTTGCCTGTGCGGGGTACGCACAGGATCAATCTGACTACTCTATCCGCGACCTTAAGGGCGGAGCGTATAAAAAGGATAACAGCTATGTGTACTGGCTGCCCTACCCAAAGGGATCGAAGCATTTTCTTATACAGGGGTACGATAGTAAGATGAGCCACCAGGGGGAGCTGTCGCTGGATTTTAAAATGAAAAGCGGGAGTAAGATCTGTGCAGCGAGGGAGGGGGTGGTGGTGAGTTTCAGGGAGGACAGTGAGCGGGGTGGATTAAAGGACGAGTATCTTTCTGAGGGCAATTATATTATTATACAGCATGATGATGGCACGCAGGCTAATTACTGGCATTTGCAGAAAGACGGAGTGCTGGTTAATAAGGGGGATACTGTACAAAAGGGGCAGGTGATCGGCCTGAGTGGTAATACCGGCTACAGTGCATTTCCGCACCTGCATTTTGAAGTGGTACCGGGCGGGGGCAATACGGGTTACCGGAACTTTAATCAATTACCGACCCGTTTCTACACGAAGAAAGGGGTGCGTTACCTGCGCCCGGGGAAGTACTACAAAGCCGTAAGGGGCTAACCTTCTATGCCTATCTTTGGCAAAACGAATCAATGACGGGATACGAGATTTACAAAACTTTCATCACCAACATCCGTGAAACGCGCTGGCCTGAGTGGGTGAGTACTGTGGCGCAGATTGCGAGTGTATGGTATGCGCGTAAAAATAACGTATTGGTGTATCCGACGGGTATCATTGGGGTACTGCTGGCAGCGTATGTTTACTTTTTTATGACGGCCCCCCCACTTTATGCTGATTCGATACTGAATATCTATTATTTTATCATGAGCGTGTACGGCTGGTACAACTGGGTGCAGAAAAAGGATGATGGTTACAGTTTCCCTATCAGCTGGTGCAGCCGGAGGGAGCTGGTTGTGGGGCTGGGGTTGTTTGCAGCTTTCTGGGGTGGTATTTATATGCTGCTGGTGGGTATTACCAACAGTAATACGCCTATGCTCGATTCTCTTGTATCTTCTTCTGCTGTTACGGCCATGTGGTGGATGGCCCGCCGTAAGATTGAGAACTGGCTGGCATGGATTGCTTCGAATATCATTGCTATACCACTCAACTTTTATAAGGGCTATATGTTATTCACGCTTATGTATGTGCTCTTCCTGCTGATGGCATGGTGGGGATACAGGGAATGGGTAAAACTGGTAAAGCATGAACGACGTTAAGAAGATTGTTATCATTGGCCCCGAGAGCACGGGGAAGAGCACGCTCTGTACGCTACTGGCGGATCATTTTGGAACGCAATGGGTAAGGGAGTATGCGAGGGAGTACCTTTTGGCGCATGGTACCCAATATACCTACGATAACCTCCTTGATATAGCCCGGGGGCAACTGCATGGTGAGGATGAGGCTGTGGCGGCATTGCAGCAGGCCGCGCACCGGGCAGGGCCGCTGCCTCTTTTTATTGATACTGATATGTATGTGATGAAGGTATGGTGTGAGTTTGTGTTTGATAACTGTCATTCTTTTATCCTTGACCAGATAGCGGAAAGAAGGTATGACCTGTACCTGCTCTGCGATATTGACCTGCCCTGGGTTAAAGACGAGCTGCGTGAGTATCCTGACCTGGCTTCGCGTGAAAGACTTTATCATATGTATAAGGATCTGCTGGTTAACCAATCTACGCCCTGGGTAAGTGTACAGGGCAGTGCTGACGAACGCCTGAAAGGGGCGATACCGGCGGTAGAAAGACTACTCGCACAATAAGCTTTTGCTGTGATGATTATTTGATCAGTTCCTGTATATCGGGATCGCCCGCGAGGTTGTTCATCTGCCGCATAATATCGTCGTAACGATTGGCGACATAACTGCTGAGGGGTTTTACGGTGTATAGTTTTGGATTGGGGAGGCAGGCTATAATCTGTGCTGCTTCTACCCGTGTAAGGTCTTTAGCGTTTTTGTTGAAATAGGTTTTAGCGGCTGCCTGTACGCCAAAGATGCCGGGGCCCATTTCTGCAACGTTGAGATAGGTTTCGAGTATCCTCTTTTTATTCCAGAGTTTTTCTATCATGAAAGTAAAATAGGCTTCGAGCCCCTTACGGAAGTAACCGCCGTGCTGCCAGAGGAAAACATTCTTTGCTACCTGTTGGCTGATGGTGCTGGCTCCGCGTACTTTGCCGGGGTGTTTCTTATTGTATTTCATGGCCAGCTTGATGGCTTTAAGATCGAAGCCATCATGATCGGGAAAGAGCTGGTCTTCGGCCGCTATCACTGCCAGTTTAACATTCGGGCTCATTTCGTTGAGGTTGATATAATCTCTCTTTAATCCATTTCCTGTTAGCAGACTGCCCAGTTGGGTGAGGGTTACCGGCGGGTTTACCCACCGTACCAGGATGATGTACACGAACTGCAGGATAAACATCCAGAGAAAAACTCTTTTGACGATGCGCCAGAAGCGGGTTTTAAAGAATGCCATGTGCGCAAGATAATATCTATTCTGATTGGAAGGCAGGGGTACCTGTTTTAACCGGGATTGGTGGAAATATATTTGAGTGTGTACTTTTTGCCGATGGTATAGGTAGTGGTTTGTACGCGGGTAAGAAAATAGCCTGCCACGCCAAGCCCCAGGCCGCTTACCAGCAGCGGCACGCTTGTTTTCTTCCTGTCTACCAGGTACGACACGCCGGTGCCGAGGGTAATGAGGGCGGCTCCTCCCATGAGTGTATAGCCGCTGTTGCGGTAATTGAAGCCGCGTTTGTCGGCATAGACAGACCGTATCTCATTGTAGTGAAAGCGGTAGTGGTAACGTGCTACTGTATCGAGCACATAGACTCCCAGCCTTGTGGGTACGCGGGCTATGATAAACTCCACCACATGGAGGGTATCTTTACTGATGCGTTCTACCTGCGCCTCGAAGCTGCCGCCATTGACGGTGGTAAAGTTGATCTGGCTGCCTGCAAAATAATTACGAACGGTTTGGTTGCGCTTTTTAAGCACAATAAAGTCTGACGGTTGTGCTGAGGCGGTGATGATCGGCAATAGCAGTATAGGTAAAAGAAGAAGCTTCATGCAGCGACAAAGTACCACATTATTGTTTAAAAAGATGTTAAGACTTTTTGATGGCGGCATAAAGTACGCCAATTAAAATAGCAATCCCGAAACCGCCGAGCAGTAATCCTGATATCTTGTTGATCACCGATATGTTTTTTTCGTTGAGTTTGCTGCGGAGTTTACCTGCCAGCAGTACTTTGAGGATGTCGGCCCCGATGTTGAGCACGATACAGGTGACGAAAATGATGATGCGTTCGTTGACGGTGCTGGAGAGGGCAATGGTTGTTGCTGTGGTGAGCCAGAAGGCGATTACGGCGGGGTTGAGGGTATTAATGAGGAAGCCGGAGGCCATCAGTTTGGCGTGTGTGCCTGCGGATATTTTGATCTTTTCTTCGTCTTCCCTGATGTGGATCTTTTTAAAGAACAGGTAGTAGATGCCCATACATACGAGCAGCGTGCCTCCTGCAAAGCCAATTGTTTTTTTAAAGTTGAGGAGGGTTGTTACCAGTTCTGAAAAAGCATTACTCAATATCACCCAGAGGATATCGCTGAGCCATACACCGGCTACGAAGCTGAATCCACCGTCTCTGCCGTTGTTGATGCTTTGTTTGATGATGGTAAAAATTACCGGTCCTACGGAGAAGATGAGTAAAAGCCCTATTGCCACCCCTTTTAATATCGCATCAATCATTAAAAAACGTGTTTAAAAAGCCAAGATAAAAAGAAAAGGGGATTAAGGGTGTGTTTAAAATTGATTGAATGGATTTCTTTTGCCACTTTTTAGCTGCAGGTGTTTGGATTATGGCTGCAAAATTTGTCTTATTTCGCTCAAAAAATTGTTTATATGGAATCTCATCAATAAATTTTAAGCAGGCGTTAAGAGACTTTCTGGTGAGCGAGGAACCGCTGCCAGTCTTCCAGCATTTTGCCTTTAAGCACCCGGGGAAACTTGTGTTGCCCGCCCACTTTACCTTTGGATTGCATGAAATTCATAAATATTTCTTCCGGCAGTACTTCAACAAACACTTCTTTGAGTGCGTGCCGACGTTCTATGATATAATCGTCGTTTAAAGACTTGATGTGTTCATCCAGCCGTTGCCGTAAGGTTTCGGTATTTACAGTATCGTCGGTAGCGATATACCACTGGTGTGCAAAGAAGTTGCCATGCGGGATGCCTGCTACTGTGAATTCGGGTATGGAAATGTTGAGCTCTTCGCTAACGAGTTCCACGGCTTTGTTCATATTATCTACGCTGAGGTGTTCGCCGACGAGGCTGAGAAAGTGTTTGGTGCGCCCGGTGATGATGATTTCGCTTCGCGCCCTGTCTACCAGCTTTACCGTATCGCCGATGGCATAGCGCCAGGCACCGGCGTTGGTGCTGATGAGGATGGCATAGTCTTTTCCTTCCTCTATTTCGTGGATCATCAGTGCTTCGGGCTCATCGACCATATTGCCTTCGCTGTCGAAATTGTTATCGTCGAAGGGTACAAACTCAAAAAAGATATTGTTGTTCAGCGCCAGGTGCATACCTGTAGCATGCTGGCGGCTCTGGTAAGCGAGGAAGCCTTCGCTGGCCAGGTAGGTTTCTATATAAGTAATGGGCTTACCGAGGAGTTTTTCGAATCCCTTCTTGTAGGGTTCGAGGGCTACGCCGCCGTGTACATAGAAAGAGAGGTTGGGCCATATTTCGTGTATATGGTTCACTTTGTACCGCTCGATGATCTTTTCCATTGCGAGCTGTATCCAGGCGGGTACGCCTACGATAAAGCCAATGTCCCAATCGGGAGCATTATCGACGATCTCTTCGAGTTTCTTTGACCAGTCGCGCTCGCGGGATATTTTTTTGCCGGGCTTATAGAGGCCCTGGAACCAGAAGGGTATATTTTTTGCTTGTATACCGCTGAGGTCGCCGGCATAATATGTTGTGCTCTTCTGCAACTGGGTGCTGCCGCCGAGCATCAGCCAACCCTTGCCTACCGCGCTTTTGGGTACATCTTCATAGCGGGTAAGGCTGATGAGTTGCCTGATGCTTGTAATATTGTTGCTGCGGATGAGTTCTTTGGTGATGGGGATATACTTGCTGGTGGCTTCGCTGGTGCCGCTGCTCAGGGCAAAGTACTTGATGACGCCGGGCCAGCACACGTCGGGCGTGCCTTCGAGCGTTTTATGCCACCATTCGGCATATATTTTATTATAGTTACAGGTGGGAACGAGCTGCTGGAATTTTTTGCCGGGGTGACGGCTGAGCAAGACTTCATCGAACTTATACAACTGGCCAAACTGGGTAAACCTGGCTTTCTTAAGGAGCTTTTTCAGTACCTTGATCTGCTGTCGCCTCGGGTCACTGACG